>NZ_AQWU01000001.1 GCF_000376265.1 Thermus igniterrae ATCC 700962
GGGCCACCTCCGGCTCGTCTAGGGGCAGGGGGACGAGGCGGTAGGCCTCGGGGAGCTCCCCCAGAAGTCCCCTCGCCAGGAGCTCCTCCGCTAGCACCCCGTCCAGCTCCGCCAGCCTCTCCGCCGGGTTCACCATCCCTCCTTTCCCTGGGCCTTTGCGGCCCTATAGGCCTCAATGTACTCCTCCGCTCGGCGGGCCAGGTCCATCTCCGCCACCCTGGCCGCCCTTCCTGGGTCCCGGGGCAGGTCCACCGCCTCATGGGCGGCGATGCGGTTGCGGTCCCGGTGGGGGGTCCCGCCGGAGGTGTCGTACCGGGCCACCCAGACCCAGCGCCCCTCCTCGGGGTCGTACCACTCCAGCTGCACGGCCCAGGACCTGGGCCGGCCCCGCTCCAGCTCGATGGTGAAGCGGAGTCGCCGGTCGGGGCCGATAGAGACTTCCCGGCGACGGACCATATCCCCAGGCTACCTGGGCTGCATACCCTTCCACTCCCGGGAGGCCCTCTCCTCCCTCCTCCCCCTTGCGGGGTTTATGCGGGAGACCCCCGGGATCCCCCGCAAGACCATGCGCGGCTGCCCCTCTCCTTTGCCGTCCTGGCCCCCTTTCTTGCGCGAAGCCTAGCTTTCGCGAACTACCGCAGAAGGGCTCCCGAGGCCTCCAGGACCAGGCGAAACCCGGAGGTCCCGTGGGCCGCCCTAAGGCCCAGCTCCTCCCCTCCCTCGGGGTCCGTCACGTACCCCAGGCGCAGGTACACCTCCCCCGAGGGGACCTCCACCCCCAGGGGCACCCGCACCCCTGCCCCCACCCCCAGGCTCCAGGCCTCGTTGGCCAGGAGGCCCATCCCCACCCCCAGGGAGAGGGCCAGGGGGCTTCCCCGGGTCCAGGCCAGCCCCAGGGCAGCGCTCACCGCCACCGGGTCCCGCAGGACCCCTGCCCGCACCTCCCCCTCCAGGGACCAGGGCGGGTAGCCCACCCGGAGGGCAAGCCGCGGCCGGCCGGGGAGG
>NZ_AQWU01000002.1 GCF_000376265.1 Thermus igniterrae ATCC 700962
CCCCCCTTCGACCGCACTCACCCGAGGAGATCGGGGTCGTGGATGTTGGGCGACCCGGACAGGTCTAGTAGACGCTAGGCCGCCAGCTCCGAAAGTGGGGGGGAAACCCATCCCGCCTCCGGTCTGGGGGGAACCCTAGGCCGGTGCCCACAGGCCCAGCGCTGAGGCCCACGGATGAACGTGGGGTGTCGTCGGGAAACCGGCGGCTGGACCGCGAGGTCCCAGCCCCCCAAGGGCGACTGGAGGGGGGGGCACAGGGGGGGAGGCTTCGGCTGAAACCCCTGGCCGCGCGCACAGCTCGGGTCTGTACATGGGGCCCGCGTGGCCCCTATGGGAAGCCAAGTGCCCACGGGTGACGCCCTCATCCCCTGGCCCCCCTATCCGAGCTTGGAACCTCGTAGGGTGGGGGGAGTGGTCAGACCACAACAGGGCTGAGGGCTCATAAGGGCGTACTGGCGCAGTAGGGCTGGCTAACGGGGGAACCTCTGGGCGTGAACGCCGGACGGGGTGGGGGCCCCGGTTGATGGCGGTAGCGTAGGGCGGCGAAACCCGGTGCCGTACGGGGAAACCCGGAGGGCCCGGAGAGATAAGCGCCCGCACCAGGGGGGGAGACCAGGCGAGTAGGCTGAACCGAAGCGGCTCCCGTCGGGGTACCTGTCGCCCGGCGGTGTCGTGGAGGGGCGCGCTCCTCGCACCACGCGCCGAAAGCCTGGACCGGCTAACCTGGGTTTCCAGCCCAGGGCCGGCCTCGGCACCACTGGGGGGGAGGGTGGCCTCGCCCTCCCCCGACAGCCGGAAGGAGGCCTCCCCGGGAGGGGAGTCGGAAAGCGGGGCGTGAAGGCTCCGAACCTGCGAGAGAGACGCGAGGGCCGAAGGGGCCCCTGGGAGGAGGGGACTCCTCGCCGGGATCCCGGCGGACTCGCCGGCCGCTCCCGGCCTCAAGGGAGGGTGGTGGCCACCACACGGCCAGCCACGGCGGCCCTCGGCCTCACGAGGGGGTCTGGCCCACCTGAAGGGCCCGCCCCGTTCCCGGGCGAAGAAGGGAAGCCCCTCGGGGGAACTGCCCCCGCCTCCGGGGGAGAGCGCTGGGGGAAGTCCGA
>NZ_AQWU01000003.1 GCF_000376265.1 Thermus igniterrae ATCC 700962
CCCCCGCCTCACGGGCCAGGGCCCGGGCGGTGATGGCCTCCCCCCGGGCCTGTAGGCGCTTCAGGGCCTCCACTAGGGCCTCCTCGGCCTTGCCCTGGCGGTTGCGGTTGCTGGCCTCGAGGCTGGCCACGCGCTTGGGCTTGGTGGCCACCAGGTGCTTCTCTAGCTCCTCCCCCCTCAGGGGCTCAATGAGGGCCCGGGCCCGAGGAGAGAGCCTGCTCCGGTCCGGCCTCCCGGTCCCCGAAAGGACCCAGACCCTCGTCCCCCGGTAGTGGTGGAAGGTCCACTTGCTCACCGACTTGACGATCCACCCCACCTCGTTCGCGGGCAAGGGCCCCTGGGGATGCCCACGGAAAAGCTCCCGGTTCAGCCTCTCCGCCTCGTAGGCCACCGCCTGGCGGAAGAGCTCAAGCCCGTTGGGCTTCCCCCGGTACAGGGCCACCACCGAGTAGGCGAAGGCCCGCACCCGGTCAAACAAGGTTTCGTTCCGCCCGTAGGTGGCGGTGTCCCGGTAGGCCGCCACCCGCCCCCGAGGGAGCAGTCCCTTCAGCTCCTCCAGGAGGCTCACCAGGTCCCAAAGCTCCCCGCCCCCGATGAGGTAGGGGTGGACCACGGGATTCCGCCCCAGGAGGCCCGTGTAGGCGGGATCCGCCCCGTAGAGGGCCCTCAGGAGGGCATCCACCTCCCGCGCCAGGGCGAAGGGGTTGGCCTCGGAGTCCCGGCTCGCGGGAGAGGCCAGCCAGATGGGGGGCTCCAGCTCGTAGACCACGTGGGCCCTCCAGGGGGCCTGGGGGTTAGGAACGGCAAGGCTTGGGGGGATGCGGTCCCCGGCATCCCACCAGGTGGGCTCGTCCACGTCCAGGACGAGGCGAAAGATGCCGTGAGGGTAGCGCCCCACTTGGATGTAGCGGTGTTCCAGGGCCTTCTCCTTCCTCCGCGGCTTCATCCCCTGCCGGGGGTCGTCCGTGGCGTAGGGGTAGCGGGGAAGGCGCTCGGCGAACGTGGCCAGGTACCTGGTCTGGTGGAGCTGTCCCAGGGCCGCCTTGAGCTGGGACCTCAGGCGGGCCTTCTCGTCGGGGTCCTGGGCCGCTAGAAAGCGGGCGTAGAGCTCCT
>NZ_AQWU01000004.1 GCF_000376265.1 Thermus igniterrae ATCC 700962
GGGCGCTTTTGGAGCTCATCGCCTACGGCCTTAGGGTTCTTCTCTCCCTTCTCCCGCCCCCTCCGGGGTACAAGGCAATTTACTAGGCAAGCCCTGCCACCCTTGACCTGGGCGGGGTGAGGGGCTACACTCTTCCGCATGAAAATACGGGACCTCCTAAGGACGCGCAGGGGGCCCCTATTCTCCTTTGAGTTCTTCCCCCCCAAGACCCCAGAGGGCGAAGAGGCCCTCTTCCGCACCATGGCCGAGCTCAAGGGGTTCCACCCCGCCTTTGTCTCCATCACCTACGGGGCCATGGGGAGCACCCGGGAGAGGAGCGTGGCCTGGGCGGGGCGCATCCGCGAGCTCGGGCTTAATCCCCTGGCCCACCTCACCGTGGCCGGCCAGAGCCGGGAGGAGGTGGCCGGGGTGCTGGCGCGCTTTCTGGCGGCAGGGGTGGAGAACCTCCTGGCCCTCCGGGGGGACCCGCCCCAGGGGGAAAGGGTCTTCCGCCCCCATCCCCAGGGGTTCCGCTACGCCATGGAGCTGGTGGCCTTCATCCGGGAGCGCTACGGGGAGGGGGTTTCTGTGGGTGGGGCCGCCTACCCCGAGGGGCATCCGGAAAGCGGGAGCCTCGAGGCCGACCTCCGCCACTTCAAGGCCAAGGTGGAGGCCGGCCTGGACTTCGCCATCACCCAGCTCTTCTTCAACAACGCCCACTACTTCGGCTTCCTGGAAAGGGCCAGGCGGGTGGGCATAGAGATTCCCATCCTCCCCGGCATCATGCCCATCACCAGCTACGCCCAGCTCCGCCGCTTCACCGAGGTGTGCGGGGCCAGCATCCCTGGGCCCCTGCTTTCCCAGCTGGAGCGGCACCAGGAGGACCCCAAGGCCATTTTGGAAATCGGGGTGGAACACGCCACCAAGCAGGTGGCCGAGCTCCTGGAGGCCGGGGTGGAGGGGGTGCACTTCTACACCCTCAACAAAAGCCCCGCCACGCGCATGGTGCTGGAGAGGCTGGGGTTTCGTTCTGCCTCTTCTTTTCTTTAAGGAGACCCCCCTTTCGGATATTCAATGCATACCCCCTTGACAAGCCAAAGGAAAAGGGGGCGCTTGGTGAGCTGTGGAAGAACACCAGACGCCCCC
>NZ_AQWU01000005.1 GCF_000376265.1 Thermus igniterrae ATCC 700962
CAGGACTTTACCCACATCTCCGTTTCGTGGTAAATCTCCCCTTGCGGGCGCAGCCCGTATCTGGTACCGGGGGTGATCCATGGACATGCTCAAGGTGGCCGAGGCCAGGCTCCAGGAGTTCACGGGCCGTTTTGCGAGCGTTTTCCCCCGATAAGCGCCTCCACCGACGGTTTGAAGAGGTGGTGCGGGGCGCCTTGGCCGCAGGCTCAGCCCGGGTGAGCGAGATGGTGGCCTCGCTCCCTTCTCCCCTCCAGAACCGCTTCCACCAGGCCAAAGCCCTTTACCGCTTCCTGTCCAACCCACGGGTGGAGGCAGAAGCCCTCCTTGACCGGGTCTATCAGGAGAGCGCGACTGCCCTGGAGGGTGAGGAGGTTCTGGTCCTCCTGGACCTGAGCCCGGTGGCCAAGCCCTATGCCCGGGCCCTGGAGGGGATAGCCCGGGTGGGGAAGGATAGGCGGCCCGGGTACGAGCTCCTCACCGCCCTGGGGTTGGACCCCGCGGGGCGGCTGGCCCTGGGGTACGCCCACCTGGTGGCCTACGGGGAGAGGGGGTTTGCCAGCCTGCCCAAGGAGGTGGAGGGAGCCATTGAGGCGGCCCGGGAGCGATTGGGGGGCGTGGGCAGGAGGCTGGTGTATGTGGCGGACCGGGGGTTTGACGACCGGAAGGTGTTTGGGCAGGTGCTGGCCCTGGGGGAGGAGTTCGTGGTGCGGGTCTACCGGGACCGGAAGCTTGGGGAGGGGGGTTCTCTGGCGAAGGTGGCTTCTTCCCTGGCCCTTCCCTGTGGGGAGGAGGTGGAGCTGAGGGTAGGGGGCAGGTACCAGCGGGTGCGGCTCCACTTCGGATGGAGGGAGGTGGAGGTGGAGGGGAGGCGGCTCCACCTGGTGGTCTGCCGGGTGCCAGCCCTGGGGCGGCGTGGGGAGTGGTGGCTACTGACCAGCTTGCCGGTGAGGGGGAGGGAGGAGGCGGCGCAGGTGGTGGAGGCGTACCGCAGGCGGTGGGAGGTGGAGCGGTTCTTCCGGCTTTTGAAGACGGGGCTGGGGCTTGAGACCTTCCAGGTGCGGGGGCTTGCCCGGATCCGGAAGGTGGTGGCGGTTTTGCTGGGGCTGGCGGTGTTCCTTTGGGAAGTTGAGCGGTTGGGGGATCCGTTCAAGGGGTTTCTTTTGCAGCTCGGGGGCAAGCTGGGGCTGCCCAGCGAGAGGGATGGTCCGTACCTGCTCCTGAGGGGCCTGGTTCGCCTGCTCAACTATGAAGTCACCCAAGAACTCTTGAAGCAGGCTAAGGGAGGGCGAGGAAGGAGTTTTGGGTAAAGCCCTGC
>NZ_AQWU01000006.1 GCF_000376265.1 Thermus igniterrae ATCC 700962
TCGCTGGAGAAGCCCAGGAGGGCGCGGACCAGGTGGAAGAGAAAGAGGCTGAGGTCGGAGAAGGTCCTGGGCCTGCCGGGTTTTCTCTCCCCTTCTGGCAAGCGGGCTTGGAGCCATGCCTGGAGCAGGGGGACCAGTTCCTCCAGGGACAGGGGNAGGATGGAAGGGGGCGTCTGGTGTTCTTCCACAGCTCACCAAGCGCCCCCTTTTCCTTTGGCTTGTCAAGGGGGTATGCATTGAATATCCGAAAGGGGGGAAATGTGAGACTGTGACAGTTCAGGACTGTACCTTGAAATGGGCTTGCATAGCGGGCGAGGTAGTTTGTGTAAGGTATGGTGCAGTTGCGCCTTATCCGTGTATGGCCACGATATTTGTCTGCAATGCTTTTGGCTGGGTAAACGAGTGTTTTGAGAGGCAGGAGCAGAGATGCCAAACTTACTGCGTACGCTAGCTAATAGTTTTGCAAAATTGGCTCGCAGGGCTGCAGAAATCGTTTGGTATACTGGATTTCCCATCAGCTTTTTCAATCTTCTACGTGAGGTCCTCCATCATTGGAGGACCGGAACATTTTCCAGGGAGGACGCTTTGGTTACCCTTGCATTGGTTATAATGGTGTGGAGCGCATTCCGATTTGTGGGCATCCCACTTGGTGGATCCCTCTTAGCTATCGCTTACATTGCCTATTCCTTGGAAGGCAGGTGATGGGTTTGCGCAGTCTTCACTGCGACATGCGTTTATTGGACCACAGATCCCACAGGAAAGGCGGTCTGTGCATTAACAGCCTTTGTGTGCACTGCCTATGACTGGTAGCAAGTTTGCACCCCGAAACAGGAGGAGAGATGCCAAACGTATTGCGTTTGCTAAGGGAAAGGTTTCGGACTTTGGTAGACATTGCTTTCTACTCTTCTTTAGCGGCGCTGCAATTTAAGCTGTGGCTCTCCGTTTTTGATGATCTTTTTCGCAATGAGAGGCTTGAAACCGGGGACGTTTTCGTGGTGTTTTGCCTCCTCCTGACCCTCTGGTTTGCCTATAGGCGCATAGGCCTACCTTATGCCAGCGCTCTTCTCGGAATGATCTGGGCTGCCTATCTTCAATCCGGGCACTGATAAGGCAGGAAGCTGCCTTCAAAGATCGTTTCTCAAGAAGAAGAAGCCCTATCTTAGGGGTGGAGGTGGTACAATGAAAGCGAAGGGGGGTGTTGGGATGGCCTTTCGGAACCGAGAAGTCCCAAAAAGACTCCTCTCATTTGGGCTATTTGTGATTTTCACGGTTCTTGCGTTTCTTCTTGAACAGAAGGGCATTTGGGGTGGGTTGCAGCTGCTGTTGGGCTTGGGTGCGATTTTGGCCTTCTACCTGGGCTGGGGTAAGGGCGTGGTCCTTAACCTCCCGAAAGCCTTGGTCTTCTCCCTCTTTGCCGTAATCCTCTTTTACCTCTTCCTGGATTTGGTATTTCCTGGGACTTTTGCCCGTCGCCTGGGCGATATGGCCGTGGAGCCCTACGCTATAGGGGTCGTCTTGGCCCTGCTTCTTTTTCGCCCAGGGCGTGTTTCGAGTGTTTGAAGGGGACCGGTAGGGGTGGGTGGCGGAGTACAGACCCGCTTACCAGCCCGCCTTCTACCAGCATCCTTCTTGGGGGCATGAGGACGGCCTACTTCCAGTTCTCTAGATGAGGGGCAGGGTATCAAGGCGTCAAACCCCGAGCCCAGGTTGGCCAGGGTGGCGGGGACATAGAGGCGGGTTGGGTGATCCATACGTCCTACACCGCCCCCAGAATACCAGGAGCTTTCTGGGGTTTAGACAAGAAGAAGAAG
>NZ_AQWU01000007.1 GCF_000376265.1 Thermus igniterrae ATCC 700962
CCAGGGACTGGTGGGAAGGGAAGGGGCCTTCCATCAGGTCCTGGAGTGAGGCCTCCGTCTCGCGGTAGGTGAGGTGGAAGAAGGCGCGGAAGAGAAGGAGGGCCAGGTAAAGGGCGTGGCTGTAGCGCCAGGGGCGGCCCCGCTTGCCTTTGGGGGTGGGAGGGGCCACCTCCCGGGCCAGGCGCAGGCAGTGTTCCAAGACCTCCTTGGGGCTTGCCTCCCTGCGAAGGAAGCCTCGCTTGCCCATCAGGAGAGAGATATACACCCGTCCTCCTGACCTTTGCAAGGCAAGCCCAGATAAGGGCATGCGCATCGTACCTTTTGGCGCCGCCCGGGAGGTGACGGGAAGCTGCCACCTCCTCCAGGCGGAAGGGCGGCGGGTCCTCCTGGACTGCGGCATGTTCCAGGGCCGGGAGGAGGCCAAGAACCAGGCCCCCTTCGGCTTTGACCCCAAGGAGGTGGACGCCGTGGTCCTCACCCACGCCCACCTGGACCACGTGGGCCGGCTGCCCAAGCTCTTCCGCGAGGGCTACCGGGGGCCGGTTTACGCCACCCGGGCCACGGGGCTTCTGATGCGGATTGTCCTCGAGGACGCCCTGAAGGTCATGGAGGAGCCCTTCTTCGGGGAGGAGGACGTGGAGGCGGTCTTCCACCACCTAAAGCCCCTGGAGTACGGGGAGTGGCTCCGCATGGGCGACCTCACCCTTTCCTTCGGCCAGGCGGGACACCTTCCGGGAAGCGCCTTCGTGGTGGCCCAGGGGGAGGGCAGGACCCTGGTCTACAGCGGGGACCTGGGCAACCGCCAGAAAACCGTCCTCCCCGACCCCTCCCCGCCCCCCAGGGCCGACCTGGTCCTCTCGGAGGGCACCTACGGGGACCGCGCCCACCGCCCCTTCCCCGCCACGGTGGAGGAGTTCCTGGCCATCCTGGGGGAGACCCTGGCCCAGGGGGGAAAGGTCTTCATCCCCTCCTTCGCCGTGGAAAGGGCCCAGGAAATCCTCTTCCTCCTCTACGAGAACGGCCACCGCCTCCCCAAGGCCCCCATTTACCTGGACTCCCCCATGGCCGAGCGGGTCCTGGCCCTTTACCCCCGGCTGGTGCGCTACTTCAGCGAGGAGGTGCAACAGTACTTCCTGGAAGGCAAGAACCCCTTCCGCCCCCGGAACCTGGAGGTGGTGGAGAGCGCCGAAGCCTCCAAGGCCCTCAGCCATGAGCCGGGCCCCATGGTGGTCATCGCGGGAAGCGGCATGCTCACGGGGGGGCGCATTCTCCACCACCTGAAGCACGGGCTTGCCGACCCCCAAAACGCCCTGGTCTTCGTGGGCTACCAGCCCCGGGGGGGCCTGGGGGCGGAGATCATCGCCCGGCCGGAGAGGGTGCGCCTTTTGGGGCAGGAGGTGCCCCTAAGGGCCAGCGTGCACACCCTGGGCGGCTTCTCGGGGCATGCCGGCCAGGACGAGCTCTTGGAGTGGCTTTCGGGCCAGCCCCGGGTGGTGCTGGTGCACGGGGAGGAGGAAAAGCTCCTGGCCCTGCGGGAAGCCCTGGCTCTCCGCGGCCAGCAGGCCAGCTTGGCGCGGTGGGGGGAGGGGGTGTCAATAAATCTTGCTTTGGGGTGAAGACTTGAAAGTCGCAAAGTGAAGCGTTATAATTAAGGAACAGTCCCCCTTTTCGGATATTCACCTGCGTACTCACCTCACGCCACCGCCCGCAACACCCGGGTGATGGGCAGACCCGCCTGCCCAAGAAGCTGGGCCACCACGCTCCAGGCCATCACCCAAGCTTCCACTTGCAGGGCCACCGCCTTCAGCCCCCGT
>NZ_AQWU01000008.1 GCF_000376265.1 Thermus igniterrae ATCC 700962
GTGCCGGCGCTGGGCGAGGTGATGACGGGGGCCTGAGGCCGGTTGTTGTCCACGGTGATCTGGAGGGTGGCCTGGCCCTGGTTGCCGAGCTCGTCGCTGATGGTGGCGGTGAGGGTCACGGGCCCGTTGACGGTGTCGTAGTTCACGGTACCGTTCTGGATGAGGGTATCGTTAGGGCCGGCAACGATGGAGGTGGGGAAGGTCACCGGCGCCCCGCCCCCCAGGCTCACGATGAGCCGGGTGGTGCCGGCCACGAAGCCCACGCCGGCATCCCGAGCCCGGGTGGTGACCACGGCGCAGCCGGAGACGAAGCCCGGGTCCGCCGGGAAGAGGTCCACGTTGCCGCCGCCTGCGCAGACGGTGCCCACATCGCCGGGGCCCCGGTCGCGGGCCGCCAGGGTCACGTTGGGCGGGGTGTTGTCCACGTTGAGGATGTAGGCGGAGAGGGGCCCGGTGGACTCGTTGCCCACCTGGTCCACCGCCACGGCGAAGACGCGGTAGGTCCCGTCGGGAAGGGCAGCCTGGGTGTTCACCTGGATGGAGTAGGGGCTGACCGTGGCCTCGCCCAGGAGGATGTCCCGGTTAAAGGTAGCGTCAAAGGGCGTCCGGTCAGCGAAGTAGCGGATGGCCCGCACCCCGGAGGCGGGGAAGTTGGTACCCGTGGGGTTGTCCACCAGGCTGTTCAGGTTCTCCAGCCCCTGGGTGAAGGTGCCGTTCACCCAGTTGCCCTTGACCTGGGTGCTGGCCGGGGAGAGCTTGGAGACCTCCACGATGTCGGCGAGCTGTGGGGGAAGGTTGTCGGGCACGAACAGTCGGGCCTGGGTCAGGTTGTTCTGGCCGGGGGCCACCTCCCCGTCAAAGTAGACGCGGGCGATGTAGAAGTAGGGCTCGCCCTGCTGGAGCACGGCGCTGTTGTCCACCACCTGGGCCGTGCCGGGGGCGCCGTCGTAGAGGCGGGTGGAGGTGTCGGCCTCGGTGCGGCCGCGGAAGATCTCCACCCGGGTGGGGTTCAGGCCCCGGCCGTCCACCACGACCCGCACGCGGATGTTGCCCCTGCCGTAAGGCACATCCAGGGTGTTGCCGTTGACGTTCTGCTGCAGCACCACCAGGTTGGCGTTGGCGTCGGCCGGTTCCAAGACCACCTGGATGCTGGGTCCGCGCCGGAGCCGGACCGTGACGCTGGCCTCGGCGCTGCGGCCCAGGTCGTCCTCCGCCCGCACCGTGAGCTGGTATTCGCCGTCGGCAAGGTTTTCGGGGACGTTCACCGTGAAGGTGCGGGTGACGTCGTACTGCTGAGGCTGCACCCCGGCGGAGAGGACCCTCACCGGAGAACCTCCGGCGAAGGTGTAGGTGAGGCTCCGCAGGTTGCCCTGGGTGCCCTGGACCCGCACCTGGGCCAGGAAGGGCCCGTTCACCACCGCCCCGTTGGCGGGCTGGAGGATGGAGATGCTGGGCCGGCTCTGGGGCACCACGGTGATGGTGGCCTGGCCGAACTTGGTGTTGTCCGCCACGCTGGTGGCCCTGATGATGGCCTGTCCGGGGGCCACGCCCCTGACCACGCCGTTGCTGTCCACCGTGGCCACGGCGGTGTCGGAGGAGGACCAGGTGACCGCCTGGGAGGCGTTGCCCTGGACCTGGACCTGGGCGTTCAGGGCCACCTGCCCGCCCACCTCCACCTGGGCCGTGGCCGGGGTAACGGTTACCGAGAGAACCCTATCCGCCTGCGGAGGTGGGGCCGCCTGCTGCCCGCACCCCGCGAAGAGCAGGGCCAGGCCGCCCAACAGGGCGAAACCTAGAGTCTTGAGCCGCGTTCCCTTCATAGCCTCTTACCTCCCTTTCTCTGCGTTCGCCCGGAAAGGTTTCCGCCGTTGCCCTTCCCGGTTCCGGCGCCGCGCGGGCGAGGCCCGCTATCTCCCTGAGGCAGCACCGCGCGGCATCCGAGGCTAATCTTA
>NZ_AQWU01000009.1 GCF_000376265.1 Thermus igniterrae ATCC 700962
GGTCGGCCATGGGCTTGCCTTGGTTGTAGCGGTGGAGGGTGTCCCGGACCCAGCGGGTGGAGTAGCCCAGGGTTTGGGCGACTTTTGGGATGGGGTGGCCGGTGGCGAGGAGCCAGAGGGCGTGCCAGCGGGAGCGTTCTATGGGGTCTTGGCTTTCCCGGTACAGGGCGTGAAGGTTATCCGGGTGATGCTGCAGCTTGAGTTGCAGCCGGGGGCGGCGTTGGTGTTTGGCGAGGTCCATGGCCCCATTCTACGGGAGAGGACTAGGGGGATTTCTTATAAGTGGTTCCCCACCATCTGGCCGGGTGTTAGGCTAAGGGGAGAGGCCCACGTTGAAGGGTGGGGAGTTCTGCATCGGGGCCCAGTTCGCCTGGCGACCACCAGCGCCTTGGGGTGGGTCGGGCCCCCCGAGGCTATTAAGGGTCTTGGGCCCTTTAGCCCTGGACGGCCATCTCCTCAGGGGGCAGAGGCGACGGGTTTTCTTCGCCGCCATGCTGGAGGCTAGGGCCTCGGGCCGGGAGGGGCTTGGGGTGCTGGACCTTCTGGACCTTCTCTACCTAGGGCAGGAGGAGGGGAGGGCTTTTGGGGCTCTGCGGGAGTTGGTTTTCGCCCTGAGGCGGCAGTTTGGCCCCGGGGTGGTGGAGCGCAAGGGGCCCTTGTACGTGCTGGGGCGAGGGGTGGTTTCCGACCTCGAGGCCTTCCTCCACACCCCGCACACCTGGCTCTGGCGGGGCCGCTATCTGGATGGTCTGGCCACGGACCAGGTCCTCTGGGCCCGGGTGTTCCGCATAGCCCGGGAGGCTGCACAAGGCCTTTTGTGCACCCAACCCCAGGAGGCCTTTCGCCTCCTATGCCTCCTGGCCCAGGAGGAGCCTTATGACCAGGGAATCCTGGCCATGCTTTTGCAGAGCCTCGAGGCCCTGGAACAACCCGGCTTGAGGTGGCGGATGTACCAAAAGGCCCGGATGCGCTTCTTGGAGGTGGGCCTGGCCCTACCCGAGGACCTGGGGGAGTTTCTGCGGGGAGGGTTTGTATGACGCGAAGCTAACGCATCCCCCTCTATCCTGGAAAGAACGGCCCATTGGCCGTTAGGGAGGGCGGGATGCGGGTTCTATTCCGGAGGGTATGGGTGTTGCTGGGCCTGGTCTTGGGCGGGTTGGTCCTGGGCCAGGGGGTGCCGGTCATTACCGGCCTGAACGGCCCCATGGGGTTGCTTTTCGCCCCCGATGGGCGGCTTTACGTGGTGGACTACGGCGTGGGTGGGGACACGGTAGTGGAGATGAATAGCCCCGAGCCCCAGGGGCCGAAGGTAATGGCCAAGGTGGGGTTGAGCTCGCGGGTCCTGCGCTTGGAGCCCGATGGCACGGTGCAGCTCGTGGCCACCTTTCCCTCCATGGTCTTCGCTCGGGAGACCAGCGGGGCCTCGAGGCTGGCCTGGTTCGGCGGCCTGCTGGTGACCAGTGGGGGGTGGAGCAACCCCGACCAGGCGCCCATGCCCCTCATGGCCGTACTGGCCCGGGTGGGTCCGGAAGGGCCGGTGAAGCTGGCCGACTTCTGGGCCTTTGAGAAGGCCCACAACCCGGATGGACACGGGGTGGAGTCCCACCCCTATGGCCTCACGGTGGGTGCGGATGGCTATATTTACGTGGCCGATGCCGCGGCCAACACCCTTTTGCGGGTGAATCCCTCCACGGGGGCGGTTAGCCTGGTGGCCGCCTTTGCCGGTATACCTGGGCCTTCCGCCAACCCGGCCCGCGGTGGGGCCATGGAGATGGACCCGGTGCCCACGGCGGTGGTGGCCAGGGGCGGGGTCTTCTACGTGAGCCTCCTCTCTGGCCTGCCCTTCTTGAAAGGGGCGTCCAAGGTGGTGCGCGTGGTGGGGGGTAGGGTGGAGGACTACGCCACCGGGGCCACCATGCTCACTGACCTGCAGGAGGGGCCGGACGGGAACCTCTACGCCGTGCGCATGGCGGAGACCGGGGAAAGGGGCCCGATCCCAGGAACCGGGGCGGTGCTACGGGTACGGCCTGGGGGGTTTGAAGTGGTCATCCAAGGCCTTCCCTTTCCCACGGCCCTGGCCATTGCCCCCAGCGGCGACTTTTACGTCACCATCAACGGGGTGGGGGCGCCAGGGAGCGGGGCGGTGCTAAGGTTCGCCAACCCCATCCGGTTCAGGACCCATTGGGAGCGGCACGAGGCCCTTTAGGCTTAGAGGCATCTTGGGGATCCGGGGCCTGTTGTGGGAGGGCGGTGGCGGCCCTAAGCGGGTGGGTTGCCTGGAAGGCCACTGCCCTCCTGGCCCTGGAGGAGGTGGATGCTGCCACCAAGCCTCAGCTGGCCTGGTCCAGGGGCGGTGTTTAGCCGCTTTGGGCCTCCCTCCAGACCGCCCTCAAGAGCCGCCTCCCGTAGTCCAGGGTTTCCTTGAGCGCCCCCTCGTGGAGCCTTTGGAAGGTGTCCGTGGGCCAGTGCCAGTTGGGGGGCACGCCCCCTTCCAGGCGGATGAGGCTGAGGCAGGAAATCCCCCTTTGCGCCAGGGGCAGGGTGTCCAAGTAGGCCAGGCGGTACCGCAGGGGTTTGGCCCCCGGGGTGTGGCGGGCCGCTTCCAGGAGGGGCCCCCGGTAGGGGAAGTAGAGGAGCATCCCCTCCCCTTCGGCGAAGAAGAGTTCCCCCTGGCCCACGTTGTCCAGGTTGAGCACCAGGACCCCGGGGGGCAGGTGGGGGATTAGGGCCTTGGCCCCCAGGGCCCCCACCTCCTCGCTGCCCGTGAGGGCCAGGCCCAGGCGCCAGCCCTCCGGGGGGTCTATTTCCAGGAAAAGGGCGGTGGCCACCGCCACCCCGCTCCCGTTGTCGTTGCCCCCCTCCACGTAGGGGGCCCTTAGCTCCCGGTGGAGCAAAAGCCCGGCTTGCGCCAGGAAGTAAAGCCCCAGGGGCCACTTCAAGAGGGTGAGGGCCAGGAGGGGAGCCAGGAGGGCCAAGGCGGCGTTCAGGAGGAAGGCCTGGCGGAAGCCACGGACCCTTCGCGGGTGGTAGAGGAAGTAGGTCTTGGCGGTGTCCACGTGGGCCATGAGGAGGAGGGCTTTTTCCCCCTCCCCCTTCCAGGCCAGGAGGTTCTGCGAGGGGTGGCGGTCCAGGAGAGGGCCCCAGGGCCTCAAGCCGTTGAAGTAGAGCCCCCCTTTCGGATATTCAATGCATACCCCCTTGACAAGCCAAAGGAAAAGGGGGCGCTTGGTGAGCTGTGGAAGAACACCAGACGCCCCCTTCCATCCTACCCCTGTCCCTGGAGGAACTGGTCCCCCTGCTCCAGGCATGGCTCCAAGCCCGCTTGCCAGAAGGGGAGAGAAAACCCGGCAGGCCCAGGACCTTCTCCGACCTCAGCCTCTTTCTCTTCCACCTGGTCCGCGCCCTCCTGGGCTTCTCCAGCGAACGCATGCGCCGGGAACTGGCCCGCAACCCTA
>NZ_AQWU01000010.1 GCF_000376265.1 Thermus igniterrae ATCC 700962
GGCCTGGGTGTATCTGGGCATGCTACGCTTGTTGGTGAAGCGGCTGGCTAGGGCCGCGTAGCTGGCCGTGGAGGACTTTTACGACAGCCTCTTATATGGTAGGTGTCGTCAGCGGACCTCGAGGGTCAGAGCCGCAGGGGCGGAAGCCCAGGCCCTCACACGTCTAAAATGGCTCCATGGCCCTGGATTTCCCGGCAAGCCCCCTGGCCCCCGCCCTCCGCCTCCTGGAGGAAGGGCGGGACCGGGAGGCGGAAGCCCTCCTCCAAACTTCCCAAGAAGGCCTCCCGGAGGCCGAGCGCCTGGCCCTTCTAGGCTTCGTAGAGGCCCGTAAGGGGAACCTTCGGGCCTACCGCGCCCTGGCCCTGGAGGCCGCCCGAAGGGCCCAGACCCCCCTCACCCTCTACCACCTGGGCCTGGCCCTCCCTCCAAAGGCGGGGGCCCTGGCCCTGGAGGAGGCCCTCCACCGCTTCCAGGGAGACCCCAAGGCCGAGGCCCGCCTCGCCTTCGCCCTGGCCCGCGCCCTAAGGGGGCTTGGCCGCCTCAGGGAGGCCCTGGGCTACGCCGCTCTTGCCCTTGCCCGGGGCTTTGGCCCCTTCGCCCTCCTGGAGTGGGCCTGGCTCGCCCTCCTCGCCGAGGAGGACCCTCCCCTCCCCGACCTCCTCCGGCAGGTGGAACTCCTGGCCCTGGAGGGGGGCACGGGGCTCTACGCCCGCTTCCTCATGGCCCACCTGCGCTTCCTCCAGGGGGAGGAGGCCTCGGGGAGGGCCTACCTGCGGAAGGCTCTGGGCGAGGCCCCTCTTCCCGCCCTTCCCTACCTCGCCCCCGCCGGGGTGCGCCTCCTGGGGAAGGAGGTCCTCCCCTTCCTCCTGGCGGCGAGGCCCTGGGCCAAGGAGCCCCTCACCCAGGCCCTCCTCGCCTTGGCCGAAGGGCTCTACCGGGAGGACGAGGAAGGGGTGGCCAAGACCCTGCCCCTCCTCCTGGAGGAGGTGGCGGAGGAGGCCATGCGGGGCCTCCTCTTCCTGGGAAGGCCCCACCCCCTCCTGGGAGAGCTCTCCCGGAGGGGGCAGGAGCTCCTCTGGGCCGCAAGCCCCTCGGCCCACTTCCAGGCCCTGGGAGAGCCAAGGCTTGGGGGCAAGCCCCTCCCCCTGCGCCAGGCGGAGCTCCTCGTCCTCCTCCTCGCCCGGAAGGAGGGGTGGAGGGGGGAGGAGCTGGCCCTGGCCCTCTACGGGGAGGCCAACGGGCCCGCCCTCCGCATGGAGGTGCTCCGCCTGAAGCAACGGGGGCTTGCCGTGAAAAGCCGGCCCTACCGCCTGGCCCAGGCCCTACAGGCGGACTTCTTGGAAGTATGGGGGGCCCTGCGTCAAGGAGACCTGAGCGGGGCCCTTGCCCGCTACCGGGGCCCCCTCCTCCCCCAGAGCCAGGCCCCGGGGGTGGAGGCCCTGAGGGCGGAGCTGGAAGAGGCCCTGAGGCGGGCGGTCTTGGCCCAGGGCGAGGTGGAAAGCCTCTTCCTCCTGGCCGAGCGCCTGGGGGAGGACCTGGGGGTCTGGGAGGCCCTCCTGGAGAGGCTACCCTCCCAAGACCCCCGCCTTCCCATCGCCCAGGCCCGGGTGGAAAGGCTCAGGAGGGAGTGGGGCCTCTAAGGTACCCCACCGCAGCTTTGGCCGCGGTGGGGGCCCCAAAAGGTATTCCCACAGCCCCGGCTTGGGCATCCCATGTTGCAAAGCCGAAGTGGCGCTTAGAGCCCAAGCCCCGGGGGCGGGCAGTGGGGGGCGAGGCACTGGGGAAGGACCCCAGAGCCCCCGAGGAGGGCGAGGAGAAGCCAGAGGAGCCGCACGCCTGAAGGCTACCCCGGCCCATGTAACCTCCACGTAACGCCCTAGAGTCTTTATGAGAGCTTTCTGAGTTACGCGGGCGTTACCTTCCTCTTGCTACCCTGAGGCTAACCCGTAAGGGGGTGAAGGAGATGCTCAAGGAAGTGCAGGAGGTCAAGGTCGGCGGCCGGACCCGGCGGGTGCACGTGCGGCCCTTTGCCTGGAACCTGCACGCGCCCACCCACATGGAGTGGACCCCGGACGGCAGGCTCCTGGTGGTGGAGCGCACCACCGGCAAGGTGAAGGACGCCACCAAGGGCGGGGACATGGAGGAGGCCAAGCCCAGTGTCGACTAGTACAGTGCCGCAGCCCTACGCCTTCCTCCTCGCCGCCGAGGGGCTTCGCCTCTTCGGGGCGGGGTTTTTCTACCTTCCTCTGTACCTCCTGGCGGCGGAAAAGGCCCGCGCTCCCCTGGAAGCCGTCCTCCCCCAAACCTTCCTCTACGCCGCGGGACTGGCAAGCCTGCTCGTCGGAGCCCTCCTGGACCGCTTCGAGCGGCGCCGGGTCCTCGTGCTCACCGCCTTGGGCCAGGGCTTCCTCACCCTGGCCCTCTTTCCCGCCCCCTTCCTGCCCCTTTTGTACCTCCTCCTTCTCCTCCTCCTCTTCGAGCTCCTGGACCGCTTCCGCGCCCTGGCCGCAGGCCTCTACCTCCGCTCCCTCGTCCCCAAGGAGGCCTACGAGGGCAAGCTGGGCCGGCTCTCCGCCCTGCACTTCGCCGCGGACACCCTCTCCGATCCCGTGGCCGGGGCCGCCTACGCCCGAAACCCCGGCCTGCCTCCCCTCCTGGGGGGCCCCCTGCTCTTCCTTTCCGCCTTCCTCTACCGCCGCCTTCCCCCCGCCCCTCCCCCCAAGCCCGGCGGGCCCTTCCGCCTGCGGGAGGCCTTTGCCGGGCTCGGCTTCCTCTGGAACCACCCCCTCCTCCGCCGGGTCTTCCTCATCGCCCGGGTCCACGGCCTGGTGCACGGGGCCACCTTCGCCCTCCTACCCCTCTACACCCTGCGGGGCCTGGAGGCCCCGGCCTGGGTCTACGGCCTCCTCTCGGGCGCCTGGGGCCTGGGGGCGGCCGCAGGGGCCCTCCTCCTGGAAAAGCTTCTTCCCCTGGGCCGGGGGAACCTGGCCCGGGGGAGCCTCCTCCTCCTGGGAGCCCCCCTCCTGGGGCTGACCCTCCTACCCCCCTGGCCCCTGGCGGTGGGGCTCCTCTTCCTGTTCGGCCTCGGGCAGCAGTTCTGGAGCCTTCTGGTGACCAGCCTCCTCTACCGGGAGCTGCCCGAGGAGCTGGTAGGCCGGGGTATGGGCGGGGTGGGCTTTGTGTCCAGCCTCCTCGCCCCCCTGGGTTCCCTCCTGGGCGGGGCCCTGGCGGGCCTGGCCCTCCCCCTCCCCTTCCTCCTGGCCGGAGCCCTCCTCCTCGGCCTCGTGCCCCTGGTGGGCAGGGGGTGGCGGTGAGGGGCCAGTACCTTCTAGCCGAGGGCCTGGGGGTCTTTGGGGGAAGCCTGGCCTTCACCGCCCTAGCCCTCCTCCTGGGCCTGGGGGGCAACCCCTGGACCCTGGCCCTGCTCGCCGCCCTCCCCTTCCTCACCTTGCCCCTGGACCTCCTGGCGGGCCTCCTCCTGGACCGGCTGGACCGGACCCGCCTCCTCCTCCTGGGGGTCTACCTCCGGGGAGGGCTCCTCCTCCTTCTCGCCCTCCTCCCCAAGGAGCCCCTTTTCCTCCTGCCCCTGGCTTTCCTCTTCCAGGCGGTGCTGGCCCTGGACCTCCCCGCCTGGCATGCCCTCCTGGTCCGCCTGGCCCAGGGCAGGCTAGAGCGGGAAGGGGGGAGGCTTCAAGCGGCCCAGCTC
>NZ_AQWU01000011.1 GCF_000376265.1 Thermus igniterrae ATCC 700962
CCCCGGGACTTCATGCCCACGAAGCGGTTCTCCACCAGGTCCACCCGGCCCACCCCGTGCCGGCCCCCGATTTCGTTAAGTTTTTGCAGGAGGGCGGCCGGGGAAAGCCTTTCCCCGTTCACCGCCACCGCATCCCCCCGCTCAAAGGCCACCTCCACGTACTCGGGAGTGTCCGGGGCCGCCTCGGGGTCTTGGGTCATGCGGAACATGCCCTGGGGGGGCTCGGCCCAGGGGTCCTCCAGCACCCCTCCCTCGTAGGAAATATGCAGGAGGTTGGCGTCCATGGAGTAGGGCTTCTCCTGGGTCACCGGCACGGGGATGCCGTGGGCCTCGGCGTAGGCCATCATCTCGGGCCGGCCCTTGAAGCTCCACTCCCGCCAGGGGGCGATGACCCGGATGTCGGGCTTCAGGGCATAGGCGGTGAGCTCAAAGCGCACCTGGTCGTTGCCCTTGCCCGTGGCCCCGTGGGCCACCGCCTCCGCCCCCTCCTCCTCGGCGATCTTCACCAAGTACTTGGCGATGAGGGGCCGGGCGATGGCGGTGCCCAGGAGGTAGTACCCCTCGTAAAGGGCCCCGGCGCGGAACATGGGGAAGACGAAGTCGCGGACGAACTCCTCCCTCAGGTCCAGGGCGATGGCCTTGGAGGCCCCCGTGCGTAAAGCTTTCTGCCGGGCCTCCTCCACCTCTTCCCCCTGGCCGATGTCCGCGGTGAAGGCGATGACCTCGGCCCCGTAGTTCTCCTTGAGCCACTTGAGGATGATGCTGGTGTCCAGCCCGCCGGAGTATGCCAGGACGATCTTCATGCTGACCTCGAGTCTACCCCCTGAGGGGCGCGCATAACTATACAACAAGGGAGCCCTCGTTGCCTACCTTTGGGCTACCGCGTCCGTGGAACCCCTGGCGTTTAGCCTCAGCATAAAAGTCTTCTTGACAATCCCGAAGGGCCTCTGGGTATACTCTGCTGGAGTCAAAATCGGTGGGGCAAAGAGGACAGACGAGGCATTGCGGCTTTTCACAGGTTCTTGGGCCATTCGGAAGAGGTGAAGGTATGCTTAGGAAGATTTTAAGTCTGGCGGTTGGGTTGGTTTTTCTTGCGGCCTGCTCTAACCTGCAGCAGGGTCAAAGGGGCGCAGAGCCCGTCCAGCCTCTGGGCTCCGGCCCAACGCCTCTGGGCGTCCTTGGGGAGATGGTGGACGAGAGCCCCACCCTTTGGCTGGTGGAGCTGAGCGGGCCGGCGACCATTGAAGGGGGTAACCCGGCCAACCTAGCCCAAGAGCGGGCCAATTTCCGTGCCTTAGCCCGGGCCAACGGGGTAAAGTTCCAAGAGCGCCTGGCGTACGAGGGGGTGTGGAATGGCCTTTCTGTACGGGCCACCCCAGCAGAAGCGGCTAAGCTCCGGGCCCTTCCTGGGGTAAAGGCAGTGTGGCCTGTCTTTACCGTGCCCATCCCGGAGGTGGTGGAAGGGGGCACCGCCCCTGAACTCTTTACCGCCGTCACCCAGACGCAGGTGGACCTGGTGCACAACAATATGGGCCTTACCGGCCGAGGGGTACGGGTGGGCATCATTGACACCGGCATTGACCTGGAACACCCGGACCTGGCGGGACGGATCGTGGCGGGTTGGGACTTTGTGGGCGATGCCTTTGACGCTTCTAACCCAAGCCGCCTCACCCCCAATCCCGACCCCAACCCCGACGACTGCAACGGCCACGGCACCCATGTGGCGGGCATTGTGGGGGCCAACGGCCGCGTCAAGGGCGTAGCCCCCGAGGTAAGCTTCGGGGCCTACAAGGTCTTTGGCTGTGAGGGTTCCACCACTTCCGATATCATCCTGGCCGCCTTGGAAATGGCCTGGAAGGACCGGATGGACGTGGTGAACATGAGCCTGGGGGCTGCGTTCCAGTGGCCCCAGTACCCCACGGCGGTGGCCTCGGACCGCCTGGTGAGGAAAGGCGTGGTGGTGGTGGCCTCCGCAGGGAACAGCGGGGCCAACGGGGCCTTCTCCCTGAGCGCTCCCAGCGTAGGGGAGAAGGTGATCAGCGTGGCCTCCTTTGACAACGTGGCCGTAACCTTGAGCATCTTCACCCTCAGCCCCGATGGCCGGGCCATCGGCTATACCCCGGCCACGGGTGCCCCCTTACCCCCCACCTCGGGCAGCCTGCCCATCAAGGCCACGGGTACGCCCACAGCCACAGCGGACGCCTGCTCCCCACTTCCTGCGGGTAGCCTCTCGGGGCAAGCGGCCTTGATCCGCCGGGGAGGGTGCACCTTCTACCAGAAGGCCAGAAACGCTGAAGCCGCCGGCGCGGCAGCGGTTATCCTCTACAACAACGTGCCTGGCCGCTTCTCCGCCACCGTGGCTGGCTCACCCCCTGTGAACATCCCGGTGGTGTCCATCAGCGATACCGATGGGGTTCTCATCTACCAGCGTCTGCAAACCGGGCCCGTGACCCTGACCTGGACGGACCAGGTGGCCTCCTTCCCCAACCCCACGGGGAACCTCATCAGCAGCTTCAGCTCTATCGGTCTTTCCCCCGACCTCACCTTGAAGCCCGACCTGGGGGCCCCGGGTGGCCTCATCTACTCCACCTATCCCCTGGAGCGGGGTGGGTATGCCCTCCTGAGCGGCACCTCCATGGCCGCCCCCCACGTGGCCGGGGTGGTGGCCCTCTACCTGCAAGCCCACCCCCGTACCCCCGCGGAAGAGGTACGGGACATCTTGCAAAACACCGCCAAGCCCCAGCGTCTATCCGTGGCACCCACCTCCGGCCTCCTGGAGATCGTCCACCGCCAGGGGGCAGGAATGGTGCAGGCCCTCGAGGCCCTGCGGAGCCCCGTCCGGATAACCCCAGCCAAGATCAGCCTGGGTGAGGTGGAGTCGGGTAGCGCCTATGCCACCCTGACGCTCAGCCACCTGGGCCCGGCCCCAACCACCTACACCCTGAGCCACCAGCCAGCCCCGGCCAGCCGCGGCACCTTCACCCTCACATACTTCAACGCCCCCGCCAGCGTGAGCTTCTCTCCCCCCTCCCTCACCCTGGCCCCTGGGGAGTCCGCCACCGTGGCCGTGAACATCACCCCCAACCCAGGCCTGGCCAACGGCAGCGTCTTCAGCGGCTATCTGGTGATCACGGACGAGGAGGGCCAAGTGGTGGCCCGGGTGCCCTACGCCGGCTTCAAGGGGGACTACCAGGCCATCCGGGTACTTGAACCCACCACCTTTGACTTCCCCTGGCTGGCGCGGCTTTCGGGGAATACATATACCCGGGTCACGGGCGAGGCCACCTTCACTCTGCAAGACGGGGACCTGCCCTACTTCCTGGTCCACCTGGACCACCAGGCCCAGGAGCTGGAGTTTGAGATCCTGGAGGCCCGCTCCCGTAGGCCCGTGCATCCGGTGTTCAACAAGTTCGTGGACCTGGAGTACGTGCCCAGGAACTCCACGGCCACCGGCTTCTTCGCCTTCGCCTGGGATGGTACGCGCATCCACAGCAACATGGACAACGGCCAAGGCCCCAACAGCCTCTTCAAAGTGGTGCCTAACGGGCGCTACATCGTGCGCCTCAAGGTGCTGAAGGCCCTGGGCGACCCGGGCAATCCCAAGCATTGGGAAACCTGGGAATCCCCGGTCATTGTTTTGGCTAGGCCATAGGCTCTAGGCGAAATGGGTCCGCCCGGGCGGGCCCATTTCGCTTTCTAGGGGCCCAAAAGAAGAGGCGTTGAACTGGGCCGCCAACCGGTCCGGCCCCTCGGCAAAACGCCCGCCCCAGGTCCTATGCCCCATGCCCCTCCCCTTCCCGCCCGGCCA
>NZ_AQWU01000012.1 GCF_000376265.1 Thermus igniterrae ATCC 700962
CGGCCTTCTCCCAAATGCCTTCCTTCTGCCACTTGCGGAAGTAGTGGTAGACGGTGGACCAGTGGGGCAAGTCATGGGGCATAGCCCGCCACTTGATGCCGTTTTCCAGGACGTAAAGGATGGCGTTAACGATTTCTCTCCTCGGCACCTTGGCGGGGCGGCCGCCGGGCTTGGGGGCTGGGATGAGGGGCTCCAGGAGGGCCCACTCCGCATCGCTGAGGTCGCTGGGGTAAGATCGTCTAGAGCTCATCCCTCAAGGATACCACCCTTTTACGACAGCCTCTCACTTTGATTTGCTTAGAAGGCACCATCCTCCGTACCTCACTTGCACGCATCAAGAGTCCAGATCTCCATGCCGGTTGGGATGTGCAAACGGTGAAAAACCCTCCCTCAGGTAAAGGAAGAGGGCTTGAACAAGGACTAGGAAGAGCCCGGCTCCTCCTAGCGCTCCTGCCACGCCCATCCCTGCACACTTGGGCGCCAGTAGAAATACCAATCCCCAATGAAGGGCTCCCGCTCCTAGAAGGGCTAGGGTGAAAGGACGATCATGGCCAAGAGGGACCAGGAGCAACATACCCAAAGCCGTGTTGAGTGCGCTGGCTAAAATCCATGGGGTTAACCCCTTTACCAAAAGCGCCGCCTCTGCAAAGCCAGGTCCGAAGACTATTTCTACAGCCCATGTGGCAGAAAAAAACAGGCCGAGGGCAAGCCCGAGTCCCAAGCCTCCGAAGAGGAAAAAAGCTTTGCGTCCTAAGGCCAACAAAGAGGGTCGTTCTTCTTGGGCGCGGACGGCGAATCTTGGATAGAGTGAGCGGAAGAGGGGTTGGAATAGAGCCGAGATGGTCAGGACTAGTTTTTCCGCTACCGCATACTGCGCCACGGCCTCAGATGGAGCGAAAAGGCCCAGCAAGAAGGGGTTTCCTCCCACCAAAAGGGTGCCTCCTCCTTGGGAGAGAAAAAGCCACCAGCCTTCCCGTAGAGCGGTAAACGTTCCTCGGGTTCGTGGGTAGACAGGAACCAGACCAAGAAAGCGAGTGGCCAAAAAAAAGCTGACACCCGAGGACAAAAGGGCACTGCTCCCCATCAAAAGAGCATAGACCTTTCCATTTTCGCCTTCCCGTGTGAAAAGGAGAAGGCCCAGGATCACAACCACCCGCTGAAGGAACTCCAAAACCTGAGGCAAAACCACCCAGCCCTTAGCAGCGAGGAGCCAGCCGGAGTGGAAGATTTGAGCCAGGACTATCCCAAAGAAGGGAAGAACAAGGTCCCATGTTTTTTGTACCGAAGACAAGGGAGAAAGAAGACCAAGGATAAGGATGCTCACCCCTACCAGGAAAAGCCTTCCCCCTAAGATTTCTGCCATTAGTTGGGCAAGCTCCTGGGGAGAGTTTAGGTTTGCTGCCCGCCGCTGGGCGGAGAAATCAAAACTGTAGCCGACTAAGAGAAGAAAGTAGGCGGTAAGGCCCTGGGCAAAGGCTACACGGCCGTACTCCTCCGGTCCCAAAATCCTAGCTAGATAGGCTAGGGTGAAAAACCCCAAGAGGTTGCCTCCAAGGTGGAGGGCGTAGAGAAGCCCAACCTCTTTCAGAAAGCCCCGCCTCACCACGCTCCTTTGCCGCTCATCGCCGCCCACACTGTCCTGGCCAGCAGGTAGAGGTCCAGCCAAACCGACCAGTTCTGGATATAGTACCGGTCCAGGGCAACGCGTCTTTCGTAGGGTAGGTGGTTTCTTCCGGAAACCTGCCACAGGCCCGTGATCCCGGGTTTTACCCGCAGGTAAAGCTCACGGGTGTCCCCGTACTTGGCCAACTCCGCCTCCGTCACCGGCCTTGGCCCCACCAGGCTCATCTCCCCCCTGAGGACGTTTATGGCCTGGGGGAGCTCGTCCAGGGAAAGCCGTCTTAAGAGCTTGCCCACCCGGGTAATCCGGGGGTCGTCCTTCAGCTTGTGTTCTTGCTCCCAGGCTTCCCTGGCCTCGGGGTGGGCTTCCAGGTAGCGGGCCAAAAAGGCTTCCGCGTCCTTGCGCATGGTGCGAAGCTTTAGCAGGTAAAACCTCCTTCCTCCCTGTCCCACCCGCAGGTGCCGGTAAAAGAGGGGCCCTCCGTCTTCCAGGTAGATGGCCAGGGCCAAAAAGGGGAGGAAAAGAAGGAAAAGGAGCAGGAGAAGGCTACCCCCCATCAGGTCCAGGAGGCGCTTCGTAAGGAGGTTGGCGGGAATGAGCAGGTTCTGCCGCACCTCCAGGGCTCCCACCCCTCCCAGGTCCCGCACCTCCGCCCAAAGCAGGCCCTCTTCCCCAGGGGGTAGGAGGAGGATTCTGGGGAAGCGAGTGGCCAGGGGAAGGACCTCCTCGGCGGCCAGGCTTCCCGCCACCACCAGGGCATAGGCCCCCTCGGGCTTCTCCACGGGTTTGAGGCCCAGGATGGGCGCCTCCTTGAGGAGCTTGGCCACGGCCTCTTTCCGCTCCCCCCGCACCACCACCCCACCCCCCCACCACGGCCTGCGGGCGAAGAGGTGCCTCAGGAGGGCCCGGCCCAGGGGAACCAGGAGGAGGGCCAGGGCCAAGGCCAGGAGGAAGGAGAGCCGGGAGTAGAGGGGGCCGCTTTTGGAAAGAAAGGCTCCGGCGGCCAGCAGGAGAAAGCCCAGGGTGGTCCCGGTACTCAGGCGCTTGAGTTCCAAGGCAGGGTGGAGGCCCAGGGCGGGATAGAGGCCCAGGGCCCCGTAGAGCCCGGGAAAGACCAGGAGGATGGGCAGGAGGCGCAAGTAAAGGGAAGGGTCTATGGTCCCCCCGGTGAGGGCCCGGAAGCTCAGGGCCAGGGCCCAGGCCAGGAGAAGGGCGGCAAGGTCTGCCAGCAAAAGAGCCAAGGCGGTGATGCCGGGTAGGGGGCGGCTTAGAGGGGCAAGGCGGCGCTCCTGCAGGATGCCCATATTATGGGTCCATGATACTCCGCTACTTTTGGCCCGTTTTCGCCTTCCTCTACCCCTTTGCCGTCTGGCCTGCCATGCCCAGCCATGCGGGGGTGGTGCTGGCCAAGCAGGCCTTTGTTCTCTTCTTTTTCGCCGTGGGGGCTTTTTTGGAGATGTGGGCCCATCCCCAGGTGCGGCTGGGGGACCTGCGCCGTCTTCCCCAGGCCCTGAGGAACCCCCCCCTTGCCCTCCTCCTGGGGTTGGGCCTGGTCATGGTCCTGGCCGCCCTTTTCTCCCCCGAGCGGGCGGTGGCCCTCACAGGTTCTGTCTCCGACAATTCGGACGGGCTTTTCTTTGGCCTTGCCATGCTGGGGGTGGCCCTCCTGGTTTACCTTCGGGCCCGGGAAGACCCCAAAACCCTGGAAAGGGTGGCCTGGGGGCTGGTCCTGGGGGGTGGGCTTCTCGCCCTTTTGGCCTTGGGGGAGGTGCTCCTGGGCCGGGGGGTTTTCTATGCCACGGCGGCTCCTGCAGACCTGCCCACGGTTACCTTCCCCCAGAAGGGGCACCTGGCGGGGTATTTCGTCCTCGTGGCCGGGGCGGCCCTGGGGCTGAGGAGCCCCTGGGCCCTTTTCCTGGCCGCTTTGGGG
Source organism: Thermus igniterrae ATCC 700962 (assembly GCF_000376265.1). GTDB lineage: Bacteria > Deinococcota > Deinococci > Deinococcales > Thermaceae > Thermus > Thermus igniterrae. The sequence goes on from NZ_AQWU01000012.1 coordinate 3,552, forward strand.
GTGGGGCTTGCCTTCAACCGGGCCGGTCTTCTGGCCCTTGGGGTTTTGGCGCTCCTCGCCCTTTGGCGTGCCCCTCGCCATGGCCTTGTGGCCCTCTTGGCCCTGGCGTTGGGGGTGGGGACAGGGATGGGTACCGTGCGCCTTACGGCCCAGGGCCCCCTTCCCGGGGGTGGGGCGGTGCGGGAGGTGGCCAACCCCGGTACCCTCTTTTCCCGCCTCTACTACTGGAAGGCGGCCCTGGTGAACATCGCCGCTGGGCTGGACCCCGAGCGGGTCACCCTCTTCGTCCAGTCCCACGTGCCCGAGCACACGGAGCTGGCCTGGGTCTTCACCACCATCACCCCCCTGGGGGACCTCACCCGCATGACCCAGTTCAAGGACAAGGCCGCCAAGCAGGAGGCCATCTGGTCCGGCCTCCTCATGTACCCCGTGCTCCAGGCGGCGGACATCCTCATCTACAAGGCGGACACCGTGCCGGTGGGGGAGGACCAGGTGCAGCACATTGAGCTCACCCGGGAGATTGCCCGCCGCTTCAACGCCCTCTTTGGCGAGACCTTTCCCGAACCAGAGGCCCTCCTCAACCCCGAGGCCCCCCGGGTGCCGGGGATTGACGGC
>NZ_AQWU01000013.1 GCF_000376265.1 Thermus igniterrae ATCC 700962
AGAAACCGTTGTAAAAGTCTCCTCCTCCAGCTTATGCGGCCCTGGCCAGCCGCTTCACCAGCAAGCGTATCATGCCTAAATACAGCCAGGCTTCCGTTACCTCAGGGTGGTACTCGTAATCTTTCCCCAGCCGTCGGTTTCGCCCCATCCAGGCAAAGGTCCGCTCCACCACCCACCGCTTGGGCAGGGGCTTGAACCCACCCTCCCGCGGGATCTCCGGCACCTCCTCCCCCTCCCGCACCCAGACCCCCCGCACCCCCGCGTAAGGACGGGCCACCACCTCCAGCTCCAGTCCCAGCCCCCTAGCCACCTCCCGCAAACCCCGGTAGCCCCAGTCCACAAAGAGCTTGCCTACCCGGGGCCACAAGGAGCGGTCCATCCCCAAAAGCAACGCCTGCCCACCCCACTTGTCGTGCTCATTGGCCGGGTGGACAAAGGCCTTCAAAAGACGACCCCCCGTGTCCGTCAGGATCTGCCGCTTCCTCCCTTTGACCTTCTTCGCCCCGTCGTGTCCCCGGGGCCCCCCTTTTCACTCGTCTTCACCGACTGGCTGTCCATAACCAGGGCACTCGGGGAGGCATATCGTCCTCCCCGCTCCCGGTCACGACGGGCCAGAACCTGAGCTACCTTCTCCCAAACCCCTTCCTTCTGCCACTTGCGGAAGTAGTGGTAGACCGTGGACCAGTGGGGCAAGTCGTGAGGCATGGCCCGCCACTTGATGCCGTTTTCCAGGACGTAAAGTATGGCGCTGACGATCTCCCTCCTCGGCACCTTTGCGGGTCGGCCACCGGGCTTGGGGGCGGGGATCAACGGCTCCAGGATGGCCCACTCCGCGTCCAACAGGTCGCTGGGGTAAGATCTCCGTGTAGAAGCCACCCTTCAAGTATAGCGGACTTTTACGACAGTCTCTTAGAAGCTATGTATTCCCACTCCTTTTCCGAAATTGGCACCATGTCCTCCACCGCATAGCGGTTTCGCATAGGCTGGGTAGGGGCGTGGCGGAGCACCGCTTTGTACCCCTCGGGGATACTTACGAGGTCAAAGGATTGACCTCTCTCATCCCACTCCCAGATGAAGACTTCCCCCAGTAGCGCATAGAAAGCATCCCTATGGGCGTCCAGGTTGCGGGCGTACACATTCGCTGGGCAGTACCAGCAGGAGGTGCGGTATTTCCCGCAAGCCACCACTTCCAGTGGCCGCACGTAGTGCCGGAACTTGAAGATCTCCCCGAAGAAGACCAAAGTAGGCCGCTCAGCGGGCTGAGCGATGATGCCTCCTTGAGGATGGTAAACGTACTCAAGCTCCGAAGATGGGCCCAAGCGAAGGACCAGGCCGTAGTTATCCCTAACCTCCACGAGGCCGTCCCGCGTTTTAAGGATATCACCAACCTCCAGCGTCATGCCCTCTACGATTGGTAAGTCCTTCTCTACCGCGGAAAAGCGTGGGTTGTTCGCCTCCTTGTCCAGCTTGCCGAAGGACCCGAGTAACCGTGTAAACCGTCATTTGCTTCACCCCCTTACGGGTTAGCCCCAGGGTAGCAGGGGGGAGGTTACGCGGAGGTTACGTGGAAAGGGTGCCACGGCCAGCATCCCGCGTGGCTCCCCGTAACCAGGGCCCCAAGCCCTTGCCAAATCCGGCCGGCCCCTCTAGCGGCGGGGCTCCTGACGGGCTAGCCGGGCCGTGGGGCCGAGGAGGAGAAAGGAGGCGAGGCAGAAAACGCTCCCAGGAGATCACCGGGTCCGTTTCTCCATTTGGCCGAGGAAGCCCCAGGCGACCAAGGCTAGGAGGAGAAATCCAAGCCCCGCTCCCAGATAGACCTCCTCCAAGCCCACCTTTCCCCCCACTGCCCCCGCCAAAAGTGCCCCCAAAAGCCCGGCCGAGCCGCTAAGGAACCTCATTCCACCCCCTACCCGGCCCAGCAGGGCATCCGGGGCCAGGGCCTGCCTTAGCACCACCTCTTGGACCCCCAGGAGGATGGCGCTTATCCCCAGGAGGGCCACGAGGAGCAGGCCCAGGGGAAGGGGAGGCTTGAAGAGCAAACCCAGGACGGCCCCGGCGTCCATGAGGAAAAGGAGGCTAAGCACCCTTTGCGGCCTTTTGCCTTTAAGTTTCCCTGCCAAAAGCCCTCCTAAGGCCCCCCCAAGGGAGAAGGCGGTGCTGAGGAGCCCATACCCTATGGGTCCGTACCCGGCTTGGAGGGACCAGAGGGGAAGAAGGGCGAAGGGCATGACCCGGAGGAAGCTGGCTCCAAGGACCGCTCCGGCTAGCCGACGAAAGAAGGCTTCCTGGTACAGCCACCTCAGGCCAGCCAGCACCCCCGGGGGGGCTTTTCCAAGAGGCGGTATGGGAGGGAGCCTAGCGGCGAAGTGAATGGCCACAAAGCCTAGCGCGCCCCCGAGGAAAAAGGGCCAGGAGGGATTCTGGACGAAGAGGAAGGCGCCTAAGGGGGCGCCGAGAAGGTCAGCAAGGAGACTTGCCGTGTAAAGACGCCCATGGGCCTTCTCCCGTTCCTGCGGCACGAGTCTAGGGACCAGGACCCGGACCTCCAGAAGAAGCTCAAGGATGTTGTCTACCAGGTAAAGGCCGAGAAAGGTCCATGGACCAATGAGGCCGAGGCTTGTTCCTAAAAGAAAGCGCAGGAGACTGCCAGAGAGAAGCCCGAAGCTGAGGGCTTTTTTGCGGTCCGTCCGATCTAGAAGGTAGCCTGTGAAGAGGGCTAAGACGGAGGCACCCCAACCGATGGCGTGTTGCAGACCCAGGTAGAAGGGGTTGTCTAAGCGAGCGAGGTGGAGGGAGGCCGCGGTGCCTACGGCCCCCCCAGCGCAGCTGGCCAAAAACAGGATCGTGGCTAATAAGAACACCCTCAGCTAAGTCAAGAAACCCTCTACTTCCCAGACCACCCCGTCAGCAGAGGAGCAAACGTACATTTTCTCCGAGTCCTGAGAGAACCTTACGCAAGTAGGCATCCTTAGCCCTCTCACAACGGGAGGCTGGAAGTGGTAATTGCCAGGTTGAGCGGGGTCTACGGCAATGACTTCTCCCATCTCTGGCTGAACGGCAAAGAGCAATCCGGATGAGGGATGAAACCGCATCCCTCCTAGGCGATGAAGCCCCCAGGCTACCAACGCATTCGGATGGGCAACCAACTCAGAGTAGGTAATTTTCTCCGGCAATTCATCCGGATTTATGCGGAAGATTTGGCCCAGGCTTCCTACAGCGAGGTAGAAGAAGCCCCTTCCAGCAGCATCGTCAATCCAAAAAGGTTTAGCCTCCGAAGCGTCCCCCCCTTTTGTAATGTCCCGAACAGTGCCCGCAGTGTGTTCGGAAACCAAAAGCCTGCCGTCTGGGGTCCACTCCATGTGGGAGGGATTCTTCAAACCCCAGGCGAAGGGCCTCACGTAAACCCGCCGCGTCCGGCCGCCGACCTTGACCTCCTGCACTTCTTTGAGCATCTCCTTTACCCCCTTACGGGTTAGCCCCAGGGTAGCAGGGGGAAGATTACGCGGGGTTACGTGGAAGGGGTTCCACGCCTGGCCTCCCGCGTAACCTCGCGTAACCCCAGGCCCTCCGCGTAACCCTCCCCGTGGCACCCTGGGGGCATGAGGGGCAAAGTCTTTTGGCTTTTGCTCTTGGCCTGGCTTCTCCTCCTGGCCCGGCCTTCCGGGCCCGCTTTGGCCTGCTGGGACCCCAACTGCGTCCCCCCGGCCTCACACCCCGTACTCCCGGCGGAGCCTCGCCACCCGGGCCCGGGCGATGGGGCGGCGGGGATCTTGGGGGGATAGCTTCTGGCGAGGAACAGGCCGAATCCTAGGGAAGCAGCTCTACCCCGGCCCGCCTTCGCAGCTTGCGGTCCAAAGTGGCGAGCCCGGCCCCTTGCCTGCGGGCGCGTTGAGCCAAGAAGGCGTCCACCAGGCTGAGCCCTTCCTTCCCGGCCTCCTCCAGGGCGGGGCGGAGGTCCTCCTCGTCTTCCAGAAGGACCCCCTCCCGGTCCAGTAAGTCCAAGAGGGCCCCCGCCGCCTCGGCCCGCCCCACCCCGTAGAAGGAGACCAGGGTGTAGAAGGCCTCGGCCACCGCCAAGGGGTGGACGGCCAGGGTGTAGCGCCCCTCCTCGGCCCCGCGAAACACCTCCAGGGCTTGGGCGGCAAGCTCCGGAGGGTCCCCGGTCAGGAGGCGGAGCATCAGGGAGGTGTCCAGATAGTAGGGCTTCAAGCCCCTTCCCTCCACGCCTCCTCCCGCGCCCGCCTCTCCGCCTCTTCCCCGGGGAACCCCCGCTTGCCCTTCAGGCGCCCGAGCAAGGCCTCCAGGGGTACGCGGCGCCGGGGGCGGAGAAAGGCCCCCCCTTCCAGGAGCTCAAAGACCACCTCTTCTCCCGGGCGGAGGCCAAGGGCCTCCCGGATCGCCTTGGGAAGGGTGATCTGCCCTTTACTGCTTACCCTGGACTTTACCATTCCCTTCTCACTTTACCACGGCCCCCATTCCGGCGCCACAAAGCCGCGTTTGCCGGCGAGACCTAGCCTCCTTTCACCGCCACCCCCTTCCCGCCGGGGGGCGAGGGGGAGGAGGAGGGGAAGACTCACGGGGACCTCCCCTCCCTCAAGGCGAGGAGCCGCCCGCACCCTATGGGCCCCAAGGCCAATGGCAGGAGGAGAAGGAGGCCCAGGAGGGCGGTAAGGAGGGGCACCTAGGGGCCAAGGGTTCCCAAGCCCCCCGCCAGGAGGGTGCCGAGGAGGCTCCCCAGGGAGAGAAGGGC
>NZ_AQWU01000014.1 GCF_000376265.1 Thermus igniterrae ATCC 700962
CCCTTGCCCAAGCCAAAAACCCTTTGTCAAGATCCCCGTCCGAGGGTTCGGACACCCTCAGTATAGCACCTTACTGGAAGCATGTACTTGGTCAAAATCTGTGCCCAAAAAGCCCTTCACCAAATCGCTTCGCTTTTGTATAGCGGAAAAGTGCCCATTCCGTCGGTCAAGTGCCAATGGTGGAAGTAGCTATCTCATCTGGAAGCAAGGGGGATGGCCGGGGGAAATGGGGGCTAGCTGGGCCAGTGGAAAACCCCCTTCCTGGTCCCGAATCGGGCGTGGGGGCTGGAAGGGGGCGGTGTTCTTTGGGCTTAAGAAGCGGTGCGCTTCTGCAGGAAGTAGACCACGCCGTAGCCAACGGCGGCCAGGATGAGGAGGGGAATGGCAAAGAGCAGAAGGTTCCAGATGAGGCCGGACAGGGCCAGGAGCACCTTGCCCAGGAAGGTGAAGACCCACCCCCCCACCCACAGGGCAAGGAGGACGCCCACCACCACCAGAAGGCCCAGGATGACCCATTCCAAGATGTCGCGCAGGCTCCGTTCCATGCCCTAAGCATACACTGGAAAGGTGGAGCGCTACCGGCTAGAGGAGGGCATCGTGGTGGGGCGGCGGGCCCTGCCGCAGGGGGACCTCCTGCTTCGCCTCCTCACGCCCAGGGGGAGCCTCGAGGCCGTGGCCCGCAAGGGCCTGCGGCCCACGGGGCGCACGGGCCGGCTTTCCCTCTTCCACCACGTGCGCATCCAGATTTACGCCAAGGCAGAAGGCCTTCCCACCCTCACCCAGGCGGAGCTGGTGGGCCGGCTCCACGGCCTGGAGGAACCCCGGCGCTTCCTCATGGCCTCCTTTCTGGCGGAGCTGGCCTACCGCCTGGCCTCCCCCGAGGCGGCCCCCCGGATCTTCCCCATCTTCGTCTCGGGGCTTCGGGGCATCGCCAAGCACCCCAACCCCCTCCTCCCCCTGGTCTGGGCCGGGTGGCGGGTGGTGAAGGCAGGCGGCCTGGCCCCAAGCCTCCTGGGCCCCGGCCTCCACCTCCAGGAAGGGCGCCTGGGGGAGGAAGGGGTCTACCTGGGGGAAAAGGGGGTGGAGGCCCTGCGGGCGGTGCTCCACCTTCCCGGCGGGGAAGCCCTCCCCTACCTGGAAGAGGCCCCCCTGGAACGGCTTTTCCTGGCCCTGAAAAGCCACGCGGAGGAGGCCATAGGCCCCCTCCGCACCGCTTTGGCCCTATAGGGGCCGTATCTCCAGGATGGTGTAGACCTGGGCCCCCTTCTTGCCCCGGATCTCCACCACGTCCCCCACCTTCTTGCCCATGAGGGCCTGGCCCAGGGGGGACTCATCGGAAATCTTGCCGCTGAAGATGTCCGCCTCGTGGCTTCCCACGATGGCCAGGGAGAGGCGCTCCCCGGTTTCCGTCTCCAGCTCCACCTGGCAGCCCAGGGCCACCGCCTCGTAGGTGCCGTTGCCCTCCACCACCACCGCCCGGGCGAGGAGGTCCTCCAGCTGGGCGATGCGGGCCTCGTTCTGCCACATGGCCCGGCGGGCCTCGTCGTAGCCGGCGTTTTCCCGGAGGTCCCCCTCTTCCAGGGCCTGCTCAAAGTCGGCGGAGATCTCCTGCCGCTTGGTGGTCTTCAGGTGATGAAGCTCCTCCTGAAGGCGCTTCAGGCCTTCCGGGGTGAGGTAGACCGGCTTCTTCATGCTCTTCCTCCACGTAAAAAGGGGCACCAGCCCAAGCCCTTGGGCTGGAGGTACCGCTATTCAGTATAGCAGGCGGGGAGGAAGCGCTCTAGGAGGGGCAGGAGCTCCGCAGGGGGCGGCCCCACGGGCAGAAGGCCCACCCCACTCCCCGCCAGGAGCAGGGCCCCCGAAAGGGCCTCCGGGCGCAAAAAGGAGCGCTCCACCCGCAGGCCCAGCTCCCGGGCCGCCCGGGCCACCTGCTCCCGGGTGATGCCCTCGAGGCCCCCCTCCAGGAGGTGCAGGACCCCATCCCGGTAAAGGAGAGGGCTGGTGCGGCTCCCGTCCACCACATGGCCCTGGGCGTCCAGCAAAAGCCCCTCAAAGGCCCCTTCCGCCTGGGCGGCCCGCAGGGCCAGGCGGTAGGGCAGGTAGTTGCCCGTCTTGTAGCGGGCCAGGTCGGGGTGGACGCGGTAGGGGGTGAGGGCCACCCGAACCCCTTCCCGGTAGAAGGCCAGGGGCAGAGGGGTGTAGGGCCGGGCCTCGGTAAGCCACACGCCTTCCCCCACGGTGAGGCGCAGGCGCAGGCAGGGCACCCCGGGAAAGGCGGCCAGGAGGGCCTCGAGGTCCCGGCCCAAGGCCTCGTCCCCCGGGTAGGGAAGCCCCAGGGCCTCCGCGTGGCGGCGCAGGCGGAAGAGGTGCTCCTCCCACGCGCAAGGCCGCCCTCCCTCCACCCGCAAGGTGGTGAAGACCGAGGCCCCGTGGTAGAGAAACCCCTCGGGCAGGGGCTCGGCGAAGGGCTCACCCTTGAGGAGGACCCGCTTCATGCCCACCTTCTTACCCCACCTCCAGAAAGCGCGCCAAAAGCTCCATGCCCCACGGGGAGAGGATGCTTTCCGGGTGGAACTGCACCCCGTAGGCCGCCCGCCCGTCCCACAGGGCCATGGGCACCCCGTCTTGGGTCCAGGCCAGAAGCCTTAGGGAGGGGGGAAGGCGCCGCAGGGCCAGGGAGTGGTAGCGGGCGAAGGGCAGGGGGTCGGGCAGGCCGGCGAAGAGGGCCTCGCCGGTGTGGTGGATGGCGTGGGCCTCCCCGTGGACGGGGTTTTCCCGGTAAAGCTCGGCCCCCAGGGCCACCCCTAGGGCCTGGTGGCCCAGGCAGACCCCCAGGAAGGGTATTCCCGCCCGCAGGGCGGCCTGGGTCCACTCCAGCACCCGACCGGCGGTGAAGGGGTCCTTGGGCCCGGGGCCCACCACCAGGTGGGTGAAGCCCCGGAAGGAGGGGGCCTCCTCCTGGTCCACCACCACCACCTCCGCCCCCAGGGCCCTCAGGTAGTCCACCAGGTTGTGGCTGAAGGAGTCGCGGTTTTCCAGGAAGAGCACCCGGGCCTGCCGCCGCCTGGGGGGCGGGGGCGGGCTCCAGGCGGCGGTGGGCTTGGGGGGAAGGGGCTTCTGGCCAGGCCGGCCCCGCTCCAGGGCCAGGAGGAGGCTTTCCGCCTTGTGGAGGGTCTCCTGGTACTCCGCCTCCGGCTGGGAGTTGATGACGATGCCCGCCCCGGCGGAAAAGAGGACCTCCTCCCCCACGGCCTGGAAGGAGCGGATGAGGATGTTGAAGTCCGCCCCCCTGCCCGAGACGTACCCCAGGCTTCCCGTGTAGGCCCCCCGGGGGACGGGCTCCAGGTGGCGGATGGCCTCCATCACCGTCCCCTTGGGGGCCCCGGTGATGGTACCCCCGGGGAAGAGGCTCCGGAACACCTCTCCCAAGGCGGCCCGGCTCAGGGCCTCCACCTCGGAGACCAGGTGCATCACGTGGGCGTAGCGCTCCACGGTGAAAAGCTCCCGCACCCGCACGGTGCCGGGGAGGGCCACCCGGGCCAGGTCGTTGCGCACCAGGTCCACCAGCATGGCGTGCTCTGCCCGCTCCTTGGCCGAGGCCAGAAGCTCCTGTTCCAGGGCCAGGTCCTCGGCCTCGGTCCTGCCCCGGGGCCGGGTGCCGGCGATGGGCCGGGCCCTGAGCCGGGCCCCCACCTTCTGGAAAAGCCGCTCGGGGCTCCCCGAGACCACCGCCCAGCCTTCCCCCTGCAAAAGGCCCATGAAGGGGGAGGGGTTGAGGGCCCGGAGCCGGGCGTAGAGGAGGAGGGGGTCCACCCTGCCCCGGAGGCGGAAGCGGTGGGAGAGGTTCACCTGGTAGACCACCCCGGCCCGGATGCGCTCCTGCACCTCCTCCACGCCCCGCAAAAAGGCCTCCCGGGGAAAATCCGAGAGGAGGGGCAGGGGGGGAAGGCCTGAGGGCCGGTAGGGCCTGGGCCTCAGGGGAAAGGAGGGGAAGGCCACCAGCCGCCCCTCCAGGAGGGCAAAGCCTTCGGGGTAGTAGTAGAAGGCGGCCTCGGGCAGGCCGGGAAGGGGCGGGTGGGTGGGAAGGCCGAAGTGGCGGGCGAACTCGTAGGCAAAAAAGCCCATCCAGGCAGGGAAAAAGCCCCTGCCCAGCCCCTTTTCCAGGTAGGTGAAGAGGTCCAGGGCCTCCCCCACCCGCCGCCCGTCCAGGTAAAGCCGCCCTTCCCAGACCTCGAGGCGGTGCTGGGGGCGAAGTCCCAGCAGGGAAAGCCGGGAGAAAGAGGCCTTGGGCCCCAAGGACTCCAGAAGGGCAGGCCGGAGGCCCCGGGCACGGGCCGCATGGTACAGGGCCAAAAGCCCCCCGGGGTAAGGCCTTCCCAGGGGGGAAAGTGCGCCCAGACCCACCTCCACGGGGGGCAGTATACAAGGCCCAAAACCGGGGAGCCCGGCCCTAGGGTATAGGGGGTTTGGTGTAGCCTGTCTCACCCCCCTTTCGGATATTCAATGCATACCCCCTTGACAAGCCAAAGGAAAAGGGGGCGCTTGGTGAGCTGTGGAAGAACACCAGACGCCCCCTTCCATCCTACCCCTGTCCCTGGAGGAACTGGTCCCCCTGCTCCAGGCATGGCTCCAAGCCCGCTTGCCAGAAGGGGAGAGAAAACCCGGCAGGCCCAGGACCTTCTCCGACCTCAGCCTCTTTCTCTTCCACCTGGTCCGCGCCCTCCTGGGCTTCTCCAGCGAACGCATGCGCCGGGAACTGGCCCGCAACCCTAGGCTCC
>NZ_AQWU01000015.1 GCF_000376265.1 Thermus igniterrae ATCC 700962
TGGCCCGTCCCTACGCGGGGGTGCGTGGGGTCTGGGTGCGGGAGGGGGAGGAGGCGCCGGAGCTTCCGCGGGAGAGGGGGTTCAAGCCCTTGCCCAAGCGGTGGGTGGTGGAGCGGACCTTCGCCTGGCTTGGGCGGAATCGGCGGCTTGCCAAGGACTACGAAGCTAACCCTCGGGTGAGCGAGGCCTGGGTGTATCTGGGCATGCTACGCTTGTTGGTGAAGCGGCTGGCTAGGGCCGCGTAGCTGGCCGTGGAGGACTTTTACGACAGCCTCTGATTTTGCTCAGCTACGGGAAAAGCACAGGGGGTGTTTTAAGCCACCTTGAAGGCTTAGAAGCCTGGTTGAAAAGCCACAATCTTCTGCTGAAAGCCATTTATTTACCAAATCTCAGTTTTGCAGAGAAAATTTGGTTGGTGCTTCATTTGGGCGCAAATTTGCTTTTGGCCCGCAAGCAGGCCATAAAAAGAAAGATGGCCCTGGCCCAAGCCCTGCTTCGCCACCTCGAGGCCCCCCCGGGGCCCCTGGTCCTCCACGCCCACGACCCCTTCACTGCCTGTGCCGCCTTGGAAACAGGAAAGTTTCCCCTGGTGGTGACCATTCACGGGCCGGCCCATCGGGAATTCCTCATGGATTACGGCCACCAGGAGCTAAGCGACTGGGTCCGCTCCTTGGAGGAAAGGGCCTACAGGGAAGCCAGGATGGTCCTGGCGGTGGACGAAGGGCAAAAACAATATGTGCTGGAGGAGTTCTCCTTGCCTGAAGAAAAAGTAGCCGTGGTGCCTAACGCCGTACACCGGGAAAGCCTTTTGAAGCAGGCAGGGGTTTGGGCCCGACATCCCCTTGCGGAAAGTCTGGAAAAAACCCTCCACCAGGGCAAGCGGGTTATCCTGCTCCCCCGTAGGCTCGTGGCCAAAAATGGGGTTCATCAGGCCCTGGAGGCCCTTCCCCTTCTCCCGCCGGAGTACACCTTCTGGGTAGCAGGCGATGGCCCTCTACGGGGGGAAATAGAAACCCGGTTAAGGGAGTTGGGCCTTGGACCAAGGGTCCGGCTTTTGGGGGAGCAACCTCGAGGCGTGGTCCTGGCCCTCATGCAAAGGGCCTGGGCGGTCCTGGTGCCCTCCATACCCTCCCAGGGGGTGGTGGAGGCTACTTCCATAGCCGCCTTGGAAGCCATGGCCCTGGGCACCCCTGTGGTGGCTTCCGACCTGGGAGGGCTTCGGGAAATGATCCGTCCCGGGGAAAATGGTCTCCTCTTCCCACCCGGGGAAGCCAAAGCCATGGCAGAGGCCCTTATGCGGCTGGAGGACAAAGGCCTGAGGCAAATCCTGGTACAAGGAGGCCTTCGGTATGTGGAGGAAGCATGGGGTGTAAGGCAGTGGGGAGAAACCATCCTGGCCTTCTACCAAAAGGCCCTAGGAGAGGGATAAGGTGGTGAGAAAGTCCCATGTGGCCCTACTCATTCCCGTATACGGGGATCAGAAGGGCCTGGAGAAGACCCTAAGCACCCTCCCCTCCGATCTCCCTCTGGACGTGGTGGTGGTGGACGATGGGAGCCACCCGCCCCTTGTCCTCCCCCCGGTGGGCGAGCCCCACCGGGCCTTCCTCCTGCGGCTAGACACCAACCAGGGCATCACAAGGGCCCTAAACCACGGCCTGCACTGGGTCCTGGAAAGAGGTTACCCATATGTGGCCCGGCTGGATGCCGGAGACCTGGCCCTGCCCGGGCGCTTTGGCCGCCAACTTCGCTTCCTGGAAGAAAACCTGGAATACGGCCTGGTGGGGGGACAGGTGCGCTTCGTGGACCTAGAGGGTAGGGAAACGCACCGGGAGCGCTTTCCCACGGAAGACTGGGAAATTCGCCGCGTGATGCACGCCCGCAACGTCTTCATGCACCCCGCAGTGATGATGCGCACCGAGGCCCTCAAGAAGGTGGGGCTTTACCGCGAAACCTACCCCGCCGCAGAGGACTACGACCTGTTCTTTCGCCTCATGCGCCATTACAAGGTGGCCAACCTGCCGGAGGAGGTCCTGGTCTGCCGGATTAACCCCGGAGGCATCAGCCTGCGCAAAAGGCGGCAACAACTGCGCACCCGCCTGAGGATTCTGGCAGAAAACTTTGAGCCGGGACTAAAAGAGAGCTGGCTGGGGCTGGCCAAAAACCTGGCCCTCTTCCTTGCCCCCACTCCCCTAGTCTTCTGGGCTAAACGGCTCCTCAAGGGGCGAGGAGGTTGGTTTTAGGCCTCCCGGGTAGCCAGGAGATGGCAAACGCATCGGGCAGGCCCAACAAGGCTGGTATCCTCTCCCCTGTGCGGGCATTCTGGATACTGGAAGCCAGCGGCGGGGGCACCGGGCGGCACGTGCTGGACTTAGCCCTGGGGCTGGCCGAAAGAGGGGTGGAGGTCCATCTGGCCTACTCCCCCTTGCGGATGGATGCGATCTTCGCCCAGGGGCTTCCCCTTCTGGAATCTAGGGGCGTACGCACCTGGCCCATCCCCCTGCGCCGAAGCCCCCACCCCTCGGACCTAGGGGCCCTCTTCCGCCTCCTTGCCTACGCCCGGAGGGAAGGCCCCTTCCACCTGGTCCACGGCCACAGCTCTAAAGGAGGCGCCCTGGCCCGGCTTCTGGGACGTCTGCTTGGAATCCCGGCTGTCTACACCCCCCACGGGGTGGTGACCCTCTCCCCCTTCCTCTCCCCCTGGGAAAGGGCCATTTACGGAGGGGCAGAAAGGCTTCTTGCCCCCCTCACCGCCTTGGCCCTGGCCGTCTCCCCCTGGGAGGGGGAGGCCCTCCGGACCCTGGGGTACCGGCGGGTAGCGGTGGTGGAAAATGGCATCGCCCTGCCACCCCTAACCCCGGAGGAACGGGCAAGCGCGCGAACAGCCTTGGGGATAACTGGGGACACAGTGGCCATGGGCTTCGTGGGGCGGCTGGACCAGCAAAAGGACCCCCTCTTGGCCCTAAGGGCCTTCGCCCAGCTAGGCCTGCCCCAGACCCGGCTCCTGCTGGTGGGAAGCGGCCCCCTGGACCCCGCCTGCCGGGAAGAAGTCAGGGCCTTGGGCCTCGAGGGGAAGGTAGCCTTCCTGGGGGAAAGGGAAGCCCGGGAGGTCCTGCCCGCCCTGGACCTCCTCCTCTTCACCAGCGCTTATGAGGGCCTCCCCTATGTGCTCCTCGAGGCCCTGGCCCTGGAGGTACCGGTGGTGGCCGCTCCCCTGCCAGGGCTTGGGGACTGGCTCCAGGAAAAAGGGCTGGCCCAAGTGGCCCCAAGCCGGGAACCAGCAGCCCTGGCCAAGGCCATGGCCGGTCTGCTGGAAAACCCTGCCCTGGCCGACGCTCTGAGGCAAAGGGGAAGGGCATGGGTGGAGGGGCAGGGCCTCGAGGGCATGGTGGAGAAAATCCTGGCGCTATACCAGGAACTGGTCCATCCAACCAAGGCAGGCAAAAGCCCCTGGGCCTAAGGCCAAGAAAATCCCCAGGCATACGCCTTCCACCCGCCGGATACGGCTGTCCACCAGGAAATGGCTAGGCCAGCCGCTTTTCCTCCAAAGCCTCCCCCGCCTCCACCCAAAGGGGACCAAAGGGCACATCCTGCTGGAGGCGCACCTGGCCCAGGCGGTGGGCCTCCAAGAGGGCGGCGAAGCCCACCACCTGCTCCGCCCAGCCCCTCAGGGGCAGGCGGTGGAAGGCCACCCGCCCCTTGAGGAAAGCCTTCAGGCGCTCCCAGGCCTCCTTCAGGCCAAAGCCCTCGGGAGAGAGGTGGAGCACGGCCCGGCGAAAGGGCCGGGCGGCCTCGGCCAGCACCCTGGGGGGCAGGCGAAGGGCCGGCTTGGGCACGGGGGGCGGGGCCACGGGGAGGAGGCGGGCCCGCTTCCTCAGGCGTCCCTCCAGAAAGGCCACGGTGTCGGAAAGGTCCAGCAGAGCCTGGACCAGGGGAGCCTCCTCCCCTTCCTCCTTGGGCGTGAGGGCCCGCTCTGGGGAAAGCTTCAGCACCAGAAGCTCGGCCAGGATGGGCAGGAGCTCGCTCCGCTCCTTGAGGCCCTCGGGCACCTGGGCCAGGGCCTCCTCCACGATCTGGAGAACGGGCAGGGCCCTGGGGGAAAGCCGCCCCCGGCGGAGGGCCTCCCTGAGCTCAGCCGGCGTCCCCGAAAAGCCGGGAAAGGACAGGCGGATCACGAGGGCACCGGCCGCTTGGTGGGCAGGAGGAGGCCCACCTTCTCCCGCACCTCCTCCATGGTGGCCTGGGCCACGGCCCTGGCCCGCTTGGCCCCCTCCAGGAGAACGTCCATCACGTAGTCCGGGTCCCGCCTTAAGGCCTCGGCCCGCTCGCGGATGGGACGCAGGGTCTTCATCATCTCCTCAAAGAGGATGCGCTTCACCACCAAGGTGCCCACCCCTGCCCTCCGGTACTCCTCCTTCAGGGCCTCCACCAGGTCCTTGGGGGCAAAGTAGCCCAGGTAGGTGAAGACCACGGTGCGCTCCGGGTCCCCGGGGTCGGAAAGGCGGATGCGCTGGGGGTCATCGGGAAGGTGCTGGATCTTGTGCCAGATGCTCTCCTCGGCCTCCAGAAGGCCGATGGTGTTGCCCAGGGACTTGCTCATCTTGGCCTTGCCGTCAATCCCCGGCACCCGGGGGGCCTCGGGGTTGAGGAGGGCCTCTGGTTCGGGAAAGGTCTCGCCAAAGAGGGCGTTGAAGCGGCGGGCAATCTCCCGGGTGAGCTCAATGTGCTGCACCTGGTCCTCCCCCACCGGCACGGTGTCCGCCTTGTAGATGAGGATGTCCGCCGCCTGGAGCACGGGGTACATGAGGAGGCCGGACCAGATGGCCTCCTGCTTGGCGGCCTTGTCCTTGAACTGGGTCATGCGGGTGAGGTCCCCCAGGGGGGTGATGGTGGTGAAGACCCAGGCCAGCTCCGTGTGCTCGGGCACGTGGGACTGGACGAAGAGGGTGACCCGCTCGGGGTCCAGCCCAGCGGCGATGTTCACCAGGGCCGCCT
>NZ_AQWU01000016.1 GCF_000376265.1 Thermus igniterrae ATCC 700962
AGAAACCGTTGTAAAAGTCTCCTCCTCCAGCTTATGCGGCCCTGGCCAGCCGCTTCACCAGCAAGCGTATCATGCCTAAATACAGCCAGGCTTCCGTTACCTCAGGGTGGTACTCGTAATCTTTCCCCAGCCGTCGGTTTCGCCCCATCCAGGCAAAGGTCCGCTCCACCACCCACCGCTTGGGCAGGGGCTTGAACCCACCCTCCCGCGGGATCTCCGGCACCTCCTCCCCCTCCCGCACCCAGACCCCCCGCACCCCCGCGTAAGGACGGGCCACCACCTCCAGCTCCAGTCCCAGCCCCCTAGCCACCTCCCGCAAACCCCGGTAGCCCCAGTCCACAAAGAGCTTGCCTACCCGGGGCCACAAGGAGCGGTCCATCCCCAAAAGCAACGCCTGCCCACCCCACTTGTCGTGCTCATTGGCCGGGTGGACAAAGGCCTTCAAAAGACGACCCCCCGTGTCCGTCAGGATCTGCCGCTTCCTCCCTTTGACCTTCTTCGCCCCGTCGTGTCCCCGGGGCCCCCCTTTTCACTCGTCTTCACCGACTGGCTGTCCATAACCAGGGCACTCGGGGAGGCATATCGTCCTCCCCGCTCCCGGTCACGACGGGCCAGAACCTGAGCTACCTTCTCCCAAACCCCTTCCTTCTGCCACTTGCGGAAGTAGTGGTAGACCGTGGACCAGTGGGGCAAGTCGTGAGGCATGGCCCGCCACTTGATGCCGTTTTCCAGGACGTAAAGTATG
This sequence comes from Thermus igniterrae ATCC 700962, assembly GCF_000376265.1. GTDB lineage: Bacteria > Deinococcota > Deinococci > Deinococcales > Thermaceae > Thermus > Thermus igniterrae. The sequence continues at coordinate 746 of NZ_AQWU01000016.1, forward strand.
GCGCTGACGATCTCCCTCCTCGGCACCTTTGCGGGTCGGCCACCGGGCTTGGGGGCGGGGATCAACGGCTCCAGGATGGCCCACTCCGCGTCCAACAGGTCGCTGGGGTAAGATCTCCGTGTAGAAGCCACCCTTCAAGTATAGCGGACTTTTACGACAGTCTCTGATACCACCCCATGCTGGCTCGCGCCAGCATGGGGGCCCCGGCAAAAGGTCCCTAAGGAGCTTCCCTGGGCCAGTCGGGCGAAGGAAACCGGAAGAAAGGGTACGAGGCCGGGGGGACGCAGTTGGGGTCCCAGCAGGCCAAAGCGGGCCCGGAGGGCCGGGCCAGGAGGAAGAGCCAGGCCAAGAGGAGGAGCCAAAGGACCTTGCCCCTCATGCCCCCAGGGTGCCACGGGAAGGGTTACGCGGAGGGCCTGAGGTTACGCGAGGTTACGCGGGAGGCCAGCTATGGAACCCCTTCCACGTAACCTCCCCCCTGCTACCCTGGGGCTAACCCGGAAGGAAAGCTCCCTCCGGGTTAGAGGAGGGATAAGGCATGAAAAGGCTGGTGATGCTCAGCGGCGGTGTAGATTCCAGCGTCCTCCTGTACAAGCTCAGGAAGCAGGCCTCGGGAGAAGCCCCGTGTGGGGTATGCGCTCCTTGCATTGCCCGTGAAGAAGCCTTCGCTCTCGCAGACGCTAAAGCCCTAGTCCGGTGATCCACCACGAGATCAAGCCCGTCGTAGAAGCTTGCGGCTTAACTGTGATCTTCCGGAGGGCAAAGGAAGAAGTGCAGGCCCTCCGGGGGGTTACGTTTAGCCTTGGCCCTGGAGAGGGCCTGGCCCTTCTGGGGGGAAACGGGGCCGGCAAGTCCACCCTGATCAAGGTTCTGGCCGGAATCCTCCTGCCTCGGGAAGGCGAGGTCCGGCTTTGGGGGCTGGACCCCTGGCGTTTCCGCACCCGGCTGGCCCAACGCTATGGGCTTGTCCTAGGTGGGCGGTCTCGTCTTTCCCCCTTGCTTTCCGTGGAGGAAAACCTCAAACTTTGGGGAGCGCTCTACGGGCTTGTCGGGGCACACGCCAAGCGCAGGATCCAGGAGGTGGCAGAGGCCCTGGACCTCAACCCTATCCTTGGGGTCGCCGCCTCCCGCCTTTCCCTGGGACAACGCAACCGTGCAGAACTGGCCCTGGCCCTCCTGCCCGAACCGGAACTCCTCCTTTTGGACGAGCCCTTTATTGGCCTAGATGCGCTAGGGCGCAAGTCGGTTTTAAATCTTCTAGAAACCCTCAAAGCCCACCGGGGTGTCACCCTCATCCTGGCATCCCACGAACTCTCGGGAGTGGAAGGGGTCCTGGAGCGAGCCCTGGTCCTGCGGCGCGGAGAGGTAGCCTTCCTGGGAGACCTTTCTGCCTTCCGAACAGGTCTAGATTTCCGCCGCGTCAAGGTGATCTTCCACGAACCTTTCCAGGGAAATCCCCCTCCAGGAGCCACGGTTTCCGAAGGTGGGTATGTTCTGGAGGCCAAGGTTTCCCCGGAGGAAATTCCAGGCTTTCTGTCGCGGATGCTGGCCCTCGGAAGGGTGCGGGAAGTCTCCGTTCAGGAACCCAGCCTAGAGGAGGTGATGGAGGTTTGGCTTCGCACCTAGCCGTCCTGGGACTTCGCCTCAGGGAGGCCTGGAGAGGCTGGCCGGGGATGGCGCTGTATCTCGGCTACGCCCTCGTCGTCTACGTGGTGCTCTTTTCCCTTTGGGGAAGCCTAGAAGGGCCACCATGGATCCTAGGGTACCTCTGGGCGGCAGAGGCCCTCTACATGGGGGTGCCCAGGTTCTGGAGCCAACTTCACCAGGAGGCCCGGATGGGAGAGTTAGCCCTTCGCTTGGCTCTTCCCTATCCTTTTGTCCTCCTCAGCTTTCAGCGTTACCTAGCCACCGCCCTCCTACAGGTCCCCTTGGTGGTCGCCGTGGGGGGCGCGGTCATCTGGGCTTTGGGCCTATCCGCCTCCTTAAGCCTTTGGAGCCTTCCCGCCCTGGCTCTGGGCCTCATCCTGAACTTCCTACTGGAGCTGAGCTTCGCTTTGCTGACCTTTAGGTCCACCTCTCCCATGGCCCTTGGGGTTCTCCTGGAGATGTTACGGCTCTTAGGGGGGGCTGTAGTGTTGCCCCTGGAATTTTGGCCGCAGGGCGGAGCGCTCCTTCTACTCCAGCCTCTCGCCGCGACCTTTTACCTGCCGGCCCGGGTAGCCGCCGGAGGCGAGCCGGTTTGGCTTCTGGCTAGCCTGGGTTGGAGCCTAGTTTTCTTGGGTCTCCTGGCCCGCCTTTTCCCTCGAGCCCTGGCCACTTTGTCGGGAAGGGGGGAGGTGTAGATGGGGGCTTGGTCCCGGTGGTTTAGAGCTTGGCCACTTGTGCTACGGAGCCGTTTTCTAGAAGCATGGCAGGACCCCCTGGGGTTCTGGGCAAGCATTTTGGCCAGGGTGGTCAACAACAGCCTCTGGCTTTTGGTCTTTTACCTCTTCTTCCTGCGTTTCCCGGAGGTCCGGGGATTCCGCTTTGAGGACCTGGTGCTCACTTGGGCGATGGCCTTTGGTGCCTTGGGGCTTCTACAGGCGCTTTGGGGCGGGGTATTGGGCCTGGCTCGTTTGGCAGAAACGGGAGAGCTGGAAATCCACCTTCCGCTCCCCGTTCCTCCCTTACCCTACCTCCTTTCCCTTCGCCTACAGCCCACAGGCCTAGGCGACCTCCTTTGGTCCCTGAGCGTTCTGGCGTTACTCGGCGTGAACTGGTTCTACGCCCTATGTGCCCTAGTGGGCGCTTCGCTTGTGGCTCTGGGCTTCTTCCTCGCCCTGGCCTCCATGTCCCTTTGGGGCCTCAGGGTCCAGAACCTGCTTCCGGTGGCCTACGCTGGGCTCGTCCAGTTTGCCACCTGGCCGCCTAGCGTGTACAAACCCGCCATCAAGGCGCTCCTTCTCAGCCTGATCCCGGCCCTCTGGTTGGGACCGCTACCGGCAAGGGCCGTTGTTGAAGGTTCTGGTCTCGCCACGCTTTGGGGATTCGGTCTGGGATTCCTCACCCTGGGAAGCCTGGCCTTTTGGCTAGGCCTGCGCCGCTACATCGCCCCAGGAGGGTAGGAATGTTCGTGGGGGAAAGAGTCCGTTTAGATCCGGTACAGCGGGCCCATCTACAAAAAATTATCGCGTGGATGTACAAAGAAGAGGTCATCGCACGCGCCTTCTTCGGTGACCCCTTACCCAGATCGCTAGAAGAGATGGAGGCCTGGCTCCAGCAATTGCGAAGCAACCCCCACGCCAGGGTCCTTGCCGTGGTCTACCGCGAAACAGAGGAGATCGTAGGCGAGGTCGCCCTTCAACCGATAGACTGGCGAAACCGCTCCACCTTTTTTGCCGTCATCCTAGGCGAAGAGTCTAGGCGGGGTGAAGGCTTGGGAACCGAGGCCGCGCGCCTGGCGCTTCGGTACGCCTTTGAGGGGCTAAACTTAAACCGCGTGGAAGCCAATGTGCTCAGTTCTAATGAAGCCTCTATCCGCCTGCTAAAACGGGTCGGTTTTACGTGGGAGGGGAAGCGGAGGGCCGCCGTTTGGAAATCCGGGCAGTGGGAAGACATGGAAATCTACGGGATAACGGCAAGAGAATGGTACGAAAGCCAGGAAAGTGGCTCCGGAGGGCCTAAATTGAGGGTCAGCCATTAGAGGGCGACGCGGATGCAAGGAGGTGCAGGAGGTTAAGGCCGGCGGCCGGACGCAGGAGGGCCACATGAGGTCCTTTTCTTGGAGCCTTTCAGCTTGCGGGCGAGGTACCTTTTAGCCGAGTCGTTAGGCGTCTTCGGGGGGAGCCTGGCCTTCACAGGCCTCGGGCTCCTCCTGGGCCTTGAAGGAACGACCTGGACCCTGGCCCTCTTGGCCGCTCTCCCCTACTTCACCCTGCCCCTGGACCTCCTCGCCAGCCTCCTCCTGGACCGGCTGGACCGCAGGACCCTCCTCCTCGCAGGGGTCTGGCTTAGAGCTGGGATCCTGGGCCTCTTCGCCCTCCTTCCCAAAGAACCCCTCTTCCTCCTCCCCCTGGCCTTCCTCTTCCAAGCCGTCTTGGCCCTGGACCTCCCCGCCTGGCATGCCCTCCTGGTCCGCCTGGCCCAGGGCAGGCTAGAGCGGGAAGGGGGGAGGCTTCAAGCGGCCCAGCTCCTCGGGGACGGCCTGGGGGACCTCCTAGCCGCCCCCCTCCTGCTCCTGGCCAAGCCCCTGCCCTTTGCCCTGGGAGGCCTCCTCCTCGCGGGGGAGGGCCTTCTCCTCCGGGACCTCCCCGCCTACCCGCCTCCACGGGCGGCGAAGGGGGAGGGTCTTACCTTGAGGGCCCTTCTCGCGGGGCTCGCCTTCCTCCTCGAGGACAGGCGGCTCCTTCCCCTTACCCTCTACGCCCTGGCCCTGAGCTTCCTCTCCGGGCTAGCTCTGGCCCTCCTGCCCCTCCTGGCCCTGGCCCAGGAGACGCCCCCTGCCCTCTACGGCCTCTACCCCTTGGGCCTCTCC
>NZ_AQWU01000017.1 GCF_000376265.1 Thermus igniterrae ATCC 700962
CGTCTCGCGGTAGGTGAGGTGGAAGAAGGCGCGGAAGAGAAGGAGGGCCAGGTAAAGGGCGTGGCTGTAGCGCCAGGGGCGGCCCCGCTTGCCTTTGGGGGTGGGAGGGGCCACCTCCCGGGCCAGGCGCAGGCAGTGTTCCAAGACCTCCTTGGGGCTTGCCTCCCTGCGAAGGAAGCCTCGCTTGCCCATCAGGAGAGAGATATACACCCGTCCTCCTGACCTTTGCAAGGCAAGCCCAAGGCGCCTTGACCTCCCTCCCCCTAGCCGCTAAGCTACTACCGACCGTTCGGTTAGGAGGCCCCATGCCCGAAGCCTGGATCATCCAAGCGGTGCGCACCCCCATCGGCAAGCACGGGGGGGCCCTGGCCCCCGTGCGCCCGGACGACCTTCTGGCCCACGCCCTCTCCGCCCTCATGGAGCGGGCCGGCGTCCCCAAGGAGGAGGTGGAGGACGTCTACGCCGGCTGCGCCAACCAGGCGGGGGAGGACAACCGCAACGTGGCCCGCATGGCCCTTCTCCTGGCGGGTTTCCCCGTGGAGGTGGCCGGCTGCACGGTGAACCGCCTCTGCGGCTCGGGCCTGGAGGCCGTGGCCCAGGCCGCCCGGGCTATCTGGGCCGGGGAGGGCCAGGTCTACGTGGGGGCCGGGGTGGAGTCCATGTCCCGTGCCCCCTTCGTGGTGCCCAAGGCCGAGCGCCCCTTCCCCACCGGCAACCTGGTCATGTACGACACCACCCTGGGCTGGCGCCTGGTCAACCCCCGCATGCAGGCCCTCTACGGCACGGAGAGCATGGGGGAGACCGCGGAGAACCTGGCGGAGATGTACGGGATCCCTCGGGAGGAGCAGGACCGCTTCGCCCTCCTCTCCCACCAGAAGGCGGTGAGGGCTTGGGACGAGGGCCGCTTCCCGGAGGAGGTGGTGCCCGTGCCCGTGCGCCGGGGCAAGGAGGAGGTCCTGGTGGCCGTGGACGAGGGGCCCCGGCGGGACACCAGCCTGGAGGCCCTGGCCCAGCTCAGGCCCGTCTTCCGCCAGGGGGGCACGGTGACCGCCGGCAACTCCAGCCCCCTGAACGACGGGGCCGCCGCCCTCCTCCTGGTCTCCGACGCCTACGCCAGGGCCCACGGCCTCAGGCCCCTGGCCCGGGTGCGCAGCGTCGCCGTGGCCGGGGTGCCCCCCAGGATCATGGGCATCGGCCCCGTGCCCGCCACCCGGAAGGCCCTGGAGCGGGCCGGCCTCACCCTGGGGGACATGGGCCTCATTGAGCTCAACGAGGCCTTCGCCGCCCAGAGCCTGGCTGTTCTGCGGGAGTGGGGCCTCTCCCCCGAGGACCCCCGGCTCAACCCCAACGGGGGGGCCATCGCCCTGGGCCACCCCCTGGGGGCCTCGGGGGCCCGCATCCTCACCACCCTGGTGTACGAGATGCGCCGCCGGGGCGTCCCCCTGGGCCTCGCCACCATGTGCATCGGCGTGGGCCAGGGCATCGCCATGGTGGTGGAGGCGGTCTAGGCCCTGGGTTTTCGGTTCCTTTTCGGGTCAGGGCTCCCAGGGAATCCTGGGGATTATCTTGTGCTTATATTCACGATTAGACAAGTTGGTGAACAAAATCTCTGCACCAGGCCAGACCTGCCCCAAAAGCCCCAAGTCCCCCGGCCAGACCACCGCTGGCTTGCCGTACCCTCCCAGGCTCCCCTTGTCGGCCAGGAGCACCAGGGGGCGGCCCGAGGGGGGGACCTGGATGCCCCCCAGGGGCGTGGCCTCGGAAAGCCCCTCTCCCCCGGGGACCTCAGGGCCCGAAAGCTCCACCCCCATCCGGTCCGCTCGCACCACCCGGAAGGGCCCGGAAAGCAGGGCTTCCCAGGCCTCCTCCGTGAACTGGGGCCCGGGCAGAAGCCGCACCCGGAAGGCCTCAGGAAGGGGCCTCTGGGGAAAGGCTAGTCCTGGCCGCACCAGGCGTTCTTCCGCCAACCCCAGGACATCCCCCGCCCCTAAGGGCCGCCCCACCCGCCCCCGCAGGTCCGGGGAGGCCGAACCAAAGAAGCGCCGGACCTCCAGGCCCCCCGCCAGGGCCAGGTAGGCCCGCACCCCCTTCCCCTTGGGGCGGAAGCGAAGGGTTTTGCCCTTGGGCCAGAGGAAGCTTTGCCCTGGGGAGATCTCCTCCCCTTCCAGAAGGCCCACCAGACCGTACCCTGTAAGGGCCGCCACCAGGGGCCTCAGGGCGGTGAGGGTGGGCCCCTTGTAGGCCACCTCCAGCAGGGGGGCATCGGGGGGGTTGCCCACCAGGCGGTTGGCCAGGGCCGCCGAGCGGGGGTCTAGGGGGCCCGAGCGGGCCAGGCCCAGGTGCCCCGCCCCGAACCGCCCCCCGTCCACCACCAGGTCCAGAAGCCCGGGCTCCTCCACCCGCAGGGCGGGAAGCCGGGGGGCCTCCGGGAGGAGCTCCAGGGGGAGGGGCTCAGGAGGCGTGGGCCCCTCGGCCTCCCTGAGGCGCACCCGGTCCCCCGGAAGGAGGTAGAAGGGCTCGGACCGGTGGGGGTCGTAGACGGCCACCAGGGCCGTGCCCAGGAGGTGCCACCCCCCGGGGGAGGGCAGGGGGTAGACCCCGGTTTGGGCGCCGGCCATGGCCACGGCGTGGGCCGGCACCCTGGGCCGGGGGTGGGGGCGGCGGGGCAGGCGTAGGGCCGCGTCCACCGGGGCCATGAAGGGGAAACCGGGGGTGAAGCCCAGGGCAAAGACCCGGTACAGGGGGGCCTGGTGGCGGCGCTTCACCTCCTCTAGGCTCAGGCCCGTGCGCCGGGCCACCTCCTCCAGGTCCTCCCCGTCGTAGCGCACGGGGAGCTCCCGGAGCCTCCCCTCCTCCTGGCCCTCCCAGGCCAGCCCTCGCAGGCGGCGCAGGAGCTGGGAACGGGAGAGGCGCTTGGGGTCGTACTCCAGGTAGAGGGTGGCGTAGGCGGGCACGGCCTCCCAAAGGCCGGGGAGGGAGGCCTCCCGCAGGGCGCGGGCCAGGGCCTGGGCCCGGCGGTTGGCCTCCTCGGAAAGCCCCTCGCCCAGCACCAGGTAAAGCCCTTCCATCCCCTCACTCTAGCGAAGCCCGCGGGGCCAGGCCCCCCTTGAGCTCCCGGTCAGGGAGGAAGCTGAAGGCCAGGATGGCCAGGAGGGTGAAGGAGGCGCCGAAGAGGAAGATGCGCCGCAAGGCCTCCACGATGCCCTCCATCAGGGCCCCCTTCACCTTGGCCCGCACCGCCTGGAGCTGGGCTAGGGCCTGGCGGGGAGCTTCCTCCAGGGCCTTGGCCCGGGCGGCCTCGAGGCCGGCAAAGACCCGGGCCTCCTCCTGAACCAGCCGCGCCTCCAGCTCCGCAAGGAGCGCAGGCCGGGCGGAAGGAGGGGGCGGAGCCTGCAGTAAAGGGGCAAGCCCCGGGCCCAGGGGGGAGGCAAGGAGAGTCTTCCTGGCCGTCTCATCCCCCGACCAGGCCCGCTCCAGCAGGGCCAGGGTGCCCTTGACGAACCCCCCGGGCAGGAGGAGGGCCTTGGCCTCCTGGGGAAGGAGGGGTTCGGCCAGAAGGGCCTTCCGGGCCGCCTCGTCCCCCGCCAGGGCCTGCCGCAGACGGGCCTCCACCTGGGCAAACTGGGCGGGGATGCCCCCAGGCTTCAGGGCCTCCTTGAAGGGGGCGGGCAGGAAGGGGTCCTGGACCAGGGCCTCGTAGGCCGCCTGGTCCCCCCGGAGGGCCCGGGGGAGGAGGACCTCGAGGCGGGCAAACTCCCGGTCCAGGTCCAGGGCCATCCCCTCCCCACTCCGGGCCATGGCCGGGGTGGCCCCCCCGGGGAAGGCCGCCTGCAGGTGGTGGCTCAGGCTTTGGGCCAGGACGGTGCCCAGGAGGGCCACCCCCATGGTGGCCCCAATCTGCCGGGTGAACTGCACCATGCTGGTGCCGCTTCCCATGCGCTCCTTGGGCAGGTCGCTCTGGGCCACCACGTTGAGCACGCTCTGCGCCGGGCCAAGCCCCAGGCCCAGGAGGAAGAAGAGGAGGATGACCAGGTAAAGGGGCGTGCCCACCGCCAGCACAAAGTGGAGCACCAGGAAAAGGGCCAGAAGGAAGAGGGCGCTTCCCAGGAGGAGGGGCTTGTAGCGCCCCAGGCGGGCCAAAAGCTGCCCCCCACCCACGCTGCCCACCACCACCCCCAGGGTCAGGGGAAGCACGGTGAGGCCGCTTTGGCTGGCGGAAACCCCCTTCACCACCTGCAGGTAAAGGGGCAAGAAGGCCACCGCCCCCAGGAAAGCGGGGCCGTAGAAGAAGGCGCCCAGGGCGGAAAGCGAAAAAGTAGGGATGCGGAAAACCGAGAGGTCAAAGAGGGGATGGGTAGCCCGAAGCTGGGAGAACACCCAGACCCCCAGGCCCACCCCGGCCCCCAAAAGGAGGCCCAGGACCACCGGGCTCCCCCAGGGGTAGGTGCTCCCGCCCCAGGAGAAGGCCAGCATCAGGGGCACGGTCCAGAGGACGAGGAGAAAAGCCCCCAGAAAGTCAAAGGGCTCCCGGTGAGCGGGCTTCAGCCTGGGCATATAGCGCAGGATGAACCAGAGGGCCACCGCCCCCACGGGCATGTTGATGTAGAACACCCAGCGCCAGGAGAGGTGGTCCGTAAGGAGCCCCCCAAGCCAGGGCCCCACCGCGGAGGAGAGGCCGAAGATGGCCCCAAAGGCCCCCGCCAGCCGCCCCCGCTCCCGAGGGGGAAAGAGGACGGCGATGGTGGTGAGGGCCAGGGCGAAGAGGGCCCCGCCCCCCACCCCCTGGAGGCCGCGGAAGAGGATGAGCTCGGCCATGTTCTGGGAGAGGCCGGAAAGGGCCGAACCCAGGAGGAAGAGGCCCACCGCCCAAAGCAGGATGGTCTTGCGGGAGAAGAGCTCGGTGAGGCGGCCGAAGATGGGAGCGGACACCGTGGAGGTGAGGAGGTAACTGGTGGTGACCCAGGCGTAGTACTCGGCCCCCCTGAGCTCTCCCACGATGCGGGGCAGGGCGGTGGAGACGATGGTCTGGTCCAGCGCGGCCAAGAACATGCCGAGAAAGATGCCCAGCATGGTGTAGCGGACTTCTTGCGGGGTGGGGTTCATGTTTCCTCCAAGCGTGCCAAAAGGGACAGAAGGTCCTGGACCTCCTCTGGGCTTAAGCGGGCCAGGCGCCGGCGCACGGCGGCCTCCATGAGGGCCTCCGCCTGCCTGCGGGCCGCCTCCCCCCTCGCCGTAAGGCGGAAGGCAAAGCGGCGGAGGTCCTTGGCGTCCAGGGAGCGCTCCACAAAACCCCCCTCCTCCAGGCGGCGGAGCATGTGGCTCACCGTGGGCAGGGGCAGGCCCATGCGCCGGGCGGCCTCCGAGGGGTAGGGGTGGGCTTCCAGGACGCGGAGGAGCCAGGCCTCGAGGCCAGTAAGCCCCAGGGCCTCCAGGGCAGGCTCGGTCTCCTCCCGTAGGCTCCGCTGGAGCCTCCAGATCCGGCCCAGAACCTCCCAAACCACCCTTGAAGAATATTTCATTTCAAACTATTTGAACCCCCCTTTCGGATATTCAATGCATACCCCCTTGACAAGCCAAAGGAAAAGGGGGCGCTTGGTGAGCTGTGGAAGAACACCAGACGCCCCCTTCCATCCTNCCCCTGTCCCTGGAGGAACTGGTCCCCCTGCTCCAGGCATGGCTCCAAGCCCGCTTGCCAGAAGGGGAGAGAAAACCCGGCAGGCCCAGGACCTTCTCCGACCTCAGCCTCTTTCTCTTCCACCTGGTCCGCGCCCTCCTGGGCTTCTCCAGCGAACGCATGCGCCGGGAACTGGCCCGC
>NZ_AQWU01000018.1 GCF_000376265.1 Thermus igniterrae ATCC 700962
CTTCCATCAGGTCCTGGAGTGAGGCCTCCGTCTCGCGGTAGGTGAGGTGGAAGAAGGCGCGGAAGAGAAGGAGGGCCAGGTAAAGGGCGTGGCTGTAGCGCCAGGGGCGGCCCCGCTTGCCTTTGGGGGTGGGAGGGGCCACCTCCCGGGCCAGGCGCAGGCAGTGTTCCAAGACCTCCTTGGGGCTTGCCTCCCTGCGAAGGAAGCCTCGCTTGCCCATCAGGAGAGAGATATACACCCGTCCTCCTGACCTTTGCAAGGCAAGCCCAGGATATGCGGTAAAATCCCCCCGTGCCGGAGCTCTCCTTCGCCCTGGAAACCCACCCCGGCCGCAAGCGCCCCAAGAACGAGGACGCCGTGGGCCACGCCCTCACCCCTTGGGGCGGCGTGTTCGTGGTGGCGGACGGGATGGGGGGGCACCGCACGGGGGAGGTGGCGGCCAGGCTGGCGGTGGAGACCGTCCTGGAAAACCTCCGGGGAGCAGAACCCTCCCCCAAGGCCCTTCTCCAAGCCTTTGAGCGGGCCAACGAGCGCATCCACCAGGAGGCCCAACGCCCCGAGAACCGGGGGATGGGCACTACGGCCACCTGCCTCCTCCTGGACCTCCCCTACGCCCTCATCGCCCACGTGGGGGACTCGAGGGCCTACCTCCTCCGCCAGGGGGAGCTTTCCCTCCTCACCGAGGACCACTCCTGGGTGGCGGAACGGGTGCGCCAGGGCCTCCTCACCCCCGAGGAGGCCCGGACCCACCGCTGGCGCAACGTGATCACCAACGCCCTGGGCTCCTTCCCCCAGGCCCGGGTGGACCTCCTGGGCCTCAAGGTGGAGCCCGGGGACGTCTTCCTCCTGTGCACGGACGGGCTTTCCGGGGTGCTGGACGACCGCACCCTGAAGGAGGTCCTCAAGAACTTCACCCCCGAGGAGGCCGCGGGACGCCTGGTGGCCCTGGCCAACGAGTGGGGCGGCCCCGACAACGTGAGCGCCATCGTGGTGCGGGTGCCGGAGGAGCTTCCCGCCGGTAACCGCCCCTACGCCCTGCCCCTGGAGGCCGCCCGAGGCGCCCCGGTGCGGCTGAAGCTGGGGGAGGAGCCCGACGCGCTCCCCACCCAGGTGATGGAACCGCCCAAGCGCCCCCGCATCGGCTGGCGGGACGTGCTCCTCATCGCCCTTTGGATCCTGGTGGTGGGCTACATCCTCCTGGGCTACTTCAAAGGCCCCTGAGGACCTGCTAGACTCCTAGGGGTATGGAGCGCACCTTCGTCATGGTCAAACCCGACGGCTTCCGGCGCGGCCTGGTGGGGGAGATCCTCGCCCGGTTTGAGCGCAAGGGCTTCCGCATCGTGGGGCTAAAGGCCCTCAGACTCTCCCAGGAACTGGCGGAAAAGCACTACGCCGAACACCGGGAAAAGCCCTTTTTTCCCGGCCTGGTGGGCTTCATCACCTCGGGGCCGGTGGTGGCCATGGTCCTGGAAGGCCCCAACGCCATCGCCGAGGTGCGCAAGATGATGGGGGCCACCCACCCCAAGGACGCCCTCCCGGGCACCATCCGCGGGGACTTCGCCACCACCATTGACGAAAACGTGATCCACGGCTCCGCCACCCCGGAGGACGCCCAAAGGGAGATCGCCCTCTTCTTCCGCCCCGAGGAGCTCCTCTAGCCCTCCCCGCCCTCCGGGGCCTGGGGGAGGCTGGGCGCCCGAAGCCTCTCCCAGGGAAAGTCGTCCAGGGGGTAGAAGCGGTCCGCCTGCTGGGCCAGGCGGTGGGAGGAGAGGGCGTGGAAGGTGGTGTTCTCCACCTGCTTGCCCATGTCCTGCACCACCCGCACCACCTCGGCGAAGTCCCCGTCCCCCGACACCAGCACCGCCACGTCGTAGGCGTTGGCGTAGGCCAGCCGCAGGATGTCGATGGCGATCTGGATGTCCACCCCCTTTTCCACGAAGCCGTCCGCCCGGCGCTCCAGCCGCCCCAGGCGCACCGCCACGTAGGGCACCCGCTTCAGGTAGTTGAGGAAGCTCTGGTGGGCCTTGGCCGCGGGGTCTTCCGGGGGAAGGGGGGCGTTGTAGTAGTAGGCGCGCAGAAGCCGCCTCCCGGCGGTGAGGAGGGTGATGAACTCCACGAAGTTCAGCCGATAGTCCGAGCCCAGGTGCTGCACCAACCCCTTGTAGAGGTTGGAGCCGTCAATAAATATGGCCACCCTTTCCATAATCGGCCCGCCCCTTTCCGGGCACCCTCAGTTTAGCCCCGGGGCGTGAGAAAGTTTATAGCCCACCGCTCCATGAGCGGTGGGGGAGGCATACCAGCTTCGGCTTAGCCCTTTCGGGCGCCGCCATCCTACCATGACCCTCCCATGAGCGCAAGATGAGGAAAGAAAGTGCCCTCTAGGAGCGCACTTTTTGCGTTTCCGCGTAGACGTCCCGGAAGACCCCGGGGATGGGGGCGTGGGGCTTGTGGACCCGCACCCGTACCCCCGTAAGCCTAGGGAAGGCCTCCAGGAGGGCCTCGGCCAGGTGGTCGGCCAGGGCCTCAATGAGGTAGAAGCGGCGGTGGCGCACCACCTCCTCCACCAGGGCGTAGACCAGGGCGTAGTCCACCGTCTCCTCCAGGCGGTCCCCCTTGCCCTCAAAGGGCACCTCTAGCCAGAGGTCCACCACGAACCGCGCCCCAAGCCGCCCCTCCTCGGGCATCACCCCGTGGCGCCCGTAGAACTCCAGACCCAAAAGGGCGATCTCCCCCATGCCTCACCCCCAGAGGGCGTTCCAGACGGCGAGGGCTTCCCGGTGGGCCCGCACGTCGTGGACCCGGAGGAGCCTTGCCCCCTTCCAGACGGCGTAAAGGTGGGCCGCCAGGGTGCCCGCCACCCGCTCCCTGGGGTTTTCCACCCCGGTCAGCTCCCCAATGGTGCGCTTGCGGGAAAGCCCCACCAGGACGGGGTGGCCCAGGTCCACGAGGGCCTCCAGGCCCCGTAGCAGGGCCAGGTTGTGCTCCAGGAGCTTGCCGAAGCCAAACCCCGGGTCCAGGACCACCTGGGGGACCCCCGCCTTCAGGGCCCTTTCCGCCTGGGCCTTGAGGAAGTCCCTCACCTCGGCCACCACGTCCTTGTAGTGGGCGTGGGCCATCATGGTCCTGGGGTCGGGCACGGGCATGTGCATGACCACGGCCGCCACGCCGAAGCGGGCACAGAGGGCCAGCATGCGCTCGTCCCGCAGGCCGGTGACGTCGTTGATGAGGTGGGCCCCAAGCCTTAAGGCCTCCTCCGCCACCTCGGGCTTGCGGGTGTCCACGGATACCGGCACCCCAAGGGTGAGCACCGCCTCCAGCACCGGCAGAAGCCGTCTTTTTTCCTCCTCGAGGGGTACCGGCTCCGCCCCGGGCCGCGTGGACTCCGCCCCCAGGTCCAGGATGTCGGCCCCCTCGGCCACCAGGGCCTTGGCCCGCTCCAGGGCCTTTTCTGGCTCCAGGTAGAGGCCGCCATCGGAGAAGGAGTCGGGGGTGAGGTTGAGGACGCCCATGAGCCGGGGCCGGGAGAGGTCCAGGGTGCGGTCCCTTAGCCAGAGCACGCCAAGGATTATAGTGGGGCCGGGAGGTAAAGACCATGCGCCTGTTGGCGGCCGTGGACCTGGGGGAGACCCTGGAGGGCGTGGTGGCCAGCGCCAAGGCCCTGGCCGAGGGATTAGGCCTGGAGGCAGAGCTTCTTCACGTGGTCCCCACCCCCTACGCCGAGGCCCTGGCCCGGCGCTTTCCCGAGCTTTCCCCCGTCTGGCAGGAGGCCTTGGCCCGGACGGAGGCCAGGGTGGGGGAGGCCCTGGGGGCCATGGGGCTTCCCTATAGGGTCGTGCGGGGGTTTCCCGCCCAGGTGGTGGCCGGGGAGGCCCTGCGCAGCAAGGTGGTCCTCCTGGGCCGGAAGGAGGAGGGGGCCCTGGAGGCCTGGGCCCGGGGGGGAATGGCCCGCTACCTCTTCCACCGGGGGGAGGTCCCGGTCCTCCTCCTGCCAAGGCCCTTGGTCCGGGTGCGGCGCATGGCCGTGGGCCTGGACGAAAGCCCCGCCAGCCTGGCCGCCTTCCGGGTGGCCGAGGCCTGGGGCAAGGCCCTGGGGGCCGAGGTCCTGGGCCTCCACCTGGTGAGCGGGGAAGGGGGGTGTTGCTTCCCCACCTACCTGGACCCCCGGCGGCTTTCCGCCGCGGAGGTGCTGGAGAGGGCCCGGGGCCACCTCGAGGCCCTCCTGCGGGCCACGGGGGTGGTGGAGGTGGCCTGGGGGGCGGAGGAGGTGGACCTTCTCCATCTGGCCCAGGCCCGGGAGGCGGACCTCCTGGTCCTGGGCTCCAAGGCCAAGAGCACCTGGCGCCACCGCCTGGGGAGGATGGTGGAAGTACTCTTCCAGCGGAGCCCCCTGCCCCTTCTGGTGGTCCCCGAGGCCGCGGTCTGGTAAGGTGAGGCCCATGCGCCACGGGCCGGGGTGGTTCCTCTCCCTCTCCGCCTACTGGTTTGCCACCAGCCTCAAGTGGTTTCTGGTCCTCCTGGTGATCCTCCCCGCCAAGGTGGCCGAGCTTTCCCCGCCCGAGGAAAAGGCCACCCGGTTGGGCTTCCTCTTCGGCCTGGGGGCGGTGATGGCCATCCTGGGGCCCCCGGTCATGGGGTACCTTTCCGACCGCCTGGGCCGCAGGCGGCCCTTCCTCCTCCTGGGAAGCCTCCTCACCGCCTTGGCCCTTCTCCTCCTGGTGCACGCCCAAAGCTACGGCCTCCTCCTCCTGGCCTACCTCCTCCTGCAGGTGGCGGACGACCTGGCCACCGGCCCCTACTCCGCCCTCATCCCCGACCTGGTGCCCAGGGGGGAGCGGGGCACGGCCTCGGGGTACATGGGGGCCCTGCAGGTCCTGGGCCAGGTGCTGGGCGGGGTGGTGGGCTTCCTCCTCCCCCTCCAGCCCCAGGGCTACCTGGCGGCCCTCCTCAACCTCCTGGGGGCGGGCTTAAGCCTCCGGTTGGTGCCCGATGCCTTGCCAAGCCGGAGGGAAGAGACCTTCCTCCAGGCCATGGCCGCTCCCTGGCGCGACCGGGACTTTCTGCTGGTCTACCTGACCCGCTTTCTGGTGATGCTGGGCTTCTACCTGGCCCAGACCTACCTGCAGTACTACCTGGCCGACGTGGTGCGCTTCTTCGGGGTCCTGGGCCGCACGCTCACCGAGGAGCCCTTCCAGGCGGTGGCCCTTTTGGGCCTCCTCATCTCCTTGGGGGCGGCCTTAGCCAGCGTGCCCGCGGGGAGGGCCTCGGACCGGGTGGGGCGGAAGCCCCTTATCTACCTCTCTGGGGCGGGGCTTGGGGTCTTGATGCCCTTTTTGCTCCTCCTGCCCCGGTACGACCTCCTCCTGGGCCTGGCCCTCTTCTTCGGCCTCTTCTACGGGGTCTACCTGGCGGTGGACTGGGCCTTGGTCTCGGACGTCCTGCGGGACCCCCGGGCCCACGCCACGGACATGGGCCTGTGGCAGACCTCCATCGTGGTGCCCCAGGTGCTGGCCGGGGCCTTCGGCCGGCCCCTGGACCTCCTGAACGCCCGGGAGGAGGGCCTGGGCTACCTGGTCCTCTTCCTCCTGGCCGGGGGGTTTTTCCTCCTGGGGGCCTTCCTGGTGGCCCCCATCCGCCGGGCCCGCTAGGCCTGGCGCAAAAAGTTGCATCCCGGAGGGGGCGGGCGCGCCCCCGCTTCCCCCGAAAAAATTCCTTGCTGAGCGCATGGGCTTGCCTAGTAAATTGCCTTGTACCCCGGAGGGGGCGGGAGAAGGGAGAGAAGAACCCTAAGGCCGTAGGCGATGAGCTCCAAAAGCGCCCGCGCCATGGCCGTCCAAGGCTTCCGCTCCCAAAGGTNCCCCCCACCCAGCCGCGTCTTCATCCCCCCAAACACCCCCTCCACCACCCCGCGAAACCGGTACACCTCGGGGTCCCACCCCTCCCGCGCCCGCACCCGCGCCTCCTCCCTGGCCTCGCCCCCG
>NZ_AQWU01000019.1 GCF_000376265.1 Thermus igniterrae ATCC 700962
CTCACCTTGCCGCGGTACTCCTCCTTGAGGACGAGGAAGGCGGCCACGGTTTCTCCGCGGTAGGGGTCGGGGACGCCCACCACGGCGGCTTCCTGGACGGCGGGGTGGGCGTAGAGGACCTCTTCCACCTCGCGGGGGTAGATGTTGTAGCCGCCGGCGATGATCATGTCCTTTTTGCGGTCCACGATGTAGAAGTAGCCGTCGGGGTCCATTTTGGCCAGGTCGCCGGTGAAGAGCCAGCCGTCCTTGAGGGCGCGCCCGGTTTCTTCGGGGCGGTTCCAGTAGCCTTTCATGATGTTGGGCCCCCTGACGATGAGTTCGCCCACCTCCCCCACGGGGACTTCCCTGCCTTCCTCGTCCACCACCCTGGCCTCCACGCCGGGGAAGGGCAGCCCCACGCTCCCAAGCCGCCTTTCCCCATAGAGGGGGTTGCAGTGGGTCACCGGGCTGGCCTCGGTGAGGCCGTAGCCCTCCACCAGCTTGGCCCCGGTGAGGGCCTCAAAGCGCTCCGCCACCTCCAGGGGCAGGGGAGCCGAGCCGGAGATGCAGGCCCGGACGCTTTGCAGGTTGCGCCCCTCGATGCCGGGAAAGTTATTGAAGGCCACGTAGAGGGTGGGCACCCCGGGGAAGAGGGTGACCCGGTGCTTCTCAATGGCCTCCACGATGGGGCCAATCTCCGGCCGGGGCAGGAGGACCAGCTTGGCCGCCCCCAAAAGGGCCAGGTTCATGGCCACGGTCATGCCGTAGACGTGGAAGAAGGGGATGGCCCCCAGGACCACCTCCTCCCCCTCCTTGAAGTCCGGGATCCAGGCCCGCACCTGCAGGGCGTTGGCGGCCAGGTTGCCGTGGGTGAGCATGGCCCCCTTGGCCACCCCGGTGGTCCCCCCGGTGTACTGCAAGAGGGCCAGGTCGTCCAGCCCCAGGGCCACGGGCTCGGGGCTTCCCGGCCTGAGGAAGGCCCGCCAGGGGATGCCCTCCAGGGCCCTGGGCCACTGCCCCTTGCGCTTTTGCATGAGGGGGTAGAGGAGGTTCTTGGGGAAGGGGAGGTAGTCCTGGATGCCCGTGCGCACCAGCACCTCCACCGGGGCCTCCTCCTTCACCTCCTGGTAGCGGGGCAGGAGGAGGTCCAGGATGACCAGCACCTTGGCCCCGGAGTCCCGAAGCTGGTGCCTCAGCTCCCGGGGGGTGTACATGGGGTTGGTGTTCACCGCCACCCCGCCCGCCAGCAGGGTGCCGAAGAAGGCGATGACGAACTGGGGGGAGTTGGGGAGCATGATGGCCACCCGGTCCCCGGGCCTTAGCCCGGCCTCCTGTAGCCCCCTGGCGAAGGCTTCTATTTGCTGCCAGAGGGCCTGGTAGGGGATACTTCGCCCCAGGAACTCCAGGGCCACCTTCTGGGGGTAGCGCTGGGCGTTGGCCTTCAGGAGCTCGGTCAGGGGCTTGGGCTTTGGGGCCTCCTGGGGAACCCCGGGGTCGTAGTGGGTGTGCCAAGGCTTCATGGCGCCTCCTTGAACCGGGTCAAAGTCTACCCCCCACCTGCCTTTGCGGCAAGGGGCTTATGGCCTGAAGTAGCGGTAGGGGGGCCCCTCCCGGTCCAAAACGCCCTCGTGCCGCAGGTACTCCAGGTGGGCCAGGGTCTCGGCGAAGGCGAAGCGCCGTCCGGCGGGGTCCAGCTCCTGGGGAAAGAGCTTTAGGGAGAGTTCCCAGGCGCTTTGCGGCCTTTCCAGGTGGTGGAGGAGGGCCTGGAGGCGCTCCTCGTGGTGCAGGAGGAGTTCCTCCGCCCGCTTTCTCACCTCGAGGATGGGGCCAAAGTGCCCCGCGTAGGCCACCCGGGCAGGGAGTTCTCCCAGGCGCCTTAAGGAGGCCAGGAAGTCCTTAAGGGGGTTGGCCCGGGTGTAGGCCCAGAGGCCCACGTTGGGGGAGACCCGCTCCAAAAGGGCATCCCCTGCCAGGAGCACCCCCTCTTCCTCCAGGAGGAAGGCCGCGTGGCCGTCCGCATGGCCCGGGGTCCAGACCACCCGCAGGCGGCGGCCCGCCACCTCCAGCACCTCCCCATCCCGCAAGGGGATGGGGCTTTGCGGGGGATGGACCCGCTCCCGGGTCTTGGCCATGGTCTCCCGGATGCCCGAAAGGGCTTCCTCCGGGGTGCCGTGCTCCAGGAAAAGCTGCCAGGAGGCCTCCTCAAAGGCCTCAGGCTCCAGCCAGAAGCGGTGCCCCCGGGGAAGCTCCTCCTCGTGGAGGTAGACCCTGGCCCCCAGGCCCTCAAAGAACCCCGCCAGGCCGTAGTGGTCGGGGTGGTGGTGGGTGAGGAGGACGGTCTTCACGTCCTGGAAGCAGAGGCCAAGCTCCGCCAGGTAGAGCTCCAGGGTTCCCCGGGCGGTCCGGGTGCCTAAGGCGGTGTCCAGGAGGGCCACCTCCCCCTCGCCCCTCAGGAGGTAGAGGTTCACCGTCTGCAGGGGGTAGGGGATGGGGACGGGAAGGAGGTAGAGGCCGGGCAGGAGGGCCTTCATAGGAGGGCCTCGAGGAGGAGGAGAGCCGCCAGGAAGGGGTCCTTTTCCTCTAGGTGCCAGGGGAAGCGGAAGCCTCCCTCCCCGTCGGCCTCCACCTCCCTCCCCTTGAGCCTTTCCGCCACGCCTTCGGGGGGCAGGAACTCCCCCCCGGGCAGGAGCACGGCCAGCCGGTCCGCGTCCCCGTCCAGGGCGAACCCCACCGCCGGGGGTTCCTGGGCCTTCAGGAGCACCCGCAGGGTGTTCAGGTTCTCCGGCCTGGGGTCGGGGTCCACCCCGTAGAAGAGGGGGTGGGGGACCGGGTGGAGCTCCCGGAGCTCCGCCTCGAGGCCCAGGGCCTTGAAGAGGGCGGGCATGAGGCCTCCCCCCGCCCCCCCCAGGGTGTCCAGGTAGACCACCCCCTTCTTCCCGGGGTCCAGGCCCTGGGCGCTGGCCTTAAGGCGTTCCAGATAGCCCTTCCTGGCGTCCAGGAGGGCGTAGGGGCCCCGTTCCCGCGGGGTTTCCTGAGGAAGGGCCAGGGCCTCCCCGGAAAGGGGTCTACCAGGCCCCAGGCGGAGCTTCACCCCCTGGTAGCGGGCGGGTTTGCGGCTGGCCGTGAGGTAAAACCCCCCTGCCCCCAGCTCCTTCAGGGCGTGGCCGAAGAGGGGCAGGGGTGCGGGGCCCTTGAGGAGGTGGGTTTCCAGCCCTAGGCCGGCCAGCACCCCGGCCGCCTCCTCGGCCATCTCCCGGGCCAGGAAGCGGGTGTCGTGGGCCACCACCACCCGGCCCACCCCCTCGGCCACAAGCCGCTCCCCGAACCCCGCTGCCAGGCGGCCCAAGGCGGCGAAGGTGAAGCCCTTGGCCATCTCTCCCAGGAAGCCTTCCTGCGTGGGGTAGAGCTCCATGCCCTAGAGTCTACCCCGTGGTACACTCTCCCCCGTGAACGAGGAGCTCCTTCACTCCCTCAACGAGGCCCAGCGCCAGGCGGTCCTGCACTTTGAGGGGCCGGCCTTGGTGGTGGCCGGGGCGGGGAGCGGTAAGACCCGCACCGTGGTCCACCGGGTGGCCTACCTCATCGCCCACCGGGGAGTCTTCCCCTCGGAGATCCTGGCGGTCACCTTCACCAACAAGGCCGCCGAGGAGATGAAGGAGCGCCTGAAGCGCATGGTGAAGGGGGCGGGGGAGCTTTGGGTCTCCACCTTCCACGCCGCCGCCCTGCGTATCCTCCGGGTCTATGGGGAACGGGTGGGGTTGAAGCCGGGCTTCGTGGTCTACGACGAGGACGACCAGACGGCCCTCCTCAAGGAGGTCCTGAAGGAGCTGGGGCTTACCGCCAAGCCGGGGCCCATCCGGAGCCTCCTGGACCGGGCCAAGAACCAGGGGGTGGCCCCGGAAAGCCTGGTGGCGGAGTTGCCCGAGTTCTACGGGGGCCTTTCCCGGGGGCGGCTTCAGGACGTCCTGGTCCGCTATGGGGAGGCCTTGCGGGCCCAGGGGGCCCTGGACTTCGGGGACATCCTCCTCAAGGCCCTGGAGCTCCTGGAGGGGGACGAAGAGGTCCTGAAGCGGGTGCGGCGGCGGGCCCGCTTCATCCACGTGGACGAGTACCAGGACACCAACCCCGTGCAGTACCGCTTCACCCGGCTTCTGGCGGGGGAGGAGGCCAACCTCATGGCCGTGGGGGACCCGGACCAGGGCATCTACTCCTTCCGGGCCGCGGACATCCGGAACATCCTGGAGTTCACCCGGGACTACCCCGGGGCCCGGGTGTACCGCCTCGAGGACAACTACCGCTCCACCGAGGCCATCCTCCGCTTCGCCAATGCCGTCATCGCCCAAAACGCCCTGCGCCTGGAGAAGACCCTGCGCCCCGTGCGCGCCGGGGGTGAGCCCGTGCGCCTCTTCCGGGCTCCCGATGCCCGGGAGGAGGCCCGCTTCGTGGCCGAGGAGGTCCTCCGCCTGGGGCCTCCCTTTGAGCGCGTGGCCGTCCTCTACCGCACCAACGCCCAAAGCCGCCTCCTGGAGCAGGCCCTGGCCTCCCGGGGCATCCCCGTGCGGGTGGTGGGTGGGGTGGGCTTCTTTGAGCGGGCGGAGGTGAAGGACCTCCTGGCCTACGCCCGGCTTTCCCTGAACCCCCTGGACGTCGTGAGCCTGAAGCGGGTGCTCAACACCCCGCCCCGGGGCATCGGCCCGGCCACCGTGGAAAAGGTGCAGGCCATGGCCCAGGAAAGGGGGCTTCCCCTTTACGAGGCCCTGAAGGTGGGGGCCGAGGTCCTGCCCCGCCCGGAGCCCCTGCGCCACTTCCTGGCCCTCATGGAGGAGCTTCAGGACCTGGTCTTCGGCCCGGCGGAGGCCTTTTTCCGCCACCTCCTCGAGGCCACGGACTACCCCAACTACCTCAAGGAGGCCTACCCCGAGGACCACGAGGACCGCCTGGAAAACGTGGAGGAGCTCCTGCGGGCGGCCAAGGAGGCCGAGGGGCTCATGGACTTCCTGGACCGGGTGGCCCTCACCGCTCGGGCGGAGGAGCCCGGGGAGACCGGGGGCCGGGTGGCCCTCATGACCCTGCACAACGCCAAGGGCCTGGAGTTCCCCGTGGTCTTTTTGGTGGGGGTGGAGGAGGGGCTTCTGCCCCACCGCTCTTCCCTGAGCACCCTGGAGGGCCTCGAGGAGGAGCGCCGGCTCTTCTACGTGGGCATCACCCGGGCCCAGGAACGGCTCTACCTTTCCTACGCCGGCGAGCGGGAGGTCTACGGCCGCACCGAGCCCACCCGCCCAAGCCGCTTCCTGGAGGAGGTGGACCCCACCCTCTACGAGGAGTACGACCCCTACCGGCCCCCGAGGCCGGTCCCGCCCCCTCATCGGCCCAAGCCGGGGGCCTACAAGGGAGGGGAGAGGGTCTTCCATCCCCGTTTCGGCCCCGGCACCGTGGTGGCGGCCTCCGGGGACGAGGTGACCGTGCACTTTGAGGGGGTGGGCCTGAAGCGCCTCTCCCTCAAGTACGCCGACCTGCGCCCCGCCTAGAGGAGGCAAGCCCATGTGGCCCCCCTACCACACCCCCCGGCCCCTGGTGTTCTTCTACCGCCGCCCCTCCCTCCTTTTTGACCGCCTGGTGGCCGAGGTGGCCGCAGCCAAGCTCCCCCTCTTCCCCTACCCGGTGGAGGGGGAAGACCCCTGGAAAGCTTTGCCTTGCCTGGCCCCCTTGGGGCTCTCCGGCATGCTTCTGGCCGAGGCCCTGCCCCCGCCTGAGGGGGTGCGCCTCGAGCCCGAGGCCCGGGAGGCGGGGGTCTTGGACCTCCTGGTGCCGGGGGTGGCGGGGCTTGTGGGCCAGTTCACCGAGGGCGTGGGCCTGGAGCGCTTCCTGGCGGCCCATTTCCCGGGGGCCCGGGCCCTCTGGCTTGGGCCCCTGCGCCCCGCTCTGGCCCCCTTCCTGCGGCCTCTGGGCCAGGTGTCCGTGGCCGGGGCCAGTTTTGCCGAGGGGGACAGCTTTTTGGCCCGCCTTCCCGAGCGGGCCCGGGGGCATGTGGTCCTGCGTGGGGAAGAGGTCCAGGCAGTGGCCCTTAAAGCGGACCTCATCCTCTATGCGGGTGGCAGGCTTTCCTTGGACAATCTGCAGCCTTTCCATGCCTTCCTGGCCCTGGTTCCCCTGGACCGGGCTTTGGGGGAGCGGGTGCAGGTGGTGTATGGCCTCGAGGACCTCCTTGCTTACCAGGTCCGGGTCGTGCTGGAAACTTTGGGCTATCCTCTGTGAGACCCCCCTTTCGGATATTCAATGCATACCCCCTTGACAAGCCAAAGGAAAAGGGGGCGCTTGGTGAGCTGTGGAAGAACACCAGACGCCCCCTTCCATCCTNCCCCTGNCCCTGGAGNAACTGGTCCCCCTGCTCCAGGCATGGCTCCAAGCCCGCTTGCCAGAAGGGGAGAGAAAACCCGGCAGGCCCAGGACCTTCTCCGACCTCAGCCTCTTTCTCTTCCACCTGGTCCGCGCCCTCCTGGGCTTCTCCAGCGAACGCATGCGCCGGGAACTGGCCCGCAACCCTA
>NZ_AQWU01000020.1 GCF_000376265.1 Thermus igniterrae ATCC 700962
GCGCCGGCACCTACGACGCCTGGAGCCAGGTCACCTTTGGGGCCAACGCCAGCGATGCCCAGAGCAGCGTGCGGGAGGTCCGGCTCTTCTTCGCCAGCAACGCCGCACCTGCTGCTGGCATCAATGCTCCCGTGTGGAACCTCAACGGAGCCCAGCCCGGCCTGGTGGAGCTGGCCCGCATCCCGGGCGCCAGCGGGGCCGCCAACCTGCGCCTGCCCGATCCCACCAACGAGCCGGCAGTTAACCCCAACCGCCCCTTGGACCTCATCGCCCTGGCCGTGGACCAGGGGGGCAACGTGCGGGCGAGCTTCCGCACCCTTACCATCCGCCACCGGGCTGCCGCGGCCAATGAGGTGAACAACCCTCCTGGCGACAACGCAGGCAACGACAACGACCGCTTTGAGCTCACCTTCCTGGCTCCGCCTTCCGGGGCACCCGTGCCTGCCCCGCGGCCCGCTGACGCTGCCCTGGGTAATGCGGCGGGGCTGGTGGGGCAGTCCCAGTACGTCCTGAGCTACGTGGAAACCGACGCCCAGGCGGCCATCGCGGGCGGCAGCCTGGCCAGGCTCAGCTTCTACCGCCTGGCGCCCGGCAACGACCCCTTGCGGAGCAACCTCGGCGCCGCCGCCGCCATCGGCCTCCCGAACTACGTGGCGGGGATAAACGAGGTCTACTACTGGATCCAGGACGTGGAGAGCGCCCCCTACCGGGTGAACTGGACCCTGGAGCCCGACCGCGGCCTCGTGGCCCTCATCTTCAACGACCGCGGCCACAGCTCCTGGAACCCTGACGCCTTGGGCGCGGGCTTCATGGCGCAGGTCACCGCCCTCGCCTGCCCGCAGGGGAACTACAGCGTCACCGCCAACACGCCCTTGGACGGGGTCTACCAGATCCGCTACTGGAACGCTGGGGGCAACGTGCAGGCCCAGGCCAGGTACGATCGCTTCAGCGGGACGGCGGGTCCGCTCACGGCCCTCGGCGTCCCGTCGGTGTCGGCGGTACCGCCGGCGGATGGGGCCTTTGTTCACGACACGGCTGCCGCGGGCGATTTCACCGCATTCACGCTCGGCCTTGCGGCCGGCAGCACCTACACCCAGCGGCTCGAGGTTACGGACACAGGGGGTCCCACCACGCGCGTCTTCACCCCCTGCCCGGCGGGCTCCATCAACGTGATGCCCTAAGGGCTAGGCCCCTGGCCCCGGCCCCCCAGGGGGCCGGGGTTTTGGTATAGTGGCGGGGTATGGCGCGCGCGCTCCTCACCTTCGGTCTCCTGGCCCTCCTCGCCCTCGGCCTCGCCCTCTACCCCAGGCTCCGTCCCCCCTCCCCGGAGGCCCTGGCGGCCCGGCTGGCCCAGGGGGGGCGGGTGGTCCTCCCCCGGGGGGAGGCGGTCCTGCCTTCCCTGGACCTGGTGCGGGACGTGGTCCTCGCCGCCCCTCCCGGAGGGTCCAGGCTCCGCCTGGAGGGGCCCTTGGTGGTCTTCCCCGGGGTGCGGGCCCGTCTGGAGGGGGTGGTCCTGGAGGCCGCCCCGGGCTTCGGAGGGCCCCTGGTGCGGGTGGCCCCCGGGGGTGGCCTCGGGCTGGAAGGGGCGGAGCTCCGCTGCGAGGGGTGCCAGGCCGTGGCCGTGGTGGAGGGGGAGGTGGAGGCCCGCCGGACCCTCCTGGACGGGGGGGCGCGGGGGGCCCAGGCGGTCTTGGTCCTGGGGGAGAAGGCCCGGGCCCGCCTGGAGGAGGTGCGCCTGCGGGCGGGGGTGCAGGCCTGCCTCCTCCTCCAGGGCCGGGCGGAGGCCCAGGTCCTGGGGGGGGAGGTGGGGCCCTCGGGCCACGCCGGGATCCTGGTCCTGGGAGCGGGGCGCTACCGCCTGGAGGGGGTGGCCTTCCGGGATAACCCCACCGCCGCCGTGGTCGTTTTGGGGGAGGGGGCGGAGGGACGCCTGGAGGGGGTGCGGGTGGAGGGGGGGCGGTACGCCCTCTACCTGGGGGAGAAGGCCCCCGCCCCCGTGCTGGGGGCGGGGAACGTCTTTCACGCCCGCAAGGTGGTGGAGCGGCTCACCGGGGGCTCACGGTGAAGTCCACCCCGGTGGCGGGCGGAACCACGGGGTTTGGGTAGGTGCCCACCAGGTCCCCCGCGTCCACCACCCGGTTCCCGTTCACGTCCTTCCAGGCGATGACGGCGTAGGGCACCCCCCGGCGGGCGTCGGGGATGACGTAGGGGCTTTCGGAGGCGGTGGTGCCCAGGCGGATCCCCACCGCCCGGGGGTCAGTGCACTGGGGGTTTCCGTTCTGGTCCAGGGGACAGGCGGCCACCAGGGTGTTCAGGAGGCCTCCCTCCACGGGGGGCGGGGGCGTGGCTCCCAGGGCCTGGAGGGCGGCGGGGGCGTTCACCAGCCCGGCCCCGCACTCGGCTCCCGTGGGCCTGCGGCAGGCCTCGGCGCTCATGGGACTGGCGGTGGCCTGGAGGATGGCGCGGGCCTCCTGGGGGGTGAGGCTGGGCTTGAGGCTCTTCATGAGGGCCACCAGGCCCGTCACGTGGGGGGTGGCCATGGAGGTGCCATCCGCGAACTCGTACCTCATCTCTCCCGTGGTGTCGTTCCGGGAAAGGCTCAGCACCCCATCGCGGGGGTTGCCCTGGATGTCCCCTCCGGGCGCCATGACTGCCACGGTGAGGCCGTAGTTGGAGTAGGAGGCGCGGGTTCCTCTGGGCCCCACCGCCCCCACGGTGATGACCCCGGGGCAGCTTGCGGGGCTGTACTGGCTGGCGTCCTCGTTGGAGTTTGCGGCCGCGACCACCACGATTACCCCCCGGGCCAGGAGCTGTGGGATGGCGTCGCGGTAGAAGGGATGGGCGGCGCAGGGGACTCTAGACCCGAGGGAGAGGTTCACGATCTGGGCGGGGTGCGGATTCTGGGGCACCCCGGGCACGGGAAGCCCCGCCACCCAAAGCAGGCCCTCCACGATGTCCACCGAGGAACCCGTTCCGGTGCCGGCCTGGGGATTTGGGCCTAACGCCCGGGCGTGCACCTGCTTCACCCGCCAGGCCATTCCGGGGATGCCCACGCCGTTGTCGCCCACCGCCCCGATGATGCCCCCCACGTGGCTCCCGTGGTAGCTGGTGAGGGAGCCGGGGCCGGTATCGTAGGGGTCGGGGTCGCGCCCGTCCCCGTCGGCCGCCAAGGCGGGGTCGCTGATGAAGTCGTAGCCCCCCAGGACCTGGCCCACCAGGTCGGGGTGGGTCCGCTCGGGGCGCAGGGGGTCCCAGAGGACGCCCGAGTCCACCACCCCCACCACCACGCTGGGGCTTCCCACGGTGATGTCCCAGGCCCGGGGCATGCCGATGAGGTCGTAGTTCCAGTTGAAGGGGTAGAGAGGATCGTTGGGAACGCGCTGGGCAAACTGGATGTAATCGGGCTGGGCCCAGACCACGTCGGGCCGGTCCAGGAATGCCAGGGCGGCCTTCAAGGGCAGGGCGGGGTCCTGGACCAGGGCCTGGGGCACGGCAGCCAGGCGGTAGGCCACCACCCCTTTCAGGGCCAGGGGCCGTTCCGCTTCCAGGACGAAGCCCTCGGCCCGTAGCCTTTGGACGGCCTGCGGGGCCACCCCCTCCCGCAGGCGCAGGATCACCCGGTCCGGGCGCATGGGGGGTGGGTCTTTTAAGAGCTCGGTGAGGGCTTGGCGGAGCTCCAGCTTGGCCAGGGCTTCTCCCAGGGCCTCGGGGAGCTGGGCCTGTGTCCCCGCCCCCACCAGACGGATGGTGCCGGAGATGCTGGCCCGGAGGGCCCCACCGATGCTGAACTCCCCCCCTGAGGCGGCGCTCCAGACGTTAAAGGTTCCGAAGAGGTCGGTGAGGTCCGGGCTCTGGAAGCGGGTGCGCCCGCCGAAGTTCAGGGCGTACCAGAGGTAGACCCCCTCGGGCAGGGGTTCCTGGGGCCGCCACTCCCCCACCTGGCCCTCAAAGAGCTGGGCCACGAGGAGGTCCTCCTGGGTCTTGCTCGCCACCAGGACCCCCGTGGCCTCGGCCCGGGGGCTGTTGGTCCAGCGGAAGAGGGGGGTCTGGGGGAAGTCCTCCCCGTCCCGGGGGCTCTGGGGCACGGGCGGGGCCAGGGGTTGGAGGGGAGGCGCCGGGGCCACGGGGCCCTCCCCCCAGGGGCCCAGGGCGGCCACCCCCAGCTGCAGGCGGTTACCCTCCTCAAAGGTGAGGGCGAAGCTGCCCTCGGCAAAGGTCTTGCTCCCCCCCACCTCCCCGATGGGGGTCCAGGAGGCTTCCTCGCCCAGGCGGAGGTAGAGGCGGTAGCCCTGGGCCTGGGGCACGGGGGCCCAGGCCACGGCCAGGTAGGCCCGGGCCTTCACCGCCTGGGGGCTAGGCCTTCCCTCGGCCCCCGGGCCCAGGGGCTTGGCGGCGAGGGCCCGCCGAAGGAGGCGGGCCTGGGGGTTTTCCTGAAGGGAGAGCCCCTGGGGAGAGACGCTTGGGGGGAGGACCAGGAGGCCCGCCTCCACGTAGGCGGGGGCGTGGTCCCCACCGGGGGGCGGCGGAGGCGGAGGGGAGGAGCTGCCCCCCCCGCAGGCCCCGAGGAGGCCCGCCAAGAGGGGGGCGAGCAAGAGCCGAACGCGCCGGGTCTTCACGGGTCACCTCCTAGGGGGTCTGGAGCCTGAAGGTATAGCTGCCCAGGCCCTGCTTCGCCACGATGCGCCAGCGGTAGAAGCCCGCGGACCCCTGGTACCGCACCACCTCCTGGGAGGTGGGCCCGGTGCTTCTGGCCACCTCCACCCAGGCGTTGCCCTGGCGGGCCTCGAGGTAGAGGTCAAAATTGGTCCCGGTGGGCCCTTGGAGGCAGCCTTCCTGGATGCCCGAAGCGCTCTGGTACCCGAGGGCGCTGGGCTGGTAGGCCACGCTCCCCGGCATGAGGGTGCCCGTATAGCTCCGGCCCATCTGGCAGGGGGCCGGCGGGGCTGGCGGGGCCGGGGGCGGCGGGGGCGGCGCCGCGGCGAAGAGGCTGTAGAGAAGCCGGTTGGGCGTCCCCCAAGGGTTTTGGATTCGGTCCAGGGTGGCGTTGGTCAGGAGGGCCTGCTGCACCTGGGCCGGGGTCGCGGTGGGGTTCTGCTCCAGGTAGAGGGCGGCCACGCCGGCCACGTGGGGGGCGGCCATGGAAGTGCCGCTCATCAACCCGGCGTCAGCGTCTCCCGTATAGACGGCTGAGAGGATGTTAACCCCCGGGGCAAAGAGGTCCACACAGGTACCCCAGTTGGAGAACCACGCCTTCTGGTCGTTTATGTCGCTGGCGGCCACCGTGATGCCCTCCCGCACCCGTGCCGGGCTTTGACCGCAGGCATCCCTGTTATTGTTACCGGCCGAGAAGGTGTAGACCACGCCGCGGGCGATGGAGTTCCGGACCGCCTGATCTATGGCGGGCTGAGGGGGGCCGCCCAGGCTCATGTTGGCCACGGCGGGGAGCTGGCGGTTTGCCGTCACCCAGTCCACCCCGGCGATAATAGAGGAGGCGGTGAGGTAGCAACCGGGTTCCACGCCCACCTTCACGTTCCAGACCGTGGCCTCCTTGGCCACCCCGTAGGTGGAGCCGGCGGCGATCCCCGCCACGTGGGTTCCGTGGTCAAAGCAGTCCTCCCCCGAGCCCCCGTTCACGTCAAAGCCGAGACGGATGCGGCCAGCAAACTCCTGGTGGGTCATGCGGATGCCCGAGTCCAGGATGTAGATGTTGACCCCACGGCCCGTGGCGGTGTAGGTGTACGTGTTGTTCAGGGGGAGGTTCCGCTGGTCAATCCGGTCCAAGCCCCAGGGGGGATTAGGCTGGACCCGCATCTGATCGTATTCCAGGAGCCCGTCCGCCTGGATGTAGGCCACCCGGGGGTCCCTGCGCAGCCGGGCCAGGGCGGCGGGGGTTAGCCTGGCGGCGAAGCCCTTGAGGGCCTCCTTGTAGACGAACTGCACCCGGCTCTCCTCGGGGGCCAGGCCCAGGGCGCCTACGCCTTCCCTCTCCAGCGCCTGCAGCACGCCCTCTACCTCCGTCCCCTTGTCTTCCCTAAGCACCACGATGTAGCTTCCTGGAATGACCCGCGGCGCCTCCAGCCCGTAGACCGGAGCCTCCTGGGCGGGGGTGGGCTGCCCTTCCTGGGGAGGGCGGCCGCTCTGCTGGCAGGCGAAGAGGGCCGCCAGCAACAGGGTCAGAAGAACCTGGAGCCGCAGACCGTTCCTCATAACCTACCTCCTTGGGGAAAACCCAGTGGGTTTTCCCTCCCTAGGTTAGGGCGCGGGCCCTTAACAAAATCTTACGGCGGCTTGCCAAGGACTACGAAGCTAACCCTCGGGTGAGCGAGGCCTGGGTGTATCTGGGCATGCTACGCTTGTTGGTGAAGCGGCTGGCTAGGGCCGCGTAGCTGGCCGTGGAGGACTTTTACGACAGCCTCTAAGATGGTGAGGATGCTCTTACTGCCTTCCCTTGGCCCCTTCCACATCCTGCATCCACGCTACAACGCCACCACGGTCCTGGCCCTTTTGGAGGAGGCCCGTCCCGAGGTCCTCTACCTGGCCTCCCACTCGGAGGAGGGCCTGAGGGAGGGGC
>NZ_AQWU01000021.1 GCF_000376265.1 Thermus igniterrae ATCC 700962
TGCGGAGCCTAGGGTTGCGGGCCAGTTCCCGGCGCATGCGTTCGCTGGAGAAGCCCAGGAGGGCGCGGACCAGGTGGAAGAGAAAGAGGCTGAGGTCGGAGAAGGTCCTGGGCCTGCCGGGTTTTCTCTCCCCTTCTGGCAAGCGGGCTTGGAGCCATGCCTGGAGCAGGGGGACCAGTTCCTCCAGGGACAGGGGTAGGATGGAAGGGGGCGTCTGGTGTTCTTCCACAGCTCACCAAGCGCCCCCTTTTCCTTTGGCTTGTCAAGGGGGTATGCATTGAATATCCGAAAGGGGGGATATGCTAAAGAAAAAGGGGGTGAAAGTATGAGCGCCACCGGTCTGGAGGTCTTTGACACCACCCTCCACAAGACCCATATCTGGCTCAAAGGCATCATGGAGGCCCTGGGGATTGAGGACCGCCACCGGGCCTACATGGCCCTGCGGGCGGTGCTCCACGCCCTGCGGGACCGCCTGCCCGTGGAGGAGGTGGCCCAGCTGGGGGCCCAGCTTCCCATGCTGGTCCGGGGCCTTTACTATGAGGGCTGGGACCCCACGGATAAGCCCCTGAAGGAGCGGCACAAGGAAGCCTTCCTGGCCCATGTGGCCCGGGAGCTCAAGACCCCCGGTGGCCCCGCCCTGGACCCTGAGGCCGCGGCCCGGGCCGTCTTCCGGGTCCTGGCCGCCAAGGTGACCGAGGGGGAGGTGGCGGACGTGCGGAACCTCCTTCCCAAGGAGATTCGGGAGCTCTGGCCCGAGGCCTAGGCCTTAGGGCCTCCCACCCCGGCCAGCACCGGGGTGGTTTTCAGTCCAGGACGAAGCGGTCCTCCCGCTCGTGGAGGCGCACCCGGTGCACGATGCGCTGGTCCTGGCCTCCATCCCCCTCCGTCATGGCCACCACGGTCACGTAGGGGCGCAGGGGGCTTTTGAGCACCTTCTTGGTGAGGGTCTCCTCCACCTGGAAGATGCCCGCGGAGTTGTTCATGGTCACCTGGATCTCCACGGGTACCTTCTCCCCCTTGAGGATGCGCACCTCGTCCACGGCCAGGGCGCTGATGGAGTGGATGTCAATGCTCCCAAGGGCGAAGGCCTTGCGCCCGCGCCCCTTGGTGATGTCGGTGCCGTCAGCCACCGCGGTGACCCCGGCCTCAATGGTCAGGGGCTCCGGGGAGAGGTCGTGGCTGTAGATCCCGTGGAGGATAAGGGCGCGGAGGGCGGTGCGTTGCTCGGGATCGGGGTAGATCTTCTCCAGGATGCGGTTCAGAATGGGCAGGGCCAGGGTTACCCCGAAGGCCTCGTGGTGCTCCCGGTGCACCCCATTGCCCAGGTCGTGGAGCATGGTGGCCAGGAGGACCACCACGTAGGCGTCCTCGAGCTCTCCGGCCCCCGACTCCACGGTGTCCAGCCGCACCCCGGCCTCGGCCAGGAGCCCCAGGATGGCCACGCTGGCCGCCCCCGTGAGCAGGGCGTGGACCCGGCCGTGGTCGTTGTAGCCCAGCTTGCGCATGGTGAGGTAGTTGGCCATGTTCCAGCCGGCCCGGGCCTCGGGGTCTTGGATGAGGAGCTCGTAGGCCCTTAGGGCCTTGGGAAAGGCCTTGAGGCGCTCGCGGATGGCCTGGTCGGCCTCAGCGTAGAGCTTGGCCTTGGGGCTGGCCACGTGGACCACGCGTTCTCCCGTCATGGGCACCTCCCACCTTACACCACACCCGAGCCCCCCGGGGGGACCCGGGACACACCGGGAAGCCCGCGGGGGGCTTCACTCCCCCTTGAAGTTGGGGGCGCGCTTCTCCAGGAAGGCCTTGACCCCTTCCTTCATGTCCTCGGTGGCCGAGGCGTAGCCGAAGAGGTCGGCCTCGATCTCCAGGGCCTCCGCCAGGTCCAGGCCCTCCCCCCGCACCACGCTCTCCTTGGCCAGGGCCAGGGCGATGGGGGCGTTTTTCAGGATTTGGCGGGCCAGCTTCTTGGCCTCCTCCAGGGCGTCCTCCGCCACCCGGTTTACCAATCCCAGGGCCAGGGCCTCCTCCGCGGGCACATGCCGCCCGGTGAAGATGAGGTCCAGGGCCCGCCCCCGCCCAATCAGCCGGGGCAGGCGCTGGGTGCCGCCGAAGCCGGGGATAAGGCCCAGGCCCACCTCGGGCAGGCCCAGCTTGGCCCCCTTGGCGGCCACCCGCAGGTCGCAGGCCAGGGCCAGCTCCAGACCACCCCCGAGGGCATACCCGTGGATGGCGGCGATGGTGGGGATGGGCAAAGCGGCGATCTCGGCGAAGACCTGCTGGCCCAAAAGGGCGTACTCCCGGGCCATGAAGGGGTCCTTGAGGGCGGCGATCTCCTTCAGGTCCGCTCCGGCGGCGAAGGCCTTCCCCTCCCCGGTGAAGATGACCGCGCGGGCCTCGGGGTCTTGGTGGATGACCTCGGCCACCTCGGCCAGCTCCCGCAGCAGGTCCTGGGAAAGGGCGTTCAGGGCCTCGGGGCGGCGCAGGGTCACGATGGCCACCCCCTCTTCCACCTCGTAGGCGAGGTGGGCGAACTCGGGAATTTCCAGGATGAACTCGTGCTCGTGCTCGTGGGCCATACCTACACCTCCAAGAGGGCCTCGAGGGCCACCTCCACCATACGCCTTACCCCCTCCTGCAACACCTCCTTGGGGGCCAGCTCCGGGTCGCCGATGCGGTTGGAGACGGTGAGGAGGGCCCCCGCCCGCACCCCCCTTAGCCGCCCCAGGAGGAAGAGGGCGCTGGCCTCCATCTCAAAGGCCAGTACCCCGTACCGGGCCCAGGCGCGGGCCCCTTCCGGGGTGGTGGCGTAGAAGGCGTCCTCGGTGGCCACCAGGCCCACGTGATGGGGGTAGCCCTTGGCCTCCGCCTTGGCCCAGAGGGCGCGGAAGAGCAGGGGGTCGGGCACCGGGGCGTAGGGGCGCCCCTCCAGGTACTGGCGCGTGGCCCCGTCCAGGGGCACCGCCCCCTGGGCGATGACCAGATCCCCGGGGAAAAGCCCCTCGTCCACCGCCCCGCAGGTACCCACCCGCAGGAGCACCCTGGCCCCAAGCTGAACCAGTTCCTCGGCCACGATGCTGGCGGAAGGTGCCCCCATGCCCGTGGTCTGCACGGAGACGGGCACCCCGCGGTAGCGGCCGGTGAAGCCCAGAAGCCCCCGGTGGGAGGTGTAGAGCACGGGGTCCTCGAGGAAGGTCTTGGCGATCCACTCCGCCCGGCCCGGGTCCCCGGGCAGGAGGACCCGCTCGGCCACGTCCCCCCGCTGGCCCTGCACGTGGATGGGACTCATACCGCCTAAGGATACACCAGCCGGAGGGCGGGAAGCCCTTCCACCAGCCCCTCGTCGTGGGTGGCCAGGACCAGGGCCGTCCCCACCTCCCCCGCCAGCTCCCGCATGAGGCGCAAGACCTCCCGGGCCTGGCGGCGGTCCAGGCTGGCGGTGGGCTCGTCGGCCAGGAGGAGGCGGGGCCTCAGGTAGAGGGCCCGGGCCACCGCCACCCGCTGCCTTTCCCCCCCCGAAAGCCGCTGGGGGAGGAAGTGGGCCCGCCCCTCCAGGCCCAGGCGCCGGAGGAGGGCCAGACCCCAGGCCCGGTCCACCCGCCCCACCAGGTACCCCGGGGCCAGGACGTTCTCCAGGGCGGTGAGCTCGGGAAAGAGGAAGTGGTGCTGAAAGACGAGCCCCAAAAACCGCAGGCGCCGCCGGGCCAAGACCCCCTCGGGAAGGCCGCGGATAGCCTCCCCTTCCCAGAAGACCTCCCCCGCCTGCAGGGGGAGGAGGCCGGCCAGGAGGTGGAGCAGGGTGGTCTTGCCGCTCCCCGAGGGGCCCAATACCGCCAGGGCCTCCCCGGGGTGGAGGCAGAAGGAGACCCCCTGGAAAAGGGGGCCATTCCCATAAGCAAAGCCCAGGCCCTGGACTTCCAGCACCGGCCGCACCCTCTCATCCTCTAGGCAAAGGATGAAGGTTCGGTTAGAGTAGGGCCGATGGCCCCAAGCCCCCTCTTCCAGGACCTCAATCCCGAGCAGGTAAAGCTGGCCCGCTCCTTTTTCCAGCCCCTCACCTACCCCCGGGGCAAGGTCATCTTCCACCAGGGGGACCTGGGCCAGGCCCTTTACCTGGTGGAAAGTGGCCAGGTGCGTCTGTACCGCACCCACCTGGGGGGGCAGGAGAAGACCTTAGGCTTCGTGGGCCCTGGGGGGGTGTTTGGGGAGATGAGCCTCCTGGACGCCCCGGAAAGGAGCGCCAGCGCCGTGGCGGAGGAGGACAGCGTGCTCCTGGCCCTCTACCGCGAGGCCTACTTCGGCCTCCTCCAGCGCCTTCCCCTCTTCGCCCACAACCTGGCCCGCATCCTGGCCCACCGCCTGCGGGAGGCGGATTTGGAGCTGGACCTTTTGGCCTTTGAGGAGGCCCGAAGCCGGGTGGCCTACGCCCTCTTGAAGCTCCTGCGCCAGGGGAAAGGGCCCAGCTTCCAGCTCCGCCACCAGGACCTGGCGGCCATGGCGGGGACCAGCCGGGAGACCGTGACTCGGGTCCTCCATGAGCTGCGGGGGCAGGGGGTCCTCCGGGTGGCCCCGGGGGTGGTGGAGGTGGTGGACGCCCAGCTCCTGGAGGAGCTGGCCTTTGGCCTCATGTGAGGAGGGATGCCGTGCGCTTAAGGGTGGACGTGCTGCCCACGGAAGAGCTGGCCTATGCGGACGTGGTGCTGGTGGTGGACGTGATCCGGGCCACCACCACCGCCGCCTGCTTCCTGGAGGCGGGGGCCGAGGCCCTCTACCTTACGGCGGGCCTCGAGGCCGCCCGGGCCTTCAAGGACGAGGACGTGGTCCTCTCCGGAGAGGTGGGGGGGCTTAAGCCCCCCGGGTTTGACCTGGGCAACTCCCCCCGGGAGGCCCTGGAGGCGCCCGTGGGGGGAAAGATCGTGGTGATGAGCACCACCAACGGCACCCGGGCGGCCCACGCCGCCGCCCGCTCCGCCAAGCACGTCCTCCTAGCCTCCCTCTACAACGCCCACGCCGCCGCCCGGCTGGCCCGGGAGCTGGCCACGGAGGAGGTGGCCATCCTCTGCGCCGGGAAGGAGGGCCGGGCCGGCCTGGACGACCTCTACACCGCCGGGGTGCTGGCGGAGTACCTGGGCCTCATGGGGGAGGTGGAGCCCGAGGACGGGGCACGGATCGCCCTGGCGGTGAAGAGGGCCTACCAGGACCCCCTGGAGGCCCTCTCCCTCTCGGCGGCGGCGGCGGCCCTCAGGGGGGTAGGCCTCGAGGCCGACGTCCCCTTCTGCGCCCAGGTGGCCAAGAGCGCCGCCGTGCCCGTCCTGGCCGGACGGGTGGGCGAGGCCCTCATCTTCAAGCGGGCTCAGCCCGGCCAGGGCGGAGCCCCCTAGGAGTGCCC
Source organism: Thermus igniterrae ATCC 700962 (assembly GCF_000376265.1). GTDB lineage: Bacteria > Deinococcota > Deinococci > Deinococcales > Thermaceae > Thermus > Thermus igniterrae. The sequence goes on from NZ_AQWU01000021.1 coordinate 5,381, forward strand.
CAGGCCCTGGGCGGCCAGGAGCTGGTGGAAGCGCCTTAGGGTGGCGATGCCCTTCTCCAGGTTGACCAGGTCAAACTTCTCGTTGGGGGCATGGAGGTTGTCGTCGTTTAGGCCCAGGCCCAGGAGGACCACCGGGGCGGAGAGGGCCTCCTGGAGCTCGGCCACCACGGGGATGGTGCCCCCCTCCCGGGCGTAGACGGGAGGCCGGCCCCAGACCTCCTCCAGGGCCCGGGCCATGAGGCGCATGGGGGGGCTGAAGGGGTCGGTGAGGACGGGCCGGCCCCCATGGAGGCGCACCACCTCCAGGCGATAGCCCGGGGGGCAGATCTCCTGCAGGTACCGCTCGGCCAGCTCCGCCACCTCCTCGGGGTCCTGGTCGGGCACCAGGCGCATGGAGAGCTTCATCCCCGCCTCCGCAGGGATCACCGTCTTGGACCCCTCCCCCTGGTACCCTCCCCAGACGCCGTTGGGGTCCAGGGTGGGCCGGGCCCAAAGCCGCTCTAAGGGGGTGTAGCCCGCTTCCCCGGGCAGGACCTCCACCCCGAGCTCCCGCCTCAGGGCCTCCTCGTCCAGGGCGGGCCAGAGGCGCCTCTCCTCCTCCGACACGGGGCGTACCCGGTCGTAAAAGCCCGGGATGAGGACCTGGCCCGTCCCCTCCTCCTTCAGCCGGGCCAGGATCCAGCCCAGGGCCTGGATGGGGTTGGGGGCCACGCCACCGAAGGCCCCGGAGTGCAGGTCTCGCCGGGCGCCCTTCAGGCGCACCTCCAGGTAGGTAAGCCCCCGCAGGCCGTAGGTGAGGGTGGGGGTTTCGGGGGCGAACATGGCCCCGTCGGAGATGAGCACCACATCGGCCCGCAGCTTCTCCCGGTGGGCCCGCACGAAGGGCAGGAGGTGGGGGCTGCCGATCTCCTCCTCCCCCTCCACCAGAAACTTCAGGTTCACCCGGGCCTCGAGGCCCTCCAGGGCGGCCACGTGGGCCCAGAGCTGCCCCTTGTCGTCGGAGGCCCCGCGGGCGAAGACCTTGCCCTCCCGCACCGTGGGCTCAAAGGGCGGGGTGGTCCAGAGCCCCAAGGGGTCGGGGGGCTGGACGTCGTAGTGGCCGTAGACCAGGACCGTGGGGGCCTTGGGGTCCACCAGGCGCTCGGCGTAGAGGATGGGGTGGAGGGGGGTCTCGTGGAGCTCGGTGGTGAAGCCCAGGGCCCTAAGCCGCTCGGAAAGCCATAGCGCCGCCCGACGGACGTCCTCCTTGTGGGCCGGATCGGTGGAGACCGAGGGGATGGCCAGGAACTCCAAGAGGGGGGCTAACGCGTTCACGCGCCCATACTACCCTCTTCCGCCAGGGCCCGGCCTTCCTCCAGGAGGAGGAGCCTGAGCCGGGCCACCTCGGCCTCAAAGCGGGCCTGCAGGGCCTCCAGCTCCGCCCTCAGCCGCATGATCTCCTCCACCCCCGCCAGGTTCACCCCAAG
>NZ_AQWU01000022.1 GCF_000376265.1 Thermus igniterrae ATCC 700962
TGGACGGCCTTCTCCCAAATGCCTTCCTTCTGCCACTTGCGGAAGTAGTGGTAGACGGTGGACCAGTGGGGCAAGTCATGGGGCATAGCCCGCCACTTGATGCCGTTTTCCAGGACGTAAAGGATGGCGTTAACGATTTCTCTCCTCGGCACCTTGGCGGGGCGGCCGCCGGGCTTGGGGGCTGGGATGAGGGGCTCCAGGAGGGCCCACTCCGCATCGCTGAGGTCGCTGGGGTAAGATCGTCTAGAGCTCATCCCTCAAGGATACCACCCTTTTACGACAGCCTCTTAACTATTGACACAAGGGGGGGGGGAGAGATCCTTCCCCGGAACGGCACGGAAGAAAACTCCCCAATGGTTCCCTCTAATCCCGACGAGCTCTTCCTACGCATCTTTGGTATGCCTAAGGCTACCTTCCAGGCACTATACCCCTCTGTTTCCCCTTCCTCCTTCAACGGAACTCTGCAAAACTGGGAGCTAAAGGTGGTCCAAGGGCCTCTTATGCTCACCGGGCACAATCGGCTCTGCGGATCGGGCATTCTGGTGGTCTTCGGAAACCTCACGGTCAACGGCTCCTGTGATCAAGGCTTCCAGGGGCTCATTTATGTGGCTGGGGACTATGACCAGCAAGGAAATGCGGTCCTAACAGGGGCCGTAGTGGTGGAAGGCGTGGCGGAACTGCGGGACTGCAACGGTAACGATTGCTGGACCCAAATCGCTGGCACAGGGCAAGGAGGCGGCAAGATCGTCTACGACCCCATGGTGCTCCAAAGGCTAAGGGTGGCGAGCCAGGCGGGAGCCAGTGTGGTAGCCAAGGCCGGCACCTGGAGGCGGCTGTGAAACGGGGCTTCTCTCTACTGGAGGTGGTGATTGTCCTCGTTATTCTGGGCTTGTTGTTGGTCCTCGGTATTTCTAACTTCCTTCGTTGGCGCGCCCAGGCCGAGCTAGAGGAGGCCGCCCGCTCCCTGGCCCAGGCCTTTCAGTACGCCCGGGCCGAGGCCAAACGCACCAACAGCTCCCGGTGCGTGAAGGTGTGGCCCGAGGGATGGGCCTCTGGCCAGGACTGCGGCACCCTAAGCAACCCTACCCGGCGCTTCCAGGGTGCCCAGGTGAGCGCAAGCAACTACACCCTACCCGCTAGCGTCCAGTTTAATCCTCCCCACGGTACCACGGACGCTCCCCTGAAAAAGTTCACCCTCCAGCACAGCCGCTACCCCAGCTTGCAGCGGAACGTGAACGTTATCGGCGTTATCGGAAAGGCGGTGGTGCGGTGAGAAAAGGCTTCTCCCTGCTTGAGCTTCTGGTGGCGCTCGCCGTCTTCGGTTTCCTCAGCGTGGCTATCCTCGGGGGTCTCCTTGGGGTCTTCCGGGTCAACCGAAGCGCTGGGCTGGAAGCCCGGGCGGTGGTGGTGGCCAAGGACTACCTGGAGCGGGCAAGGAGGGAAGGCACCTACAGCAACCGCACCCTAACCCTTCCCTCCTTCAGCCCAACCGCTGGCTTCAGCGTGGACCTGCGGGCGGCCGGGCGCCTGGACCCGGGCCAGCCCCTAAGCTTTGCCCCTTGCTCCGGTAATCCTACTTCAGGTTACGCCTGCGAGGTAACTTGTTCCCAGGGTACTTCTCCTGCCTCCTGCCGCTTGGTGGCGGTAAAGCTTACCCTTTCGGGCGGGGGCAAGGCCTACACCTTCTACCGGGAGTGGGCGCCATGAAGAGGGGATTTACCCTTCTGGAAATCCTCGTGGCCCTGGCGGTGCTGGCCATCTTCACCACCGCCCTTCTCGCCTTCACCCAGGGGACCCTAGGGGCCAACCGCTTAGCCCGCAGGCAGGCCCAGTTGCTGGAGGAGCTCAAGGACGCTGCGGGATACCTCGTGGACACCCTTCAGGAAGTGCAGAGCGTGGTCACCTCCGCTAGGGTAAACGGGCAAGACTGCACTCCTCCCACCTGTCTGCCTGCCCTGGTGCCGGACCCCAATAACCCGGGGCAGTGCGCCCTAAGAGCCTACCGCCTAGAAGCACGGGTCCAGGTCGGGGACGACTACAAGGCCCCTGACCCCTGGGCCGACAGCAACACCTACATGCTCAGGGAGTACCGCCTCGGCAACCAGGCGTGCAACGCCACCACCTTCAGCAACGCCCAGCCCTTTGTAGTGCTCGACCTAGTGGATAACGACCAGGGCTTGGCCTTCTTTCAGGTGCAGAGCGCTCCCCGCCTCGCCCTCACCCTCAACCTGCGGCTTAAAGCCAAGGAGGGAAGCCGCATTATCTACGTTCCCGGCCAAGGCCAGGTCTACACGGTGCGGGTTTACCCTCGCAATTTCCGCTAGGCTTTCACACCGTTTTCACACCCTTCCCCCATTCTGAGGAGGAGCCCCCCGGGGGGCTTGACAAAAAAGTACGGGCTCTGAAGACTGGGGGGTGAAGGGAGGTGAGAAGGGCAGGAGGAGGACGAGAAAGCGGTAGTTAGAGGCGGCTTTCGGCAACAGGCACTCATGGCCGCGCAAATGGATGAAACGCGCGGAAAACCCTAAGGAGAAGGAAGTATGCGGAACGCAAAAGGCTTTACCCTGATTGAGCTCTTGATCGTCATCGCCATCATCGCCATCCTGGCGGCGGTGCTCATCCCCAACCTCATCGGTGCCCGGAAGCGGGCCTTTGATGCCGCGGCGCTCCAGTGCGCCCGGACGATCGCGCTGACCGCGGAGTCCAATCGCACCAGCGCCACAAGCCTTGATTACAGCTTCACCGGCCAAGATGTAACAAACTTGGATCCAAAGTCTTGTAGCAATGGCATTCTGGTTAATGGTAGTAGCAACTTGAGCGGGTTGAACGTTAACGGAGCTTCTTTTAGCATTACAGTCAAGCACAAAGATGGCCTGAAAACCTATACGGTTTCGGGTGACGCTAACGGTGTCCAAGTGCAGTAACGAGCTGTACTCTGAGACTTAAGGAATCCCCCCAGTCGGACTGGGGGGATTCCCGTTAGCCTTCATGGCAGCCAGAATAAGCCAGAGAACTCCCTCGTACTCAGGGATGATAAACCAAAAGAGAAGATATACGCCTACTGCCCATAGGCCTATCTGGAAAAAGGCGTTGGTACGTAGAGGCAAGAAAGCCGGTCCCCAAAGCATTAGGAAAAGCCAAAGGCCTATTGTACCCCACTTGACACCTACCTCCAAAAGGGCATTGTGAGCACGAAACAGAAGACTTCGGACAACAAAGGGTTCTGGCGCTTTGTCAAATAAAAAGAGAGGGCTAAGTGGTGGAAGAACCAGAACGCTACTCAGACCATCATATCCCCACTCCTGTTCTACAAAGTGCTCAAGTTCGCTATGGGAAAGATAGTTGGGCCAGTAGTTCTCAAAGACCCCACCCCCCCATCCCCAAAGAGGCCGCGCCGCAATGCCCCCTAACGCGGCCTTCCAGTAGTAGAGCCGGGTAAAGAACGTGTGCCCCGAGGCCACCTCCCGGACCCCAGCGGGGTTCGCCAGGCGCACTAGCTCCCAGCCCGAAAGCACGCCCAACGCCCCGGCCAGGGCCAGCGCGAGGGCTAATCGTGGGCGGAGGCGCAGGGAAAGGAGGAACACCACGCCCAAGGCTAGGAGCCCGGCCCGGTTGAAGGTGAGCCCCAGACCAAAGGCCAGGAGAAGGGCCAGAAAGGCGTAGACCCGGCGGCCCGTCCAGATCCAGAGCCCCGAGGCCACGCCAAACCCCAGGACGAAGTAGGCCGCCAGGTGGCCCTTGCCGGGAAAGGTGGCTACAGGCAGGCCCCAGGGCTCGGCCCGGTAGTAGATTCCACGCCCGATGAGAACTTCCACGAGGGCCATGGCTAACAGGACCAGAGCCCCCGCCAGCACCCCATGGGCCAGGCGCCCTCCCAGCTCCGGGTCGGAAAGGGCCCTCAGGTAGGCCAGGGCGAACACGCCAAGCATCAGGAGCCCCCAGACCAGGCTGTCCCCTCCGTGGACCAAAGAACCGGTGAGGGCCACCTCGGGTTGGGGGGAAAGTGCCGTGGAAAGGGTCATCCAGAAACCCAGGAGCAGGGCGAGGAGGAGGGGAGGGTGCTGCCTGAGGAAACGGGGGGCCCGCCCCAGGTCCCGCAGGTGCAGCCCGGGGTGGGCGGAGAGCTCCAGAAAGAGCCCACCGAGAAGCGCCAAAAGGGTGAAGAAGAGCTTCGCCCGGACGACCCCCTCCAGGGGGAACGCAGAGGGCCAGACCACAAGGGGATAGAGGAAGGCGAAGAGGGGCCACCACCAGCGGCGCAGGAGATTCATGGGGGCATTCTATCGCATGGGGCCGCACGCCCCAGTACACTCTAGACATGGGCGCGGCCAAGGCGGTGCGGCCCCTCAGCCTGGAGGAGTACCTGGCCCTGGAGAGGGAGGCCCCGGTAAAGCACGAGCTGGTGGACGGCTTTCCCCACGCCATGGCCGGGGCGAGCGACCGGCACAACCGGCTGGTGGTGAACCTGGTCCTGGCCCTGGGCCCCCTGGCCCGGAAAAAGGGGTGCCGCCTCTACGCAAGCGACATGCGGCTCAAGGTGGACGCCGCCACGGTCTACTACCCCGATCTCATGGTGGTCTGTGAAGAAGACCCCGGGGAATACTACAAGGAAAAGCCCTGCCTGGTGATAGAGGTGGTCTCTGAGTCCACGGAGGCCACGGACCGGAGGGAAAAGCTCCGCAAGTACCTGGGCCTGCCCACCCTTCAAGCGTACCTCCTGGTGGACTCCCGCACCCCCCGGGCCTTCGGCTACTACCGGGAGGGGGAAGGATGGGTGTACCAGGAGGCGGAGGAAGGCCACCTGCCGCTACCCTGCCTGAAGGGCCACCTGGACCTCTCCGAGGCCTATTACGGGCTCTAGAGACCTCCTAAACCTCTACCCCCTCGTAAATGGCTTCCAGGCTTATCCCCACGCCGAGGCAGGGCACCTCCGCCACCCCCTCTCCCTCCCACAGGCGGTAAAGCCAACCCTCCTCCTGGCGGAAATAGCCCTCCACCCGCCTTTCCCGGGAGTCCACCAGGAGGTAGCCCTGGAGGCTTGGGAGCTCCCGGTAGCGCCAGAGCTTCTCCCGGCGGTCTATGGCCTCGGTGTTCTCGGAAAGGACTTCCACCAACAGGCAGGGGCGCTCCTTGTATAGGGGGTGGGGGTCTTCTGCGCACACGGCCATGAGGTCGGGGTAATAAAAGGTGCGGGAGGAGACCTCGAGCTTCATGTCCGAAACGAAGAGCCTGCACCCCTTGGCCCGGGCGTGAGGGCGGAGATGGTAGAAGAGGTTGCCCACGATGAGGTTATGGGCCTCCGTGGCCCCCGCCATGGGGTAGGGCACGCCCTCCAGGAGCTCGTGGCGCACGGGGGACCGCTCTTCCATGGCCAGGTAGGCCTCGGCGTCCAGAAGCTCCAGGGGCCTTGCCGCCTCGCCCATGGGGCCATTGTACCCCTAGGCGGTGCGCTCCAGGTCCCCCTCTAAGGGCGCCTCCGCCTCCACGTAGAGGGGGGCGAAGGGGGCCTCCTGGTAGAGGCGCACCCGGCCCAGGCGGGCGGCCTCGAGGAGGGCCGCGAAGGCCACCACCTTTTCCCCCCAGGAGGCGAAGGGAAGGCCCTGGAAGGCTACCTTCCCCCGCAGGAGCCCCTTGAGCCGCTCCCAGGCCTCGAGGAGGCCAAAGCGCTCCCGGCTCACGGCCAAGACCGCCTTCCTAAAGGGCCTCGCCGCCTCCACCAAGGCCCTAGGGGGAAGGCGTAAGGCCGGCTTGGGCAAGGGAGGCGGGGAAACGGGTACAAGCCGGGAGCGTTTCTTAAGGCGCTCCTCCAAAAAGGCCACCGTTTCCGAAAGATCCAGAAGTACCTGCACCAGGGGGGCTTCCTCCCCTTCCTCCCTTGGGGTCAGGGCCTTTTCCGGGGAGAGCTTGAGAAGCAAGAGCTCTGCCAGGATGGGGAGAAGCTCGCTTCTTTGCCTCAGGTCCTCAGGCACCTGGGCCAGGGCCTGGTCCACCACCAGGAGGAGGGGTACGGCCCTTGGGGATAGGCGCCCCCGCCGCAAGGCCTCCTTGAGCTCCAGGGGCGTGCCGGAAAAGCCGGGAAGCTCGAGGCGGATCACGAACGCACCGGGCGCTTACTGGGCAGAAGAAGCCCCACCTTCTCCCGCACCTCCTCCATGGTGGCCTGGGCCACGGCCCTGGCCCGCCTGGCCCCTTCCAAAAGGGCATCCATCACGTAGTCGGGGTCCTTTTTCAGCTCCTCGGCCCGCTCCCGGATGGGGCGGAGGACCTTCATCATCTCCTCAAAAAGCACCCTTTTCACCACCAAAGTCCCAACCCCCGCCCTCCGGTACTCCTCCTTGAGGGCCTCCACCAGCTCCGGGGGGGCGAAGTAGGCCAGGTAGGTGAAGACCAGGCTCCGCTCCGGGGCCCCGGGGTCGGAGAGGCGGATCCTCTGGGGATCGTCCGGGAGGTGCTGGATCTTCCTCCAGATGCTCTCCTCCGGCTCCAGGAGGCCAATGGTGTTCCCTAAGGACTTGCTCATCTTGGCCCGGCCGTCAATCCCCGGCACCCGGGGGGCCTCGGGGTTGAGGAGGGCCTCTGGTTCGGGAAAGGTCTCGCCAAAGAGGGCGTTGAAGCGGCGGGCAATCTCCCGGGTGAGCTCAATGTGCTGCACCTGGTCCTCCCCCACCGGCACGGTGTCCGCCTTGTAGATGAGGATGTCCGCCGCCTGGAGCACGGGGTACATGAGGAGGCCGGACCAGATGGCCTCCTGCTTGGCGGCCTTGTCCTTGAACTGGGTCATGCGGGTGAGGTCCCCCAGGGGGGTGATGGTGGTGAAGACCCAGGCCAGCTCCGTGTGCTCGGGCACGTGGGACTGGACGAAGAGGGTGACCCGCTCGGGGTCCAGCCCAGCGGCGATGTTCACCAGGGCCGCCT
>NZ_AQWU01000023.1 GCF_000376265.1 Thermus igniterrae ATCC 700962
AGGGTATAATTTCCTGTAGCCGGCCCCACACCTTTGCCCTAGGCCGTGCTATACTGGGGCCGCAGGCTAGGGGTGCCCCAAGCGAGGGGCTGAGAGCTGGGTGCCTCCCAGCAACCCTTGGAACCTGATCCGGGTAATGCCGGCGGAGGGAAGCCTTATGCGGAGAATATCCCCAAAACCCACCCTTCTCCTTGGGCCGCAGGGCTTTGCCTTGCCGGCCTGAGGAGGTGAGCGGCTTGCAGGGCAGGCTTTACCTGGTGGTGACCCCCAGGCCCGGCTGGAGCCAGGAGAAGACCCTGGAGCGCACGGAGCGGGCCCTGGCGGGGGGCGTGGAGGTCTTGCAGCTTCGGGCCAAGGACTGGGAGGCCCGGGCCATCCTGGAGCTGGGGGAGAGGATGCGGGCCCTGGCCTGGCGCTATGGGGTGCCCTTCGTCCTCAACGACCGCCCCGACCTGGCCGCCCTCCTGGAGGCGGATGGAGTGCACTTGGGGCAGGGAGACCTCACCCCGCAGGAGGCCCGGCGGTTTTTCTCCGGCCTGGTGGGCCGCTCCACCCACGCCCCCGAGCAGGCCCTGAAGGCCCTGGAGGAGGGGGCGGACTACCTTTCCGTGGGCCCGGTGTGGGAGACCCCCACCAAGCCCGGGCGCAAGGCGGCGGGTCTGGGGTATGTGCGCTGGGCGGCGGCGCACCTGCGGGCGCCTTGGTTCGCCATCGGGGGCATAGACCTTGCCAACCTGGACCAGGTCCTGGAAGCGGGGGCCAGGCGGGTGGTGGTGGTGCGGGCCATCCTGGACGCCGAGGACCCCGAGCGGGCGGCCAGGGCCTTCAGGGAGCGGCTTTATGGTGTGGCTTAACGGTGAACCCAGGCCCCTCGAGGGCCGGACCCTCAAGGAGGTGCTGGAGGAGCTGGGGGTGGAGCTTGGCCGGGTGGCCGTCCTCCTCAACGAGGAGGCCTACCCCGGCACCGAGCTTCCCCACCACGTCCTGCAGGAAGGGGACGTGGTGGAGGTAGTAGCCCTGATGCAAGGAGGCTAGATGGACACCTGGAAGGTGGGGGAAGAGGAACTTAGGAGCCGGCTCATCCTGGGCTCGGGGAAGTTCAGGGACTTCGGCGTGATGCGGGAGGCCATCGCCGCGGCGGGGGCTGAGGTGGTCACGGTCTCCGTGCGGCGCGTGGAGCTGAAGGCCCCGGGGCACGTGGGCCTCCTGGAGGCCCTGGAGGGGGTGCGGCTTCTGCCCAACACCGCCGGGGCCAAGACGGCGGAGGAGGCGGTGCGCCTGGCCCGCCTGGGCCGCGTCCTCACGGGGGAACGCTGGGTGAAGCTGGAGGTGATCCCCGACCCCAACTACCTCCTTCCCGACCCCCTGGAGACCCTCGAGGCCGCCCGGCGGCTTCTGGAGGAGGGCTTCGTGGTCCTGCCCTACATGGGGCCGGACCTGGTCCTGGCCAAGCGGCTTGCCGCCCTGGGCACGGCCACGGTGATGCCCCTGGCCGCCCCCATCGGCTCGGGCTGGGGGGTGAGGACCCGGGCCCTGCTGGAGCTCTTTGCCCGGGAGAGGAGCAGCCTGCCCCCGGTGGTGGTGGACGCGGGGCTCGGCCTTCCCTCCCACGCGGCGGAGGTGATGGAGCTGGGGCTGGACGCGGTCCTGGTCAACACCGCCATCGCCGAGGCCCAGGACCCCCCGCGCATGGCCGAGGCCTTCCGCCTGGCGGTGGAAGCGGGGCGGAAGGCCTTCCTGGCAGGGCCCATGCGGCCCAGGGAGGGGGCAAGCCCCTCCAGCCCCACCCACGGGGTGCCCCTGGGAGGCCGGGGATGAGGGCCGAGGTAGCCGTGGTGGGGGCGGGGGTGGTGGGGGCCCTCACGGCCTATGAGCTCAGGAAGCGGGGCCTTTCCGTGCTCCTCCTGGACGCGGGCAAGGAGGGAGCGGCCACCCTGGCCAGCGCCGGCATGCTGGCCCCCTACCCCGAGGGGCTCTCCGGGGAGCTCCTCAAGGGGGCCCACTTTGGCCTGGAGTACTACCCGGGCCTCCTGGCGGAGCTTAGGGAGCGGGGCTTCGAGGTGGAGGCGGGGTTTTCCGCCACCCACGTGGTGGCCCTCTCCCAGGGGGAAAAGGCCCTCTGGGGGGCGGAGGAGCCCCTGCCCTACCCGGTGCGGGGGGGTCTAGGCGCCAGGGCCTTTCCCGGGGGGTACGTGAACCCCAAAGCCCTTCGGGCCGCCCTCCTCCAGGCCCTGGCCGCCATGGGGGTGCCCCGCCTCGAGGCCGAGGTGGAGGAGGTAGGAGAGGGCCGCGTCCGCTGGCGGGAGGGGGAAGCCAGGGTGCGGTGGGTGCTCCTGGCCGTGGGGGCCTGGGGCGGGCGGTTCGGCCTCCCGGTGCGCCCCCTCAAGGGCGAGGCCCTCCTCCTCCAGGGCCCCCCGCCCCCCGCTCCCCTTTTCGCCGGGGAGGGGTACCTCCTGCCCCGGGAGAGCGGGGTGTACGTGGGGGCCACCAGCCGGGAAGGGTGGGGGGAGGGGGTGGACCTCTTCGGCCTCAGGTGGCTGGCCGACTACGCCCACGAAAGGTTCCCCTCCCTGGAAGGGGCCTCTTTCCGGGGCCTCCTCTGGGGCTACCGGCCCCTGGGGGAGCTTTTCGTGGGGGAGTGGACCAAGGGGGTTTTGGCCGCCACGGGCCACGGGAGGAACGGCGTCCTCCTGGCCCCGTGGACGGCCCAGAAGGTGCTTGCGCTTTTGGGGGTGGAGCATGACGCAGCTTGAGGCGGCAAGGAAGGGCATCCTCACCGAGGAGATGGCCTACGTGGCCGAGAAGGAGGGGGTTTCCCCGGAGTTCGTGCGGGAAGGGGTGGCATCAGGCCGCATCGTGATTCCCCGCAACCCCAACCACCACACCCTGCGGGACTTCAAGGGCATCGGGGAGGGGCTTTCCGTGAAGGTGAACGCCAACCTGGGCACCTCCTACGATTACGTGGACGTGGAGGAGGAGGTGGAGAAGGCCCGGGTGGCCATCCAGTACGGGGCGGACACCATCATGGACCTCTCCACGGGGGGCGACCTCAAGGCCATCCGCCGGCGCATCCTGGAGGTGGCCACCGTCCCCCTGGGCACCGTGCCCATCTACGAGGCGGAGTTCCGGGCGGCCCGGCGGAAGAGCTTTTTTGACATGTCCGCCGATGAGCTCTTCGCGGTGATTGAGGAGCACGGCCGGGAGGGGGTGGACTACATCACCGTCCACGTGGGGGTGACCCTGAAGAACCTGGAGGTCTACCGCCACAGCCACCGGACCACGGGCATCGTGAGCCGGGGCGGGGGGCTCATGGCCGCCTGGATGCTCCACCGGGGGGAGGAAAACCCCCTCTACGCCCGCTTTGACGACCTCCTGGACATCGCCCGCACCTACGACATGACCCTCTCCCTGGGGGACGGGCTCCGCCCGGGCTCCCTGGCGGACAGCACCGACCGGGCCCAGATAGCCGAGCTCCTCACTATTGGGGAGCTGGTGGAGCGGGCCCGCAGGGCCGGGGTCCAGGCCATGGTGGAGGGTCCCGGGCACATTCCCCTGCCCGAGGTGGCGGCCAACGTCCAGATTCAAAAAAAGCTCACTGGCGGGGCCCCCTTCTACATCCTGGGCATGCTCCCCGTGGACACCGCCGCGGGCTTTGACCACATCGCCGGGGCCATCGGCGGGGCCCTGGCGGGCTGGATGGGGGCGGACATGCTCTGCTACCTCACCCCCGCGGAGCACCTGGGCCTGCCCACCCCCGAGCACGTGAAGGAGGGGGTGATCGCCTTCAAAATAGCCGCCCACGCCGCGGACGTGGCCCGGGGGAACCCCCGTGCGCTGGAGCGGAACCGGAAGATGTCCGAGGCCCGCTACCGCCTGGACTGGGAGGGGCAGTTCGCCCTGGCCCTTTACCCCGAGGAGGCCCGCCGCCTCAAGGAGGAGCGGGGAAGCCGCACCAAGGCCTGCAGCATGTGCGGCCCCTTCTGCCCCATGAACCTGGTGGAGGCGGTGCTGAAGGGGAAGGCCCGCATGGAGCTGCCGGTGGTCTAGGGGAGGCTTTGAAGGTGCTCCTGGAAGACTTCCGCCACTTCCCATGGGGTAGGGAAGAGGTCCTGGCCGCCAAAGGTGGCCCAAGGCCCTTCCGGGGCTGCCAGGGGCCGTCCTTGGTCCAGGAGACCGGGGCTGCCGCCAAAGCGGCGGATGAGGTGGACCAGCACCAGCCTAGGCATCGGCCAGCCGGCGGTAGGGTTCCTCCCGCTCCTCCACGGAGGGCAAATAGGCCAGCAGGACCACCAGGTCCTCTTCCCCGCCCGGAGGATGCGCCACCAGGGTGTTTCCCACGGTCAGCACCTCCACTTCCTCCCCTTCCTGCCATCCGGGAGGGGGGCTTTGCAGGAGCAGGGCCAGCCCTTCCTCCAAGCAGAGGGCCTTGGCCTTCATCCTTCCATGATGCCGGGGGTGGAGCGTGCGCATAGCCCTCACCATCGCCGGCTCAGACTCCGGGGGCGGGGCCGGGGTGCAGGCCGACCTCAAGGTCTTCACCCGCTTTGGGGTTTACGGCGCCAGTGCCCTCACCCTCATCACCGCCCAGAACACCCTGGGGGTGCAGGAGCTATACCTGCTGCCCCCCGCCCTGGTCTACGCCCAGATCCAGAGCGTGGCCGAGGACCTGCCCCCCCACGCGGCCAAGACCGGGGCCCTGGGGAGTGGGGAAATCGTGGAGGCGGTGGCCGAGGCGGTGAGGCGGTTTGGCCTTGGGCCTTTGGTGGTGGACCCCGTCATGGTGGCCAAGGGCGGGGACCCCCTCCTGGCCCCTGAGGCGGTCGCCGCCCTCAGGGAAAAGCTCTTCCCCCTGGCCGCCCTCATCACCCCCAACCGCCTCGAGGCCGAGGCCCTCCTGGGTGCTCCCATCCGCACCCTGGAAGAAGCCCGGGAGGCCGCCAAAGCCCTCCTGGCCCTGGGGCCCAAGGCGGTGCTCCTCAAGGGAGGCCACCTGGAGGGGGAGGAGGCGGTGGACCTTCTGGCCACCCCCGAGGGCCTCCAGGCCTTCCGGGCCCCCAGGGTCCCCACCCGGAACACCCATGGCACGGGGTGCACCCTCTCCGCGGCCATCACCGCCCACCTGGCCCTGGGCCGCCCTCTAGCGGAGGCGGTGGCCGAGGCCAAGGCCTACCTCACCCGGGCCCTTCTGAGCGCTCCCCCTTTGGGCCGGGGGCATGGGCCCCTCAACCACCTGGCCTGACCGGCCTCTGACAACCCCCCTTCATCCTGGGTTTGGGAGGTAAAGAGGATGAAGCGTAGGGATATCCTAAAAGGCGGTCTGGCGGCCGGGGCCCTGGCCTTCCTACCCAAGGCTGATGCCCAGGGCGCGCCCCAGAACCAGCCCAGCCTGGGGCGGCGCTACCGCAACCTGATTGTGTTCGTCTACGACGGCTTCTCCTGGGAGGACTACGCCATCGCCCAGGCCTACGCCCGCAGGCGCCTGGGCCGTGCCCTGGCCCTTGAGCGGCTCCTGGCCCGCTACCCCAACGGGCTTCTCAACACCTCCAGCCTCACCAGCTACGTGACCGAGTCCAGCGCCGCAGGCAACGCCCTTTCCTGCGGGGTGAAGACGGTGAACGGGGGGCTGGCCATCCACGCGGACGGCACCCGGCTCAAGCCCTTCTTCGCCGCGGCCAAGGAGGTGGGGAAGGCCGTGGGCCTGGTGACCACCACCACCATCACCCACGCCACCCCGGCCAGCTTCGTGATTTCCAACCCCGACCGCAACGCCGAGGCCCAGATCGCCGAGCAGTACTTGGAGTTCGGCGCCGAGGTCTACCTGGGCGGGGGAGACCGCTTCTTCAACCCCGAGAAGCGGCAGGACAAGAAGGACATGTACGCGGCCTTTGCCGCCAAGGGCTACGGGGTGGTGAAGACCCCGGAGGAACTGGCCCGTTCGGGCGCCAGCAAGCTCCTGGGGGTCTTCTCTGACGGCCACGTGCCCTACGAGGTGGACCGCCGCTTCCAGGGCCTGAAGGTGCCGAGCCTCAAGGAGATGGTGCAGGCGGCTCTGCCCCGCCTTGCCTCCTACCGCAACGGCTTCGTGCTCCAGGTGGAAGCGGGGCGCATTGACCATTCCAACCACATAAACGACCCCGCAGCCACCCTGTGGGACGTGCTGGCCGCGGACGAGGCCCTCGAGGTCCTCACCGGCTTCGTGGACCGCAACCCCGACACCCTCCTCATCCTGGTGGCCGACCACGCCACCGGGGTGGGGGCCCTTTACGGGGCGGGGCGCAGCTACCTGGAAAGCTCCGTGGGCATTGACCTCCTGGAGGCCCAGAAGGCCAGCTTTGAGCACATGCGCCGCGTCCTGGGTTCAGCCCCCGATGCCGCCCAGGTGAAGGAGGCCTACCGGGCCATGAAGGGGGTGACCCTCACGGACGAGGAGGCCCAGATGGTGGTGCGGGCCATCCGCGAGCGGGTCTACTGGCCCGATGCCGTACGCCAGGGGATCCAGCCCGACAACACCATGGCCTGGGCCATGGTGCAGAAGAACGCCAACAAGCCTGACCGGCCCAACATTGGCTGGAGCTCTGGGCAGCACACGGCAAGCCCCGTAATCCTCCTCCTCTACGGCCAGGGCCTGCGCTTCCTCCAGCTTGGCCTGGTGGACAACACCCATGTGTTCCGCCTCATGGGCGAGGCCTTGAACCTCCGCTACCAGAACCCGGTGATGAGCGAGGAGGAGGCTTTGGAGATCCTCAAGACCCGGCCTGTGGGTACCCTCCACCCCGAGGACGTCTGGGCCTAGGGGTTTTCCCGGCTCCTCCTTCCATGGCGGCCTGAAGCCGCCATGTTTTTTTGGGGTATTGGATTTAAACCTGGCATTTACTTTCCCAAGCAATAGTTACTTCCAAACACGGGCCTTGACCGACGGAATGGGCACTTTTTCCGCTATACAAAAGCGAAGCGATTTGACGAAGGGCTTTTGGGCACAGATTTTGACCAAGCACATGCTTCCAGTAAGGTGCTATACTGAGGGTGTCCGAACCATCGGACGGGGATCTTGACAAAGGGTTTTTGGCTTGGGCAAGGGAAATATGCGCTTTTCCCTTCTCATCGCATCGCCCGCATGCCCATGAGCATGGGCCCAAACCCCGCAAAATGCCCTCTATACGCC
>NZ_AQWU01000024.1 GCF_000376265.1 Thermus igniterrae ATCC 700962
GGTAGAGGTAGGGGTGGATGCCGCCTAGGCCGGAGGAGGTGGCCCGGAAGCTCCGCCGCCTCGGGTTCGCGGAGGGCATGGCCAAGGGAGGGCACCGGCCCTACGTCCACCCTGACGGCCGTATCGAGGAGGAGTTCCGCAAACTCTAGCCTCACGCCGTGATCCACTCCCGCAGAATCCGGTCCAGCTCTTCCAAGGTAAGCTGCCCCTGGTCCGCCAGGGCCTTGATGTGCTGGGTGATGCGGTGGAGCTCCTCCTCCCCATAGTGCAGGCCCAGCTCCTCCGCCCGGGCCTTGATGGCGTGCCGCCCGGTGAGCCTCGAGGCGATGATGAGCTTGCGCCGAACGCCAAAGATCTCCGGGGGGTAGGGCTCGTAGGACTCGGGGTTGAGGTAGATGGCCTTGAGGTGCATCCCCGCCTTGTGGCTGAAGGCGGTCTCTCCGGTGATGTAGTTGTTGAAGGGGATCTCCACCCCCACCATGCGGGCCACCATGCGGTCCAGCTCGGGGAGCATCTCCAGCCGGTACTTGCCCCGCACGTACTCGGGCTGCAGGGTGTACATGCGGGCCAGGAAGCCCCCCAGGGGGGTGATGCCGTTGCGCTCCCCTATCCCCAAGACGGTGGTGTCCACGTGGGTGGCCCCGGCCTCAATGGCCTCAAAGGCGTTGGCCACCGCGCAGCCCGTGTCGTTGTGGCCGTGGAACTCAATGTCCACGTTGGGCCCCACCACCCGGCGCACCTCCCGCACCAGGGCGTAGACCTGCCGGGGGGTGGCGATGCCCACGGTATCCGCCAGGCCCACCCGATCCACGTAGGGGGCGATGGCCCCGTAGATGGCCAGAAGGTCGTGCTCGTCGGAGCGGAAGGTGTCCTCGGCGGAGAAGCGCACCTCCACGTGGGGGGCCGCCTCGCGGATGAACTGGATCACCTCCCGGGCCTCCTCAATGATGCGGGGGATGTCCCGCCCGTGGGCCGCCCGCAGGTACTTGCTGGTGCCGAAAAGGAGGTCTATGCCCTGGACTCCGGTCTCCACCGCCACCTTGGCCGCGTCCATGCGGGTCTGGATGTGGGTGACCACCTTGGCCCTGAGGCCCAAGGAGGCCAGGACCTCCGCGTCCTTGCGGGACTGGGGGGAGGCCATGGGAGTGGTCACCTCAATGTACTCAATCCCGAAGGCGTCCAGGGCCTTGGCGATCTCTATCTTGTCCTGGGTGGAGAAGTTGGCCCGCTCAAACTGCTCCCCTTCCCGAAGGGTGGAGTCTATAATCTTCCATTCCCGCATGCGCCCCTCCCCAAAAGAAAACCGGCCCGAACTCGGGCCGGGGGATAAGGAACCCTTAGAGGGCTATCCTACCCCCCGGCGGCCGAGTTTTTTCTCTAGGGCCAGCATCTTGCCCGTAAGGGTATACGAAAAGGCGCATTTTGTCAACGCCCAAACCGGCGCTCCCGGGCCTGGTAGCTGCGAAGCGCCCTCAGGAAGTCAATCTTGCGGAACTCGGGCCAGAGCACGTCGGCGAAGTAGAACTCCGAGTAGGCGGACTGCCAGAGGAGGAAGCCGGAGAGGCGGATCTCCCCCGAGGTGCGGATGATGAAGTCGGGGTCAGGGAGGCCGGCGGTGTAGAGGCGGGCGGCGATGGCCTCGGGGGTTAAGGCCTCGGCCACCTGCCCCGGGGAAAGGCCCGCCTCTTCAGCCTCCAGCAGGAGGCGCTTCACCGCGTCCACGATTTCCTCCCGCCCCCCGTAGCCCATGGCGATGTTGAGCACCATGCCCTGGTGGTGCCGGGTCTTGGCCTCGAGGCGCTCCAGGGCGTGGAGCACCTCCTGGGAAAACCCCTCCCGCCGCCCGATGACCCGCACCTGCACCTGGTGGTGGTGGATGCGGTGGTCGTCGGCCATGCGCTCCGCCTCCCGCACGAAAAGGCGCATGAGCTCCTCCACCTCCTCGGGGGAACGCCCGAAGTTGTCGGTGGAGAAGACCCAGACCGTCACCGTCCTGATGCCCATCTCCAGGCACCACTCCAGCACCTCGTAGGCCTTGTGCACGCCGAACTCGTGCCCCTTGGTGGGGGAAAGGCCCAGGGCCCGGGCAAAGCGCCGGTTGCCGTCCAGGATGAGGCCCAGGTGCCGGGGCATGGGGCCTCGCCGCACCTCCTGGAGGAGGCGGCGCTCGTAGAACCAGTAGAGGGGCCGGGAAAGGGAGAGGAGGCGGCGGAGCATACCCTATCCACCCTAAGGCGGGAGGATGAGAAGGGGAAGCCCCCCTAGCGGTAGAGCTCCCGGGCGATGATGTGCCGCTGGATCTCTGAGGTACCCTCGTAGATCTCCGTCACCTTGGCGTCCCGGTAGTAGCGCTCCACCCGGAAGTCCCGGTGGTAGCCGTATCCCCCGAGGACCTGGACCGCCTCCCGGGTCACCTCCACGGCCACCCCGCTGGCGAAGAGCTTGGCCGCGCTGGCCTCGAGGGTAAACCGCTCCCCCCGGTCCTTCTTGCGGGCCGCCTCCAGCACCAGGGCCCGGGCGGCCAGAATCTTCACGTGCATGTCCGCCAGCTTGTGGGCGATGGCCTGGTGCTCCCGCAAGCGCTTTCCGAACTGCTCCCGCTCATCCGCATAGGCCTTGGCCAGCTCAAAGGCCCCCCGGGCGATGCCCACCGCCTGGGCCGCCACCCCGATGCGCCCCGAGTCCAGGCCCGCCAGGGCGTAGGCCAGGCCCCGCCCCTCCTCCCCCAGGAGGTTCTCCTCGGGCACGAACACCCCGTCCAGCCGCACCTCCGCGGTGTGGGCCGCGTGGAGGCCCATTTTCTCCTCCGGGGGGCCAAAGGAAAGCCCCGGGGTATCCTTCTCCACCAAGAAGGCGCTGATCCCCTTCTCCGTGCGGGCCATGACCACGTAGAGCTGGGCCTGGCCGGCGGAGGTGATCCAGCTCTTCACCCCGTTAAGCCGGTAGCCCCCGGGCACCTTCCGGGCCTCGGTGCGCAGGGCGGCGGCGTCCGAGCCCGCATGAGGCTCGGTGAGGCAAAACGCCCCGATCCACTCCCCCCGGGCCAGGGGGACCAGGTAGCGGCGCTTCTGCTCCTCGGTGCCAAAGCGGAGGAGCATGTACTGGGGCAGGCCGCTGGTCACCGAGAGGATCACCGCCACGCTGGGGTCGTGGGCGGCAATCTCCTCCAGGGCCAGGGCCCAGGTGACGGAGTCCAGGCCCACCCCCCCCCAGGCCTCCGGGGTGGTCATGCCCAGAAGCCCCAGCTCCGCCAGGGCCCTCAGTTGCGGCCAGGGATACTCCCCCTTCCTGTCGTACTCCGGGGCCAGGGGCCAGAGCACCTCCTTGGCCACCTTGCGCACGGTGTCCAGCACCAACCGTTGTTCCTGGGTCAGGGTCATCAGGGCTATCGTATCACCGCAAGGTGGCAAAAAAGCGTCATTCCGGCACAGGCCCCTCGCCCCAGCGGGGGGCGCGCTGGGCCTCGAGGCCCAGGTGGTCCAGGATGCGCTGGGTGATGAAGGCCAGAAGCTCCCCGATGCCCTGGGGCCGGTGGTAAAACCCCGGGCTTGCCGGCAGGATCACCGCCCCCGCCTCCGCCGCCCCCACCATGGCCCGTAGGGTGGGGAGGGGCAGGGGGGCCTCCCGGGGCACCAGGATGAGGGGACGCTTCTCCTTAAGGTGCACGTAGGCCGCCCGGGTGAGGAGGGTGTCCGCCAACCCCAAGGCAATCTTGGCCAGGGTGGTGGCGGAACAGGGCACCACCACCATCCCCCGGGTGAGGAAGGACCCCGAGGCCACGGGGGCCCCCAGGTCCTGGTCCTTGTACACCCGGCTGGCCAGGGGGTGGAGGTCCTTGGGGCTCAGGCCCATCTCCTCCCAAAGCACCCGCTTGGCCCCCTGGGAGAGGATGAGGTGCACCTCGGCCAGACCCTGCAGGGCCTGGAGCAGGTCCAGGGCGTAGGGCATGCCGCTTGCCCCCGTGATCCCCACCACCACCCGGGGAAGCTCCATGCCCCCCATGCTAAGGCAAAAACCCCAGGCCCAAGGGCCTGGGGGGCACCCCGTGGGGCGGTGGGCCTACTTGAGCTCCACCACCGCGCCCACGGCCTCGAGCTTCTTCTTGATCTCCTCGGCCTCGGCCTTGGGCAGGCCCTCCTTCACGGGGCCACCCTTCTCGGCCAGGTCCTTGGCCTCCTTGAGGCCCAGGCCGGTGATGGCGCGGAGCTCCTTGATGACCTCCAGCTTCTTGGCCCCCGCGTCCTTGAGGATCACGTCAAACTCGGTCTTCTCCTCCACAGGGGCCGCGGCGGCCGCCGCCGCAGGGGCCGCGGCCACGGCCACGGGGGCCGCGGCGGTCACGCCCCAGGTCTCCTTGAGGACGTCAATGAGCTGCTTGAGTTCCAGAACCGTAGCCTGAGAGAGCTCTTCCTTGATGCGTTCAATGTCCAAAGCCATCTTCTACCTCCTACGCCGCCTTCTTCTCCGCGTACGCTTCCAAGATGCCTACCAGTTCGCGGGCCACACCGCCCAGGACCCCCACAAGCTCCGCCATGGGGGCCTGCAGGACCCCAAGGAGCTCCGCCCGGAGCTCGTCCATGGTGGGGAGCTCCGCCAGCGCGGCCACGTCCTTGGCGGAAAGGGGCTGGCCCTGCAACAGCCCGCCCTTGGCCTCAGGGATGCCCTTGGGGTTCTTCTTGGAGAACTCGGAAAGGGCCTTGGCCGCCGCCACCGGGTCCTGGTAGAAGACCACGGCGCTGGGGCCCTGGAGGCCGTCCAGCTCGGGCAGGCCAAGCTCCTTGAGGGCGATGCGGATCAGGGTGTTCTTGGCCACGAAGAGCCTGGCCCCCTTCTCCTTCAGGGCCTGGCGCAGGGCGTGGGTGTCCTTGGCGGAAAGCCCCTGGTAGTTCACCAGGAAGAAGGAGCCATGAGCCCGCTCAAGGTTCTCCTTGAGGGCGGCAAGAAGCTCAACGTTGCGCTTGTTTGGCACGCCTTCCTCCCTTGTGGGGCAGGGGAACCCCGACCGGTTTTTTGGGCTTTTGCGAAACGCTCCCCCTCAAGCGCCTCGGCGGGTTTTTTAAGGCCTTGGGCCCCCCGCTGTCTCTGGCCTGGGCGCGCTTGCGCCCGGGGTGCCATAGCGGAGTCTAAAGGAAAGGGGGCCTGGCGTCAAGGCCAAAGCCCCCCAAAAGCCCCTTAGGTTAGGAATGGGGGTTAATCCGCAGGCTCGGCCCCATGGTGGTGGTCACGTAGACCGAGCGCAGGAAGGTACCCTTGGCCGCCTCGGGCTTGCTGGCCTCGAGGGCCTTCAGGAAGGCGCGGATGTTGTCGGCGATCTTCTCCGGGGGGAAGCTGGCCTTGCCCACGGGGGCGTGGATGGCCCCGGTCTTGTCGTTGCGGAACTCAATGCGGCCGGCCTTGATCTCCTTGATGATCTCCCCGATGTTGAAGCCCACGGTGCCCGCCTTGGGGTTGGGCAGGAGGCCCCTGGGGCCCAGGATGCGGCCCAGCTTGGAACCCACGGCCCCCATCACGTCGGGGGTGGCCACCACGGCGTCAAAGTCCATCCAGCCGTCCAGAATCTTCTGGATGATCTCCTCCCCGCCCACGTAGTCGGCCCCGGCCTCCTCGGCCTCCTTGATCTTCTCCCCCTTGGCGATGGCCAGCACCCGCACCTGCCGGCCCAGGCCGTGGGGCAGGGAGACCGTACCCCGCACGTTCTGGTCGGACTTGCGGGGGTCAATGCCCAGCTTGGCGTGGACCTCCACGGTCTCGTCAAACTTGGCGGTGGCGAGCTCCTTCACCAGGCGGGCGGCCTCGTCAATGGTGTAGACCTTGGCCGGGTCCACCTTCTCCAGGAGGGCCCGGTAGCGCTTGCCGTGCTTAGGCATCCTTCACCTCCGGCATACCCACCACCTCCACCCCCATGGAGCGGGCCGAGCCCGCGATCATGCGGGCGGCGGCCTCCAGGTCGGTGGTGTTCATGTCGGGAAGCTTCTGCTTGGCGATCTCCAGCACCTGCTGCCAGGTGATGCGCCCCACCTTCTCCCGGCCCGCCTTGTGGGCCCCCTTCTCCAGCCCCGCGGCCTTGCGGATGAGGTAGCTGGCGGGCGGGGTCTTGGTGATGAAGGTGAAGGAGCGGTCGGCGAAGATGGTGATCTCCACCGGCACCACCGCGTCCCCCATGTTGGCGGTGGCCGCGTTGAAGGCCTTCACGAACTCCATGATGTTGGCCCCGTGCTGGCCCAAGGCCGGGCCCACCGGGGGCGCGGGCGTGGCCTTGCCCGCGGGCAGCTGCAGCTTGACTACGGCAACGACTTTCTTCATTTTTCCCTCCTAGGCTCCCCCCAAGTTAGGGGTGCAAACGCCCTTTACGCTTTGACCACCTGGGAGAAGTCCAGCTCCACAGGGGTCTCGCGCCCGAAGATGGTGACCATGACCTTGACCTTGCCCTTTTCCGGGTTGATCTCGGTCACGGTGCCGGTAAAGTCCGCGAAGGGGCCGGAGACCACCCGGATCTGGTCCCCTTCCCGGAAGGCCACCTGGGCCTTGGGAGCCTCCTTCTTGCCCAAAAGACCCGAGACCTCGAGGATATGCCGCACCTCGTCCGGGGAAAGGGGCACCGGCCGGTTGCCCGCCCCCACGAAGCCGGTGATGCCCGGGGTACCCCGCACCACCTCCCAGGCCTCGTTGGGCTCCTCCTCGTCCCCCAGGTCCATCTGGACGAAGAGGTAGCCGGGGAAGAGCTTCTTCTTGACGACCTCCTTCTTCCCCCCCTCGCGGAGCTCCACCACCTCCTCCGTGGGGATCAGGACCTGGAAGATCTTGTCCTCCATGCGGAAGGCCCGCACCCGCTTCTCCAGGTTGGCCTTGGCCTTCTCCTCCTGCCCCACGTAGGTGTGGACCGCGTACCATTCAATGCTCATCGCACGAGCCCTATGAGGAAGCGGAAGACCAGGTCGTAAAGGCCCAGAACCACCATGGCCACCAGGGTGAAGACCAGAATGGCCTGGGTACCCTCAATGACCTGCTCCCGCGTGGGCCAGGTGACCCGGGCCAGTTCCGCCCGAGCCTCCTGGAAGTAGCGCACGATCCGCGCGAACATCAGACCTTCACTTCCTTGTGCACGGTGTGCTTATCGCACCAGGGGCAGTACTTCTTGAGCTCCAGCTTGGAGGTGGTGTTGCGCTTGTTCTTCTCGGTGGCGTAGTTGCGGCGCTTGCACTCGGTGCACTCCAAGAGGATCTTGATGCGGACCTCGCTGGCCATGCCTCACCTCGCTAAGGCCATGGGGGGAGGGTTTCCTCCCCCCAGGGTTTACTCCAGGATCTTGGTGACCACGCCGGCGCCCACGGTCCGCCCACCCTCACGGATGGCAAACCGCAAACCCTCCTCCAACGCCACCGGCTTGATCAGCTCCACCACAAACGTCACGTTGTCCCCAGGCATCACCATCTCCACCCCCTGGGGCAACTCCACCACCCCCGTCACATCCGTCGTCCGAAAGTAAAACTGCGGCCGGTACCCCGTGAAAAAACCCGTGTGCCGGCCCCCCTCCTCCTTCTTCAGCACGTACACCGAAGCCTCAAACTTCGTGTGCGGCGTAATGCTCCCAGGCTTCGCCAATA
>NZ_AQWU01000025.1 GCF_000376265.1 Thermus igniterrae ATCC 700962
ACCTTTGGGAGCGGAAGCCTTGGACGGCCATGGCGCGGGCGCTTTTGGAGCTCATCGCCTACGGCCTTAGGGTTCTTCTCTCCCTTCTCCCGCCCCCTCCGGGGTACAAGGCAATTTACTAGGCAAGCCCCCTCCTTGTTGCAAAAGCCTTAGCCCCGTAAGGGGATTGCTACTCCAAGTCCTCCAGGGACTCGGCGTCCAGCACCAACACGTTGCAAAAGCCTTAGCCCCGTAAGGGGATTGCTACATAATCTCCTGGAGGCTCCTGCCCCCAAGAAAAGCTTCCCGTTGCAAAAGCCTTAGCCCCGTAAGGGGATTGCTACGGCCACGGCGTCCAGCGTGGGCGCGTCCTCCTCCTTCTGTTGCAAAAGCCTTAGCCCCGTAAGGGGATTGCTACTCTCACCACCAGAAGCACGAGCTTTTTCACCCTCTTTCCTCCGTTGCAAAAGCCTTAGCCCCGTAAGGGGATTGCTACCTGGAGCCACTTCCCGCAAGCCTTCTTCCTAGCTTTGGGCTGTAAAATCCCTGTATGGAACTCCTTCTGGTGCGCCACGCCCTGGCCCTTCCTCCTGAAGGAGAGGGAGAAGAGGCCGACGACCTGAGGCCCCTTGCTCCCAAGGGGGTAAAGCGCTTCCGCAAGGTGGTGCGGGGCCTCGAGGCCCTGGGGGTGAGGCTTGATCTCATCCTCACCAGCCCCAAGCGGCGCGCCCTGGAGACGGCAGAACTGCTTAGCCGCCTTCTGGACGGGGAAAGCCGGGTAAGCCCTCACCTGGCCGCTTCCCCCTCAGAGGCCCTCCTTGGGGAAATCCCCGAGGAAGGCCGGGTGGCCCTGGTGGGGCATGAGCCCTACCTTTCCCAGTTCCTGGGCTGGCTTCTCCTGGGGGACTACATGGGGGCTTCCACCCGGGAGGGCCTTGGGGAGCGCTTCCTCTTCAAGAAGGGGGGCGTGGCCTGGCTGGAGGGGAGCCCCCGGCCCGGAGGAATGGTTCTGAAGGCCCTCTTTCCCCCCAAGGTCTTCCGCATATGAAAGACGCCCGGGCCTGGATGGCCCACCTGCGGGCCCACCTGCCCCTGGCCCTGTCGGGGGAGGACCCCGAGGGGGTGCACCAGGTGCGGGTGGCGGGGAGGCGGCTCCGGGTCTACCTGGACCTTTTGGGCTACCGGGTCCTGCGGGAGGACCTCCGCCGCCTGGTGCGGGGGGCGGGCCGGGTGCGGGATCTGGAGGTGGCCCTCACCGCCCCGCCCCTGCCAGAGGGGGCTTCCCTGCCCCCAGGCCTAAAGGCCCACCTGGAAAGGGAGCTGGCCCAGGCCCGGGCCCTTCTGCCTGCCCTCCTGGCCTCCCCCTGGATGGAGGCCCTCCTGCGGGCCCTGGCCGCCCTTCCGCCCCTGGAAAGGCCTAGGGCCAAGGCGCGCCTGGCCCGCCTCGAGGCGCAAACCAGGAAGCGCCTTCGGGACCTGAGGCAAAACCCCACCCCCGAGGCCCTCCACGCCTACCGCCGCGCCCTAAGGCGGCTCCGCTACGCCAAGGAGTTCCTGGGGCTTCCCACCAAGCGGGAAAGGGCCCTCCAGGAGGTCCTGGGGGGTCTGAACGACCTCGAGGTCTTCCTGGGCCTTCTGGCAGACTACCTGGCCCAGAGTCCGGAGGAGGAGGCCCTGGCCCTGCGGGAGGCCCTGCTGGTGGAGCGGCAGGCCAGGTTCCGGGAGGCCCTCGAGGCCCTGGGGCTTCGGCCCGGGGAGGCAGGGGTGGAGCCCGCCAGCTAGAGCCCCTTTTGGGGCAGAGGGCCCTGGGGGACTGGGCGGGTGAGGCTTTCCCCTTGGGCCAGGGCCAGGTGGTCCTTGAGCTCCAGGGGGGGCAGGCCGTGCTTGGCCCGCAGGCGCTCCAGGTAGAGGGCCCGCTCCCCCAGCCTCCTGCCGTAGCTCTGGTTTTCCCCGTGGACCCTCACGCCCACGTTGCGCCCCCGCAGGTAGCGGAAGGGCAGGCCCGCCCGGTAGGCCCTGAGCCACAGGTCCCAGTCCCAGTAGTCCCCCATCTCTGGGTCCAGGCCGCCCAGGTCCAGGAGGGCTTTCTTGGGCAGGGCCGTGCCCGAGGCCAGGAGGCGGTTGTCCCTGAGGAGCCAGTCCCCCACCTCCTTGGGGGCGAAGGGAATTTCCTCGAGGCCCCACATGAGGACCCCTTCCCCGTAGGCCACCCCCCCTTGCCGGGAGAGGACCCGCCACACCCGGTAGAGGTAGGCGGGGTCCAGGAGGAGGTCGTCATCGTCCAGGAAGAGGACGATCTCCCCTCGGGAGGCCTCGAGGGCCGCCCGGCGGGCCGCCACCTGCCCCTGGCCGGGGTTGGGCAGGGCGCGCAACCGGGGGTCCCCCAGCCGGCGCACCACCTCCAGGCCCTCCCCAGCCCCGTCCTCCACCACCACCCCTTCAAACCAGGAAAAGGTCTGGTGCCTGAGGGAACGGAGGGCCTCCAGGAGGAGCTGGGGGCGGTCCTTGGTGGGGATGAGGACGCTAATCATGGGCCAGAGCCGGCTGGAGCTTGGCCTCGTCCGTGAGGTCCAGCCGCAGGGGGGTGGCGGCGATGAAGCCGTGCTCCACCGCCCAGCGGTCCGTGCCCTCCTCCGCCTCCTTCAGGGGCCGGGCGGCGAACCAGTAGAGGGGGCGGCCCATGGGGTCCTCCCCGGGCACCACCACCCCCTCGTAGGCCCGCACGGACTGCCGGGTCCAGAGGAAGCCCTTGGGCCTCTGGGGCAGGTTCACGTTGACCAGAAAGGGCCGCTCCAGGCGCAGCAGGGTCTCCAGGGTGCGCACCAGCCAGGGCTTGAGGAGGGCGAAATCCGGGGTGGTGCCGTTTAGGGGCACGCTGAAGGCGGCGGCGGAGAGGCCAAAGAGCCGCCCCTGCTTGGCCGCGGCCACGGTGCCCGAGTGCCAGATCTCGTGCCCCAGGTTGCTCCCCAGGTTCACTCCCGAGAGGACCAGGTCCACGGGGCCGAAGAGGTGGAGGCCCAGGGCCACGCAGTCCGCCGGGGTGCCCCTCACCCGGTAGGCGGGGAAGTGGGGCCCGGGAAGGGGGGCGGGGTGGGGGTAGGCCCGCACCGGGTGGGCGATGGTGATGGCATGGCCGGTGGCGCTCTGCTCGGTGTCGGGGGCGGCCACGAAGACCTCGCCGAAGTGGCCGGCCGCCTCCGCCAGGGCCCAGAGGCCGGGGCTGTAGATGCCGTCATCGTTGGTCACCAGGATCCGCATACCTCCACCCTAGGGGGTCCCTGTCAGGAGGGGGTCAGGGCGGGGTTGACCATCCCCTGACCTTGGGACCCCAGGAGCCTTCTGGCGGCGGTGCGGGCCCTGCGGGAGGCAGTGGAGGGGGAGGCTTCCCGCTACCTGGCCGCCTGGGGGGTTGCCGGGCCGCCTGACCCCAGCCTCGCCAACCTGGCCCGCTACCTGGCCCTACGCCGCCGAGATCTTAGGCCCCTGCAACGGGCCCTGATGCCCCACGGCCTCTCCTCCCTGGGCCGGGCAGAAAGCCGGGTGGCGGAGACCCTTTTGGCCCTGGAGCGGGCCCTACAGGCCCTGGCGGGGGAGGCTCCTTACCCCGGGGCAGACCCCGAGGAGGCCTTCTTCTTTGGGGAAGGCCTTCTGGAGGCCCGCACCCGGGGCCTTTTTGGTCCGGAGCGGCCCGGGCGCAAGACCCGCATCATGGTGACCCTGCCCGAGGAGGTGGGGACGGCCTCCCTCCTGGAACTGGTGGAGGCGGGCATGGACGTGGCCCGGCTCAACCTGGGAAAGCTCCCCGAGGAGGCCTGGCCGGGGTATCTGCGGGCTTTGCGGGAGGCGGAGGCGGCGTTGGGCCGGCCCATCCCCTTGGTCCTGGACCTCGAGGGCCCCCGCCTGCGCATCCAAACGCCGGGGGTGGCCCGGGTCCGCGTGGGGGACGCCGTGGCCCTGGTGCTCCGGGGAGAAGCCCCCTCAGGCCTTCCCGCCTTCGCCCCCGACCGCCCGGAGCTCCTGGCCCTTGGGGTGGGGGACAGCCTTTCCCTGGACGAGGGACGCCTCTGGGCCCAGGTGGAGGAGGCCACCCCCTACGGCTTTCGCCTGCGGGTCCTCCTGGCGCCGCCCAAGGGCTTCAAGCTGAAGCCGGGAAGGGCCCTCAACGCCCCCTTGGGCCTCGAGGCTCCCTACCTGGGGGAGCGGGACGCCAGGGTGCTGGCCCTGGCCCAGGAGCTGGGGGCCCTGGTGGGCCTTTCCTTCGTGCGCACCCCGGAGGACCTGGGGGCCCTCCCCCCGGGGCTTA
The DNA here is from genome assembly GCF_000376265.1 of Thermus igniterrae ATCC 700962. Taxonomy (GTDB): domain Bacteria; phylum Deinococcota; class Deinococci; order Deinococcales; family Thermaceae; genus Thermus; species Thermus igniterrae. The sequence continues at coordinate 4,283 of NZ_AQWU01000025.1, forward strand.
AGGGGGTGGTGCTGAAGCTGGAAAGCCGGGAGGGCGTCCGGAACCTGCCCCAACTCCTGGCCCATGCCCTACCCCGCTTCCCCACCGCGGCCATGATCGCCCGGGGGGACCTGGGGGTGGAGCTGGGCCCCGAGCGCACGGCGGAGATGGAGGAAGAACTCCTTTGGCTCCTGGAGGCGGCCCACACCCCGGTGGTATGGGCCACCCACGTCCTGGACCGCCTGGTGCGCAAGGGAACCCCCACCCGGGCGGAGCTGGCCGACGCCTTCATGGGGGGCCGGGCCGAGGTGGTCATGCTGAACCGGGGGCCCTTTCTGAAGGAGGCCCTGCGGCTTCTAGACGGCCTTCTCCGCCGCATGGAGGCCCACCAGTACAAGAAAACCCCCAGGCTCAGGGCCCTCCGGTCCTGGCCGCTTCCCGGGGAGGAAAACCCCCCGCCGGGACCTCCCGGCGGGGGGTTTATCCCCGCCTAGCGCTCGGCCACGCTGCGGTTGTAGCGTTCCAAAGCGGCGTCCGCTTTGGCCTTGGCTTCCCGCAGGGCCTCCCGGGCGGGCTTGCCCCGGAGGGCCTCCTCCCAGGCCGCCTGCACGTACTGCCGGATCTCCGGGAAGGCCCCCATGAGGCAGCCGGCGTTGGCGGTGTTCGCCTTGCTGGTGAGGAACTGCTGGATGGCCGTGGTGTAGTTGGGCTGGCGCACGTGCCCCTGGCGCACGAAGGGGAGCTCCACCGCCCCCTTGGCCACGGGCACGTAGCCGGTGTTCAGGTGCCAGCGCCCCTGCACCTCAGGCCTTAGCAGGTACTCCACGAAGCGCCAGCTGGCCTCGGTCTCCGCCTCGGGGAAGCCCTTGAGGATGTAAAGGGCCGCCCCGCCCACCGCCACCCCGTTCCGCTCCTTGTGGAAGGGGTAGTAGGCGGTGCGCAGGGGGAAGCGCCCCCCGATCTGCCGCAGGACCCCGGTGAGGCTGGCGGTGGAGTAGGCGGCCATGGCCGCCTGCCCCTGGGCGAAGAGGCTCTGGGAGTCCGCCCAGGTGCGGCCGGTGTTGGCCGCCACCCCCTCCCGCACCAGGCGGGCGTACATGTCCAGGAAGGCCACCGAGGGCAGGGGGTTCCCCCGCACCTCCAGGACCAGGGGCCGGTCCAGGTAAGGGGGAAGCCAGCGGGCATGCTCCAGCTGGCCCGTCCCCAGGTTCCAGTGCCGGTCGTAGAGGCCATCAGTGTCGTTCAGGTGGAGGTGCTCAGGCCCCAGGGCCAGCCAGGGCTCGGGCTCCGGGGTGGCGCTGAAGACGCGGGCGTGGGCGGCGTCAAAGCAGAAGCCCACGACCTCCCCGTGGGCCTCGAGGACCGGCCTCAGGGCCTGGGGCCCCGGTTCGTGGCTGTTCTCCAGGAGGAGGCGCACCCCCAGGGTCCGGGCCCGGCGCACCAGGGGCCTGAGGGCTTCCACCAGGCGCCCGGCCCGTTCCTCCGCCTCCTCCGGGGTGCGGCCGTGGGGGATGCCGGAGTGGAAGACCGCCCGGTCGGCCCCCAGCTCTGCCGCCCGGTCCAGGGCGAAGAGGAGCCGCCTCAAGGAGAGGGTTCGCACCTCGGGGTCGGGGGAGAGGAGGTCCAGGTTCCAAAAGGGGAGATGGGCGGAAGGGGAGTGGCGCAGGGCCCGGGCCAGCTGGCTGAAGAGGTCATCCTCCTCCAGGTGGGCGGGGTCCAGGTAGACCTCGAGGCCCACCCCCAGCTCCTCCAGATGGGGAAGCCGCCCCAGGGCCTCGGCCACGTTCAGGGAAAGCCGGAGGTCCATGCCCCAAGGTTAGGAGGCCTCCGTCAGAGGGCGGTCACCCGGCGTATGCTGGAAGCGTCCATGGACCTCACCCATTACCCCTACCCTTCCCGCCGCCACGTGGTCCTGGGGCGCCGGGGGGCGGTGGCCACCAGCCAGCCCCTGGCGGCCCTGGCGGGCATGGAGATGCTCCTAAAGGGCGGAAGCGCAGTGGACGCGGCCATCGCCATGGCCGCCTGCCTCACGGTGGTGGAGCCCACCAGCAACGGCCTGGGGGGCGACCTCTTTGCCCAGGTGTGGGATGGCCGCCTCCACGGCCTGAACGCCTCGGGGAAAAGCCCCCAGGCCCTTACCCCCGAGCGGCTTCCCCAGGGGCGCATGCCGGAGCGGGGCTGGCTTCCCGTGACCGTGCCCGGGGCGGTCTCGGGGTGGCGGGCCCTGCACGAACGCTGGGGACGGCTCCCTTTCCCCGAGGTCCTGGCCCCGGCCATCCGGTACGCGGAGGAGGGCTTTCCCGTGGGGCCGGAGACGGGGCGGGCCTGGCGGCGGGCGGAAGGCCTCTACCTTCCCCTGGAGGGGCCGGAGCACCGGGCCTTCAAGGAGGTGTTCTTCCCCGGGGGGCGTGCTCCGAGGCCGGGGGAGGTGTGGCGAAGCCCCCTCCACGCCAAGACCCTGCGGGAGATTGCCGGGAGCTACGGGGAAAGCCTCTACCGGGGCCCTTTGGCCGAGGCCCTGGCCCGCTTCAGCGCAGAGACCGGAGGGCTCCTCACCCGGGAGGACCTGGCCGCCCACCAGCCGGAGTGGGTGGAGCCCCTGGCCCTGGAGTACAGGGGCCTCACCGTGCACGAGCTTCCCCCCAACGGCCAGGGGGTGGCGGCCCTCCTGGCCCTGGCCATCCTCGAGGGCTTTGACCTCCGGCCCGAGGACCCCTTCAGCTACCACCTGCAGATAGAGGCCATGCGCCTGGCCCTGGCCGATGTCTTCCGCCACGTGGCCGACCCCCGGCATATGGCCTTAGACCCCCAGGCCTTCCTCTCCAAGGCCTATGCGGCGGAAAGAAGACGGCTCATCGGGGAGCGGGCCCTGCCCCGGGTCCTGCCCGGCCTGCGCCCCGAGGGGACGGTCTACCTGGCGGCGGCGGACGGGGAGGTGATGGTCTCCCTCATCCAGTCCAACTACCAGGGGTTTGGCGCGGGGGTGCTGGTGCCGGGGACGGGCATCGCCCTGCACAACCGAGGCCTGGGGTTCAGCCTCGAGCCGGGGCATCCCAACCGGGTGGGTCCGGGCAAGCGGCCCTACCACACCATCATCCCCGGGTTTCTAACCCGGGAGGGAAAGCCCCTGGGGCCTTTTGGCGTTATGGGAGGGTTCATGCAACCCCAGGGGCACGTGCAGGTGGTATTGGGCCTGGCCGAGTTCGGCCTCAACCCCCAGGCGGCCCTGGACCGGCCCCGCTGGCAGGTGGCGCCGGGTCGGGAGGGGGACGAGGTCCTGCTGGAACCTGGCATTCCTCAGGCCACCGCCCTTTTCCTCAGGGACCTGGGCCACCGGGTGCGCTACGAGGCGGAGTACGCCCTCTTTGGCCGGGGGCAGGTGGTGGTGCGCCACGGGGAGGCCCTTCTGGCGGCCAGTGACCCTCGGGCGGAGGGGGTGGCCTTGGTCCTTTGAGGGGAGATGAAATCCACAAGCGTATTTAATCGTGAAATAAATAACAAGTCTTCCCCCGCCACCCCAACACACTGGGGCAACCCTAACCACCCACATGGACGAAGGGCCGCTGGCTGGGATCAGGCTCAGCACGGCGCAGGATTTCGTGGGTCAGAGTAGGCACGTCCCCCTCGCCAAAAAGGAGAAAATCCAAAGCCGCCTGCAGAGGGCCCCCCTCATATGAAATCCTCCCGATCCATTCCCTCAGCATCCCCCCGGCCACCAGTGAAAAAGAGTGTGGCTCCGAATAAGCTCCGGCTGGGTCTGCAAGTAAGCACAGCGGGCCTCCACCCTCTCCCAAAGCTCCTCCTCCGAATCCACCCGCCCATTCGCTACCACCCCGTCCACCAAGGGCCATACCCGCTCCACAGGCTGTAGCTCAGGAGAGTAGGGGGGCAAAAAGACCAAACCT
>NZ_AQWU01000026.1 GCF_000376265.1 Thermus igniterrae ATCC 700962
TGGCGAAGGGCTTTTTGGGCACAGATTTTGACCAAGTACATGCTTCCAGTAAGGTGCTATACTGAGGGTGTCCGAACCCTCGGACGGGGATCTTGAAAAAGGGTTTTGCCTTGGGCAAGGGAAATATGCACTTTTCCCTTCTCATCGTACGGCCCGCATGGCCGTGAGCATGGGCCCAAACCCCGCAAAATGCCCTCTATACGCCGTGTGCATATTCCAGACTTCATCTTTCTCACAAACCCCCCCTCTGAGAACCCCGTCCAGGACGATGTAGAGGAGGGGGTAGAGTTGCAAAAGTCTTAGCCCCGTAAGGGGATTGCTATTCCCTGACTTTGGCCAGTTCCTCGCCAAACTCCTCCTTGAGGTTGCAAAAGTCTTAGCCCCGTAAGGGGATTGCTATTTGCGAGCCCGCTTAACTTGGGCCCGCAGGAGGAGTGCAAGTTGCAAAAGTCTTAGCCCCGTAAGGGGATTGCTATCCCACCGAGTCGGTACCCTCAGCACCCCCCGTGGTGACCACCAGTTGCAAAAGTCTTAGCCCCGTAAGGGGATTGCTATCCGAAGGGTACAGTCTTTAAGGGTATACGCGCCCGTCATCGCGCAGATGCAAAAGCCTTGGCTTCATAATGAGGATCACCATTGCTTAGAATGCTAGGCTTTAGCCTATGAAACGTCTTTACGTGATCAGCTATGACGTACCAGACGATACCCGAAGGATTAAATTGGCCGCTCTTTTGAAAAGCTATGGAGAAAGAGTCCAGCTTTCTGTGTTTGAATGCTATTTGGACGAGTCCTTGCTTTCTGATTTGAAGGCGCGTGCTCGTAGGCTACTAGACCTCACTCAGGACTCTCTGCGTATTTATTCCGTTTCTGGAAAAGTAGAGGTGCTTGGGGTGGGACCTTTTTACGAAGTGCAGCCTTTTATTGTTACCTGAACATAAGGGGGAATGACGCCTTCTGTACCCTTCGGGATGGAGCCTAGGTTTCCGGCGCAGAATAGAGGGGTGTTTGGGGTATTTTAGTAGATATGCACGATGAAGGGTTGGAAAATGTTTGGCAAGCCTACAAGGAGGCGGTTCGGGCCGGGGGCAACCCTCAGACCCTCTACCAGGAGCAGGTCTGGCCGGCCCTTCTGGACCTTTGGCGCCGGCAACCCAGGGTCTACCCTAGCCGGCAGCCTTTTGCCGTCTCCGTCCACACCCTGGGCACAAGCCCCGAGGCCACGGCTTTGGCCATCCTGGGGACCGGTGCGGAAACGGTCTACGTAATCCACACCCGGGACAGCGCCTCCTTTCTGGAACGCCTCAGGCGGGACACGGGCAAGGACCTCTACCCCCTGGAGGTGGGCAAGAGCGACGTGGCGGCCATCTACCGCCACGTGAAGGACCTCCTGGAAAGGCACCCGCAGGTGCCCGTGGCCCTGGACCTCACCAGCGGCACCAAGGCCATGAGCGCGGGACTGGCGGCCGCGGGCTTTTTCTTCCAGCGCTTCTTCCCCCAGGTGCGCGTGGTCTACGTGGACAACGAGGCCTACGACCCCGAGCTCCGCCGTCCCCGGGCGGGTACCGAGCGGCTGGTCATCCTCCCCAACCCCCACGAGGTCCTGGGAGGGGTGGACGCTTTCCTGGCCCGGGAGCTCTACGAACGGGGGGAGTTTGCCAAGGCCCAGGCGTACTTTGGGAGGCTGGTTGAGTCCACCGGGGACCGCCAGTATGAACTTTATGCGCTTCTCAGCGGTATGTACCGGGCCTGGCAGGCTCTGGACTTTTCCGAGGCCCTCAAACAGGGGAAAAAGCTCCTGGACAGGCTTTCCCAGGATGTGTGGCTGAACCACCCCCTGAACCGGGCGCGGGGGGACCTCGAGGCCCAGGTGGCCCTCCTGGAGGGCGTGGAGCGCTTCCTGAGGACCCGGGACTTCGGCGAGCTCCAGGGGGTGCTGGGCCTGGCGGCTACCCTGCTGCGCCTTTCGGAACGGGCCAGGGGAGAGAACCCGCCCCTGGCGGCCCTCTACGCCTACCGGGCCCTGGAGCTCCTCCTGCAGGAGCGCCTGAGCCGCCTGGGCCGCCGGGCGGAGGCCCCGGGCCTCACCCCTGAGGAAGCCCAGGGCCTGCGGGAGGTCCTGGCGGGCTTCCTACAGATTCCCCCGGAGGCAGTGGAGGTACCCCCTAAGCTGGGCCTTCTCCACCTGGTGGCCTTCTTGCGCCTCAAGGGGGACTCCCTCCTGGCCACCCTGCCCCAGGAGCGCCTCATGGGCCTTTCGGGGGTGCTCAAGGCCCGGAACGAGTCCCTGCTGGTCCACGGGTTCCTGGTGCCGAGGGAGAAGGAGCTCCAGTCCCTCCTGAGCCTGGCCCAGCGCCTGGGGGAGGACCTGGCGGCGGGGGCCAGGCCCTCCCTGGAGCCCGTGCCCCTGGGGTTTTAGCATGGTCCTGGCCGCTTTGGTGCTCCTCCTGGAGGGGGAGGCTCCCCCGGAACCCATAGGCCTGAGGGGTTTTTTCTACACCCTCCTCAAGGAGGTGGCCCCCGAGGTCCACGACCAGGGGGAAAACCCCTTTGCCCTGGGGATGGGGGGCCGGGAGGGCGCTTACTGGGCCCGCTTCAGCCTCCTGCGGGAGGAGCTTTACGCCCGCCTGGCCCCCAGGCTCTTTGCCCTGGAGGGGGCAGAGGTGCGCCTGGGCCAGCCCTTCCGCGTGCGGGGGGTGGTGCAGGAGGGGCACCCCTGGGCCGGGGTTTCCACCTACGCCCGCCTCTTCCAGGGGGAGGCGGGGCGGGACCTTCCCTTGCGCTTCTACAGCCCCACCTTCTTCCGGCGGAAGGGGGTCCACTACCCCGTGCCCGAGCCCCGGCTGGTCCTGGAGAGCCTGTTGCGGCGCCTCGAGGCCTTCGGCCCCTTAAAGGCCCCGGAGACCATCCGGGAGGCCCTTTTGGAAAGGACCACGGTGCGCCACCTCCAGGGCCGCACCCTGAAGGCGGAGACCGAGGTGGACACCGTGGGCTTTGTGGGCCAGGTGGTCTACCACCTGCCTAAAGCCAGCGAGGAGGAGGCCCGCTGGCTCTGGGCCCTGGGGCGGTTCGCCTTCTACAGCGGCGTAGGAGCCAAGACTGCCCTGGGGTACGGGCGCTCCCGCCTCCTAGCCCAGGCCCTCCCGTAGAATGGGCAGGAGCTCGGGGCGCACCAGCTCCGGGGGTGGCTCCCGGCCCTCCCGAAGCAGACGGCGCACCTGGGTCATGCTCACGGAAAGCCGCTTGGCCCGGTGCCCCCCGGGGCAGGTCCGCTCCGAGGCCATGCCGCCGCAAAGAGGGCAGAAGAAGACCGCTCCTACCCGGATGATCTCGATGCCCAGGGGGGGAAGCCCGTCAAAGATGCGGTGGGCGGCGTAGGGGTCGTAGAAGTCCCCCACCCCCGCGTGGTCCCGGCCCACTAGGAAGTGGGTGGCCCCAAAGTTCTTGCGCACCAGGGCGTGGAAGACCGCCTCCTTGGGGCCGGCGTAGCGCATGGGGGTGGCCAGGCCGAAAAGGGCTACCCGCTCCCGGGGGAGGAAGCCCTCCACCAGGGCCTGGTAGGCCTTTACGATCACCTCGGTGGGGAAGTCGTCCGCTTTCTTCGCCCCCAGGATAGGGTGGACTAGGACGCCATCCGCCAACTCCAGGCCCAGCCGGATCAGGTACTCGTGGGCCCGGTGGGGGGCGTTGCGGGTCTGGAAGGCCACCACGGTCTTCCACCCCTGGGCTCGGAAAAAGGCTCGCGCTTCCTCGGGGGTCTTCTCCAGAGGGCTCCTCGGCCTAGGCTTCAAGACTGTCACCTTTCCCCCTATGGCGTAGGGCCCTTTGGCGTAGAGCCGGGCCACCCCTGGGTGGGCCTCGCTTTCCGTGCCGAAGACGGCCTGGGCCAAGGCCCTGAGATCCAGGGTGTACGCCTCGGCCACCTCCATGAGGCCAACGGCCTCTCCCTGGTGCACCAGGGCTACCCGGTCCCCTGGGCCTACCCGGGGTTTCTCGGGAAGTTGGAGGAGGATGGGGAGGCTCCAGACCTCCCCTGTGGGCAAGCGCATCTCATGGACCACGGAAAGGGTTTCCTCCCGGGTCATGAAGCCCTTTACGGGATGGAAAGCCCCGGTGACCAGGTTTTCCAGGTCCAACCGCTCGTCCTCGCCAATGGCGATCTGGGGCAGGCGTTCTGCCATCCTAGACCCCCGCCACAAGGTGGGTTCCAATTTTGTTGGAAATATGGCTGAAGACCCGCACCACTTCCCCGACGACCCAGACGGCTGGAGAACCAACTTCCACCTTTCCTGCGGCCACCTCTTCCAGGGTGGCCGGTACGCGGCGTTCCTGGGGGGTGGTGGCCTGTTCCACGAAGAGGGTGGGCTCGTCCCCCCTGCGCCCTAGCCGCAGGAGCTCCTGGGCGATCCAGACCCGCCGCCTCACCCCCATGAGGACCACCAGGGTGGGCACCCGGGCGTAGGGGGCGAGGTCGGGGAAGCCTCCGCTCTGCAGTACTCCAGAGACCACGGCAAACCCCTCCGCCATCCCCCGGTGGGTGAGGGGAACTCCGGAGGCCAAGGGACTGGTGATCCCGGGTACCACCTCTACGGGGATCCCGTGCTGGAGGAGGAACAAAACCTCCTCCCCGCCCCGGCCGAAGACGAAGGGATCCCCTCCTTTGAGCCGGACCACCCAAGGGTAGGCTTGGGCGTAGCGGAGAAGGAGAAGATGGATTTCTTCCTGCTTGCCGCTTTCCCCCTCCTCCTTGCCCACATAGACCCGTTTCCCCTTGGTTAGGGCCAGAATCCGTGGGTCCACCAGCCGGTCGTGGAGAACCACCGGGGCCTCCCGTAGGAGGCGGTAGGCCCTCAGGGTGAGGAGCTCGGGGTCCCCGGGGCCTGCCCCCACCAGGTACACCCTACCCATGGGCCACCCCCCGGTAGAGTATTTGGGCACCGATGAAGAGGAGCCAGAGGAGAAGGGCAATCCGCAGAGGCTTCTTGGGCATCCAAGTGGCTAAAAGAGCCCCCAGGGCCGCCCCTGCTACCCCGCCTAGGCTCAGGGCCAGGAGGAGGTCCGGGGCCACCTGGCCGAAGTAGAGGTGCACCCCGCCTCCGAGGAGGGAAAGGGCTAGGCCGAAGAGGATGTCCGTGCCCACCACCTTTTGGGGAGGAAGCCGGGTGGCCCAGAGGAGGAGGAGGGTTCCCAGGGCGCCTGCCCCCGCGGAGGAGAAGCCCACCTCGAGGCTGATGCCAAAAGCAGCAGGGGGTAGGACCCGGGGTCTTTCCCGTCCTTCGGGGGAACCCTTAAGGGTCCGGTAAAGCCCCAGCGCCGCAGAAAGAACCACGGTGAGGCCCACCAGCAGGAGAACAAGGTCCTTTGCCCCTTTAAGGTGCGTGAGGGTGAGGCTTCCCAGGAATACCCCAGGAAGCCCCCCAAGGAGAAGGAGGCCTAGAACCTTTCCTGCCACCTGGCCCCGCAGGAGGTAGACTGCTCCTGCGGGTACTTTCACCAGAAAGCCGAAGAGAAGGGCAGTGCCCACCGCCACCTCCGGGGGAAGCCCTAAGAGGAGGATTAGCAGAGGGGCGGTGATGGTTCCGGCTCCTACCCCTGTGATCCCTATGGCCAAGGCAATGAGGAAGCCCAAAAGAAACTCCATCTAACCCTCCTTCCCGTGCAAGTGGATGCCGCACTCCAGCTTCCCCTTGCCGGCCCAGCGTCCTGAGCGGGGATTGGAAGGGTCCAAGGGCTTTTGCGTGCAAGGGGCGCAACCGATGGAGAGGTACCCCTGGTCGTAAAGGGGGAGGTGCGGGAGGTCAGCCACGGCCAGGTAGGCGAACACCTCTTTGAGGGTCCAGTCGTAGAGGGGGCTTATCTTGGCAAGCTGGTGGCCCGAGGGAAGAACGGCCTGCTCCACAGGCTTCAGATGGGCGCGGGTGAGGGACTGCTCCCGTCTGAGTCCGGTGAACCAGGTATCATACCCCTTCAGGGCCTGGAAAAGGGGCTCCACCTTGCGCATCTGGCAGCAGCGCTGGGGATCGGTTTTGTAGAGCCGGCCGTAGCGGGCCTCCTGCTCCTCCACGCTCAGGGCGGGAACCAGGTTCACCAGGTGGAAGCCAAGCTGTTCCCTCAAGGCATCCCGATAGGCGTAGACCTCGGGGAAGTGGTAGCCCGTGTCTAGGAAGAGCACGGGGATGTCGGGCCTTTGGTTGAGGAGAAGGTGGAGAACCACCACGTCTTCCGCCTGGAAGCTGCAGGTAAAGCAGGGGTTCTGTCCTCTAGCCAAGGCCTCCTTGATAATCTCCTGGGCTGCTTTTACCTTGTCCATGCCAAAACCTCCTCCAGGGTTTCCTCTATCCGTGCTTTGGCCCCTTCCAGGCCCTTTTTGGGAAGCTCCTCCAGGGCTAGGTCCACCACCCGGTACCAGACCTGCTTCCGTTCCTCAAACTCCGGGATCTGGGCCAAGTGGGGTCTTAGGGTGCGCAAATAGGCCACCAGCTCCCCGTACACCGGGGGAAAAAGCTGGGAGAGATGCTCCTTTAACCTCACCGTCAAGGCGGGTGCTGCCCCTGAGGTGGAGAGGGCCACCAGGAACTCTCCCCGTCGCAACACTGCGGGGAGAATGGCGGAGGCGTTCTTGGGGTCATCCACCGCCACCAGGAAGATCCGCCGTCTTTCCGCCTCGGCCTTCACCTTCGGGTGGATGGCCTTGTCCTTGGGGTGGCTCACCACCAGGAAAAACCCCTCCAGGTCTCCTTCCCGGTACCCTCGAGGCAACCAGCGGAGCCGCTTTTCCTCCGCTAACGCGCTCAGGCCCCAATGGTCCTCCTCCGCTAGGACCGTGAGGCGGGCCCCAGCCTCGAGGAGCCCTTGGAGCTTGGCTCCCGTCTCGGGGCCGCCGGCGATGAGGAGAACAGGCCGCTCCCTCAGATCCAGCATCAAGGGGAAGTAGTGCACCATCCCTCCTCCAGGGCACGCCGGAACCCCTGGAGCATGCTCCCCAGGCGTTCCGTGGGGTCTGTGTAGAAAGGTTCCACTCCCCATTCCCGCAGGGCGTCCGCGGTGACCCGGCCTACGGCCAGGGCCTTTACCCGGGTGTTCAGGGCTTCCCGGAGGGCCGCGGGGTGGTGAGCCCCTTCAAAGAGGAACTCCACCTGGATGGCGGCCACGAAGGCCACGGCGTCCACCTCTTCCTCCAGGATGGCTTCCTCCAGGCGGCGGATTCCCGCAGGGTCCGGCAGGTGGCGGTAAGGCATGAGGGGGAGGACCTGGAAGCCCCTTTGGGCCAGGGCTTTCTCCAGTAAGGGAAGGGGCTTGCCGTAGAGCTGGAGGGCTGACCGGCCGGGGCCTTGGGGGAGAAGGGGGAGGAGGCTTGGGGAGGTGCCATCCCCCACGGCGTGGGGTGGGAGGCCTTCTTCCTTGAGAACCCGGGCGGCCTTGGCTCCCCGGGCCAGGCGCCGGGCCCTGGCGAAGACCCCTCGTAGGTCCAGCCCCAGGGCCTCCCCGTCCTGCAACAGGTCCCGTACCCCTACTCCAGTGGTGGCCACCAGGAGGTCCACGCCCTCTCCTAGGGCCTGGAGGTGGTCCTGGTACTCGGGGAGGAACACCTTCTCCGTGGCCTGGGTGGGGAGGAGAAGAGGAGAGAAACCCAGCTTCTGGGCTAAGGCCCGAAACTCCTCCTTGCGGCGTAGACCTGCGTAAGCGATGCGCATAGCTTCAAACCGCGCACTCTCCCCGGCCCTGCTGCACGCTGAAGACCTCCCCTTCAGCCCCCAGGTCTTGGTAGAGCTCGGGGGCCTCCTCATAGGGGGGTATCTCCTGGAGGTCCTCCAGAAGGGGCTTGAAGGAGGCTACCCCTACCCGGTCCAGGTAACCCGCGAAGCTTTCCCCGTCCTGCCGCTCTGCCTGGAAGCGACGAAGGATGCGCTCTACCGCCTCAGGCACCCGTCTGGCGGGCAGGCGGCCCACCACCTGGCCAAAGCGGGCCTCTCCTTCCCGGGTCCTCCCTCCCAGGAGCAGGACGTAGTGGGGCACTTCCCTTTCCCCCACCTTGCGGCTTGCCCCGTAGAAGCCGATGTCGGCGATATGGTGCTGGCCGCAGGAATTAGGGCACCCCGAGATCTTGAGGCTCAGGGGCCTCAGCCCGGGGTCCTGAGCCAGGGGCAGGTTCTCCAGACGGTTTCCTAGGGCTTCGGCCAGCCCCCGGGAATGGGTGATGGCCAGGTTGCAAGTGTCCGCCCCGGGGCAACGGGTGATGTCCAGGAGGCTGTGGGCCTCGGGGTAGGCCAAGCCGGCCTCCAGGAGGGCCTCGTAGAGGCCACCCAAGGCGTTTTCGGGCACGTGGCGCAGGAGGAGGTTCTGGCTGATGGCGCTCCGTACCTCCCCAGCGTAGGTTTCGGCGATGTCCGCCAGCGCTCTCAGCCCCTCCGGGGTGATGTCCCCCAGGGGTAGCCGCACCACCACGGTGTAGAAGCCTGCTTGCTTTTGCCTCACCAGGTTGGTACGGCGGAAGCGGTCAAAGCCCGGAGCGAAGCTGAAGGGCCTTGCGGGGGGAGAGGGCAGGGAGGGAGGCGGGGGGTCTTGGGGCGGGGCCCAGGCCTTTAGGTCCTCACCGCTGGCCGTTAGTTTTACCAGCCGCCTCTCCTCCCGTACGGCCTCCCGGAAGGCCGCGATGCCCCATTTCTTCACCAGAAACTTGAGCCGGGCTTGGGTAAGGACCTTGCGGTTGCCGTAGCGGTCGAAGAGGCGGATGATGGCCAGCAGGGTGGGCAGAAGGTCCTCCTCCGGGGTGAAGGCTTCCAGGAGCTCGGCGCTCATGGGGGCGGCCCCCAGGCCGCCGCCCACGTAGATGCGAAAGCCGCGCCTTCCCCCCTCCAGGGCCGCTACCACGCCGATGTCGTGGATGGGCGTGCGGGCGTGGTCGGTGGCGCACCCCTCAAAGGCAATCTTGAACTTGCGGGGTAGATTCTGCCCCACGGGGTGGCGGAGGAAGTAGCGGTAGGTTTGCTCTGCGTAAGGGGTTACGTCAAAGGGTTCCTCTGGGGAGACTCCGGCAAAGGGGCAGCAGGTGATGGCCCGGATGGAGTGCCCACAGGCTTCGCGGGTGGTCAGGCCCACGGCGTTCACCGCCCGGAGGACCTTGGGCACGTCCCGGCGGTGCACGTGGTGGAGCTGGACCGCCTGGCGGGTGGTCACGTGGACTAGGCGGTTTTCCGTGTACCGTTCCGCCACGTCCGCCAGTACCCGCAGGGCCTCGGGGGTCACCTTGCCCACAGGGAGTTTGATCCGGATCATGTGGTGTTCGGGCCGGCCCCGGATGCCGTAGATGCCGTTTTTCAGCCGGTAGACCCAGAAGTCCTCGGGGTCCTCCTCCCCGGCCTCGAGGCGGGCGATCATGGCCTCGAGACGTTGAATCTCGGCTTCCACCACTTCAGGGAGCTTGGCTTTGGCTTCCTCTCCCATGCCCGGACCTCCTTTCCCCCCTCGGGGGTTAGGGGGAATGGTATACCATTGAGCCTATGAAAGTCAAGGGTATAA
>NZ_AQWU01000027.1 GCF_000376265.1 Thermus igniterrae ATCC 700962
GGCCGGTGATCCGGCTTCGGGGCGGGGGCGAGGCCAGGGAGGAGGCGCGGGTGCGGGCGCGGGAGGGGTGGGACCCCGAGGTGTACCGGTTTCGCGGGGTGGTGGAGGGGGTGTTTGGGGGGATGAAGACGCGGCTGGGNGGGGGGNACCTTTGGGAGCGGAAGCCTTGGACGGCCATGGCGCGGGCGCTTTTGGAGCTCATCGCCTACGGCCTTAGGGTTCTTCTCTCCCTTCTCCCGCCCCCTCCGGGGTACAAGGCAATTTACTAGGCAAGCCCCCCCAACCTTGACAAGGGAAGGGCTTTTGCTAAACTAAGGCTTGCGCCTGAGGCGCGCCTGCCGGGATGGTGGAACTGGTAGACACGCCATCTTGAGGGGGTGGTGCCCGCAAGGGCGTGCGGGTTCAAGTCCCGCTCCCGGCACCAAAGGGCCCTACGGGGCCTTTTTCCTTTATGCGGCAGCTTCTGGCACGCACCCTGAGGAGCCTGGAGGACACCCGCGCCCTGGCCCGGGAGGTCCTTCCCCTGCTTCCTCCTGGGGCCCTGGTGGTCCTCGAGGGCCCCCTGGGAGCGGGGAAGACCACCTTCGTGGGCTTCCTGGCCCAGGCCCTGGGCTTCCAGGGCCGGGTGACCAGCCCCACCTACACCCTCATCCACACCTACCCCACCCCGGAGGGCCCCCTGGTCCACGCCGACCTCTACCGCCTAAAGGACCCCACCCTCCTCCTGCCCCAGCTGGAGGCGGCCCAGGAGGGGGCCCGGCTGACCCTGGTGGAATGGGGGGACCCTGAGGCCCTGGGGGCAGATTTCCTCCTCCGGCTCCTGCCGGAAGGCGGGGTGCGGCGGGCCGAGTTATGGCAGGTCCACCCCGGCCAGGAGTAGGGCGTCCAGCAGGGCCTCCCGCCCCGCACGCCCGGCGAAGAGGGCCACCACCTTGCCCTCCCCGTCCACCACGAAGGTCCAGGGCTGGCCCAGGACCTTGAAGCGGTTGGCCACCTCATGGGGCCTATCCCGCTCCGAGGCCAGGAGGGGGATAAAGCGGGGGTAGGCCTTCATGTAGGAAAGGACCACCTCCTTGGTGTCCTTGGGCTCGCGGCTGATCACGTAAAAGGGGACCCCCGTCTCCTCGGCCACCCGGTGCAGGCCGGGAAACTCCGCCCGGCACACCGGGCACCAGCTGGCCCAGAAGACCAAAACCGCGGGTTTTTTCAGGTTGGATAGGGTCACGAGGCTGCCCTTGGGGTCCAGAAGGGCAAAGTCGGGTATACGCTGGCCGGGCTGAACAGCCAGGGCAAGGCCCCAGAGCAAAAAGAGCAAGGGCCCCAGCTTGCGCATACCCCCATTTTCTACCCTGCCCAGGCAGGGTATGTAAACCCCCTCACCTTGGCCGCCTAAGCCGCCTCAGGTCGTGGTCCGGCCAGATGCCGTCCGCCACCAGGTGGAGCCACTGGGAAAGGTAGTAGCCCATGAGGGCAAAGCCCCAGGCCTCCCGGGGCCAGGCGGGGGGGGTCAGGGAGAAGGAAACCCCCAGGTGGGCGGCCAGGCCCTGGGCCAGATAGCCCATGCCCCAGAGGAGGCCCACCAGGTACCCGAGCCGGGTCAGGGGGCCCAGCACCCAGGTGTGGGAAAGGCCGCGGTGGCGAAAGAGCCAGCCGTAGGGGCGCCAGAGAATCCCCAGCACCCCCCAGCGGCGCTGGGACCGCACCCCTTTCTCGGAAAGGTCCAGGTCAGGGGAAAGGAGAAAGGTGCCGGCCAGGTAGGCCAGGGCAAAGGCCAGGGCACGGGGCTCCTCCGGCGAACCCCCGTAGGCCAGGTAGGCCAGCGCCCCCCCGCCCAGCGCCGTCAGGTTGATGGCCTCGTGTACGCGCCCCGAGGGCATGGGGCCATGGTAGCGCTAAAGGGCAGGCAAGGGGAAGCGCTCCCCCGCGGAGAGGACGTCCACCTTAAGCCCCTTCACCCCCCGGCCGGTGAACTCCGCCCCCCCGGCGTCCACCAGGGTCACGCCCCCGGCCCACACCTCGCCCAGGCCCCGGAGGAGGCGCAAGGCGGTGTTCTCCATTAGCCCCAGGCCCACCAGGTCCGGGTTGTCCGCCACCAGCCGGGAAAGGGCCAGAAAGCGCCCCCGCTCCTCCACCCGGGGCAGGAGGGCTAGGCCCCGGAGAAGGGCAAGGCCCAAGGAGGCCCGCACCTCCCCCTCCAGGGGGTAGAAGGCCGCCTCGCCCAGAAGACCCGCGGCCTCCCCCAAGGCCACCACCCCACCCCCCTGGCGGTGGACCTCCAGAAGGGCCTGGAGCACCAGGCTCCCCCGGATGAGCTGGAGGAAGTCCGGCAGACCCTCGGCGGCCAGGAGGACCAGGGGGCTTGCCGCCACCGCCTGGGCCACACCGGGGTCAAAGGCCTCCTCCCGGCGCCGCAGGTGGAGGACCCGGCCCCGGCGGAGGCCCAGGTGGCGGTAGGCAAGCCGCCAGGCCTCGGCCAGGTCCCGCAAGGGGTAGGGGACCAGGAAGAGGGCCTCCCCCCGGGCCTCCTCCAGGAGGCGGGCCTCCACGGCGCGCAAAGCCCCCCGCAGGGGATCGGCGGTGAGGAGAGCAAAGAAACCCTGTCGCATACCCTGCCTCCTTAACCCTTAGGGTAGCGCCCTCCTCATGAAAGGAAAAGGGCGGTGTGGTAGACTTATGGGCGTGGCCGCGATGGTATCCCCCCCGGGGGCCCTTTCCAAGGACAAAAAGCAGGCCATCCTCGAGGCCACCTTGGAAATCCTCCGGGAAATGGGCCTTTCCGGGCTCAAGATGGAGGAGGTGGCCCGGAGGGCGGAGGTAGGCAAGGGGACCATCTACCTCTACTTCCGCGACAAAAAGGACCTCCTGAAGCGCCTGGTGGAGGAGAGAACCTGGGCCTTTTACCGGGAGGTGGAGGAGGTGGTGCGCCTGCGGGCGCCCTTTTTTGTGCGCCTGGAGGCCCTTTTGCAAAAGCGCCTGGCCTGGATCGCCGAGTGGCGGGGCCTCTGGGCGGCCGTGGCCCGGGAGGCCATGGAGGACCCCACCCCCTGGCTACGCGAGCTTCACCAGCACTACCTGGACCTGCTGGAGGAGCTGGTGCGAAGCGGGCAGGAGGAGGGCGCCGTGCGCCCAGAGCTTTCCCCCAAAGCCACCGCCCTGGTCATCGCGGCCTTGGGGTGCACCCCCCAGCTAGAGGTAGAGGCCTACTTGGAGCACCTCCTGGAGGTGCTCCGGAAAGGAGTCGCGCCGTGAAAGAGTTCCGTCCCGGCGACAAGGTGGTCTTGCCCCCTTACGGGGTCGGCGTGGTGGCGGGCATAGCCCAGCGAAGCGTGAGCGGGGTCAGCCGGGCCTACTACCAGGTGGACTTCCCCGGATCCCGCTCCAAGGCCTATGTGCCCGTGGAAGCCCCGCAAAGCGTGGGCATGCGCAAGGCCCTATCCCCCGAGGAGGTGCCCATCATCCTGGACCTCCTGAAAAACGGGCGCATGCCCCTGCCCAAGCAGTGGGCCGCCCGGCACCGCAAGACCAGCGAGATCCTGGCGGACGGAAACCCCTACCGCATCGCCCAGATGGCGGGGCAGCTACGGGCCTGGGAGCTGGAGCGGGGCCTGCCGGACCTGGACCGCCAGGCCCTGCGGCGGGCCATCTACCTCCTGGCCGAGGAGGTCTCCCAGACCCTGGAGGTCACGGTCCAGGAGGCCAAGCGCCTCTTTGAGGAGGCCTGGGGCGAGGAGCTGAACTAAGCCGAGGCCCTTCGGAGCCTCCTCCCCTAGAGGAGGAGGCTCCAGGTTTTTTTCTCCATCTCCAGAATCCGGCCCAGGTAGTGGGCCACCACCTGGGGATCCAGATGGGGGAGCTGGCCTTGGGCCATGACCTCGAGGTCAAAGAGCACCGCCTGGAACTCGGGGGCCGACCAGTGCTCCGAAAGCTCCTGCCAGGGGCCATCCCCCTCCACGTGGGCGTTCCAGGCCTCCAGAAAGAGGCGGTTGAGGAGGTAGAGGAAGACCAGGCGGTAGGGATAGGCCAAGGCCCCCATCTCCGCCAAGAGGTCCACGTACTCCTGCCGCACCGGGTGCACCGGGGCCTTGGGGTCGGCCCCCTGGGCCAGGAGCCAGTCCAGCTCCTCCACCGTGGCCAAAAGGGTGTGGACCAGGGGGATGCGGTGGGCCTGGGGCGCCTCGGCCAGAAGGCCCACCACGTAGCGGTACAGGGCCTCCACGAAGGGGTAGTCCTGCTGGAGCCAGAAGCGGAAGCGCTCCCGATCCCAGCGGATGGGCAGGGCCCGGATCTCCTCCAGGGCCCCGAAGGAGCCCAGCATCTCCTCAAGAAAGCGCATGCTGGCCCCCAATCCACCCCCACCGGGCATAACCCCCAAGCCGCAGGGCCTCCCAGGCCCGCCGGGCGTGGGCCTCGTCCTCGGCGAGGCCAAAGAAGGCGCTCCCCGAGCCGGACATCAACACCCCCCGAAGCCCCAGGGACCTAAGCCGCTCCTTGACCCCCTTAAGCTCGGGGTGGAGGCGGAAGGCAGGAGCCTCGAGGCTGTTCCAGTAAGGGGGTTCCTTCCCCTGGGCCAGGGCTTCCAGGACCTCTGCCACGGGAAGCTCGGGGGCGAAGTCGTGGGGCTTGACCTCCCCGTAGACCCTGGGGGTGGGCAGGCGCAACCCTGGGGCGAAGACCACCACGGGCAAGGGGGGGAGGAACCGGGGCGTGAGCCGCTCCCCTACCCCCCGGGCCTCCGCCACCCCGCCCTGGAGGAAGAAGGGCACATCCGCGCCCAGGGCCAGGGCCAGGGCGGGGAGGTCCACCTCCGCCGGGTAGAGCTCCCTAAGGCCCAGGAGCACCTGGGCCGCGTCCGCACTTCCCCCTCCCAGGCCCGCCCCCTCGGGCAGGGCCTTCTCCAGGACGATGCGCACCCCCCCAGGCCAGCCCGCCGCCTCCAGGTAGGCCTCCGCCGCCCGGTAGGCCAGGTTGCGCTTCCCATAGCGCCCCCGGAACTCTATCCCTTCGGGGATGGGCTCCAGAAAGAGGCGGTCGCCGAAGGAAAGGGCGGCAAAGAGGGTGTGGAGCTCATGGTAGCCATCGGGGCGCCGCCCCAGGAGGGAGAGGCCCAGGTTGATCTTGGCCCCCGCTAGACGTTCCATGCCCGCGCCAACGCCTCCGCCAGAGTGAGGTCTTCCGGGTAGGTGATCTTGAAGGCCGTCCTCTCCCCCGCCACC
Organism: Thermus igniterrae ATCC 700962; assembly: GCF_000376265.1. Classification (GTDB taxonomy): domain Bacteria; phylum Deinococcota; class Deinococci; order Deinococcales; family Thermaceae; genus Thermus; species Thermus igniterrae. The sequence goes on from NZ_AQWU01000027.1 coordinate 5,214, forward strand.
AGGGCCACGGGGTAGCCCAGGGCCCGCACCAGCTGGGCATCGTCGGTGGCGGCAAGGCCCCGCCTCCTGGCGTAGGCGTGGGCCTCCCGTAGCAGGGCAGTGAAGAAACCCTGGGGGGTCTGCACCAGGCGCAGGGCCTCCCGGGGGACCACCTCTCCGTATCCCTCCCCCTCGGGCCGGACCAGGGTGTCGGGAACGGGGAGCACGGGCACCGCGGCCCCCGTGGCCCGGGTGGCCTCGAGGACCCGTTCCACCAGGGCCCGGCTCACGAAGGGGCGGGCCACGTCGTGCACCAGGACCAGGGGGAGGCTTGCCGCCTCCAGGAGCCGGGCCACGGATTCCTGGCGCGTCCTTCCCCCCTCCAGGAAGGTGGCCCGCAGGGCCTCGGGGGGCTCAGCCCCCGGGGGCAGGGCCACCAGGACCTCCGCCGCCTCCCGGAAGGCCTCCAGGGCCCACTCCAGCAGGGTGCGCCCCCCCACCCGGAGGAAGGCCTTGGGCCCGAGGCCTAGGCGCTCCCCGTTGCCGGCGGCGGGGATGAGGACGGAAACCTCCACGCCCCTCATGGTACCATGGGCCGCGTGAGCGCTTGGGAAGCCCTTCTCCTGGGGTTCGTGGAGGGCCTCACGGAGTTCCTGCCCGTCTCCTCCACCGGCCACCTGACCCTCCTCTTCCACCTCCTGGGCCTGCCCGTGGAGGTGGACGCCTTCCTGAAAACCTTCCTCATCGCCATCCAGCTGGGGGCCATCCTGGCCGTCCTCCTCCTTTACGGCCGGCGCTTTCTGGTGGACGGCGCCCTGTGGCTGCGCATCGGGGTGGCCTTTCTCCCCACCGCCGCCATGGGGTTTTTGCTCTACCCCCTCATCAAGGAGGAGATCCTGGGAAAGGATGGCATCGTGGTCTTCTTCCTCTTCTTCGTGGGCCTGGTCCTCCTATGGGCCGACCGGCTGGCCGATAGGGCCCGCTACGGGGACGTGGGAGAGGTGCCCCTCCTGAGGGTGGCCCTGATCGGGGTCTTCCAGGGCCTGGCGGCCCTCTTCCCCGGCACCAGCCGGAGCGGGGCCACCATCCTGGGGGGGCTTCTGCTGGGCCTAAAGCGCCGGGCGGCGGCGGAGTTCAGCTTCCTCCTGGCCCTGCCCACCATGCTGGCGGCCGTGGGGTACGACCTCTACAAGACCGCCCCCGCCATCCCCAAGGAGGGGTGGGGGCTTCTGGGCCTGGGCTTCGGGGCCGCCCTGCTCACCGCCCTGCTTACCGTGCGGGGCATGCTGGGCTTCGTGGAGCGCTTCGGCTTCCGCCCCTTCGCCTACTACCGCATGGCCCTGGCCCTGGTCTACGCCCTCTTCTTCCTACGTTAGGGCCAGGACCCGGTCCAGAGCCTTAAGGAAGGCCTGGTAGAACTCCTTCCGCGCCCCCTCCCCCATGAGGCCCAGGCGCAGGACCTGGCCCCGGGTGGGGCCAATCCCCCCGGCCACGGCCACCCCCTCGGCGTAGAGGGCCCGCACCAGGCGGTCGGCCTCCACCCCCTCGGGGGGCCGGACCACCAGGACCGTGGGCAGGGGGCTCGCCTTGGGGTAGGGGCGGAAGCCCCGGGCCTCCAGCTGGCCAAGGAGCCAGGCGTAGACCTCCCGGGCCCGGCGCTCCCGGGCGGATATCCCCTCCTCCAGGGCCAGGTCCAGGGCCTCCAGGAGGGCGTAGTGCAGGAGGACGGGGGTGGTGTGGTGGTATCCCCCCCGCTCCCAGTGCTCCGCCACCCGCTCCAGGTCCAAATACCAGCCCCGCTTGCCGCGGAAGGCCTCCCGGGCCTCGGCGCTTAAGGCGATGGGGGCCAGGCCCGGGGGAGCCGAGAGGCACTTCTGACTCCCGGTGAAGGCGTAGGCCACCCCCATGGCCTGCATGGAGAAGGGGAGCATGCCCAAGGTGGTGACGGCGTCCAGGAAAAAGAGGGCCCCGGCCTCCCGGGCCAGGGCCCCCACCGCCTCCGCCGGGTTCAGCACCCCGGTGCTGGTCTCCCCGTGGACCAGGGCCACCATGCGGTAGCGCTTCCGCCTGAGCTCCCGGGCCACCCGCTCGGGGTCCACCGGCTCCCCCGGGGGAAACTCCAGGACCGTGGGCTCGAGGCCGTGGAGGGCCGCCATCTCCGCCACCCTCTGGGAGAAGGCGCCATTCACCAGCACCAGGACCGGGCCCCGGTCCAGGTTGGCCAGCCCCGCCTCCATGCCCAGGCTCCCCGAACCGGCCAAAGCGGCCACCAAGGCCCCCTCGCCAGGGTCAAAGAGGGCTCGCAACCGCTCCCTTATGGCCTGGTTCACCCTTAGCACCTCGGGGTCCAGGTGGCCGCGCATGGGGCGCAGGAGGGCTTTTTGCACGCGCTCGGGAATGGGGGTGGGTCCAGGGGTTAGGAGCAACATAAAGCCTCCTTAAAAGCCGAGGCCCCCGCGGGCAAACCCGGGGGGGCCCTTCCCGCAGGAAGGGGCCCCCTACCAGGTAGCTCGCAGGAGCCTCATTGCCGGGCACTTTAGCAGAAACCCCCTTCCCTTGTAAAGTGCTAGCTGGATGAAGGACTACTACGCCATCCTGGGGGTGAGCCGGGAGGCCACCCAGGAGGAGATCAAGAAGGCCTACCGCCGGCTGGCCCTGCAACACCACCCCGACCGCCACCCCGGGGACAAGGAGGCCGAGGAGCGCTTCAAGGAGATCAACGAGGCCTACGCCGTCCTCTCCGACCCGGAGAAGCGGGCCCAGTACGACCGGGGGCTTCTGGGGACGCCGGAGTACTCAGCCCAGGACCTCTTTGACCTCTTCGCCCAGGTCTTTGGCTTCCAGACCGGGCGCACCGCTCCCCGGGGAGAGGACCTGGAGGCCCAGGTGGAGGTGGAGCTTCAGGACCTCCTCACGGGCAAGGAAGCCGAGCTCACCTACACCCGCCTGGTCCCCTGCGAGGCCTGCCAGGGCCAAGGGGGGAAGCGGGTGGCCTGCCCCACCTGCGGGGGCCGGGGAATGGTGGAAACCTACCGCCAGGGGCTCTTCGGGGCCTTCGTGAGCCGCTCCACCTGCCCCCACTGCAAGGGGCAGGGCCATCTCCTGGCCGAGGCCTGTCCCACCTGCCGGGGCCGGGGCCGGGTGCCCCGGGAGGAACGGGTGCGGGTCAGGATCCCTCCGGGGATGGACGAGAACCACCTCCTGCGGGTCCCGGGCTACGGCAACCTGGGGCCCGGCGGACCTGGGGACCTGTACGTGCGCCTTTCCCTGCGCCCCCATCCCCACCTGGAGCGCCAGGGGGTGGACCTCATCTACCGGCTGCGCATCGGGCTAGCCCAGGCGGCCTTGGGCGCCCGGGTGGAAATCCCCGGGCTTTCCGGCCCCATCCCCCTGGACCTTCCCCCGGGCACCGGGCACGGGGAGGTGTTTGAGCTCCCCGGGGAAGGGCTTCCCCACCCCGGGGGGCATGGCCGGGGTGCCCTGCGGGTGGTGGTGGAGCTTTCCGTGCCCAAAAAGCTCTCCCCCAAGGCCAAGGAACTCCTCAGGGCCTACGCGGCGGAGGTGGGGGAGGAGGTGGCCCCCGAGGGGTTTTGGGAGCGGGTCAAGGGGTTCTTCCGCAAATAGCCCCTCCCGTGGTATAGTGGGGTATTCCGGGTCGCTTCAGGGTGGCCCCCAGGGTCTAAAGCAACCCCTAAGTCCCGGATACGGGCCCCACGGGTCCGGAAGCGAAGGAGCAGTATGCAGAAGGGTCGGGTCAAGTGGTTCAACGCGGAGAAGGGCTACGGCTTCATTGAGCGCGAGGGCGACACCGACGTGTTCGTCCACTTCAGCGCCATCAACGCCAAGGGGTTCCGCACCCTGAACGAGGGCGACATCGTCACCTTTGACGTGGAGCCGGGCAAGAACGGCAAGGGCCCCCAGGCGGTGAACGTCACCGTGGTGGAGCCGGCCCGCAGGTAAAAGGCCCCAAAGGCCGCCCCGGGGGTACCCCCGGGGCGGCGGCTTTTCCTCATCCCCTTCTGGGGAAAGAGGGAATAGCATGGGAAGGATGCGGACCCTAAGCCTGAACCTCCGCCCGGCGCAGCCCGAGGACGCCCCCCTCCTGCATGGGCTCTTCCGGCAAAGCCCCGGGTACTTCACCCTCATCGGGATGGAACCCCCGAGCCTCGAGGACGTGGTCCAGGACCTCCTCACCCTGGAAAAGGACCCCCGCCGGCGGGCCTTCCTCCTCCTCCTGGGGGTGGAGGCGGTGGGCTACCTGGACTACAAGCTCCACTACCCTGAGCCAGCGGACGCCACCCTAAGCCTCCTCCTCATCCGCGAGGACCACCAGGGCCAGGGGCTGGGGCGGCGGGCCCTGGCCCACCTCATGGACCACCTGGCGGGGGCCGAGCGGCTCTACGCGGTGGTCTATGGCAACAACCCCCGGGCCAAGCGCTTCTTCCAGGCCCAGGGGTTCCGCCACGTGAAGGACGGGGGACCCGCCCTGAGCTGGTACGTGCGGGAGTTAACATAAAGGCCCCATGGGGAACCCCCATGGGGCCCAAAAGCCCTATTCCTTCACTCGGGCAAACCACCTTCGCCATCCATTGTTGGCTCCGTAAGAACGGGAAGATCCAGAACCTTAAGGGTCCCTACGGACTGAACCTGAATGACCTGCGAGCTCCACCCACTGGACAGATTAACTTGCGGATCAAGTTGGGGAGCCTGGCCACTAGTTGTTAGTCGCGTAACGTCTACGCCAAAAGCCCAAAGATAGGCTCGGTAGTTACCCGGGGGAAGAGTGATCTGAGCGGCTTGGCTGAACTGTACCTGCGTGTCCGTGGTGTACCAACCAAAGGGCCTTGCAACGGGGTTACCATTTTGATCCAAAAGCCAAAGTTCTACCAGGTAAGACTTGGCCCCGGGAACGGCTGACCAGGAAATGGTAGCGGAGTTCCGGGTTGCTTGCACAGTTATGTTCTGGGGTTGGGGAAGAATTGACGTAGCGCTAACAGTTATCTGTCGGCTAAACCCGGAACCCAGACTCGCTGTTATGGTGTAGGTACCTGAAGAAGGAGCCAACGAACCCCTAGCAAACCACCTAAACATAGGTCCAAAGAAATCGCTCCTAACAGAAGGCCAGGAAAAGGAAAAGCCATTGGGACCAGTAACAGCAAAAGTAAATCCATCCCCCCCTTTCGGATATTCAATGCATACCCCCTTGACAAGCCAAAGGAAAAGGGGGCGCTTGGTGAGCTGTGGAAGAACACCAGACGCCCCCTTCCATCCTACCCCTGTCCCTGGAGGAACTGGTCCCCCTGCTCCAGGCATGGCTCCAAGCCCGCTTGCCAGAAGGGGAGAGAAAACCCGGCAGGCCCAGGACCTTCTCCGACCTCAGCCTCTTTCTCTTCCACCTGGTCCGCGCCCTCCTGGGCTTCTCCAGCGAACGCATGCGCCGGGAACTGGCCCGCAA
>NZ_AQWU01000028.1 GCF_000376265.1 Thermus igniterrae ATCC 700962
AGCAGTTAGGAATCTTCCGCAATGGACGGAAGTCTGACGGAGCGACGCCGCTTGGAGGAGGAAGCCCTTCGGGGTGTAAACTCCTGAACTGGGGACGAAAGCCCTGATGAGGGGGATGACGGTACCCAGGTAATAGCNCCGGCCAACTCCGTGCCAGCAGCCGCGGTAATACGGAGGGNGCGAGCGTTACCCGGATTTACTGGGCGTAAAGGGCGTGTAGGCGGTCTGGGGCGTCCCATGTGAAAGACCACGGCTCAACCGTGGGGGAGCGTGGGATACGCTCAGGCTAGACGGCGGGAGGGGGTGGTGGAATTCCCGGAGTAGCGGTGAAATGCGCAGATACCGGGAGGAACGCCGATGGCGAAGGCAGCCACCTGGCTCGTTCGTGACGCTGAGGCGCGAAAGCGTGGGGAGCAAACCGGATTAGATACCCGGGTAGTCCACGCCCTAAACGATGCGCGCTAGGTCTCTGGGGTTTCTGGGGGCCGAAGCCAACGCGTTAAGCGCGCCGCCTGGGGAGTACGGCCGCAAGGCTGAAACTCAAAGGAATTGACGGGGGCCCGCACAAGCGGTGGAGCATGTGGTTTAATTCGAAGCAACGCGAAGAACCTTACCAGGCCTTGACATGCTAGGGAACCTGGGTGAAAGCCTGGGGTGCCCGCGAGGGAGCCCTAGCACAGGTGCTGCATGGCCGTCGTCAGCTCGTGTCGTGAGATGTTGGGTTAAGTCCCGCAACGAGCGCAACCCCTGCCGTTAGTTGCCAGCGGGTGAGGCCGGGCACTCTAACGGGACTGCCTGCGAAAGCAGGAGGAAGGCGGGGACGACGTCTGGTCATCATGGCCCTTACGGCCTGGGCGACACACGTGCTACAATGCCCACTACAGAGCGCTGCGACCCGGTGACGGGGAGCGAATCGCGGAAAGGTGGGCGTAGTTCGGATTGGGGTCTGCAACCCGACCCCATGAAGCCGGAATCGCTAGTAATCGCGGATCAGCCATGCCGCGGTGAATACGTTCCCGGGCCTTGTACACACCGCCCGTCACGCCATGGGAGCGGGTTCTACCCGAAGTCGCCGGGAGCCTTAGGGCAGGCGCCGAGGGTAGGGCTCGTGACTGGGGCGAAGTCGTAACAAGGTAGCTGTACCGGAAGGTGCGGCTGGATCACCTCCTTTCTAAGGAGTCTCAAGCCCGTTCCCGCGCTCTCCCCCTCCAACCTGCGCAAGGAAACCCCCCGTTAGGGGGGTTTTTCCTTTTGGGCGTGACCTAGAAGCCGCGCACGTTCAGGAAGGGTTCGGGGTGGGGCCTCCCCGAGGTGTTGTTCCAGGAGGCAGTGCTCTCGGCGTTTTGCAGGAGGGCCTCTTTCACCTGGGCCGGGGTGTAGGTAGGGTAGCGGGAGAGGACCAAGGCGGCGGCCCCGGCCACGTGGGGGCTGGCCATGGAGGTGCCGCTTAGGGTGTTGTAGGCGCCTGACGAAGTGTGCCAGGTGGAAAGAACCGATACCCCGGGGGCGGCCAGGTCCACATCGGGGCCGTAGTTGGACCAGGAGGGCCAGTCGTCCTGGCTGGTGGTGGCGCTCACGGTAATGACCTCGTCGTAGGCGGCAGGGGTGTGGTTGGCGGCGTTATCCCCCTCGTTGCCTGCGGCCACCACCACGGTGATGCCGTAGTCGCAGACCGCCTTCTGGATGGCGTTGTGGAAGGCGTTGGTGGAGCGGTTCGCTGGGCAGTACTGGCCGTTTTGGTCATCGGTGCCGCTTCCGCCCAGGCTCATGTTGACCACCTTGGGCTTACCCCCATTGTTGTGGGTGAGGACCCAGTTCAGGCCCTGGACAATGCCGCTAATGGAGCCCGAGCCGGAGCCCGAAAGCACCTTCACCGCCCAGAGCTCGGCGGCCGGGGCCACCCCCAGGACGCCCAGGGTGTTGTTGACCGCGGCCACGGTGCCGGCCACGTGGGTACCGTGGCCGTTGTCGTCGTCGTAGGCGGCCTTGCACCGGCCACGGCATTTCACCACGGCGTAGCCACCCCTAAGGTTGGTGAGGTCCTCGTGGCCCACCTTGATGCCGGTGTCCAGTACGTATACGGAAACGCCGGCTCCCTTGGCAGTGGTGCTGGGGGCGCCGATGCGCGCCACCCCCCAGGGGATGGTCTGGGCGTAGGCCCTTACCTCCTGGTCGGGGGTTAGGGCGTAGACCCGGGGGTCTTTGGCCAGGCGCTGGGCCTTGGCGGGGGGCAGGTGGCGGAGGATCACCGCCCCCAGGGCCTCGAGGCGGTCCTCGGCGGGGATGGAAAGGCCCAGCTCCTGCTCCAGAGCGGCCAGGCGCTCGGCGAAGCGGGCCCGGCCAGGCCCCTGGGGTTCCAGCACCGCGATGTAGGTCTCTCCCTCCTCCTTCAGGGCCTGGGGGCTGAGCCCCGTGGGCCCCTGGCAGGCGGCCAGAAGAAGGCTCAGGGCCAAGGCCAGCTTTTTCATAGGCACCTTCTGGACGGTCTACCCCATTTAAGGCCGGGGGCGGCCCGGCGTCAAGCCCTATAGTGAGGGGCATGGATTTCCTCGAGGCCCTTGCCCGTCCCCCCCTGGTCCTGGGGGTGGACCCCAGGCCGAGCCTCCACGGGCCCGAGCCCCTGGTGCACCTGAGGCGCTACGCCCTGGAGCTTTTTGAGGCCCTGGCCACACGGCTGGCGGCGGTCAAGTTTCAGCTGGCCTTCTTTGAGGCCCTAGGCCCGGAGGGGATGGCCCTCCTCTGGGAGCTGGCCAGCGGGGCCCGGGTCATGGGCCTGCCGGTGATCTTTGACGGCAAGCGGGGGGACATCGGCTCCACCGCCGAGGCCTACGCCGCGGCCTATTTGGGGCGCTTTCCCGGAAGCGCCCTCACCGTGAACCCCTACCTGGGCCTCGAGGCCCTTTCGCCCTTCTTCCAGGCGGCCGAGCGGGGCCAGGGGGCGGTCTTCGTGCTGGCCAAGACCTCCAACCCCGGGTCGGGGTTTCTCCAGGACTTCCCTGTGGAGGGGAGGCCCCTTTACCTCCACCTGGCGGAGGCCCTGGGCCGGATGGGGGAGGGGGAGTGGAGCCGGGTGGGCATGGTGGTGGGGGCCACCTATCCGGAGGCGGTATGGGCGGTGCGGAGGGTGGCGCCCCGTTCCCCCCTCCTCCTCCCCGGGGTGGGGGCCCAGGGGGGGCGGCCCCTCAAGGGGCCGGGCCTCCTGAACGCCGCCAGCCGGGCCCTCTTCTACCCGGGGGGCAGGCCGGACCTGGAGGGGGCCTTAAGGGCCGCGGAGGACTTGCTAGGGGCTTTGGTAGAGTAGGAGGGATGGACGTTCTGGACCTCTACCGGAGGACGGGGGCCCTGTTGGAGGGGCACTTCCTCCTGCGCTCGGGGGCCCACTCCCCCCTTTTTTTGCAGTCGGCGGCCCTCCTGCAGCATCCCCTCTACGCCGAGGCCGTGGGGGAGGCCCTAGGGCGGCTCTTTGAGGAGGAGAAGGTGGACTTCGTCATCGGTCCGGCCCTGGGCGGGGTGGTCCTCGCCTTCGTGGTGGCCAAGGCCCTGGGGGCCCGGGCCCTCTTTGCCGAAAAAGACGGCATGGGGGGTATGACCCTGCGCAGGGGCCTCACCGTGAACCCGGGGGACCGTTTCCTGGCGGTGGAGGACGTGGTGACCACGGGGGAGAGCGTGCGCAAGGCCATCCAGGCCGCGGAGGCCCGGGGGGGCGTCCTGGTGGGCGTGGGGGCCATCGTGGACCGGAGCGGGGGCCGGGCGGCTTTCGGCGTGCCCTTCCGGGCCCTGGCGCGCCTGGAGGTTCCCCAGTACCCCAAGGAGGCCTGCCCCCTGTGCCGGGAAGGGGTTCCCCTGGAGGAGGTCTAGGCCCGGGGATTGGAGGAGCATGCTAAGGGTTTGGGGTGTCCTGCTTTTGGCCCTCCTGCCCGCCCTGGCCCAGGGGCAGGTGGAGGCGGCCCGGCGGGCGGTGGAGGGCTGGCTCAGGGGGGAGCTTTCCCCGAGCCTAGAGGCGGTGCTGAAGGCCCCCCCGGAGGCGGCCCCGGGGCTTCTGGAGCGCTATGCCCTCTTTCCTCCTCCCCCTGAGGGGCTCACGGTGAACCTGGAAAGCCCCCAGGTGGAGGGGGAGCGGGTGCGCTTCCCCGCCGCCTTGGGGGAGGAAGTGGGGGAGGTGGTGGTGGTCCTGGAGGGGGAGAGGGTGGCGCGGGTCTACTTCCGCCCCCAGGGCCTGGCCCTGCCCGGCTACCTCCTCACCCCCCTGGCGGGCTGGGGCTTTCTCCTCCTCAGCCTCTTCTGGGGCTTCCTCCTCCTCCAGCCCTCCCCCTTCCGGGCCTGGCTGGGGGAGGCCCTGGCCCTCCTTAGGGCCTACCGGGGGCTTTACCTTTTCACCAACCTCTTTCTCTACGGCCTCTTCGCCCTGGGGGCGGCTTTGGCCTACGGCATGCCTGACCTGGCCCGGGCCCTGCAGGCCCTTTTCGGGGGAGCCCTCGAGGCCATCGGCCTGGAGGCGGCCATGGGCAAGGGGGTCTTGGTCCTCGCCGGGGTCATCTTCCAGTGGAACTTCAGCCAGGGTCTTTTCCTTACTGGGTTGGTGCCGGCCCTTCTCCTGGGGCTTCCCCTCCTCCTCCTGAACGCCGCCCGCTACTTCGTCTTCGGCCTGGCCCTCTCTCCCGCCCTTTTGGGGAGCACCTTCCTCCTCCACCTGCCCACCCTGCTTCTGGAGCTTCAGGCCTACATCCTGGTCACCTTTGGCGGCCTGGTCCTCCTGGCCAGGACCGCCCGGGGGGAGGGGTACCGCAAGGGGCTTAGGGACCTCCTCCTCAGCTTTTACCTGGGGGCGCTCTTTCTCCTCCTCGCCGCCTGGTACGAGGCCTGGGAGGTGAGCTTCCTCCTATGAAGGTGGCCATCCTGGGCGCCGGGGCCTGGGGTACGGCCCTGGGGGTGCTCCTGGCCTCCAAGGGCATCCCCACCGCCCTCCTGGCCCGGAGGAAGGAGCACGCCGAGGCCTTAAGGGCCATGCGGGAGAACCGGGACTACCTCCCCGGGGTGGCCCTCCCCGGGTACCTCTACCCCACCCACGACCCCGAGGAAGCCCTCTGGCAGGCGGAGTTCGCCGTGGTGGCCCTGCCCTCCAAGGCCCTGGAGGAGACCCTGAAGGCCCTGCCCCCGGCCCCCTGGTACCTTTCGGCCACCAAGGGCCTCTTCTTCCGCGAGGGGGGGCTTCTCACCGCCAGCCAGGTGATCGCCGGCCTCACGGGCAGGCCGGTGGCCGCCCTCTCTGGCCCCAACCACGCGGAGGAGGTGGCCCGGTTTCTCCCCACGGCCAGCGTGGCCGCAGGGCCTCCGGAGCTGGCCCGGCGCGCCCAGGAGCTCTTCAGCGGCCCTACCTTTCGCGTCTACACCAGCCAGGACCTCAAGGGGGTGGAGCTCGGGGGGGCCATGAAGAACGTGCTGGCCCTGGCCGCGGGCATGGTGGACGGGCTCAGGCTGGGGGACAACGCCAAGGCCGCCCTCCTCACCAGGGGCCTCAGGGAGATGGTGCGCTTCGGCACCGCCCTGGGGGGGGAGGAGGCCACCTTTTACGGGCTTTCCGGCCTGGGGGACCTCCTGGCCACCGCCTACAGCCTCCATTCCCGCAACCGCGGGGCGGGGGAGCGGTTGGTGCGGGGGGAGACTTTGGAGCGCCTCGAGGACCGCGGGGTAGTGGAGGGGCTTTACGCGGTGAAGGCCCTCATGGCCTGGCGGGAGCAGAGCGGGGCCGAGCTTCCCATCGCCGAGGCGGTCTACAAGGTGGCCTACGAGGGGCTGGACCCCTTGAAGGCCCTTTCCGCCCTCATGGCCCGGGAGCCCAAGCCGGAGTGAGGCCGGCCTAAAAGACCTCGGCCAAGAACCCCAGGAGGGCGGTGCGGAAGGCCCCGGGGTTTTCCAGGTTGGCCAGGTGGCCGGCCTCGGGCAGGATGAGCATGCGGGCGTCGGGCAGGGCCTTCCAGAGGCGCTTGGCCTCCTCCGGGGGGGTGAGGGTGTCTTCCTCCCCCACCAGGACCAGGGCGGGGCGGCGCATCTCCTGGAGAAGGGGGGTGGAGTCGGGGCGTTCCGCCAGGGCCAGGAGGCTTCGGGCCACGGCCTCGGGGTGGGCCTCGAGGATCATCTCCCTGGCCCTGGCCACCACCTGGGGCCTAGTCTCCTGGGTGGCCTTTCCCAGGTGGCTGGGCAGAAGGGCCTCGGGCAAAAAGCCCACCCCTTCCCGAAGGACCCTTTCCCTCAGGGCGTAGCGGCTTTTCCTGCCCTCCTCGGTGTCGGGACCAGAGCGGGTGTCGGCCAGCACCAGGCCCAGGAAGCGCTCCGGGGCCCTGCGCCAAAGCTCAAAGATGAGGTAGCCCCCCATGGAGAGGCCCACGAAGACGGCCTCTTCTAGGCCGGCCTCGTCCATCTCCTTTAGGACCTTTTCCGCGGCCTCCCCCAGGCCAAGCCCCAGGTAGTGGGGGGCCAGCACGGGAAGCCGCCCCCGGAAGTAGCCCACTTCCTCTTCCCACATCCTGGGGTTGTAGGGAAAGGCGTGCAGAAAGACCAGCCCTTGCATGCTACTCCTCCGCGGGCTCGCCCTCGAGGCCCAAGGCCTTGAGCCGGGCGATGAGGCTTGCGTCTTTCACCACCACCACGTTCTCCTTGCCCCGGCTTTCCGCCCGTAAAAGCCCCGCCTTGGCCGCCTCCTTCCAGGCCTCCATCAGGTCCGGGTACTGGACCAGGAGGGGGGTCACCTTGTGGGCGGGGTAGCGCCTCACCGCAGGGCCTCCTCCAGGGCGTGCCAGGCCAGGGTGGCGCACTTCACCCGGGCGGGGAGCTTGGCCACCCCCGAGAGGGCCACCAGGTCTCCCAGGGCGGGGTCGGGGGGGGCGCCTTCCACCACCATGGCCTGGAACCTGCGGGAGAGCTCCAGGGCCTCAGCCACCCGCTTCCCCTTCACCAGCTCGGTCATGAGGGAGGCGCTGGCGGTGCTGATGGCGCACCCCTGGCCCTGGAAGCGGATGTCGGCGATGGTGTCCCCCTCCAGGCGCACCATCACCTCCACCTGGTCCCCGCAGGAGGGGTTCATACCCCCCGCCTGCCGGGTGGCCTGGGACAGCACCCCGAAGTTTTGGGGGTTCTGGTAGTGCTTCAGGATGATCTCCCGGTAGAGCTCGCCCAAGACGCTCATGGATTCCCCCATTATAGCCAGGCCCGGTACCGCTCGCGAATCCGCAGGAGGGCCTCCACCAGGCGGTCCACCTCCTCCTGCGTGTTGTAGAGGTAGAAGCTGGCCCGGGCGGTGGCGGCCAGGCCCAGCTTGCGGTGCAGGGGCTGGGCGCAGTGGTGCCCGGCCCGCACGGCGATCCCCTCCGCGTCCAGGAAGGTGGCCAGGTCGTGGGCGTGGAGGCGGCCCAGGGTGAAGGGGATCACCGCCCCCCGGTCTGGCCCCTGGGGCCCGTAGACCTTGAGGTCGGGCACCTCCGCCAGGCGCCTCAGGGCGTAGTCCAGGAGGGCCCGGTCGTGGGCCATGACCCGCTCCATGCCCACCTCCATCAGGTACTGGGCCGCCTCCCCCAGGGCGATGGCCTCGGCGATGGGGGGAGTGCCGGCCTCAAAGCGCTGGGGCGGGGGGGCGTAGGTGGAGCGGTCCACGTGGACCTCCCGGATCATCTCCCCGCCTCCCAGGAAGGGCCCCATCTCCTCCAGCACCGGGTAGCGGCCCCAAAGCACCCCGGCCCCCGTGGGCCCCAGCATCTTGTGCCCGGAGAGGGCGAAGAAGTCCGCCCCCAGGGCCTTCACGTCCACGGGGAGGTGGGGGGCGGACTGGGCCCCGTCCACCACCACCAAGGCCCCCGCCTCCTTGGCTTTTCGGGCGATCTCCGCCACCGGGTTGATGGTCCCGAGGACGTTGGACATGTGCACCAGGGAGACCACCTTGGTCCTCTCGGTGAGGAGGCGGTCCAGGGCGGAGAGGTCCAGCCTTCCCTCCTCCGTGAGGGGGATGGCCTTCACCTTCGCCCCGGTGAGGCCCGCCACCAGGTGCCAGGGGACGAGGCCCGCATGGTGCTCCATCTCCGTGACCAGGACCTCGTCCCCCTCCCGCAGGTGCCGCAGGCCCCAGGCGTAGGCCACCAGGTTCATGGCCTCGGTGGTGTTGCGCACAAAGACGATCTCCTGGGGGTTTGCGTTCAGGAAGCGGGCAAGCCTTTTGCGGGCCTCCTCGTAGGCCTCGGTGGCCTCGGCGGAAAGCCGGTAGGCCCCCCGGTGGACGTTGGCGTTCAGGGTCTCGTAGAAGCGCTTCAGGGACTCAATGACGCGCCTTGGCTTTTGGCTCGTGGCGGCGGAGTCCAGATAGACGAGGTCGGGCCGCCCAGCGATCAGGGGGAAGTCCACCCTTAAGGTGCTTAGGTCCATGCCCTCAGTCTAGTCCAGGCGCACCCGTCTGAGGAGCGTGGCGTTTAGGGCCACGATCACCGTGGAGAGGCTCATGAAAAGCGCTCCCACCGCCGGAGAAAGGACGATCCCCAAGGGGTAGGCCACCCCGGCGGCCAGGGGCAGGGCGATGGCGTTGTAGCCTGTGGCCCAGAAGAGATTCTGCACCATCTTGGCGTAGGTGGCCCGGGCGAGGAGGAGGGCGCGGACCACGTCCAGGGGGTCGCTTTCCACCAGAACGAGATCCGCCGCCTCGATGGCCACGTTGGTCCCCGCCCCGATGGCGATGCCCAGGTCGGCCTCGAGGAGAGCGGGGGCGTCGTTAATGCCGTCGCCGACGAAGGCGGTGGGGCCTTGGGTCTTGAGCTCGCGTACGATCCGGGCTTTGTCCTGGGGTAGGACCCGGGCGTGGTACCGCTGAATTCCCAGCTCCTGGGCCACGGTTTTGGCCACGGCCTCGGCGTCCCCCGTGATCATCACGGGGGTGAGGCCCAGGGCCTTCAGGCGTTGGACGGCTTCCTTGGCGGAGGGACGGATGCGGTCGGCCAAAGCGAAGTAGGCCAAAACCCGCTCCTCGTCCATGAGGGCAACGGCGCTTTCCCCCCGGCCTTCGGCCTCCTGGAGGCCTCGCTTTAGGGCTTCGGACACCCTTAGCCCAAGCTCCTCCGCCCACTCGGGCCGGCCCACCCGGTAGCGTTTACCCTCGAGGGTGCCCTCCACGCCTTTGCCGGGGACTGCTTGGAAGTCCCGGACCTCAGGGCGGGGAAGCCCCCTGCCTTCCGCCGCTTCCACGATGGCCTGGGCCAAGGGGTGTTCCGAGAAAGCCTCGAGGGCCGCAGCTAGGGAAAGCACCTCTTCCTCGGAAAACTCCTCAGTGTATATTGCCCGAACGGCGAAGCGCCCCTCGGTGAGGGTCCCGGTCTTGTCCAAGGCCACGAAGCGGATCTCCCGGGCACGTTCAAAGGCTTCCCGGTTCCGGACCAGGATGCCGTGCCGGGCAGCCAGGGCCGTGGCGTTCACCGTGACCAGGGGGATGGCGAGGCCTAGGGCGTGGGGGCAGGCGATGACCACCACGGTTACTGCCAGGGAGAGGGCGAAGTTGAAGTCCCGTCCCAGGGCGAGCCAGACGAGGAAGGTGAGGGTGCCGAGGGTAAGGGCGATGTAGAAGAGCCACCCCGCAACCCGGTCTGCCAGGGCCTGGAAGCGGCTCCGGGAGGCTTGGGCTTCCTGTACCAGTCGCAGGATCTGGCTTAGGGTGGTGGCCTCCCCGGTGCGGGTGACCCGGACCTTGAGGGCGCCCTCCCCGTTCACCGCCCCGGCTATCACCTCGTCTCCCGGTTCTTTGGGCACGGGCCGGGACTCCCCGGTGAGGAAAGCCTCGTTCATCGTGGAAGCGCCCTCCACCACCACCCCGTCCGCCGGCACCTGCTCCCCGGGGCGGATAAGGATCAGGTCCCCCTCTTTGAGGGCGGAGACGGGTATGTCTTCTATGCGGTCGCCCACGATCCGGTGCGCGGTGGTGGGCATGAGCTTGGAGAGTTCCTCCAGGGCCCGGCTTGCTGCCTGCACCGAGGCCATCTCCAGCCAGTGCCCGAGGAGCATCACGTCAATGAGCGTGGCCAGCTCCCAGTAAAAGGGCTTTCCCGGAAGGCCCAAGGAGACGGCCAGGCTGTAGCCGTAGGCCGCGGTGATCCCCAGGGCGATGAGGGTCATCATCCCGGGGGTGCGCGCCCGAAGCTCGCGAAGCGCCCCCTTTAGGAAGACCAGGCCGCCGTAGAAGTAGAGGATCGTCCCCAAGACGGGGTTCACCCAGGCGCTTCCCGGGAACTGGGCTGCCCGGTAGCCGAACCAATCTTGGAGATGTTCGGAGAAGTAGAGGATGGGGAGGGTGAGGAGGAGGCTTACGAAAAAGCGGTCCCGAAACATCTCCGGGGTGTGCCCGGCG
Source organism: Thermus igniterrae ATCC 700962 (assembly GCF_000376265.1). Taxonomy (GTDB): domain Bacteria; phylum Deinococcota; class Deinococci; order Deinococcales; family Thermaceae; genus Thermus; species Thermus igniterrae. Next base: position 10,373 of record NZ_AQWU01000028.1, read on the forward strand.
TGCTTGTCGTGGCCCGTGTGGGGAGGATGGGCGTGCTTGGGCTCGGAGGGGGAGGGGTGGTGATGGTGCTCGTGCGCGTGGTGGGTGCGATTGTCCTTCATCTGGGCACCTCCTTCGCTTCTCTTCTTAAGGAGATTTTACACCCCTCCCCCTGAGGGGAGGGGTGGAGGAAAAAGCGAGAATGGGTCTTTAGAGCCGGGAAAGGGCGCGGGAGAGCCTGGTCCGGGCCTCCTCGGCCACGGGGGCCAGGGCCCTTTGGGTGGCCTCGGGGAGAACCCGGAACATGGCCTCGGGGTCTTGTCTTGGATGAGGCCCGCATGCCGGTTCTGGACCTGGGAGGGAGGGGCGTGGGGAGGATGGCGGTGGGGATGCACTAGCCCACCTCCAGCACCCCCATCATGCCCCGGTCCTCGTGCTCCACGATGTGGCAGTGGAAGACGGTCTTCCCGGGCAGATCCTTTAGGGGAACCAGGAGGCGCACCACTTCCTGGGCCTTTAGGTTCACCACATCCTTAAGGGCGCGGTAAGGGAAGGCCTTGCCGTTCACGGAGAGGACCTGGAAGGGATGGGTGTGGAGGTGGAAGGGATGGTCCATGTTCCCTTGGTTTTCCAACTCCCAGACCTCGAGGTCGCCCACCCGCCCGCGGAAGTCCACCCGACGGTGGTCAAAGGTCTTGCCGTTGATGAAGAAGCGACCGGCCATCATGTCCTCCGTGAAGGTGATGCGCCGGGTCACCCTGGCCTGGTTGGGGCTGAGGGCGGGCAGTTTGGCCAGGGCCTTGGGCAGGGGGAGGGGTTTGGGGCGGGGCGGGGCCACCAGGGTGAGGAGGGTTTGGGGCCTTTGGCTTGTTCCCATGGCCATTCCTCCGTGGCCCATGTGCTCCATCCCGCCCATCATGTGGACCCCTCGGTCGTAGGGAAGGGCGAGGAGGCGGAAAGCCCCTTCCTTCTGGAAGCGCACCAGGACCTCTGCCCGTTCCCCGGGGGCCAGGAGGAGTTCGGGGACCTCATAGGGTTCCTCCAGGAAGCCCCCGTCGCTGGCGATGAGGTAAAGGGGGTGCGCCTCCAGCTTAAGCAGGAAGTAGCGGGCGTTGCTGGCGTTCAGCAGGCGGAGGCGCAAGGTGGCCTTGCCGGCCCGCAAGGTGGGGCGGGAGGCCCCGTTGACCAGGAGGAGGTTGCCCTCCTTGCCGTTGATCCAGTCCATGGGGGTGTGGGCGGCGGGGCGGCCTGATGCGAGTTCCAGGTCCTTGAGGACCAAAAGGTGCTCCTCGGCTTCCCGGAGTTCAGGAATCCCGTCCACGGGGCTTTCCACCACCAGGGCCCCAGCTAAGCCGGCAAAGAGCTGGGGGGCCACCCGCCCGTGCAAGTGGGGATGGTACCAGAAGGTTCCCGCCAGGTCCTGGGGAACGGTGAAAACATAGCTCCAGGTTTCCCTGGGCGGGATTTCCAAAAAGGGGTCGTCCACCTTGGGGGAGATGGGAAGCCCGTGCCAGTGCAGGTTGGTGGATTCGGGGAGGAGGTTTTCCAGCTCGAGGCGAACCGTATCCCCGGGGCGTACCCGAAGGGTGGGCCCCGGGAAGCTACCCCCATAGGTCCAAAGCCGAGCTTCCCGCCCGGCTACGGTAACGGGGGTGGGGGCGGCCTTCAGCCGCACCTCCAGGAGCCCTTCCCGGCTTTTGAGCACCGGGGGCTCGGGAAAGGAGGCCTGGCCCCGGGCCAGGGGAGATAGAAGAAGGCCTGCCGTGAGCTTAAGAAGGGTTCGGCGGTCGGTATTCATACCCTTAGAGCCCCCCTTTCGGATATTCAATGCATACCCCCTTGACAAGCCAAAGGAAAAGGGGGCGCTTGGTGAGCTGTGGAAGAACACCAGACGCCCCCTTCCATCCTACCCCTGTCCCTGGAGGAACTGGTCCCCCTGCTCCAGGCATGGCTCCAAGCCCGCTTGCCAGAAGGGGAGAGAAAACCCGGCAGGCCCAGGACCTTCTCCGACCTCAGCCTCTTTCTCTTCCACCTGGTCCGCGCCCTCCTGGGCTTCTCCAGCGAACGCATGCGCCGGGAACTGGCCCGCAACCCTA
>NZ_AQWU01000029.1 GCF_000376265.1 Thermus igniterrae ATCC 700962
GGCCGGTGATCCGGCTTCGGGGCGGGGGCGAGGCCAGGGAGGAGGCGCGGGTGCGGGCGCGGGAGGGGTGGGACCCCGAGGTGTACCGGTTTCGCGGGGTGGTGGAGGGGGTGTTTGGGGGGATGAAGACGCGGCTGGGTGGGGGGNACCTTTGGGAGCGGAAGCCTTGGACGGCCATGGCGCGGGCGCTTTTGGAGCTCATCGCCTACGGCCTTAGGGTTCTTCTCTCCCTTCTCCCGCCCCCTCCGGGGTACAAGGCAATTTACTAGGCAAGCCCCCCGGTGCTTGACAAGGCCCGGGTGAGGCTTTTATGATAGCGGCGGACGCAAGGTAGAAGCCGTTTGTAGAGCTTGGTCTTGCGTCCCGGAAGGCACCTTTTGGGGAGGAAACGCGGAAACTCGCCCAAAAGGACGCTTCCGAAACCCTAAAGGGGGTGTAAGGAAGTATGAAGAAAAGGCTAGTGATGCTACTGGCAGGGCTTTTGACCGTCCTCTCCATGGGGTTCGGTCTGGCCCAATTCTCCGACGTGCCCGCCGGGCACTGGGCCAAGGAGGCGGTGGAGGCCCTGGCGGCCAAGGGGCTTGTCATTGGCTTCCCCGATGGCACCTTCCGGGGCAACGAGAACCTCACCCGCTACCAGGCGGCCCTCATCATCTACCGCCTCCTGCAGCAGATCGAGAAGGAGCTCAAGGCCCAAGGCACCTCCCCCACCATGGAGGCCCTTTCCGCTGAGGAGCTGGAGACTCTGAAGAACGCGGTCCAGGAGCTGGCTGCGGAGCTGGCCGCCCTGGGCGTGCGGGTCTCGGCCCTTGAGGACAGCGCCGCCACCAAGGAGGACATCGCCCGCCTCGAGGCCCTGATCGCCGAGCTAAAGGCCCAGCCGGCCCCCGAGCCCGGCATGGACGCCGCTGCCCTGCAGGACCTAGCCGACCGGGTGGAGGCCGCCTCCATCGCCGCGGACACCGCCTTGGCCCAGGCCCAGCAGCTGGCCGAGCAGCTTGATGCCCTGGCCCAGGACGTGGAGGGCGTGAAGGGTGACCTGGCGGCTCTTTCCACCCAGGTGGAGGCCAGCGCCCAGGCCATCCAGGCCCTGAACGAGCTGGCCGTCCTCCTCAACCAGGACGTCCTCACCCTGCAGGATCGGGCCACCGCCCTGGAGAAGGGGCTGGCCGACCTCAAGGCCCAGCTTGGGTCCATTGACTTTGAGGAGTTCGCCACCCGCGAGGACGTGGCCGCGGTGCAGGAGTTCGTGGCCGCCCTGCGCTCCGACCTGGTGAACCTCTCCGAGAAGGTGGCCAGGCTGGAGGGCACCGTGGGCACCCTTTCCGGCAAGGTGGCCACCCTGGAGCGGAACGCCTTCACCATCAGCGGTAGCTTAAGGTTGCGCTACGATGCACGTGATGCGGTGGCAGGTGGCTTCGCTGGCTATGACTACGACCGTTTGATTACCGGCACCATTCTCTCCACTGCGGATGTAGATGGAGACGGCCAGGTGGTGGATGACGCTGATGCCGCCATCAACAGCACCTCTGGTTCCACCTCTGCTCTCCTCAACCTGACCATTCAGACGGGTAAGCTGGATGCCAGGTCCTCTGGGGGGGCCAACACCTACCCCGGTCTCTTCCAGTTCAGTATCCGCCTGGGCACGCCTACCACCGGGCCTATTGGTCAGAACAACCCCAACCCCTACAACGGTGCGGGTACCACTCTTTACAACCTTGGCCTTGCGGTGGACTCTGTGAAGACCACCCTGGAGATTGCTCAGGGGCAGACACTATCCTTCGTCTTCGGTCAGTCGGTGAACACCAAGTTCACCGAGTACGTGATGGACAACGAGAAGAACAGCCTCGGCCATGGCTTCGTGGCCACCCTGAAGGGCCTGCCCCTGGGTGGCACCCTCACAGCGGCTTACGGGGAGAAGGATCCCACTACGCTCAACTTTGACTACTTCAAGGCCATACGCCTCTCCCTGGCGCCCATCCAGGGCTTCTCCATCGGGGCTTCCTACGCCCAGCACGATGTGGCCTTTGCTGAGGTGGCGGGTGTGGACGCCTCTGTGGACCTGGGCTTTGCCAAGTTGTCCGGGGAATACTTCCGCTACGGGGCTAACATTCTGTCCTCCTACCAGGAGGGTGCCTACCTGAGGGGTGAGGCTGGCCCCATCAAGTTCAGCGCCCGGGGCTTCGATGCCGGTGCCAGCAATCCCGCCGGCCTCAGCCTGGATGCGGACAACCCCTTCCGGGACAACCAACGCGGCTTCACCGCGGAGGCGGGCCTGCCCGTTCTGGGCCTGAACCTGGGCCTCCTCTACAACGTCCAGATGGACACCACCTTCGGCACCCCCAGCGCCAGCGCTTTCCGTGCCACCCTGGGCCTCGGCCTGCCTGCCGGCTTCAACCTGAGCGCCCGGGCCACCCTGGCCAGCAACACTGCAGGTGAGTGGTTCCCCACCACCTACAACTTCGCTGGGGTTCCTGGCCCTTCCGGCCTTACCGACTACGCTAGCGCCATCGTGGCCACCCTGAGCCACGACGGCAAGGCCAAGGGTGCCCTCATCCAGGGCCTGAACCTCACCGCCAGCTACACCAACCGCACCCTTTTGAACGCTACCCAGACGGATGCTTTGGCGGTTTTCGGCGACTTCGGCGGCCTAGCCCTTGGGCCCCTCAGCGTGGACAAGGTGGTCTTCCGCTACAACGACAGCAACCTCCAGAACGCTGCTGCGGGCCAGACCCTGAAGGGCGGCATCCGGGGCGGCCTTAGCCTGGCGGGCCTCCCCTTGAACCCCAGCCTTACCGGTGAGGTGGCCTACCGCGAGACCCAGGCCACGGGCACCGAGCTGAAGTACGGCTTCGGGGTGAAGTTCGGCCAGTTCCTCTTTGACAAGAGCGTCCTCGAGGTCAAGGCGGCCCAGTACACCACCACGGGTACCTTGGGTGTCAAGCCCTCCGCCAACGATACGGATAGCGCCTTTGACCCCAGCGTGGACCGCCTTTACGCCAACCCTGGCACTGCGCCTGCGGGCACCCTCTCCGGCGTCTACGTCACCTGGACTTACTGGGACCTGGCCTTCACCTACGGCTTCTTCAAAGACCAGGACCTGGGCAATCTCTTCACCGATCTCTTCAACCGTACTGCCACCGGCAACTTTGGCAGCGTCTTCCGCATCCAGTACACGGTGAACTTCTAAGGCCTAGCGTCCCCGGCCCCCGCCCTTCGGGGCGGGGGTTTCTTTTAGGCCCCGGCCTTTTCCCCTAAACTGGTAAGGATGACCTTCCGCTACCGGGGTCCCACCCCCAAGGGGGACCAGCCCCGGGCCACCCGGGAGCTGGTGGAGGCCCTGAGGGAGGGGGAGCGCTTCATCACGCTCCTTGGGGCCACGGGCACGGGGAAGACCGTAACCATGGCCAAGGTGATAGAGGCCATGGGCCGGCCGGCCCTGGTCCTGGCCCCCAACAAAATCCTGGCCGCCCAGCTGGCCGCGGAGTTTCGGGAGCTCTTCCCGGAAAACGCCGTGGAGTACTTCATCAGCTACTACGACTACTACCAGCCCGAGGCCTACGTGCCGGGCCGCGACCTCTACATTGAGAAGGACGCCAGCATCAACCCCGAGATTGAGCGCCTCAGGCACTCCACCACCCGCAGCCTCCTCACCCGGCGGGACGTGATCGTGGTGGCCTCGGTCTCGGCCATCTACGGCCTGGGGGACCCCAGGGAGTACCGGGCGCGCAACCTGGTGGTGGAACGGGGGGCCACCTACCCCCGGGAGGCCCTTCTGGAGAGGCTTCTGGAGCTGGGCTACGAGCGCAATGAGATAGACCTGGCCCCGGGCCGCTTCCGGGCCCGGGGGGAGGTGCTGGAGGTCTTCCCCGCCTACGAGACCGAGCCCCTGCGGGTGGAGCTCTTCGGGGACGAGGTGGAGCGCATCTTCCAGGTGCACCCCATCACGGGGGAGCGCCTAAGGGAGCTTCCCGGCTTCGTCCTCTTCCCTGCCACCCACTACCTCTCCCCGGAGGGCCTCGAGGCCATCCTGGAGGAGATCCGCAAGGAGCTGGAGGAGCGGGTGCGCTACTTTGAGGAAAGGGGCGAGGTGCTCTACGCCCAGCGCCTCAAGGAGCGCACCCTTTACGACCTGGAGATGCTTAGGGTCATGGGTACCTGCCCGGGGGTGGAGAACTACGCCCGCTACTTCACCGGCAAGGCCCCGGGGGAGCCCCCCTACACCCTCCTGGACTACTTTCCGGAGGACTTCCTGGTCTTCCTGGACGAGTCCCACGTGACCGTGCCCCAGCTCCAGGGGATGTACCGGGGGGACTACGTGCGCAAGAAGACCCTGGTGGACTACGGCTTCCGCCTGCCTTCGGCCCTGGACAACCGCCCCCTTCGCTTTGAGGAGTTCTTGGAGCGGGTTTCCCAGGTGGTCTTCGTGAGCGCCACCCCGGGGCCCTTTGAGCTGGCCCACTCGGGGCGCGTAGTGGAGCAGATCATCCGCCCCACGGGCCTCCTGGACCCCCTGGTGCGGGTGAAGCCCACGGAGAACCAGATCCTGGACCTCATGGAGGGCATCCGCGAGCGGGCCAGCCGGGGGGAGCGCACCCTGGTCACGGTGCTCACCGTACGCATGGCCGAGGAGCTCACCAGCTTTTTGGTGGAGCACGGCATCCGGGCCCGCTACCTGCATCACGAGCTGGACGCCTTTGAGCGCCAGGCCCTGGTGCGGGACCTGCGCCTGGGCCACTACGACTGCCTGGTGGGCATCAACCTCCTGCGGGAGGGCCTGGACCTGCCCGAGGTCTCCCTGGTGGCCATCCTGGACGCCGACAAGACGGGGTTTTTGCGGAGCGAGCGGAGCCTCATCCAGACCATCGGCCGGGCGGCGCGCAACGCCCGGGGGGAGGTGTGGCTCTACGCCGACCAGGTCTCCGAGGCCATGGAGAGGGCCATCCAGGAGACCAACCGCCGCCGGGCGTTGCAGGAGGCTTACAACCGGGAGCACGGCATCGTCCCGGAGACGGTGCGCAAGGAGGTGCGCCCCGTGATCCGTCCCGAGGCCCTCGAGGCCCCCGCGGAGGACCTGGACGCCCTGGCCAAGGAGGACCTAAAGGAACGCATCGCCGAGCTGGAGCTTCTCATGTGGCAGGCGGCGGAGGCTTTGGACTTTGAGCGGGCGGCCAAGCTCCGGGACGAGCTCAGGGCCCTGGAGGCCCACCTCCAGGGGCTGAAGGTCTCCGAACCGGTGCCGGGGAACCGGCGCAGGCGCCGGCGGCGCTAGGCCAGGAGGAGGACGAGGTTTTCCAGGTAGAGGGCCACCCGCTCCAGGAGCTTCTGGGCCAAAGGAGCCTCCAGGCCCGAGGCGGCCAGGATGCCTTCGGGGGAGAGAAAAAGGCTGGGGCGGCCGGTGTGGAGCTCCTCCTCGCCGAAGAAGCAGAGGAGCCCTTCTCCCTCCTCCCCCTCCTCCTGGCGGAAGAGGGCCAGGAAGCTGGACGCCGGCCGCAGGCCCCGCACCCCATCCCCTTCCACCCGGCCCAAGAGGGGCCTTAGAGGAATTTCAAGCTCCGCCAGGGCCCTTTCGGCCGCCTTGAGGAGGAAAGGAAGCGGGGTCTCGGGCACCCCGTGGAGCCGGTGGAAGGCCGCCAGGGCCTGCCCCAAGGCTTCCATGCCCACCGTGCGCCGATAGACCCGAAGGGCCTTTGCGGCCACCTGGGGGGCGGGAGAAGCCACCAGGCCGGATGCGGGGGCTAGGGGGGCTTCCGGGACAGGAGGAGGACTGGCCTCCAGCTCCGCCAGAACCTCCTCCAGGGGCTCCTCCAGCAGGTCGGCCGGGGTTTCCTCCAGGAAAAAGGCCTCCTCGAGCGCCTCCTCCGGGGCCGCTTCCGGGAGGGCGGCCTCTTCGGCCAGGAGGGCCTCCAGCTCCTCCTCCAGGGGGCTGGGGGCGGGCTTGGGGGGAGCCTCCTCCCAGGCTTCGGCTGGAAGTGGGGGTTCTTCGGCCAAGAGGGGGGCCTCTTCCAGGTCCAGCTCCAGGTCCTCCAGGAGGGCGGGCTCCAGGTCCAGGGCTTCCTCCGCCACCTCCTCCACCTCCAGGGTAGGGGCCTTGGGGGGTTCGGGGAGGAGGTCGGCCAGGTCCACCCCCTCGCGCCCCAGGGCCTCCTGGGCCCGCCTCAGGTCGGCCTCCGGCACTTGGGGGGGCGGTTCCTCGGGCATGGGGGGCAGGTCCACCTCCCCCGCCATCACCTTGGCCAGGAAGGCCAGGATGTCCCGCTCCACAATGGTTCCATCGGGGCCTGTGCCCTGGAGCCGGCGCCAGTCTATGCCGTTTTCCTCCGCAAGCCGGCGGGCCAGGGGCGTGATCCTCGGTTCTTCCATCTTAGCCCTATGATAGCAGGGTGGAGGAACGCTTCGCGACGCTCCTTGCGGATTACTGCCTCGAGGCCCAGCCGGGGGAGGTGGTCCTGGTGGAGGCGGAAACCCCCGCCCTGCCCCTCCTCCCGCCCCTGAAGCGCACCCTCCTGGCCCGGGGGGCTTACCCCCTCTTCCGCCTCAGCTACCCCGGGGAGGGGCGGGACTTCCTCCGCCATGGGGGGCGGTGGCTGGAGGAGATCCCCCAGGCCGAACGGGCGCTTTACGAGAAGGCGGACAAGTTCCTGCGCATCCTCTCCGCGGAAAACCCCCTGGAGGCCTCTTCCCTGGACCCGGCCCTGGCGGTGCGCCACAGCCAGGCCTGGCGTCCCTTGGCCGAGCTCCGCCTCAGGAAGCGCTGGGCCCTCACCCTCTACCCCACGGTGGGCTACGCCGTGGGGGCGGGGATGGGCACGGAGGAGTTCCGCGCCTATCTGGAGCGGGCCCTCTTCCTGGACCGCCCCGACCCCGTGGCCGCCTGGCAGGCCCTTTCCCGCTTCCAGGAGGCCCTGGTGGGACGGCTTTCCCAGGGTAAAGCGCTCCGCATCCGGGCCCCAGGTACCGACCTCCGCCTTTCCGTGGCGGGAAGGACCTGGGTGAACTCCGACGGGCGGCGCAACATGCCCTCGGGGGAGGTCTTCACCGGGCCCCTGGAGGACTCGGCCCAGGGGGAGGTGCGCTTCAACCTGCCCGCCTTCGTGGGGGGGAGGCGGGTGGAGGGGGTCTACCTGCGCTTCCAGGAAGGGCAGGTGGTGGAGGCCAGGGCCGAGGTGGGGGCGGACTACCTGGAGGCCGCCCTATCCACCGACGAGGGGGCCAGGCGGCTCGGCGAGGTGGGCATCGGCACCAACTTCGGCCTTGACCGCCCCACCGGCCTCATCCTCCTGGACGAGAAGATGGGGGGCACGGTCCACCTGGCCCTGGGCCGGAGCTACCCCGAGACCGGGGGGAGGAACGAAAGCGCCCTGCACCTGGACCTGGTGCTTTCCCTCAAGGAGGGGGAGCTTCTCCTGGACGGGGAGCCCCTTCTGGTGGCCGGGCGCTTCGTGGGCCTTCCCGTGCCCCACCCCTGGGAGGCCTAGAGGTCCTTGCGCTCAAAGACCAAGGCCGCCAGGAAGGCGAAGCCCAGGGTGTAGATGAAAAGGAGGGGAAGCCCCAGGCCCGCGGCCTCCGGCCGCAGGTGGAGGTCCAAATAGGTGGTGAGGAGGAAGGGGGTGAGGGCGGGGAAGGCCACCAGGAGGCGCATGAGGAGCAGGGTGGCCACCGCGGCCAGGGCGCTGGCGGTGGTGGAGAGGAAGACCGTGGCGTAGAGGAGGGCCAGGGCCACCAGGGGCAGGAGCACGGCCCCTGCCAGAAGGTGGGCCCGGAGGAGCTCGGCCAGGGCCTGAGGAGGGAGGAGAAGCCCCACCCCGGCGAACCCCCCTGCCCCCACCCCCGTGCCCCCGTAGAAGGGGCCCAGGCCGTGGGGCAGGCCGGCCAGGAGCCCCCCCAGGAAGCTCACCGCCAGGAGGACGAAGGGGTAGAGGAAGAGGGCCAGGAGCTTGGCCAGGAGGAGGAGGCTCCGGGGGAGGGGGCGGAGGAGGAGGCTTTTGAGGGTGCCCTGGGCCACCTCGCTTCCCAGGGCCTCACTGGCGGCCATGACCACCAGGAAGGGGAAGAGGAACTCCATGCCCGCCAGGAGGCTCAAGGCCACCACCTGCCAGCCCGAGGCCAGGACCAGGCCGTAGACCTCCTTGAGCCCGGGGGCCAACGCCCAGAGGAAGGGCAGGAGGAAGGCGGCCAGCAGGCCAAGCTGCACGGAACGGAGGCGAAAGAGCTTATAGACCTCAAAGGCGAAGAGCCTAAGCATGTTTCACCCGCTCCTGGTAGTAGGCCATCAGGTCAAAGCGCTGGGGGTGGAGGGCCCGCACCCGGTAGCCCTCCTGCAGAAGGGCCCTTAGGGCCGCCTCGGGGTCTCCCTCAAAGACCAGGGCCCTTCCCTGTAGCCGCGCGGAGCGCACCTGGGGCAGGGTTTTGAGGAGGGCCAGGGCGCCCTCCGGGGGATCGGCCTCGAGGCGGTAGGCCTCCTTCCCCGAGAGGGCCACCTCGTCCAAAAGCCGCCCGCCCCCCAGGATCCCCACCTTGTGGGCGTACTGGGCCACCTCCTGCAGGTGGTGGGTGGAGAGGAGGACCGCCACCCCTTCCTGGGCCAGCTCCCGCAGGAGGCCGTGGACCAGGGCCACCCCCTCGGGGTCCAGGCCGCTGGTGGGCTCGTCCAGCACCAGGACCTTGGGCCGGGGCAGGATGGCTGCCGCCAGGCCCAGGCGTTGTCGCTGGCCCAGGGAGTAGCTTCCCACCTTCTGGTCGGCCACCGCCAGAAGCCGCAACCGGGCCAGGACCTCCCCCAGCCGGCCCTCCTCCCGCACCCCCGCCAGGTGGGCGTGCATCCTGAGGTTCTCCCGGCCGGTGAGGTAGGGGTAGAAGGCCGCGGGGGCCTCCACCACCGCCCCCAGGTGGCGCCGGGCCCCGGGGTTTTTGTGCACGTCTTCCCCCAGGACCAGGGCGCGGCCTGCCGTGGGGAAGGCCAGGCCGGTCACCAGGCGGATCAGGGTGGTCTTGCCCGAGCCGTTGGGGCCCGCCAGGGCGTAGACCTCCCCCGGGCGCACGGCCAGGCTCACCCCCTCGAGGATGGGCTTACGGCCGTACCGCTTGCCGATGCCCTCTAGCCTCAGGGCTTCCATGGGTGCTATACTACCCAAGCCCCCGGTCCAGCGCGGCGGTCCGGGCGTGAACCGGGTCAGGTCCGGAAGGAAGCAGCCCTAAGCGCCACGGGTCGGGTGCCGCTGGGTAGCCGGGGGCGGTTTATCCACAGGGTTATCCACAGGCCTCAAACGCCTTGGGCAAAACAAACTCGCGAAGAAACCCCCTTCAGAAAGCCTCTTTCCCGCCCTCCCCCCTCCGGGGCGCCAGGCGCACCACCCCCTTTTCCACAAGGGCCGCCACCTCCTCCGGGGAAAAGCCCGCTTCTCGCAAGAGGGCCTCGCTATGTTCCCCCAGAAGGGGCGGGGGAAGGGAGGGGGCCGCCGGGGTCCGGGAGAGGAAGCGCAAGGGGTTGGCCAGGGTGGGCAGGGGGCCCAGGAGGGGGTGGTCCAGGGTCCACACCGCGCCCCGGGCCTCCGCCTGGGGGTCCTGGAAGGCCTCCCTTAGGTCGTTCACCGGGGCTGCGGGTACCCCGGCGGCCCGCAGGCGTTCCAGCCAGTGGGCCCGGGGCTTCGTCTTCAGCCGCTCTGATACCGCCTCCACCACCTCCTGGCGGTGCTCCACCCGCTGGGCGTTTTGGGGGAAGCGCTCCTGCAACTCGGGTAGCCCCAGCACCCCGCACAGGCGGGCAAACTGCTCGTCGTTGCCCACGGCCAGCACCAGCCACCCGTCCGCGGCGGGGAAGGCTCCGTAGGGGACGATCTGGGCGTGGGCGTTTCCCAGCCGCCCCGGGGCTTTCCCCGTGAGGAGGTAGCTTTCCCCCAGGTTGGCCAGGGCGAAGAGGCCCACGTCAAAGAGGGAGAGGTCTATGTGCTGGCCAAGGCCGCTTTTCTCCCGTTCCCAAAGGGCGGAGAGCACCGCCACCGCCCCCATCATGCCCGTCATCACGTCGATCCAGGCCACCCCCACCTTCATGGGGGGGCCCTGGGGCTCCCCGGTCACGGACATGATGCCGGTGTAGCCCTGCAGGGCGGCGTCGTAACCGGGCTCGGAGGCCCTGGGCCCCGTGTGGCCGAAGCCGGTGATGGAGAGGTAGACCAAACGGGGGTTGAGCTCCTTTAGACTGGCGTAGTCCAGGCCGTAGCGCCGGAGGTCTCCCGTCTTGAAGTTTTCCACCAGGACGTCCGCCTGGGCGGCAAGCCGGCGCACCACCTCCTGGCCCTCCCTGGCCTTCAGGTCCAGGGCCAGGCTTCGCTTGCCCCGGTTCACCGCCAGGAAGTAGGCGCTTTCCCCCTGGACGAAGGGGGGGCCCCACCCCCGGGTCTCGTCCCCCCAGGGGGGCTCCACCTTGATGACCTCGGCCCCCAGGTCGGCCAGGATCAGGGTGCAGAGGGGGCCAGCCAGGACGCGGGAGAGGTCCAGAACCCGGATGCCAGCCAGGGGCCTCATGGGGGCATCTTACGCCAGGGACAGGGGTGGGGGCTTGAGGAAGCGGGGGACATTTTACCCTTGAGGGGGGTTTGGCTGGGGGTATATTGTCCTCTCCAGGGGTCGTATGAAGGCACTGCGCCTAATCGTGGGGGTGGCAGGTCTGGGCTTCCTGCTGGGCATGGGAGGGTATGCCTTTTACCAGGGCAAGGGATGGTCCTACCTGAGCGACCGCCCAGAGGCCTGTGTCAACTGCCATGTCATGCGGGAGGAGTACGAGTCCTGGCAACACTCCAGCCATCGTAACTGGGCTAGTTGCAATGACTGCCACATGCCCCACACCTTCCTGGGCAAGTGGGCTACCAAGGCGGTCAGCGGCTTGCGCCACAGCGTGGCTTTCACCACGGGGCGCTTCCCCGAGCCCATCGTGGCCACGCCCGGCAACCGCGCCATCGCCCTGGAAAACTGCGTGGCCTGTCACCGCCCGGTGGTGGAGGCCATGCTCCTGAGGCCCGGGGTGTACGGCCCCGAGGACCTGAACTGCACCGCCTGCCACGGCAACGTGGGGCACAGGGGGCTGAAGTGAGGTGAGGCTATGAAGGGAAGCGGATGGTTGCGGATAATAGGCGTTCTGGCAGTCTTCGTGCTCCTGGGTGTGGGGGTGGGATATGTGCTGGCCACCATCGTGAAACGCCAGGCGGAGGCCAAGCAGTACCCCTTGAAGCTGGTGGAGATCGGGGAGCTGGAGGTGGATCCGGCAGTCTGGGGAAAGAATTTCCCCTTGCACTACGACCGCTTTTTGCGCACCCAGGAGGACTACGGGCGTACCGCCTACGGCGGCAGCACCCGGTACGACAAGCTGGAGGCCAAGCCTTTTCTGAAGATCGCTTGGGCCAACATGCCCTTTTCCGTAGACTACAAGGAAGACCGCGGGCACCACTACGCTCAGCTGGACCAGTTCCACACCAAGCGCACCACGGAGTTCAAGCAGCCAGGGGCCTGCCTGAACTGCCACTCGGGGGAGTTCGTCAAGCTGGTGGCGGAGATGGGCTGGGACGAGCTCAACCGCACCCCCTACAACCAATTCCGTGAGCGTTTAGCGGCGGGAGGGCATCTTGGGGTGACCTGCGCCGACTGCCACGACCCCAAGACCATGGCCCTGCGCATCACCCGGCCCGCCTTGGAAAACGCCCTTAAACTCCAGGGCAAGGACTGGCGGCAGGCCTCGAGGCAGGAGATGCGTTCTCTGGTCTGCGCCCAGTGCCATGTAGAGTACTACTTCCTGGGAGAGGGCAAGACCCTCACCTTCCCCTGGTCTAAAGGGCTCACGGTGGAGGCCATAGAGGCCCACTACGATACCTATGGCTTCAAGGACTGGAACCACGCCCTCACCGGGGCTCCCATGATCAAGATCCAGCACCCCGAGTACGAGCTCTTCACCACCAGCGTTCACTACAAGGCCGGGGTGGCCTGCGCTGACTGCCACATGCCCTATATGCGGGTGGGTGGGATGAAAATCAGCGACCACTGGATCCGCAGCCCCCTTACCAACATCGCCCAGAGCTGCCAGACCTGCCACCGGGTGCCGGAGGCGGAGCTTCTGGAGCGGGTGAAGTCCATCCAGGATCGCACCAAGGAGCTCCTCACCACCACGGAAAAGGCCTTGGAGGCGGCTATCACCACCTTGCAGAAAGCAAAGGAAGCTGGGGTCCCTGAGGCCAAGCTGGAAGAGGCCCGCAGGCTCCATCGTGCGGCCCAGCTCCGCTGGGACTTCATAGACGCCGAAAACAGCATGGGCTTCCACAGCCCACAGGAGGCGGCCCGCATCCTGGCCCATGCCGTGGACCTGGCCCGGCAGGCCCAGCTGGCCGCCGAGCGGGCTTTGCGGGAAAAGTAAAACTGGGATCACCTCCTCTGGCCCGCCCCGGAAGGGGCGGGCTTTTGTATAGTGGAGGCCGTGGTCCGGCTCCTGAAGCACCTCCTGGTCTTGGCCGCCCTCCTCTTCGTGGCCCTACCCTTCCTTTGGATGGCCTACGCCGCCTTCATGCCCAAGGAGGCGGTCTATTCTGGGGAGATTTTTTCTAAGCTGGGCTTCAGCCTGGAGAACGTGCGGGGCTTGGCCAAGGAGGGCTTCTGGGAGCGGCTTTTCTTCTCCTTAGGCCTTTCCTCCGGGGTGGTGGCCCTTCAGCTCCTCACGGCCCTTTTGGCCGCCTATGCCCTGAGGGTGGGGCTGGGCTTCCTTCCCTTTTACCTGGTGCTCATGGCCGTGCCCGCCGAGCTTTTGCTGGTGCCCCTTTACGGCATCCTCAAGGGGCTTTCCCTTCTGGACACCGCCTTGGCCCTGGTCCTGCCCTTTGCCGCCAGCCCCTTCGTCATCTACCTGGTCTACGGGGCCATGCGGGGGGTGCCCGAGGAGCTTTTGGAGGCGGCCCGGCTGGACGGGGCCGGGCACCGGGTGGTGCTTTTCCGCGTCCTCCTTCCCCTGGTGCGGCCCACCCTGGTGGCCGCGGGGGTTTTGGCCTTTGCCGCTCACTGGAACCTGGTCCTCTACCCCCGGGTGGTGGTCTCGGACCCTAGGCTTTGGACCCTGCAGACCTGGCTCACGGACCTCCAGCGCAAGTACCCCACGGACTGGGGCCTGCTTTCCGCGGCGGCCCTCCTTTCCATCCTGCCCATCGCCCTCCTCTACCTCCTCTTTGAGCGAAGGGTGGTGGCCACCTTTGAGGAGGGGCTTAAGGGCTAAAATGGTTTAAGAGGACCCCCCTTTCGGATATTCAATGCATACCCCCTTGACAAGCCAAAGGAAAAGGGGGCGCTTGGTGAGCTGTGGAAGAACACCAGACGCCCCCTTCCATCCTACCCCTGTCCCTGGAGGAACTGGTCCCCCTGCTCCAGGCATGGCTCCAAGCCCGCTTGCCAGAAGGGGAGAGAAAACCCGGCAGGCCCAGGACCTTCTCCGACCTCAGCCTCTTTCTCTTCCACCTGGTCCGCGCCCTCCTGGGCTTCTCCAGCGAACGC
>NZ_AQWU01000030.1 GCF_000376265.1 Thermus igniterrae ATCC 700962
TCAATCCCCCGCTCCACCAGGAAGGCGGCGAACTCGGGGTAGTCGGAGGGGGCCTGGCCGCAGATGCCCACCTTCTTCCCCCGGGCGTGGGCCTTCTCAATGAGGAGGGCACAGAGGGCCTTCACCGTGGGGCGGCGCTCGTCAAAGAGGGGGGCCACCCTTTCCGAGTCCCGGTCCAGGCCCAGGGCCAGCTGGGTGAGGTCGTTGGAGCCGATGGAAAAGCCGTCAAAGAGCTCAGCGAAGGCCTCGGCCTCCAGCACGTTGGCGGGGATTTCCGCCATCACGTAGACCTCGAGGCCATCCTCCCCCCGCCTAAGCCCCCCCTCCGCCATCACCTCCAGCACCCGCGCCCCTTCTTCCGGGGTGCGGCAGAAGGGCACCATCACGTGAAGGTTTTTAAGCCCCATCTCCTCCCGCACCCGCTTGACCGCCGCCACCTCCAGGAGGAAGCCCTCCTTGTAGTCCGGGTGGTAGTAGCGGCTCGCTCCCCGCCAGCCCAGCATGGGGTTTTCCTCCTTGGGCTCAAAGAGGTGCCCCCCCAGGAGGCGGGCGTACTCGTTGGTCTTGAAGTCGGAGAAGCGCAGGATGACGGGCCGCGGGTAAAAGGCGGCGGCGATCAGGGCGATCCCCTGGGAGAGGCGGTCCACGAAGTAGGCCCGCTTGTCCCCGTAGGCCTCGGTGGCCTCCTCCACCTGGCGTTGCACCTCCTTGGGCAGGGTGGCGAAGCGGGTGAGGGCCAGGGGGTGGACGCGCACGTGGCTGGCGAAGACGAACTCCATGCGCAAAAGCCCCACCCCGTCCGTGGGGAGGAGGCTGGTTCGCAGGGCCTCTTCCGGCGTCCCCACGTTCACCATGATCCGGGTGCGGGTCCGGGGCAGGGCCTCGGGGCGGATCTCCTCCACCTCAAAGGGCAGGCTCCCCCGGTAGACCCGGCCCACCTCCCCCTCGGCGCAGGAGACGGTGACCACCTCCCCCTCGGGAATGGCCTGGGTGGCCCCCACCGCCCCCACCACCGCCGGCACCCCCAGCTCCCGGGCCACGATGGCCGCATGGGAGGTGCGCCCGCCCCTTTCCGTCACAATGGCCGCCGCCTTCTTCATGATGGGCTCCCAGTCGGGGTTGGTGGTCTCCGTGACCAGCACCTCACCTTCCTGGAAGCGGTCCATCTCTTTGGGGTCTTTGAGGAGGCGGGCCCTGCCGCTGGCGATGGCCTCCCCCACCGCCAGCCCCTCGGCCAGAACGGGGCCCCGCTCCCGGAGGCGGTAGACCCTGAGGAGGGGGGCTTTCTGCGCGTGCACGGTCTCCGGCCGGGCCTGGAGGATGAAAAGCTCCCCCGTGGGCCCGTCCTTGGCCCACTCAATGTCCATGGGGGTGGGGGTGCCCCGCTGGGCGGAGTAGTGCTCCTCAATCTTCAAAGACCAGTCGGCCAGGAGGAGGACCTCCTCGTCCGTAAGGGCGAACTGGTTGCGGAGGTAGAGGGGGGTGGGGCGGTTTTTTAGCCGGCCCTCCCGGGGGTCAAAGGCCAGGGTGAGCTCCTTGGCCCCCAGGGTCTTGTACACCAGGGCCTTGTACCCCGCCTTCAGGGTCTCCTTGTGCACGTAGTAGCCATCGGGGGCCACCCGCCCCTGGACGATGTTCTCCCCCAGGCCGTAGATGGCGGTGAGGTAGACGAAGCCCCGGTGCCCGGTGTCGGGGTCCAGGGTGAAGATGACCCCGCTGGCCCCGGTGTCCGCCCGCACCATGCGCTGCACCCCCACGGAGAGGGCCACCTTAAGGTGGTCAAAGCCCATGTGGGCGCGGTAGCTGATGGCCCGGGCGGTGAAGAGGCTGGCCATGGCCCGCTTCACGTGCAGGAGAAGGTCCTCCTCTCCCTGCACGTAGAGGTAGCTCTCCTGCTGGCCAGCGAAGCTGGCCGTGGGCAGGTCCTCGGCGGTGGCGCTGGAGCGCACCGCCACCGGTAAGGCCTCCTCCCCTGCCTCCTCGGAGAGCCGGCGGTAGGCCAGGAGGATCTCCTCCCGCAGGTCCTCGGGGTACTCCCCCTTGAGGATCAGGTTGCGCAGGCGGCGGCTGGCCGCCTGCAGGGCCTTGGGGTCCTCCACGTTGAGCCCTTGGAGCTCCTGGGCCATGGCCTCCACCAGGCGGTTGGCCTCCAGGAAGTAGCGGTAGGCCTCGCTGGTGGTGGCGAAGCCCCCGGGCACCCTCACCCCCAGGGGGGAAAGCGCCCGGATCATCTCCCCCAAGGAGGCGTTCTTGCCCCCCACCAGGGGGACGTCCGCCAGGCCTACCTCGTGGAAAAACCGCACCCACCTCATGGAACCCCTCCTTTCCGCAAGACCTCCCGGAGCACGCCCTCGGCGCTCTCCCCCTCATAGAGGGCCTCCTCGGTGAGGAAGAGGCGGTGGGGGAGGGCCAGGAAGGCGGCGTCCTTGAGCTCTTTCCAGTCTATCAGCGGCTTGTCCCTCAGGTAGGCCAGGGCCCTGGCCAGGGCCAGCCAGGCCTTGGCCCCCCGGGGGGAGAGGCCCATGCGCAGGCGCTTGTCCTCCCCGGTGAGGAAGGCCACGTGGGTGATGGCCTCCAGGGCCTCCCTGGCCACCCGCACCTGCTCCACCTCCCGCTGGGCGGCCAGGAAGTCCACCCTCTGGGGTTCGGGGGTGCGGGGTTCTTCTGTGAGGATGCGGAGCCAGACCTCCCGCCGGGGGGGGCGGAAGGGGATGCGGGCGGTGAAGCGGTCCAGCTGGGCCTCGGGCAGGGGGTAGGTGCCCTCCAGCTCCAGGGGGTTTTGCGTGGCCACCACGAAGAAGGGCTCGGGCAGAGGGTGGCGCACCCCTCCCACGGTCACCGCCCGTTCCTGCATGGCCTCGAGCAGGGCCGACTGCACCTTGGGGGGGGCCCGGTTCACCTCATCGGCCAGCACCACCTGGGCGAAGATGGGCCCGGGGATGAAGGCGAACCCACCTTCGCGAAAGACCTCGCTGCCCGTGAGGTCCTGAGGCAGGAGGTCGGGGGTGAACTGGATGCGCTTATAGCTGAGGCCGCTACCCCGGGCGAAGCTCTCCGCCAGGAGGGTCTTCCCCAGCCCCGGCACCCCTTCCAAAAGGGCGTGCCCCCGGGCCAGGAGCGTGGCCAGGAGGGCCTCTATGGCCTCCTCCTGGCCGAAGAGGACCCCGCCCAAGGCCTGCCTCAGCTCGCTCAGGGCCTGGAAGGGGCTTTCCGGCATGGGGAACTAGCCCTCCCCCGTCCGCTCTTGGATCACCCGCTGGGCCAGGTGGGGGGGTACCTCGGCGTAGTGGCTGAACTCCAGGGTGTAGGCCCCGGCGCCCCCGGTGAGGCTGGGGAGGGTTTTGTAGTACTCCAGCACCTCGGCCAGGGGCACCTCGGCCCGCACCGCCGCCAGGGCCCCCTCCTGCTCCATGCCCAGGATCCGCCCCCGCCGGGCCTGGAGGTCGGAGAGGATGTCCCCCACCCGCTCCTGGGGGGCCAGCACCTTGATCTGGTAGATGGGCTCCAGGAGGACGGGGCTGGCCATCTCCATCACCTTCTTGAAGGCCATGCTGGCGGCGATCTGGAAGGCCAGGTCGCTGGAGTCCACCTCGTGGTAGGAGCCGTTGAAGACGATGGCCTTGAAGCCCATCACCGGGTATCCCGCCAGGACCCCCTTTTTGGCGGCCTCGAGGATGCCCTCCTCAATGGCCTCCTGGTACTTGCTGGGGATCACCCCGCCGGTGATGCGCCATTCAAAGCTGTACTCCGGGGCGGGTTCCAGCCGGAGCCAGACATCCCCATACTGGCCGTGCCCACCCGTCTGCTTCTTGTACTTGCCCTGCCCCTCGGCCACCTTGCGGATGGTCTCCCGGTAGGGCACCTTGGGCACGGAGAACTCCACCTCCACCCCGTAGTCCCCCAGGCGCTCCTTGGCCGTGGTGAGGTGGAGCTCCCCATGGCCCCAGAGGAGGAACTCCCCGGTCTCCTCCTGGCGCTCCAGCTTGAGGCTCGGGTCCTCTTCCAGAAGCTTGCGCAGGGCCTCCCCCAGCTTGGCCTCGTCCGTGCGCCCCTTGGGCCGGATGGCCACCGGGACGTTGGGCTCGGGGAGACGGGCGAAGGGCACCGCCTCGCTCTCCGGCCTTTCCCCCTGCCAGAGGATCATCCCCCGGTGTAGGTTCTCCGCCTTGGGCAGACCCAGGATGTAGCCCCCTTCCGCCTGCTCCACCTCCAGGAGGTCCTTGCCCATGGGCACGTAGAGGTGGGCCAGGCGCACCGTGCCCCCCTCGCTTTGCAGGGTGTCCCCGGGCTTCAGCCGACCCCGGTACAGGCGCACGTAGGCCACCTGGCCCATGAAGGGGTCCACCTGCACCTTGAAGACCTTGCCCAGGGCGGGGCCGTTGCCGAAGCGCTCCTCGGGGGAGGGGAGGGCCTCCAGCACCAGGTCCAGAAGGGGCAGGACCCCGATGCCCTCGGTGCCCGAGGCGATGGCCACGGGGTAGAGGAGCCCCTTGCGCACCGCCTCGTGGAAGGCCCGCTCCAGGGCCTCGCCCGTCACCTCCTCCCCCTCCAGGTACTTCTCCAAAAGGCCCTCGTCGGTTTCCACGATGGCCTCGAGGACCTCCTGCCGAAAGCGCTCCGCCTTCTCCCTCTCCTCGGGGGGTACGGCCACCTCCACCTCGCCCCCGTTCTGGTAGCGGTAGGCCCGGCCATGAAAGACATCGATCAGCCCCACCCAGCGCCCCCCCTCGTAAAGGGGCAGGTCTATGGGGAGGATGTGGCCCAGGGTGGCCCGCAGGTCCTCCAGCAGGGCGTAGTAGTCCCCTCCCTTGTCCAGCTTGGTGACCACCACCATCCGGGGCAGGCCCAGGCGCTCGGCCACGGTCCAGGCCCGCTCAGTGCCCACCTGGACCCCGCTCTCCGCGGAGACCGCCACCAAGGCGGCGTCGGCGGCCTCGAGGGCCCCCCTTATCTCCCCCACGAAGTCCCCGTAGCCCGGAGCGTCCAGGAGGAAGATGCGGTGCTCCTTGTGACGCAGGGGGGCCACGCCGGTGCGCACCGTGGTGCGGTGGAGCTTGGCCTCGGGGGTGTAGTCCGTGGTGGTGGTGCCGTCCTCCACCCGGCCCATCCGGTCCTTGGCCCCGGTCTTGTACAGAAGCGCTTCCGTGAGGGTGGTCTTGCCGCTTCCCGCATGGCCCACCAGGGCAACCGTTCGGATCATGGTACCTCCTTCTTGGTGCCCATAGTATAGGCCCAAGGAGGGGGCGATTGTCCCAAGTGCTCTACGTGCCCAGAAGGCTTCTGGAGGAAACCCGGGCCCACCTCCTGCGGGAGGCGCCCAGGGAGGGGGTGGGCCTTTGGGCGGGGAGGCGGGAGGTGGAAAGGGTCATCCCCCTGCCCAACGCCCATCCCCACCCCCACACCGCCTATCTGGCCGAGCCTTTGGCCCTCCTCAAGGCCCTTAGGGAGCTGGAGGGGGAGGGGCTTGCCCTTCTGGCCATCTACCACTCCCACCCCGCCGGTCCCGCCCTCCCCAGCCCCACCGACATCAAGGAGGCCCGCTGGCGGGTGCCCTACGTCATCTTCGGCACCGATGGGGTGCGGGCCTTTTGGCTCCCGGAGGGGCGGGAGGTGAGCCTTTTGGTCCTGGGCTAAAACCCCCAGGCCAGGGGACTCCCCTGGCCTGGGGGCGCAGACAGGACCTAAGGCCGCTTCATCCAGAAGGTGTAGCTTCCAGAGCCGCTATAGGCGTAGATGCGCCAGCGGTAGTACCCGGCGGTGCCGGTGTAGCGGATGGTCTCCGTGGAGGAGGCGGTGGTGGCGCTGGCCACGTTGACCCAGGTGCTCCCGTTCCACTTCTGCAGGTAGAGGTCAAAGTCGGTGCCGCTCGGGCCCTGGAGGTAGCCCTCGTGGGTGCCGGAGACGGAGGTGTAGTAGTAGCTGCCGTTGGGTTGGTAGGCAGAGCCTCCTTGGGAAAGGGTACCCGTGTACTTTTCGCATCCCGTGCAGGGCTCTTCGGAGACCACTTCGGAGGCGGGGCTAAAGAGAAGGCGGTTGGGGGAACCCGTGCCGGCGCTGGTCACCTTGCCCGTGGTGGCCCCGTTGATCAGGGCGGTGGCCACCTGGCTTGGGGTGGCGTTGGGGTTTTGTTGCAGGTATAAGGCCGCCGCACCGGCCACATGGGGCGAGGCCATGGAGGTTCCGCTGATGGTGTTGGTGGCGGTGGTGGAGGTATGCCAGGCGGAGAGGATGTTCTGGCCGGGGGCAAAGAGGTCTAAGCAACTCCCATAGTTGGAGAAGCTGGCCCGGGCATCCGTGTTGGTGGTGGCGCCCACGGTGATGGCCTCGGCCACCCGCGCGGGAGAGTAAAGGCAGGCGTCTTGATTGTCGTTGCCTGCGGCCACCACGAAGGTGACCCCGGCGGCGATGGCGTTCCTCACCGCGGTGTCCAGGGCGCTGGAGGCGGCGCCCCCCAGGCTCATGTTGGCCACGGCGGGTTTAACGTGGTTTTGCGCCACCCAGTTAACCCCGGCGATGACCCCCGAGTTGGTGCCGGATCCATTGCAGTCCAAGACCCTTACGGCGTAAAGGCGGACCCCTTTGGCCACCCCGTAGGTGGTGCCCCCCACGGTGCCCGCCACGTGGGTACCGTGGCCGTTGCAGTCCTGGCCGTTGCCCCCCAGGGCATCGTAGCCCACGTAGGCTCTCCCAGCTAAGTCCGCGTGGTTGGTCAGGATGCCTGTGTCAATCACATAGACATTGACGCCGCTACCGGTAACCGAGTAGGTGTAGCTCCCGTTCAGGGGGAGGTTCCTTTGGTCTATGCGGTCCAGACCCCAGGGGGCGTTGCTCTGGGTGGCGGAGAGTTGCACGTAGGTGTCGGCTTCAATGAAGGCCACCCTGGGGTCTCGGCGCAGGGTCTCCAGTGCCTTCTCGCTCATCTGGGCGGCAAAGCCTTCCAGGGCATGGGTGTACACCGCCTGGACGGTGAGGTCCTGGGAGGAGAGGCCCAAGGGGGCTAGGCCTTTTTCGCCGGCCTGGAGGGTGGCGAGCATCTGGGTGGCGGCCCCTTTCTTGAACACCACGATGTACTGCCCCGGGATGGCCTGGGGGTCGTCGGCTTTGTACAGCGGGGCCTCGTAGGTTCCGGTGGAGCCGGCAGGCCTTTGCGTTTGGCAGGCCGCCAGCACCAGCACCAAAGCGCCGATAAGCAGTCCCAACCGTAGCCTCATAGGGTCCTCCTTGAACGAGTTAGGCCTTGGGGCCGCGGGCAGTCTATGGGCTAGGTTGGGGAAGTGTCAAGAGGGGGGTGCTCACCCCCCGTAGAACCACCCCGTGTCCCCCATGACCAGGGGCCTGGCCTCGTGGCGCACCCCGGCCTCCACCACCTCGGCCACCACCAGGCTGTGGTCCCCGCCCTCGTAGAGGTGGCGCACCTCGGCCTCGAGCCAGTAGGGGAGCTCGGTGAGGAGGGGAAGGCCGAAGGTGGGGGAGGGGACGAAGGGGTGGCCGTTCAGGGCACCTCCTTCCTGCACGGTGGGCTTGAAGAAGTCCTGGGCGATGGCCTTCTGGTCCGCGGCCAGGGTCATGAGGGCTAGCCTCCCAGTCCGCCCGATGAGGGCGTGGAGGCGGCTATCCCGCTTCACCCCCAGGGCGATGAGGGGCGGCTGGAAGGAGGCCTGGGTCACCCAGTTCACCGTGCCCGCGGCGTACTCCTCCCCGTCGCGGGCCGTCAGCACGTAAAGGCCGTAGGTAAAGCTACGCAGCACCTTCTTCTTGGCCTCGAGGTCCATGCCTCACACCTCCTCAAGCAGGGCCTGGAGCAGGGCCTCGTGGATGCGCCCGTTGCTGGCCACGATGTAGCGGTGCCCCAGGCGGTAGGGATTGCCCTCCATGTCCGTCACCCGCCCCCCGGCCTCCTCCACCAGAAGCCACCCCGCGGCCACGTCCCAGGGGTTCAGCTTGACCTCCCAGAACCCCTCCAGCCTTCCCGCGGCCACGTAGGCCAGGTCCAAGGCGGCTGCCCCGGGGCGGCGCACCAGGAGGCCCCGCCGCAGGGCCCGGCCGAAGTAGGTGAGGTTTTCCGGGTCCTTGGCCACGTCGTAGGGGAAGCCGGTGGCCAGGAGGCTTCCCAGGAGTTCCTCCCGCCCCGTCACCCGGATGGGCCTGCCGTCCAGGTAGGCCCCTTCTCCCCTTAGGGCGTAAAAGGTCTCCCCCCGGGCGGTGTCCATGACCACCCCGGCCTGGATCACCCCCTCGGCCTCCAGGGCCAGGGAGACCCCGTAGAAGGGAAAGCCGTGGGCGTAGTTCACCGTGCCGTCCAGGGGGTCCACGATGAAGCGGAGGGCCTTGCCCCCCTCGCTACCCCCCTCTTCCCCCAGGAAGCCGGCCTCGGGGAAGCGGGAGAGGAGGAGGGCCTTGATGGCCTCCTCGGACTCCCGGTCCGCCTGGGTGACCAGGTCGGTGGGGCCGGACTTGGTGCCCTGGGTGAAGCCCCGCTCCAGGTAGTAGGCGTGGATGCCCCGGGCCAGGTGGGCAGCCTCCAGCATGGCCTCCAGGTGGGGGAAAAAGGGGTGTCTCCTGCCGATCACGCCCCCATCATACCCTTCGCCCCCAGGCCGTCAGGCGGGCGAAGAGGGCCCGCAACTTGGCCTCGCTCTTCACCCCGGGGGCCTCCTCCACCCCGCTGGAGAGGTCCAGGGCGTAGGGTTGGAGGGCCAGGACCTCCTCCAGGTTTTCCGGGCCGATTCCCCCCGCCAGGATTACCCGCTTCCCCCCCTTCAGGAGGGGGAGGGCCCACTCGCGGGGGTAGCCCTGGCCGCTTCCCGGCCTGGGGCCGTCCAGGAGGAGGGCTTCTGCGGGGTAGTCCGCCCACCCCGGCTCCGCGGGGCCCAGGAGGCGGAAGGCCTTGATGACGGGATAAAACCGCCCCACCGCCTCGGCCCACTCCGGGGGTTCGCTCCCGTGGAGCTGGGCCACCTGCAGCCGGGCCCTTTCCATGGTCCGGAGCACCTCCTCGGGCTCCTGGTCCTGGAAGACCCCCACCCGCACCACCAGGGGGCCCAGGGCCCGGGCCACGTCCCGGGCGGCCTCCGGCTCCAGGCGCCGCCTGGACCCCCGGGCGAACACAAAGCCCAGGGCAGAGGCCCCCAGGGCCTCCGCCAGCAGGGCGTCCTCCACCCTGGTGATGCCGCAGATCTTGACCCGCACCTGCAAGGCCAGCCTCCTTGTCCTTTGGCCCCCTCGAGGTGAGGCCAGGGTGTGCGCCCCTTCAGTCTAAAGGGCCCTGGCAGCGCCAGGGCCCGCAGGGGCCTCAGGCCTTCAGCCGCACTTGGAGTAGCCGCAGGCCTGGCACTTCCAGCAGCCCTCCTCCCGCACCAGGGTCTTCTCCCCACAGACGGGGCAGGCGGCGGCCCCCAGGAGGGCAAACCCTCCCCCCGAGAGGGCGGGCAGGGCTTCTTCCCCGGGGTTCTGGCCCATGCCCTTGAAGGCCTCGGGGATGGTCTCCAGGGCCACGGCGATCAGGTCGGCCTTGCTGGAGACCAGCCGGCCCTGGTAGGTGCCGTAAAGCCCCCCGTTGATCCCCCTCAGGGTGCGGATGATGGCCTCCGGGGGGACCCCGTACTGCAGGGCGATGGAGACCACCCGGCCCAGGGCCTCGGAGTCGGCGTTGGCCTCGTCCCCCGCCTTGCCCGAGGTGAGGATGACCTCAATGGGCCTCCCCTCCAGGAGGTTCACCGTGACCAGGAAGCTCCGCTTGGACCCCTCCGGGGAGAGGAGCTTCACCATGTCGGTGAAGCCCAAGAGCCTCCCGGGGCGCTCGTGGACCGGCCCCCCCTGGGGCTTCTCCTCCCTCTTGGGGGGAGGGGGGGCCTCCGGGGCCTTTTCCGCCTTCTCCTCCTTCTTCACCGTGAGGACCTGGAAGTCCCGCGAGCCGTCCCGGTAGACGGTGATGCCCTTGCAACCCGTGCGGTAGGCCTCGAGGTACGCGGCCTCCACGTCGGCCACCGTGGCCTCGTGGGGCAGGTTGATGGTCTTGGAGAGGGAGTTGCCCGCGTAGCCCTCGGCGTCAAAGGCCCGCTGCACCACCCCCTGCATGCGCACGTGGTCCAGGGGGGAGATGTCGTGGGCGCACTGGAAGACCCTCCGGATGGCCTCGGGCACGAAGGTAAGGCGCTGTACCGAACCGTGGCCGTCCTCCTGGATGGCCGCCACCACCTTCTCCCAGTCCCACTTTCCCTCCTTGGCGAAGCCCTCTGCCGGGGGGTAGGCCTCCATGAGCTCCACGAAGAGGGGGTGGAGAAGGGGCTTGTACTCCCCGCCAATCCTCCGCCAGACGAAGGGGCTGAAGACGGGCTCAATGCCGCTACTGACCCCCATGAGCATGCTGGTGGTCCCCGTGGGGGCCACGGTGAGGAGGGCCACGTTGCGCCGGGGGCGGACTCCCAGGGCTTCAAAGTGCGCCCGGGCCTCCTCGTAGAGGGGGAAGACGCCCCGCTCTTCCGCCAGGGCCTCCGAGGCCTTGATGGCCTCCTCCCTTAGGGCGGTCATGATCTCGTAGACCTTCTCCCTGGCCGCCTCCGAGGCGTAGGGCAGGCCCATCTTGATGAGGGCGTCCGCCAGGCCCATGACCCCGAGGCCCAGCCGGCGGAGGCGCTTGGCCGCCTTTTCGTTGTCGGGGAGGGCGAACTGGTTCACGTCCAGCACGTTGTCCAGGAAGCGCACCGCGGTGTGCACGTCCTTGCGGAAGGCCTCCATCTGGAACTCCCCGTCCACCACGTAAGCGGCCAGGTTCAGGGCCCCCAGGTCGCAGGGCTCGCCCACGGTGAGGGGGATTTCCCCGCAGTTGTGGGCCACCACTCCATTGGCAATCAGGCTATGGGTAACCGGCTCGGTCAGGTCGTAGACGGGGGCGGTTCCGGCTGGCTCAACCCCGCTTACCATGACCTCAAAGCGCTGGCGGTAGGGGCCCCTGGGGCGGCCGCGGATGAACTCCTCCAGCTTGGACTGCTTCTCGGGCAGGGCGAAGCCGATGACCTGGGCGAAGCGGTCCCGGCTCTCCGCACCGATGATCAGTTCGTACTGGTCGGCCACCGGGTACTCCCGCCTGCCGCCCCGGCCATCGGGCAAAGACCGGAGGGCCGCCTTGCGGCGATGGTGGATGCGCCCGAAGATGCCGAAGTTAAGGAGCAGGAGCTGCACGTCCTGAAGGAGGCCAAGGCTTGAGGAAGCTAGGCGCACGGTGCAGCTTTCCTTGGCGTCGTTGCGCTCCACGGTGCCATCGGTGCTGAAAAGCCCGCGCAAAAAGCCCACCACTGCCTCGCGCGGTGCGGTGAAGATGCTCTCCGGCACCCGCTTCTCCGTGGCCTTCACCGCCTTGACGCCGAGGGCGGCGAAGAACTCGGCAGGTAGTTTATTGAAGTGCAGGTGCAGGGTGTTGGAGGCGGTGGCCTGCAGGGTTCCCGGGCCGAACCAGTCCCGAAGGCTGTCCACCACGATCTGGGCCTGGGCAAACTCCTCCTTGTTGAAGAAGAACCCTACCCCATCCTCCCGCAGATACCCATCGCCTACCAGCCAACCCAGCACCAAGCCCAGGTTCTCGCTCCACTGGGTGGGCATGTTGGCATACTGCTCCCGCACGTCGGAGCGGCCGCGGGCGCCCCTGCTTCCGGCCACCGCCACCCGCTCATGCACCACCCGCAACGCTGCAGGCGGCAGGGATCGCTCCTTGGCCCACAGGCCTTCGCCGCTTTGCACCAGCAGCCTGTCCCCGGGCTTCAACTGGCCCGCTTCCACATACCCTTGGGGGGTCAGGAGGAGGTGATCGGGGGTCAGGGTAAGGGTAAGGCCCTCCCGGGTCTTTATGCGAACCACCTCCCGCTCCCCGGTGTAGAAGGCCTTGGCCGCTTTGCGCACCGTCACCCCCCGCTCTTTTCGGGCTGGGCCCAGGCCTGCGAAGGGGGCGCGGTTGTCGGTGGTCATGTAGAAGCTACCCTTTTTGGCCAGTTCAGCGATGGGAACTAGGCCAAACTCCGTGGGGATTCGGGTGCTGCCCACGAAGCAGGGATTGGTGGAGCGGATTTCGTAGCCCGGAAGGCCTTTCAGGGCGGAAAGGGCGTTCACCCGGTCCACGAAGATCAGCCCCGGCTCCCCCGTGGCCCAGGCGTGCCAGGCGATCTCGTGCCAGAGCCAGCGGGCGGGCACCTTCCCCCCGAATAGGGGGATGGGCTTGGCCCCGTCGGCACGCTCGGGAAGGTCGGGCAGCCTGCCCGTGTAGGGGCTTGCCACCGGGTGGGGATAGTACTTGCCGGGTACCTCCGTGGGGGTCACGGGCCAGAGGGCGTCGGCCTCGAGGGCCTGCATGAAGGCCTCCGTCACCAGGACGGAGATGTTGAAGGTGGAGATGTCCCCCTCGGCCTTCTCCCGGTCCAGGTCCTTGGCGGTGAGAAAGTCCAGGAGGTCGGGGTGGTCTATGGAGAGCGTGGCCATCCCTGCTCCGCGGCGCGTGCCCCCCTGGCGCACCACCCGGAGCACCGGGGCGTAGACGTAGCGCAGGGTGGCCACCGGGCCCGCCTCCTCGGCCCCCAGGGCTGCCCACTCCAGGAAGTGGTCAAAGATCTCAAAGAGGAAGCTCACCGGCCCCGAGCTGGTGCCCCCGGAGCCCCGGATGGGCGCCCCTTCGGGCCGCAGGAGGGAGAAGTCCACGTGGGGTTCCTGCCCCTGGCGGGCCAGGCGGGCGGCTTCCTTGGCCGCCTCAATGATGCCCCCCATGTCGTCGGGTACCCGGATGAGGTCCTGGGGCGCTTCCTTCACCGTGAGCACCCCGTACCGCTCCGCTAGGGCCTTGAGCTCCGGGGGAAGGTCCCCGTAGACCACCCGGGCGAAGTTTTTGAGGGCGATCTCCTCCTTGGGGCCGTCGGGGTTGGTGGGGGGGCGCATGAGCCCCCGGATGAAGTCCTCCACGTCGGGATGGCCGGCCGAGAGGTAGGCCATGCCCCGCACCGGCCGCCGCCGGGCCTCCCTCTTGGAGCGGTAGGGGTCCAGGTTCACCCCGTTGCCCCCACCCACCTTGGTGACCAGGGCCAGCTTCTTGGCCACCTCCATGATGCCCTGGAAGCTCTCGGGGGGGTTCTCCGTGGCCCCCTGCACGAAGCAGTTGAGGAGGTTGCCGTGGGGGGTGCCGGTCCCCGCCAGGATGCGCCCGCCCGGGGAGAAGCGCTTGGAGGCCATGAGCTCGTAGAAGCGCTCCTCCCAAAGGTCCCGGACCTCAGGGGCCTCCACCCGGGCCACTTCCCGGGCCACCCTGCGGAACATGCCGAGAATATCCCCATCGCCGGGTTGCAGATACTGGCGCTTGGCGATGGCCTGGGCGTGCTCGTCAAAGAAATGGCGCTCCATAAATCCTCCCTGACCCCCAAGGACGGACCAAGCCCCTAACTGGGGCTTGACCCCATATCTTGGGGTGAACGCCCTAGATGCTACAACCCTTTGGGTTTGGCCGCAAGTGGGGCGGTTCACACTCTGGCTTGGGTCGTGGGCTTGCCTTGCAAAGGTCAGGAGGACGGGTGTATATCTCTCTCCTGATGGGCAAGCGAGGCTTCCTTCGCAGGGAGGCAAGCCCCAAGGAGGTCTTGGAACACTGCCTGCGCCTGGCCCGGGAGGTGGCCCCTCCCACCCCCAAAGGCAAGCGGGGCCGCCCCTGGCGCTACAGCCACGCCCTTTACCTGGCCCTCCTTCTCTTCCGCGCCTTCTTCCACCTCACCTACCGCGAGACGGAGGCCTCACTCCAGGACCTGATGGAAGGCCCCT
>NZ_AQWU01000031.1 GCF_000376265.1 Thermus igniterrae ATCC 700962
CAGCTTGGGAGCCGAGGAGGCGGACGCGAGGCGGCTTGGGGAGCTTCTCCTTTCCCGGTGGGAGGTGGAGAACCGGTCCTTTTGGGTACGGGACGTCCTCCTCCATGAGGACGCCTGCCAGGTGCGGGGCGTGGGGGCGCAAGTCTTGGCGGTCCTCCGGGCCTTTCTGGTGTCCCTGCTGTACCGCAGGGGGGTGCGGAAGAAGAAGGCGGCCCTGGAGACCTTCTCCTTCCATCCCCTCTCCGCCCTCAGGTTCCTGGGGCTCTATGCGGTATAACGGTCAAGTCTGTGGAACGCCTTGACCCTTTGGACCTCCTTGGTATAATCCCGGCCAAGGAGGTCTATGAAAATCCTCAGGCACAAGGCCTTTGCCCGGCTCATCCTGGCCTATCTGGTCTCCCAGGCCGGGAGCAAGATCCACCGGGTGGCCCTTTTGGTCCTGATCTATCTCCTTACGGAAAACGCCCTCTGGGTCTCCTTGGTCCTCGGGGTACAGCTCCTCGGCACCGTGGTCTTCTCCCCCCTTCTCTCCGCCTGGGCCGACACCCAGGATCGGAAGGCCCTTTTGGTCTGGTCCGACCTCCTCCGCGCTCCCCTGGTGGCCCTTATCCCCCTTCTGGGGGCCAAGAGCCTCCCCTTCCTCTTGCTTCTCGTCCTCCTCATCGAGCTCCTGCGCGACCTCCACGACCCCATCCAGAACGCGGTGGTCCCCGACCTGGTCCCCCAGGAGGAGGTGGACGAGGCCAACAGCCTGGTCCTCCTGGCCGACCGCCTTTCCGAGGTGCTCTTCGTGGGGGCGGCCGGGGTGCTGGTGGCGGCGGTGGGCCCGGCCTTCGCCTTCTACCTGGACGCGGCCACCTACCTGGCCTCGGGGCTTTTGCTCCTGGGCCTCCCCCCCTTGAAGCCCGCCCACCTTCCCCGGGCCGGTTTCTTCGCCCGGGTCAAGGAGGGCCTGGGCCACCTCTACCGCCAGCCGGCCATCCGCCGGGCCGTGGGAACGCTCTTCATGGCCGCCGCCTTCGGTTCCGTGGAGACCGCCTTGGGGGTGGTGCTGGCCATCAAGTGGCTTGGGGTGGGGTCCGCGGGCTTCGGCCTCATGGAGGCGGCCATGGCCCTGGGGGCCATCCTGGGTGGGCTGGCCATGCCCAAGCTCCTGGAACGGGTCCCCCGGGAGCGCCTCTTCCTCTACGGGCTCTTCCTGTTCGGGCTCTTTGAGGCCTCCGTGGGCCTTTTCCCCTGGTTTGCCTGGGTGGTTTTGGCCTTCTTCCTGGGAGGCTTCCTCAACATGACCTTCATCGTCCCCGCCCGTTCCATCCTGCAGCTCAACACCCCCCAGGAGATGCGGGGACGCATCTTCGCCGCCTTCAGCGCAGTGATGAACAGCGCCGTGCTCATCGGCACCATGCTGGGTGGGGCCTTGGAGGGCCTAATCGGCGCCCCCATGGTCTTTCTCCTGGCGGGGGTGATGGTGAGCCTGGCGGCAGGGTACA
This sequence comes from Thermus igniterrae ATCC 700962, assembly GCF_000376265.1. GTDB lineage: Bacteria > Deinococcota > Deinococci > Deinococcales > Thermaceae > Thermus > Thermus igniterrae. Next base: position 1,491 of record NZ_AQWU01000031.1, read on the forward strand.
CCCTCCTCACCGGGGGCATCCCCGCCCCGCAAACCCCCCGCCAGACCGAGGCCTAGGCCTCCTTCAGCCAGCGGGCCGCCTCCAGGGCGTAGTAGGTGAGGATGCCCTGGGCCCCGGCCCGCCTCAGGGCGTAGAGGCTTTCCAAAACGGCCCGCCTTTCCTCCAGCCAGCCCCTCAGGGCCGCCGCCTTCAGCATGGCGTACTCCCCCGAAACCTGGTAGGCGAAAAGCGGCTTGGCCAGGCGGACCTTAAGGGCATGAAGCACATCCAGGTAAGGGAGGGCAGGTTTGACCATGAGGAGGTCAGCCCCCTCCAGGTCGTCCAGATGGGCCTCCCTCAAGGCATCCCAAAGCCCCGCCCGGGGGTCCATCTGGTACCCGCCCCGGTCCCCGAACTGGGGAGCGCTTTGGGCCGCCTCCCGGAAGGGCCCGTAAAAGGCGGAAGCGTACTTCACCGCATAGGCCAGGATGGGCACGTGAGGGAAGCCCCCTCCGTCCAGGGCCTGGCGGATGGCCCGCACCTGACCGTCCATCATGGCGCTTGGGGCCACCACGTCCGCCCCTGCCTGGGCCTGGGAGAGGGCGGTTTTGGCCAGAAGCTCCAGGGTGGCGTCGTTGTCCACGTAAAACCCTAGAGGGCCTTCCCGCACCACCCCGCAGTGGCCGTGGTCCGTGTACTCGCAGAGGCAGGTGTCGGCCATGACCAGAAGCTCGGGCAGTTCCCGTTTGAGGAGGCGGATGGCCCGTTGCACTATGCCCTCTTCCGCATAGGCCCCTTGGCCCAGCGGGTCCTTGGCCCCCTCAGGCAGGACCCCAAAGAGGATGACCCCGCCCAACCCCGCCTTCAGGGCCTCCTCCCCCACGCGGGGGAGGGTGGCAAGGGGGTGGCGGAAGACCCCGGGCATGGAGGCGACCTCCTCCGCCTCCCCCCCCTCCTTGACGAAGAGGGGGAGGATGAGGTGCCGGGGGGAAAGCTCTACTTCGGCCACCAAGGGGCGCAACCGGGGGGAACGAAGCCGCCTTGGGCGCTCCATACCTTCCACTATACTCATGGGGGAGGGAGCATGAACCTGCAGAAGCTCTTGAAGGAAGCCCAGAAGGCCCAGAAGAAGGCCGCGGAAATCCAGGAGAAGCTGGAGACCATGACCGTGGTGGGCACCGCCCAGGGCCTGGTGGAGGTGGAGGCCAACGGCCACGGCAAGGTCCTGGCGGTTCGCCTAAAACCAGCGGTGCTGGAGGCCTTCAAGGACGACCTGGAGGGCCTGGAGGACCTCCTTCTGGTGGCCATCCAGGACGCCCAGAAGAAGGCCCACGAGCTCTCGGAAAAGGAGATGGCCCGGGAGCTTGGGGGCGTGGGCCAGATGCTGGGCAAGCTCTTTTAGCCCCTAAGGCATGAAGTATCCCGAAGGCCTCCTGAAGCTGGCCCGGGCCCTCTCCCGCCTGCCCGGCATCGGCCCCAAGACCGCCCAGAGGCTGGCCCTGCACCTGGCCTTCCATCAGGAGGAGGCTGGCGAGCTGAAGCAGGCCCTGGAGGGGCTCGCCGCCCTGAGGGCCTGCCGGATCTGCGGCAACCTGGCCGAGGGGGAGCTCTGCCCCATCTGCCAGGACGAGGACCGCGACCGGACCCTCCTGGCGGTGGTGGAAACCGTGGCCGACCTCTACGCCCTAGAGCGGAGCGGGGAGTTCCCCGGGCTTTACCACGTGCTGGGCGGGGCCCTGAACCCCCTGGAGGGCGTGGGGCCCAAGGAGCTCCGCCTGGAAAGCCTCTGGCCCCGGCTTTCTGGGGTGCGGGAGGTGGTCCTGGCCACCTCCATGACCGTGGAGGGGGAGGCCACCGCCCTCTACCTGGCCGAGGAGCTGAAGCGCCGGGGGGTAAGGGCGAGCCGCCTGGCCTACGGCCTGCCCGTGGGGGGAAGCCTGGAGTACGTGGACGAGGTGACCCTGGGCCGGGCCCTGGAAGGACGCAAGCCCCTTTAGGATGGAAGAACTCCTGCAGTCCCTGCTAGACCGGGTGGACGGGGCCTTCGCCGCCGCCATCGGCACCCTGGATGGGCTTCTGGTGGAGGGGGTGCGGCGCAAACGGGTAGACCTGGAAGCGGCTATCGCCGAGCACGCGGCCCTTTTGCGCCAGGCCCGGGCCGCCTACGCGGGAAGCCTGGGTAGCCCCGGGGTACAAGAGCTCCTGGTGGGGGGGCATCCCGTGGTAGGCTATGCCCGCATGGTGCGCGCTCCAGGCCCAAGGCCCCGGGAGGACCTCTTTCTCCTCCTCCTCCTCGACCCCGAGGGCAACCTGGGCCAGGCGCGCCTTCAGGCCACGAGGACCATGGAGCGAATGGCGGAGGTGGCGGGATGGCTTACCTAGAGAGCCTGGCCCCCCTGGGGGTGCGCCGGGCGGTGCTCACAGGCCTGGACGGCCTGGTCATAGAGGCCCTGGGCCGGGGAGCTCCCCCGGCGGAGGTGCTGGCGGCGGAGCTGGCCTCCTTGGTGCGGCACATGACCCCCCTGGCCGAGGCCCTTTCCGGGGAGGTGCGCCGCTTCACCCTGGCCACGGAGAACCACGAGGTGCTGGCCCTGCGGGCGGGGGAGTACATCCTGGGGGCCATCATTGAGCGGGGGGCGGACCGCAAGGCCGTGGGCCAGGAGCTTTCGCGCATCGCCCTGCAGGTGCAGCGCCTCTGAGGCCTTTAGCAAGGAGGCACGGTGGAAGCAGTCCTTAAGGAGCTCAAGGACACCAAGGGCGTTCAGGTGGTGGCCCTCCTCAGCGAGGACGGGTTCGTGGTGGAGGAGGTGCGGGAGGAGGGGGCCCTCGAGGCCAGCCAGCTCTCCGCCCGGGCGGCCACGGTGCTGGGCACGGCCAAGGCCCTGGCCCAGACCCTGGGCCAGGAGGGGCTGGAGGAGGTCATGGTAGAGTACCCGGAGGGCGCCCTCCTTCTGGTGCCCCTGCCCGGCCACCACCTCCTCCTCTTCCTGGACGGGGTGCGGAGCCTCGGCCGGGTTCGGCTGGCCCTGAAGAAGGCCCTGCCCAAACTAGAGGAGGCCCTTTCATGAACGAGCTGAAGCTGGACATCCAGATTGACAAGGACACCGCCCAGGGTCGCTACACCAACCTGGCCCTCATCGCCCACACCAAGAACGAGTTCATCCTGGACTTCGCCCTCCTGCAGCCCCAGGGCGGGGCCATGGTGGTGAGCCGGGTGATCACCAGCCCGCAGCACGCCAAGGCCCTCCTGCGTAGCCTGGCGGAGAACGTGGCCCGCTACGAGGAGACCTTCGGGCCCATCCCCGAGCCCGTGGCGGAAAGCCAGGCCTAATCCGTCAAGGTCCTTGGCGTACCCCCCTCTAAGGGGGGTACGCCCTAAAGGTTTTCCCGCCACCAGTCCAGGTAGGCCCGCAGGCGGGCCAGGCGGCGGTCGGGCCTCCCGGAGCGGGAAAGCTCATGCCCCTCCTCGGGCACCCGGAAGAAGCGCGCCTTCACCCCCAGGTGGCATAGGGCGGTGTACCAGGTCTCCCCCTGGTCTATGGGGCAGCGGTGGTCCTCCTCGGCGTGGACCACCAGGGTAGGGGTGCGCACCCGGTGGACCCAGCGCAGGGGGCTTTTCTCCCAAAGCACCTCGGGCCGCTCCCAGGGTTTGGCGGAAAGCTCCATCCAGGTGAAGCGGGGGCCGATGTCGCTGGCCCCGAAAAAACTGAACCAGTTGCAGATGCTACGGTCGGTGACCGCCGCCCGGAAGCGCTCGGGGTGGCGGGCGGTGAGCCAGTTGGTCATGTACCCCCCATAGCTTCCCCCGGCCACCCCCACCCGGTCCCGGTCCAGGGGGAAGTGGGCCAGGACGTGGTCCAAAAAGCCCAGGAGGTCCCGTTCGTCCCGCTCCCCCCACTCCCCCTCCAGAAGGGCAAAGTCCTGGCCGTAGCCCGTGGAGCCCCGGGGGTTGCAGAAGGCCACCGCATAGCCCGCCTGGCGGAAGAGGGCGAACTCCAGCATGGGAGCGCGGCCAAAGGCGGTGTGGGGCCCCCCGTGGATGTAGAGGATGACGGGGTGGGGCCCCTCCCCCTCGGGCAGGAGGACCCAGCCGGGTACCCGGTGCCCTTCGGGGCTCTCCCAAGCCGTGGGATGGGGCTCGGCCAGGGGAAGGTCTAAGCCCTGGTTGGGATCATAGACCCCAAGGGGGCCCTCGAGGCGGGCCGGGTGGGTGAAGTCCTCGGTGAGGAGGAAGAGGCCCCGCTCCGTGCGGGCGAAGGCCAGGACGCTCCCCGAGGCGGGCAGGGCCTCCACCTCTCCGTCCAGCCCCACCCGGTAGAGCCTTCCCTCCCCCAGCTCGGTGCGCACCAGGTAGACCCCGTCCCCACCCCACTTGGGCCCCTGGAGGTGGGCCCCGAAGCGCAGGTCGCTGTTCACGGAGTTCTGCAGGCTCCCCTCCAGGAGCACCCGGGTCTCCCCACCCTTGAGGTGGTAGAGGCGGGCCTCCGTCCCCCCGCCCCGCTCAAAGGCATGCCCCAGGAAGAAAAGCCCCTCGGGGCTCCACTCTAGGGCAAAGATGGGGCCAAAGCCGCCCCAGACCTTCTCCAGGTGGCCATCCCGGAGGAGGTAGAGGGTGTCCCGCCACTCCGCCTGGGCCCGCACATCCTCGGGCATCACCAGGTAGAGCCCCTCGGGGGCCAGGACCATCTCCTTGGGGGCGGGGTAGCGCTCCAGGAGGAGGCGCTTTTCCCCGTCCTTCAGGAGGTAAAGGGCCACGTTGCCCTCGGGCAGGAGCCCCCGGCCATCAAACTTGAAGGGCCACCCCTCAAAGCGGCGGGGCACACCCCGCTTGGGGGCTTCCTTGAGGGCCAGGAAGGCCACCTCCCCCTCAGGGCCCAGGGCGTAGTCCAGCACCCCGGGGGTCTCGGTGAGCCGCTCCGCCTCCCCCCCCCGGAGGTCCAGGCGGAAGAGCTCCTGGCCCTCCCCCACCTTGCGCAGGAAGTAGACGAAGGGCGGGGCGTAGCGGGGCTTTTTGGCCTCCTCCTGGGTGAGGAGGCGCAAAGTCCCGTCAAAGAGGGCCAGGCGGGAGCGGTACCGGGGAGGGTCGCCCTCCTGGATGTCCGTGAGGAGGAAGAGGGGCAGGCCCTCGGGGCCGGGGGTGAGGTCGGAGAGGAAGCGGAGCTTGAGGAGGATTTCCGGTTCCATGCCCCCATAATACTGACCGGTCATTCCAGAGCAGGGGACTCCCCGCTTGGGTAAGCTAGGCCCCATGGAGCGGGACGAGCTGGTACGTTATCTGGACGCCTACCTTCGGGTGCGGGACTTCCCCCAGGACCCCTCCTTGAACGGCCTGCAGGTGGAGGGGAAACCCTTGGTGCGCAAGGTGGGGGCGGCGGTGGACGCAGGGGAGGCCATCTTCCGCCAGGCCCTCGAGGCGGGGGTGGACTTCCTCCTGGTGCACCACGGCCTCTTCTGGGGCCGGCCCTTCCCCATCGTGGGCCACCACCGGAGGCGGCTTGCCCTCCTCTTCCAGGGAGGCATCAGCCTCTACGCCGCCCACCTCCCCCTGGACGCCCACCCCGAGGTGGGGAACAACGCCGTCCTGGCCCGGGCCCTGGGCCTGGTGGACCTGGAGCCCTTTGACGTGGGGGTGAAGGGGCGCTTTCCCCTGCCCACCCCCCTGGTGCAGGTGGCGGACCGCCTGGGCCAGCTCACGGGGATGCAGCCCCTGGTGCACCAGGGGGGGAAGGAGATGGTGGAGACCGTCACCCTGGTTTCGGGAAGCGGCACCAGCCTCCTGGGGCGCATCACCACCGACCTCTTCGTCACCGGGGAGCCCAAACACGCGGTCTTCCACGAGACCTTTGAGCGGGGGCTGAACGTGATCTACGCCGGCCACTACGACACGGAGACCTTCGGGGTGAAGGCCCTGGCCCAGCATCTGGAGGAGCGCTTCGGCCTTCCCTGGGTCTTCCTGGACCATCCCACGGGGTTGTGAGGGGCATGGCCGGGGTCTTCCTCACCCTCGAGGGCCTGGACGGGGCCGGCAAGTCCACCCAGGCCCGGCTTCTGGCCCAGTTCCTGGCGGAAAAGGGCCTGAAGGTGCACCTCACCCATGAGCCCGGCGGGGGGCTTCCCGGGGTGCGGGGCCTCCTCCTCGGGGAGGAGCTCTCCCCGGAAGCCGAGTACCTCCTCTTCAGCGCCGACCGGGCGGAGCACGTGCGCCGGGTCATCCTCCCCGCCCTCCAAAGGGGGGTCTGGGTGGTCTCCGACCGCTACCTGGACTCCAGCCTGGCCTACCAGGGATACGGCCGGGGGCTACCCCTCCCCTGGCTCCAGGAGGTGGCCCGGATGGCCACCCTGGGCCTGAAGCCCCGGCTCACCTTCCTCCTGGACCTCCCTCCTGAGGAGGCCTTGCGGCGGGTAAAGGACCCCGACCGGCTGGAGCGGTCCGGGCTGGACTTCTTCCGGCGGGTGCGCGAGGGGTATCTGCGCCTGGCCGAGGCCGAGCCGGAGCGCTTTCTCCTCCTGGACGCCCGCAAGGGGGTGGAGGCGGTGCAGGAGGAGATCCGGGCCCACCTCCAGGCCCTGGTGCCATAATGGCCCTATGCGGCCCCTCCTTCTCGGGCTGGCCCTAGGCCTCATGGCCCTAGCCCAGGGCCTTTCCTTTCCCAAAAGCACCCTGTACGTGGAGCAGGGGGGAAGACGCCACCCCCTCAGGGTAGAGGTGGCCGACACCCCCGAACGCCAGGCCCAGGGGCTGATGTTCCGCAAGGCCCTGGCCGAAGACGAGGGGATGGTCTTCCTCTTCCCTTCCCCCACGGCGGGCGGCTTCTGGATGAAGAACACCCTGATCCCCCTCTCCATCGCCTTCTTTGACCGGGAGGGGGTGATCCTCCGCATCCTGGACATGACCCCCTGCCGGGCCGACCCCTGCCCCGTCTACTACCCCGGGGTGGTCTACCAGGGAGCCCTGGAGGTGAACCAGGGCTGGTTCAGGCGGCGGGGCCTCACCCCCGGGGCCCGGGTGGAGGGTGAGGCCTTGAAGCTCTGGCCCCGGTAGTGGACCGCAACCCCCTCTTCCCCCTGGCGGCCTTCCTCCTGCTGGTGCTCCTTTCCGTTTTCTCCTTCATGGGCTACCTCCTGGCCGCCCGGCGCTTCCAGACCCCACCTCCCCCCACCCAGGTGACGGTGGAGACCCGTGAGGGGACCCGCCACCTCAGGGCCCGCCTGGCCCGCACCCCCGAGGCCTGGAGCCGGGGCCTGGGGGTGCGGCAGGAGAAATTGGAAGCCCTCCTCTACCTCTTCCCCCAGGCCACGGATGCCCCTTTTAGCGCCGAGGACTACCGCTTCCCCGTGGTGGTGGCCTTCCTGGACGGGGAAGGACGGGTGCTGAAGGTGGCCCGCCTGGCCCCGGGAGAGGTGGTGGCCCCGGGGACCGCCTACCGGGGGGTGCTGGAGGTAAGGGAAGGCCTCCTCCCCCTCCAGCCCGGGGACCGGGTCCTGCCTTAAGGCTCAGCGCCCCTGCTGGGGCTGTAGCCCCCTCAGGTCCAGGAGGAAGTTCCCCGTGCTGGGGACGAAGACGGTCTGCACTCCGGGGGCCAGCTTCTCCGCGAAGGTGAGCTGGACCACCTCGGGGGCCTGGCGCAGGGCCCGGCCCCGGAGCTCTATGGCCCGGGCCTCCCCCTCGGCCCGCAGGATGGCCGCATCCCGTTCCCCCTTGGCCTCAATCACCCGGCGCTCGGCGGCGATCTCCGCCTGCTTGCGGCGGTTGATCTCAATCTGCACCTGTTGCTCGGCGGTCTGCTTCTCCTCAATCACCTTGGCCACCGCCTGGGGGATACGGATCTCCCGCAGGAGGACGGAGATGAGCTCTATGTGGTAGCGGCGCAGGGTCTCCTCGAGGCCCTGGATCACCGTGGTCTCCAGGGCGGTGCGCTGGGTGCTGATGAGCTCCGCCGCCCCGTACTGGCCCACGGCGTCCCGCACCTTGGAACGCACCTGGGGCACGATCAGGGTTTCCAGGTAGCCCGGGCCCACCTCCTGGTGAAGCCTGGGGGCCCGCTCCTTGATGACCCGGTACTGCACGGTGACGTCCACCCCAATCTCCAGACCCTCCTTGGAACGGGCCTGGATGGAGGTGTCCAGCCGCCTTTCCCCCTCGTGGGGGGCGGAAAGGGTCACCTCCTTCACCCGGGCATCGTAGAGGATGACCTGCTGGAGCCCGGGCACCACGAAGTGCACCCCCTCGGCCAGGGCCCGGTCCTGCACCCCCCGCAGGATATTGAAGACCACGCCCACGTGCCCCGCGGGCACCACCACGAAGCTGTTGGCCACCACCAGGAGGAGGAGGCCCACCCCCACAAGGGGAAGGCCAAAAGAGCGCCGGGGGGAGAAAAGCACCGCCACGCCCAGAAGGAGGAGGACCAGGGCCGCCAGGTTGAGCATGGGGAAAGTATAAGGCCCCGGCGAAGCCAGGGGGCCTATAGGGACACCTCTTACTTGGACTCGTCGGAGCCTTCCGCCTTGCTGCCGGAATCCTTCTTGGCGTAGTCCTTCACGTGCCACCCCGAGCCCTTGAAGATGATGGCGGGCGGGGTGATGACCCGCTTCAGGGGCTCCCCGGTCTCGGGGTGGGACTTGAGCGGCTCATCGTGGAAGCCCTGCTCAAACTCGTAGTAGTTGCCCGTCTCCAGGCCCTTGTAGACGTAGACCGGCATACCCTACCCTCCTGTCCGCCCATTTTGACAGTTAACTCCCTTGAGTGTCAAGAGGCGGGGATGGTACCCTCCCCCCGTGGACAAGCCCACCCTGCGCCGCCACTGCCTCCGCATCTGGCGCACCCTGGAGCGGGAAGCCCTGGCCCAGCAGTTGGTGGAGGTCCTTTTGCCCTGGCTGGCAGCAGGGGGCTTCCAGGAAATCCTCCTCTACCACCCCCTGCCCCACGAGCTGGACCTCTTGGCGCTACGGGAGCGCTACCCCGCCCGGTACTACCTGCCCAAGGTAGCCGGGGAGGAGCTCAGCGTCCACCCCTTTGGCCCCCTGGCCCCGGGGCCCTACGGCCTCCTGGAACCCACCACCCCCCCGGTGGACCCCGGGGTCCTGGAGCTGGTGGTGGTGCCGGGCCTGGCCTTTGACCGGGAGGGTTACCGGCTTGGGCACGGCAAGGGCTACTACGACCGCTTCCTCGCCGGGGTCAGGGCCACCACCTTGGGCGTAGTGCCCGAAGCCCTCCTCCTCGCCGCCCTTCCCCGGGACCCCTGGGATGTGCCCGTGGCCCACCTGGCCACGGAACGGGGGGTGTGGGGGGTCAGATAACCCGGCCCCTGCCCAGAGGGGGTGCTACACTCGGGCCATGCGGGGTGCCCTCCTGGATCGGGACGGGGTCCTCCTCCTCCTGGACGAGGAGGCCCTTTACAAGAAGGCCTTAGAACTGGCCCTCCAGGGCGTGGGGCGGGAGAGGGCCCTTGCCGCCCTGGCCCGGGCCATGCGGGAAATCCACGAGGCGGTGCGGGGCCTCAAGGTGCGCACCCTGGAGGAGGAGGAGGCCTTCTGGAAGGCCCTGGTGGAGGAGACCGCCCAGGCCCTAAGGTTGCCCCCCGAGCACCTCCTGCCCTGGCGCTACTACCGCTTCCTGCGCAAGGCCCCCCAGGCGGAAGCCCTCTTACGGGAGCTGAAGGCCCAGGGGCTTCGGGTGGGGGTCTTGTCCAACACCCTTCCCAGCCTGGAGGAGAGCCTGGCCCATCACGGCCTGGCTTCCTACGTGGACGGCTTCTTTGCCTCCTGCGCCCTGGGGGTGGCCAAGCCGGACCCAAGGGCCTTTTTGCTGGCTCTGGAGGCGCTTGGCCTCACCCCTGAGGAGACCCTCTACCTGGACGACGACCCGGAGAACGTGGAAGCCGCCCGGAGGCTTGGCCTCCGGGCGGAGGTGTATCGCATCACAGCACCGGGAGCTCAGCCACGGTGACCACGTCCAGGGATGGGTTGCCCCCCTGGCGGAAGGCGGCCAGCCGGCCCACCACCTTGCCCCCAGCCCGCACCACCATGCGCTCCATGGCCTTCATGGTCTCCCCGCTGGAGACCACATCGGAGAGCAAGACCACCTTCTGGTTGAGGAGCTTCTCGGCGAAACGCCGGTCCAGCCAGAGCACCTCCCCCACGCCCAGGGTCAGGGTCTGGACCTCCTGGATGATGGGGTCTTCCATATAGGGCCGGCGCCGCCTGCGGGCCACCACGTAGGGCAGGCCCAGCTCCTCGGCCAGCACGTGGGCAAGGGGGATGGGGCTGGTCTCGGTGGTGAAGAGGACCTCGGTGCCCGGGGGCACGAAGGGCTTCAGGGCCTTGGCCGCCGCCCGCACCAGCTCCGGGTCCCCCAGGAACTCCACCAGGGGGATGCGCCGCCCCGGCAGGGGTTCAATGAGGGGTACGTGCCGGGTGACGCCGCCGATGGTGATGGGATAGGTCTCCATAAGGCCTCCTATTCCGGCTTGAAAAGGGGAAGGTGGCCCAGGGCGATCACGTCCTGGCGGGGCGTGCCCTCAGTGAACACGGCCAACACGGCCACCACCTGCCCCCCCACGCTCTCAATGAGCTCCCGCAGGCCTGAAAGGGTGGAACCCGTGGAGACCACGTCGTCCACGATGGCCACCTTGCGCCCGCGGATCAGGGGAATGTCCGCCCCGTCCAGAACAAGAAGCTGGGGCTTACCCGTGGTGATGGAGAGCACCTGACGGCTCACCGGGTTGATCATGTAGGGCTTCTCCGTCTTGCGGGCCACCACGTAAGGCTTGCCGGTGATGCGGGAAAGGGCGTGGGCCAGGGGCACGGCCTTGACCTCGGGGGTGACCAGGGTATCGGCCTCCGGGGGCAGGCGCTTGGCCAGTTCCTCGGCGGCGGCCTCGGTGAGCTCGGTATCCCCCAGGAGGTTCAGGAGGGCCACGGCCACGTCAGGCCCCACCTGGACGATGGGGAGCTCGCGCCGCACCCCGGCGATCTCTACAGGATAGGTCCTCACGCCGCCCAGTCTATACTCAAGGTATGCTGAGCGCCAAGATTGAGACCCTGGGTGTGGACCCCCAGAACGGCAGCGTGGTGGTCCTGCTCAGGACGGAGAACGACAAGCTCCTTCCCATCGTGATCGGCCCCCTCGAGGCCCACCACATCGTGGTGGCCCTGCAGGGGGAAAAGCCGCCCCGCCCCCTTACTCCGGACCTCCTCCTTTCGGTAATGGAAATGCTCCAGGGAAAGCTGATGCGGGTGGAGATCACTGACCTAAGGGACGGCACTTTCTACGCCCGCCTCATCCTGGAGCATCGGGGAATAGAGTTGGAGGTGGACGCCCGCCCCTCCGACGCCATGGCCCTGGCCCTCCGGGCCCAGGCCCCCATCCTGGTGGCGGAGGAGGTGGTGGAAAAAGCGGGGGTGGAGGAGGCCAGTCTCAAGCCCCACGGGGCCGCAGAAGCCTGATGCGCCTCTTTCTCCTCCTCCTAAGCCTCCTTTCCCTGGCCCAGGCCCAGCGCCTTGGGGTGATCGGGGACTGGGGGTACGAGGGCCCGGGGCGAAAGGCGGTGGCCGCCCTCCTGCGGGCGGAACACGCCAAAACCCCCCTGGCCGCCCTCCTCACCACCGGGGACAACTTCTACCCCGTGGGCCAGGTAGTGGAGGCCTACCTGCGGGAGCTCCCCCCGGTGCCCCTCTACCCCGCCTTCGGCAATCACGACGCCCCAAGCCTAGATGCCCAGCTGAAGCGCTTTGGCCTGGAAAGGCCCTACTATCGGGTGCGCCTGGGGGCCGCGGAGTTCTTCTTCCTCTACACGGAAGCCGAGGTGGGTGTGCAAAGGACCTGGCTGGCGGAGGGGCTGGCCGCCTCCCAGGCCCCCTGGAAGGTGGTGGTCCTCCACCGCCCCCTTTACTCCCTGGGCTGGCCGAGCCCCACCCTAAGAAGCCTCCTGGAACCCCTCCTCCTGCGGCATGGGGTGCGGCTGGTCCTGGCTGGGCACGACCACCAGTACGCCCGCCTCGAGGCCAAGGGCCTCCTCCACGTGACCACCGGGGGCGGTGGGGCCAGGCTCTACCCCCTCCTGCCCAAGCCGGCGGCCCGGGCCTGGGCCGTGGCCCACCACGCGCTTTTTCTGGAAATCAATGAGGAGGCCCTGACAGGCTACGCCCTGGACCCCCAGGGCCAGACCCTGGACCGTTTCGTCCTCAGAAGCCTCCCATGACGTGCACGTGCACGTGGAAGACCTCCTGCCCTCCCTTTTCCCCCACGTGCACCTGGACCTTGTAGCCCTCGAGGCCCAGGGCCCGGGCCACCCGGTTCACCGTGCGGAAGAGGGCCCCAAGGGCCTTCTCCCCCGTTTCGTCGTCGGGGTAGTCGGAAAACTTGGCCACATGCGCCTTGGGCACCACCAGCACGTGCACCGGGGCCCGGGGCCGGATGTCGTGGAAGGCCACAAAGGCCTCGTCCTCGTAGACCTTCCGGGCGGGAAGTTCCCCGCGAACGATGCGGCAGAAAACGCAGTCCATGGGGAAAGTCTACCTAGGGGCCAGGGGGAGTTCCAGGGGCGCCTTAGGGGCCTCCTTCACCCCCACCACCCGGCCCAGGAGGGTATACCCTTCTACCCCTTCCACCCGGGCCCAGACGGTCTCCCCGGGGCGGGCTGGGCCCTCGAGGCGGGCCTCGTAGTAGTCCGGGGTGTGGCCCAGGGCATGGTCCCCCTGGCGCCTTTCCACCAGGACCTCCACCGCCTCCCCCAGCTTGGGCCGGATGCGGGCCTCCGCCAGGGCCTGGGCCAGGGCGATGATCTCCCGGGTGCGGCGCCGGCGCACCTCCAGGGGGACCTGGGGCATGGAGGCCGCCCGGGTCTTGGGCCTGGGGGTGTAGGTGAAGGCGTGGACCCGGCTGGGGCGGAGGGCCTCCAGGAAGGCCAGGGTCTCCTGGTGCTCCTCCTCGGTCTCCGTGGGCAGGCCGGCGATCACATCGGTGGTGAGGGCAAAGCCGGGGATGAGCTCGTAGGCCCGCGCCACCAGGTTCTGGTAGTAGGCCTTGTCGTAGCGGCGGCCCATGAGCCTGAGGAGGCGGTCCGAACCCGTCTGCAGGGAAAGGTGCAGGTGGGGGCGCACGGCGGGGGCATAGCGGCCGATGACCCGGAGGAGGTCCTCCCCGGTGTCCTCGGGCTCAATGGAGGAAAGCCGCACCTTAGCCCCCAGGTGGTAGAGGTCCTCCACCAGGCCCGCTAGGCCCTTAGGGTGCCCCCGGTAGCTCCCCAGGCGCACCCCGGTGAGGACGATCTCCTGGATGCCCATGCCCAGTAGGGCCTCCGCCTCCGCCAGGGCGTCCCGGTAGTCCCGGTGCCGCTCCTTGCCCCGGAGCCTGGGGATGATGCAGTAGGCACACCCCACCTGGCAGCCGTCTTGCACCTTCAAGAAGGCGCGGACCCGGCTATTCAAAAGCCCCCGCTCCCCCGCTCCCCAGAACTCGTTGGGGGGAGTAGTGATGGGGTCGGCGGGCAGGCCGAAGTGCTCCAGGATCACCTTGGGCAGCTCGGCCTTGCGGCTATTGGGCACCACGGCATCGGCCCCCAGTTCCCGCACCGCCTCGGGGGAGAGCTCGGCGTAGCACCCCGTGACCACGATGAAGGCCTTGGGGTTGGCCCGCCGGGCCCGGCGGATCTCCTTGCGGGCATCGGCCTCGGCGCTGGTGGTCACCGCGCAGGTGTTGATCACCACCAGATCCGCCCCTTCCTCCAGGGGAACCACCTGGGGCTCCAAGGCCTTCAGGAAGCCCAGAAGGGCCTCGGTCTCCACCTGGTTCACCTTGCATCCCAGGGTGCGGAAGGCCGCGCGCATCCTTCCCATTCTGATAGCCTTAGGAGGGCCCGTCAACGACCCAAGGGCTTGCCTAGTAAATTGCCTTGTACCCCGGAGGGGGCGGGAGAAGGGAGAGAAGAACCCTAAGGCCGTAGGCGATGAGCTCCAAAAGCGCCCGCGCCATGGCCGTCCAAGGCTTCCGCTCCCAAAGGT
>NZ_AQWU01000032.1 GCF_000376265.1 Thermus igniterrae ATCC 700962
AAGGGGCCTTCCATCAGGTCCTGGAGTGAGGCCTCCGTCTCGCGGTAGGTGAGGTGGAAGAAGGCGCGGAAGAGAAGGAGGGCCAGGTAAAGGGCGTGGCTGTAGCGCCAGGGGCGGCCCCGCTTGCCTTTGGGGGNGGGAGGGGCCACCTCCCGGGCCAGGCGCAGGCAGTGTTCCAAGACCTCCTTGGGGCTTGCCTCCCTGCGAAGGAAGCCTCGCTTGCCCATCAGGAGAGAGATATACACCCGTCCTCCTGACCTTTGCAAGGCAAGCCCAGGGTGGCAGAATGAGGGTATGGTGGAAGTCCCGGAAATCCCCAAGGTGGAACGCCTGGAACTACCCGCCAAGGAGACAGCCCTAATCGTGGTGGACATGCAAAACGACTTCGCCCACCCCCAAGGGGCCCTCTTCGTGCCCGAGGCCCCCAAGAGCGTGCCCGCCATCCGCCTCCTCCTGGAAAGGGCCCGCCAGGCGGGGGTCCGGGTGATCTACACCCAGGACTGGCACCGGGAGGACGACCCCGAGTTCCGCATCTGGCCCCGGCATGCGGTGGCCGGCACCTGGGGGGCGGAAATCCTGGAGGAACTGCGCCCCGAGCCCGGGGACCTGGTGATCCAGAAGGTGCGCTACGACGCCTTCTACGGCACCCCCCTGGACCACTACCTGCACCTTTTTGGGGTGAAGCACCTGGTGGTCACGGGGACGGTAGCCAACATCTGCGTCCTGCACACCGCGGGCTCCGCCGCCTTGCGCTGGTACCAGGTGGTCCTCCCCGAGGACGCCACCAGCGCCCTCACCCCCTTTGACCTGCAGGCCGCCCTCCGCCAGATCACCTTCCTCTACCAGGGTCAGGTGACCCGGGCGGAAGGGGTGCGCTTTGTTTGAGCACCCGGTCCTCCGGGGGTTTTATCACCGCTTTGGCCCGGCCCCCTTCCACCCCCACCCTACCCCCCGGGAGGCGCCCTTTAAGGTGCTTGCGGAAAGCATTGTGGCCCAGCAGCTCTCCGGGAAGGCGGCGGCCACCCTCACCGCTAGGCTCTGGGCCCGGGTGGACCCTAGGCCCGAGGCGGTGCTGGCCCTCCCCCCGGCGGAGCTGCGCCAGGTGGGGCTTTCCCAGGCCAAGGCCCTGGCGCTTAAGGACCTGGCGGCCCAGGCCCTGGAAGGGCTTCTGGAGGGCCTCGAGGCCCTGCCCGACGAGGCGGTGAAGGCGCGGCTGGTGCGGGTCCGGGGGGTGGGCCCTTGGACGGCGGAGATGTTCCTCATGTTTGGCCTGAGGCGGCCCGATGTCTGGCCCGTGGGAGACCTGGGCCTCCAGCGGGCGGCCAGGGCCCTCTTTGGGGTGGAGCCCCAGGGGCTTGGGGCCTTCGGCGAGCCCTTCCGCCCCTACCGCAGCCACCTGGCCTGGTACCTATGGCGGAGCCTGGAATAACCCCCTTGGTCCTGGCCTGGGAACCCGAGGAGGTGGCCCTCCTGCGCCAGGCCCAGGCCCTGGGGCTTCCCCTGGCGGAGAGCTGGGTGGTGGCCCTGGAGGAGGAGTTCTTCCGCCTCAACAACCTGCCCGAGCGCATCGCCCAGCTTTTCCAGGGGGTCTTCGGGGTGCGGATTGACGAGGAGCGCCTCCTCTGGGCGGCGGAGGAAGCCGAGCGCCAGGTGCGGGAAAGCTACCTCCTGCCCGAGCGGGCGGAGGCCTTTCTGGCGGCCCTGAAGGGCGGGGGGCCCTTCCTGCTGCGCCGGGCGGGAAGCGGGGCCTTCCGCCTGGCCGACAGCCCCCAGGAGGCCCTCTTCGTCCTGAAGCGGCTCTGGGCGGAGGCCTTCCGGGTGGAGGCCATCCTGGCCCGCCACCCTGCCCTCCTGCCCGAGCCCCTGCCCGTGCTGGTGCAACGGGCCGGGGGGGCGGTGGAGGACCCCTTCCTTTCCCTGGACCTCTCCCAGGCCCTGGGGCGGGAAGTGGTGGTTTATACCTGGGAGGGGCGGGTGGTGCGGATAGAATCGTCCCATGGTGGATAGCCACGTGCACACCCCCCTCTGCGGGCACGCGGAGGGCGCCCCAGGGGAGTACCTCTTTGCCGCCAGGAAGCAGGGCCTGAAGGGCCTGGTCTTCACCGACCACAGCCCCATGCCCTCCTGGTACGACCCGGGTAGCCGGATGCGCCTCGAGGCCCTGCCCTTCTACCTCCTGGCCCTGGAGCGGGTGCGGGAGGTAAACCCCGACCTCTACGTGGGGATTGGCCTCGAGGCCGACTTCCACCCCGGTACCGAGGCCTTCGTGGCCCACCTCCTCAAGGCCTACCCCTTTGACTACGTGATCGGCAGCGTCCACTACCTGGGAGCCTGGCCCCTGGACCACCCCGACCACCAGGAGGAGTACACCTGGCGGGACCTCAAGGAGGTCTTCCGCGCCTACTTCGCCGAGGTGGAAAAGGCCGCCCGCTCCCGGCTCTTCCACGCCCTGGGCCACCTGGACCTGCCCAAGAAGTTCGGCCACCGCCTGGAGGCGGAAGCCCTCCTGGAGCTAGCCGAGCCCGCCCTCAGGGCCATGGCCGAGGAGGGGCTTTTCCTGGACGTGAACACCGCCGGGCTAAGGAAGCCCGCGGGGGAGGTCTATCCCGCCCCTGGGCTCCTCCGGCGGGCGCGGGAGCTGGGCATCGGCGTGGTCCTGGGATCGGATGCCCACCACCCCGGGGAGGTGGGCCACGCCTTCCCCGAGGCCGTGGGGCTCCTCCTGGACCTGGGGTACCGGGAGGCCTTCTTCTTCCAGGAAGGCCGGCCCCAGGCCTACCCCCTGTCTAGGACCCCGTAGACCCGCGCCTCCTGGCCCCTGAGGTCCAGGTCCGCCCGCTGGCCCCCGGCGGCCTCATAGGCCCGCACCGCCCGCACCAGGCGGGCGAAGGCCTCGGCGCAGGGGTCGGGGGCAGGGGCCTCGTACTCCATGTAGGTCACCCGCTCGTACTCCTCCCCGTACTCCAGGGCCTCCCCCTCCACGCAGTCCTCGTAGGCCTTAAGGGCCTCCTCCACCTCGAGGCGCGCCGGCTCGAGGGCCATCCTGCACCACCTCCTTAGCCAGATTATATCAGGTTTTCTTGCTCCTAAAGCGCAGGCTGGCGGCAGGAATGGGGCCTTCCTGGAAGCGCTCCTCCCGCCACGGGTCCCCCCGCCAGTGGTAGCCCATCCGCTCCCAAAAGCCAAGCTCCAGGTGGTCCAGGAGCTCTATGGCCCGCACCCACTTGGCGCTCTTCCAGGCGTAGAGGTGGGGGACCAGAAGCCGCACCGGCCCCCCCCGCTCCGGAGGCAGGGGCTTGCCGAAGAGGGTGTGGGCCAGGAGGACGTCCTCCCGCAGAAGGTCCTCCAGGAGGAGGTTGGTGGTGTAGCCCCCGTAGGCGTGGACCAGGGCGGCCACGGCCTCCGGCTTGGGCCTGGCCCGCTCCAGGAGGTCCTTCACCCGCACCCCCCGCCAGGTGACGTCCAGGCGGCTCCAGCGGGTCACGCAGTGGAAGTCCCGGGTGAGCTCCACCTGGGGAAGGGCTAGGAGCTCGGCGTAGGTGAGGGCAAAGGGTTCTTCCACCAGCCCCCCCACCTCCAGGCGCCAGGCCTCGGGGGCGACCCGGGGCTCCTCCCCGTAGGTGAGGATGGGGAAGCGGTCCGTGAGGATCTGCCCTGGGGGAACCCTGTTCATGCTCTCAGGCTACCCCGGGCAGGAAGGGGGAAAAGCGCCCCAGCTTACCGGCTTTGGTAGCGGATGACCTCCACCTTCTCCAGGGTGACCAGGCCCTCCCGCACCATGCCGTCCAACACGGGGAGGAACTCGCGGATCTTGGCCTCGGTGTCCACGATCTCCACCATCACCGGGAGGTCCTGGGAAAGCTGGAGGATCTTGGCGGTGTGGATGCGGGAGTGGGCCCCATACCCCATGAAGCCCTTGAAGACCGTGGCCCCGGCCAGGCCCCGCCGCTTGGCCTCGAGGACGATGGCCTCGTAGAGGGGCCGCCCCTCGTACCGGTCCGACTCCCCGATGAAGATGCGCAGGAGCTTGGCCTCCCCCTCTAGCCTCATGCCCCTAGGCTACCAGGAGGGCGCTCAGGCGGTAGCCCAGGAGGGCCAGGACCACCCCCAGGCCCACGCTGAGGCCCACGTAGGCCAGGGCCTTCAGGGCCTCCCCATCCTGGAGCAGGAGAACCGTCTCGTAGCTGAAGGTGGAAAAGGTGGTGAACCCCCCCAGCACCCCCATGGCCAGGAAAAGCCGGGCCTCCCCCGAGAGGACCCCCTCCAGGGAAAGCCCCACCACCAGGCCCAGGAAAAAGCTCCCCAGGGCATTGATGGCCAGGGTGCTGTAGGGGAAGCCAGGGCCCAGGAAGTCCTGGACCCAGGCCCCCAGGGCGTAGCGCAGAAGGGAGCCCAAGGCTCCCCCCAGGGCCACCAAGAGGTAGCGCTCCACCCCCAAAGTATAGTGAGGCCATGAAGCCCAAGACCCTCTCCCCCATCCTCACGGCCAAGGGGGTGCGGCTGGCCATCGCCGTGGGCCGCTTCAACGAGCGGGTGACCAAACTGCTCCTGGAAGGGGCCCTCGAGGCCTATGCCCGCCTGGGGGGGGATCCGTCCGAGGTCCTGGTGGCCTGGGTGCCGGGCTCCTTTGAGCTCCCCCTCATCGCCAAGCGCCTGGCCCAGCGCCCCGACGTGGACGCGGTGGTGGCCCTGGGGGCGGTGGTGCGGGGGGAGACCCCCCACTTTGAGTACGTGGCCGGCCAGGCGGCCAGCGGCCTGATGCAGGCCATGCTCCAGACGGAAAAGCCCATCGTCTTCGGCGTCCTCACCACCAATACCCCCGAGGAGGCCCAGGAGCGGGCCGGGGGCAAGGCGGGGAACAAGGGAGCCGAGGCGGTCTTCACCGCCATTGAGATGGTGCGGCTCCTGGAGGCTATTTCCCGGTGAAAAGGGCCCGGGCGTAGCGCAGGTGGAGGTAGAGGAAGCACCCCAGGCAGAAGCCGAAGACCAGGTTCACCAAGGCCAGGAGGGCCACCAGGAGGGCCAGGGCGTAGCCCACCCCCTTTAGCCCCAGGAGGAGGAAAAAGGAGGCCAGGCCCAGGAAGACGCCCCCCAGGAAGCGGGCGAAGCGGTGGGGCCTGGGGTCCTCCTCCACGGGACGGGAAGGTATCCGGAGGAGGCGCCTCAGGGCCACCATGAGGTCCCAGGGGGTGTGCTGGCTCACCATGAGGAGGAAGAGGAGGTAGACCAGAAAGGGAAGGTCCAGGAGGGCCGCCAGGGGCAAGAGGAGGGTGAGGAGAACCTGGTTGAAGCGGAGCTGGTTCTGATCCGTCCTCATGGGGAGAGTATACACCTGAGCCTGTGAAGCTTAGGGGTAGGGTGCACACTTCCCCCGGACCAGGGCAGAATGAGGGAGATGGTCCCCCTCCTCACCACCCCCCTGCCCGTGCCCCACGGCTTCACCACCCGCCTGGGCGGGGTCTCAGAAGGCCCCTTCGCCAGCCTCAACCTCTCCGCCGCCACCGGGGATGACCCCGAGCGGGTAGCGGAAAACCAGAGGCGGGTCCTTTCCGCCTTCGGCCACCCCCCGGTGGCCGCCCTCAAGCAGGTCCACGGCACCCAGGTGCACCGGGTGGCAGGGCCTGGCCTCTGGGAGGGGGACGGCCTCCTCACCCGTACCCCGGGCCTCCTCCTCCGGGTGGGGGTGGCGGACTGCTACCCCCTCCTCCTCTACCATCCCCAGGGGGCGGTGGGGGCCCTGCACGCGGGGTGGCGGGGGGTGGTGGGGGGCATCCTGCCCCGGGCCCTGGAGCTTCTGGCCGGGTGGGGCATGGACCCCCAGGAAGTCCACCTGGCCATGGGCCCGGGCATCGGCGGGGGGTGCTACCAGGTGGGGGAGGAGGTGGCGGAGCGCTTCCAGGAGGCGGGGCTTCCCACGCTTCGCCCGGATCCCCAGGCCCCGGGCAAGCACCTCCTGGACCTGGAGGCAGCCCTCCTCCTCCAGGCCCGCCGGGCGGGGGTGCGGGAGGAACGCATCTACCGGGTAGGGCTTTGCACCCACTGCCAGCCCACCCTCTTCTCCCACCGCCGCGACCGGGGCAGGACGGGGCGGATGTGGGGCCTGGTCATGCTACCTCCCCGTTAAGGGGGCGTTCACTCCCCCGTGGCAGAATAGGGGTATGTTCTTCCCCAAGGCCGTCCTGCCCTCCCTCCTCCACCTCACCCCCGCGTGGCTGCGGGAGCGGGGGCTGAAGGGGGTAATCCTGGACCTGGACAACACCCTCCTGCCCTACGGGGAAGAGGACCTGCCCGCGGCCTACCAGGCCTGGCTGGAGGCCCTGCGGGGGGAGGTGCCCATCTACCTCCTTTCCAACGCCCTGCCTGAGCGTTTCGCCCGGGTGCAGACCAAGCTGGGCCTCCCCGGCCACGCCCCCGCCCTCAAGCCCTGGCTGGGCTTCCGCCGGGCCCTGAAGGCCCTGGCCCTGCCCGCCCGGGAGGTGGCGGTGGTGGGGGACCAGGTCTTCACCGACGTCCTGGGGGGAAACCTGGTGGGAGCCTACACGGTCCTGGTGCCCCCCTTGCGGGAGAGGGAATTCTTTTACACCCGTTTCATACGCATGTTGGAGACTCCATTTAGGAAGCCCTGGGGAGGTTCGGCATGAGCGTGCTCACCATCGGCGACAAGCGGCTAGGAGCCATCCTCCTGGACGCCGGGCTCCTCACGGACGAGGAGCTGCAGATGGCCCTGGAGAAGCACCGTGAGGTGGGGGGAAGCCTGGCCGAGGTCATCGTGGACTCCGGCCTTCTGTCGGAAAGGCGCATTGCCCAGGCCATAGAGGACCATTTCGGCATCCCCCTGGTGGAGCTCCACACCCTGGAGATTCCCCCCAAGGTCAAGGCCCTGCTGCCCGCGGAAAAGGCCAAGGAGCTCCAGGCCATCCCCTTCGCCCTGGACGAGGAGGCCGGGGTGGTGCGGGTGGCCTTCGTGAACCCCCTGGATACCCTGGGCCTCGAGGAGGTGGAGGACCTCACCGGCCTGGTGGTGGAGCCCTACCAGGCCACCCGGAGCGCCTTCCTCTACGCCCTGGCCAAGAACTACCCCGAGCTCAACCTGCCCCTGCCTCCCCCGCCCACCGGGCCCAGCCAGGCGGAGCTGAAGCTGGGGGAGCTTCTGGTGCAAAAGGGCCTGATCTCCCGGGACACCCTGGAGGAGGCCTTGGTGGAGCAGGAACAGACGGGGGACCTCCTGGGCCGCATCCTGGTGCAAAAGGGCCTGGCGGAGGAGGACCTCCACCGGGTGCTGGCGGAGCAGAAGGGCCTGGAGTTCCTCCCAAGCACCCAGGACCTCCACCCCGACCCGGCGGCCACCGCCCTCCTCCTGCGGTCCGACGCCCTCCGCTATAGCGCCGTACCCATAGGCTTCCGGGAGGGAAAGGTGGAGGTGGTCCTGGCCGACCCCCGGCACAAGGAGGCGGTGGAGGAGCTCCTGGGCCGCTCTGCCCGCTTCTTCCTCACCCTACCCAAGGCCTGGGAGGAGCTCTTCCACCGGGCCTACCCCGAAAAAGGGCGCCTGGGGGAGGTCCTGGTCCAGGAAGGCCTCCTGAAGCGGGAGCAGCTAAGGGAGGCCCTGGAGGTGCAAAAGCGCCTCGCCAAGGCCAAGCCCCTGGGGGAGATCCTGGTGGAACTGGGCCTGGCCCGGCCGGAGGACGTGGAGGAAGCCCTGAAGAAACAGCGCCAGGGCGGGGGTCGTCTGGAGGACACCCTGGTCCAGTCGGGCAAGCTCAAGCCCGAGGCCCTGGCCCAGGCGGTGGCCACCCAGCTGGGCTTCCCCTACATCCACCCCGAGGAGAACCCCCCGGACCCCGGGGCAGCCCTCCTCCTCCCCGAGGACCTGGCGCGGCGCTACGGGGTCTTCCCCCATCACCTGGAGGGGAGGACCCTGGTCCTCCTCATGAAAGACCCCAGGAACGTCTACGCCCTGGACGACGTGCGGGCAGCCTTGAAGCGCCGGGGCCTCACCTACGAGGTGGCCCCAGCGGTGAGCACCGAGGCGGCCATCACCAAGCTCATTGAGCGCTTCTACGGCAAGGAGGAGCTGGGGGAGCTGGCCAAGGAGCTCTCCAAGGGCTACCAGGAGGAGGAGGCGGTCACCACCGAGCTGGACGAGAGCGCCGCCCAGAAGTTTGTCAAGCAGGTGATCCGCGAGGCCTACTTGCAAGACGCTTCCGATATCCACATTGAACCCCGCCAGTCTGACGTGCTGGTGCGCCTGCGCATTGATGGAGCTTTGCGCCAGTACACCACCCTGCCCAAGGGGGCCCTGGGCCCAGTGATCAGCGTGGTCAAGATCATGGGCAACCTCAACATCGCCGAGAAGCGCCTCCCCCAGGACGGGCGGGTGCGCTATCGGGAGGGCAGCATTGACGTGGACCTGCGCCTTTCCACCCTGCCCACCGTCTACGGGGAAAAAGCGGTGATGCGCCTTTTGAAGAAGGCCTCGGACATCCCGGAAATCGAGGGGCTGGGCTTTGCCCCCGGGGTCTTTGAACGCTTCCAGGAGGTGATCTCCAAGCCCTACGGCATCTTCCTCATCACCGGCCCCACGGGCAGCGGTAAGAGCTTCACCACCTTCTCCATCCTCAAGCGCATCGCCACCCCGGACAAAAACACCCAGACCATTGAGGACCCCGTGGAGTACGAGATCCCCGGCATCAACCAGACCCAGGTGAACCCCCAGGCGGGCCTCACCTTCGCCCGGGCCCTGCGGGCCTTTTTGCGCCAGGACCCGGACATCATCATGGTGGGCGAGATCCGCGACAGCGAGACCGCCAAGATCGCCACCGAGGCCGCCCTGACCGGCCACCTGGTGATCGCCACCCTGCACACCAACGACGCCGCCCAGGCCATCACCCGCCTGGACGAGATGGGGGTGGAGCTTTTCAACATCTCCGCCGCCCTGATCGGCGTCCTCTCCCAGCGCTTGGTGCGCCGGGTCTGCGAGCACTGCAAGGCGGAGGTCAAGCCTGACCCTGAGGTCCTGCGCCGCCTGGGGCTTTCCGAGGCGGAAATCCGGGGGGCCAAGCTCTACCGGGGCCTGGGTTGCGAGCGCTGCAACGGCAGCGGCTATAAGGGGCGGTATGCCATCCACGAGCTCCTGGTGGTGGACGACGATATCCGCCACGCCATCGTGGCCGGGAAGTCGGCCACAGAGATCAAGGAGCTCGCCCGGCAAAAGGGGATGAAGACCCTGCGGGAGGATGGCATCTACAAGGCCCTCCAGGGAATCACCACCCTCGAGGAGGTCCTGGCGCGTACCATTGAGTGAAGGAGGCAGGGATGCCCAAGAGCCCAGATATCGTAGACCTTTTGAGCCTGGCCGTGGAGCGGGGGGCCAGCGACCTGGTGATCACCGTGGGCCTTCCCCCCATGCTCAAGGTGGACGGGGAGTTCCACCCCACGGAGTACGAACCCCTCTCCCCCCAGGAGACCCGCAAGCTCCTCTACGCCCTCATGGACGAGAAGCAGCAGCGCATCTTTGAGGAGGAGAAGGAGCTGGACTTCTCCTTCAGCCTGCCGGGCAAGGGGCGCTACCGGGTGAACGTCTTCCTGCAACGGGGTAGCGTGGGCGGGGTGTTGCGGGTGGTCCCCGCGGTCATCAAGAGCTTTGAGGAACTGGGTCTGCCCAAGACCATCGCCGAGATCGCCCTGGCTCCCCGGGGGCTGGTCCTGGTCACGGGGCCCACGGGCAGCGGCAAGAGCACCACCCTGGCCTCCATGATCGACTACATCAACGAGCGCAAGCCCGTGCACATCGTGACCATTGAGGACCCCATTGAGTTCTTCCACAAGCACAAGCGGGCCATCATCAACCAGCGGGAGATCGGCGCCGACACTCATAACTTCCACAAGGCCCTGAGGAGCGTCCTGCGCCAGGCCCCCGACGTGATCCTGGTGGGGGAGATGCGGGACTACGAAACCATCGCCGCCGCCATCACCGCGGCGGAGACCGGCCACCTGGTGATGGGCACCCTGCACACCAACTCCGCCCCCGAGACCATTGACCGCATCATCGACGTCTTCCCCGAGGCCCAACAGGAACAGGTGCGGGTGCAACTTTCCAACAACCTGGTGGCGGTCCTTACCCAGCAGCTCCTGCCCAAGGCCTTCGGGGGCGGGCGGGTGCTGGCCTACGAGCTCATGATCGCCACCCCCGCGGTGCGGGCCCTCATCCGCGAGGGCAAGAGCCACCAGCTGAGGAGCGTGATCCAGACCGGAGGCCAGTACGGGATGATCACCATGGACGCCTGTTTGGCCGACCTCTACAAGCGCAAGCTGATCACCTACGAGATGGGCCTTGCCCGGGCGGTGGACCCCAAGGAGTTCATGCGCCTGGCCGGGGTCCAGGAAGGCACCAAGCCCCGCTAGGCGGTCTGGGTTAGACTTTAGGCCATGTACGAAGCCGTCATCGGCCTCGAGGTCCACCTGCACCTCAAGACCCGGACCAAGGCCTTCTGCGGCTGCGAAGCGGAATACTTCGGGGAGGAGCCCAACACCCACACCTGCCCCGTCTGCCTGGGCCTCCCCGGGGCCCTGCCCGTGCCCAACCGGCAGGCGGTGGAGTACGGGCTACGCCTGGCCCTGGCCCTGGGAAGCCGGGTGCCGGAGAGGCTTGTCTTCCACCGCAAGAACTACTTCTACCCCGACCTGCCCAAGAACTACCAGATCAGCCAGTACGACCTCCCCCTGGGCCAGGGTGGGGCCCTGCCCCTGGGGGAGCGTTCCGTGCGCATCAAGCGCCTCCACCTGGAGGAGGACGCCGGCAAGAGCCTCCACCTGGAGGGGCGCACCCTCTTGGACCTGAACCGGGCGGGAAGCCCCCTGATTGAGCTGGTCACCGAGCCCGACCTCAGGACCCCCGAAGAGGCCCGCCTCTTCCTACAGCACATCCAGGCCCTGGTGCAGACCCTGGGGATCTCCGACGCCTCCCCTGAGGAAGGCAAGCTACGGGCGGACGTGAACGTCTCCGTGCGCCGCCCTGGGGAGGCTTTGGGCACCAAAGTGGAAATCAAAAACCTCAACTCCTTCAAAAGCGTCCAGCGCGCCCTGGAGTACGAGATCCGGCGCCAGACGGAGATCCTGAGGCGAGGGGAAAGGGTGAAGCAGGCCACCTTGGGCTTTGAGGAGGGTAGCGGCAAAACCTACCCCATGCGCACCAAGGAGGAGGAGGCGGACTACCGCTACTTCCCCGAACCCGACCTCCCCCCCGTTCCCATCCCCCGGTCCTGGCTGGAGGAGGTGCGCCAAAGCCTGCCCGAGCTCCCCTGGGAGAAGGCGGGGCGCTACCAGGCCCTGGGAATCCGGGCCAAGGACGCGGAGGCGCTGGCCTACACCCCCGCCATGGCCCGCTTTTTGGACCGGGCCCTGGAGGTGGGCCTGGCCTCTCCCCAGGCCCTGGCCAACTGGCTCCTGGCGGACGTGGCCGGGCTCCTGAACGAGCGGGGCCTCTCCCTGGAGGAAAGCGGCCTCACCCCCGAGGGCCTAAGCCGCTTGGTGGCCCTCTTTGAGCGGGGAGAGATCACCAGCCGCGTGGCCAAGGGCCTCCTCCCCGAGGTGCTGGAGGGCAAGGACCCCGAGGCCCTGGTGCAGGAGCGGGGCCTGAGGATGGTGGCCGACGAGGGGGCCCTCAAGGGGGTGGTGGAGGAGGTGCTGAAGGCCATGCCCGAGGCGGCGGAAAGCGTGCGCCAGGGCAAGCTGAAGGCCCTGGACGCCCTGGTGGGCCAGGTGATGCGCAGGACCCGGGGCCAGGCCCAGCCCGACCTGGTGCGCCGGCTCCTCCTCGAGGCCCTTGGGGTAGGATAGGGCCGATGCGTTACGAGGAAGCCGGGGTGCACATCGAAGCCAAGGCCGAGGCCCTGAGGCGGGCCAAGGCCAAGGTGGAGGCCACCTACACCCCCGAGGTCCTGCGGGGGCTTGGGGCCTTCGGGGGGCTGTTTGACGCGGGGGCCCTCAAGGGCATGGCCCACCCGGTGCTGGTGGCCACCACCGACGGGGTGGGGACCAAGACCCTTCTGGCCCTCGAGGCCGGGGACGTCTCCGGCCTGGGCTTTGACCTGGTCAACCACTCGGTGAACGACCTCCTGGCCCAGGGGGCCAAGCCCCTCTTCTTCATGGACTACCTGGCGGCCAGCCACCTGGAGGAAGGGGTCCTCGCCGCCCTCCTCACCTCCCTGGCCCAGGCTTGCCAGGCCCACGGCATCCCCCTCCTCGGGGGGGAGACCGCAGAGATGCCCGGGGTCTACCGCGAAGGGGCCTGGGACATCGCCGGCACCCTGGTGGGGGTGGTGGAGAAGGGGGAGATCCTGGGCCCCGAGCGGGTCCGGGAGGGGGACGTGCTGTTGGCCCTACCCTCTTCCGGCCCCCACACCAACGGCTACTCCCTCATCCGCAAGGTGGTGGCGGGGCAGGACCTCCATGCCCCCATCCCCGAACTGGGGGAAAGCCTCAAAGAGGCCCTCCTCCGCCCCCACCGGGCTTACCTGGAGGAGTTCTTGCGCCTCAAGGAGGCCGGGGTGGAACTCCACGCCATCGCCCACATCACGGGAGGCGGCTTGCCGGAAAACCTCCCCCGGGCCCTGCCCGAGGGCCTAGGAGCTGAGGTAAAGAAGGGAAGCTGGCCCATCCCCCCCATCTTCCCCTACCTCCAGCGCCTGGGGGACATCCCCGAGGAGGAGATGTACCGGGTCTTCAACATGGGCCTGGGGCTCATCCTGGTCCTGCCCGCAGGGGAGGCCGAGAAGGCCCAGGCCCTGGTGGGGGGCTTCCTGGTGGGAAGGGTCATCCCGGGATCCGGGGTCCGGCTCCTATGAAGGAGATCTGGCTCATCCGCCACGGCGAGACGGAGTGGAACGCGCAGAAGCGCTTCCAAGGCCACCTGGACGTCCCCCTCTCCCCCGTGGGCATCGGCCAGGCCTTCCGCCTGGCCCAGCGCCTGGCCCGAAGCGGCCTCCCCTTTGACAGCCTCCACGCCTCGGACCTGCGCCGGGCCCGGGAAACCGCCGAGCCCCTGGCGGCGGTGCTGGGCCTTACCCTGAAGACCACCCCCCTCCTGCGGGAGATTGACGTGGGCGCCTTGGCCGGCCTCAACCGGGAAGAGGCCGAGGCCCGCTACCCCGAGTTCTTCCGCACAGCCCTGCAAGACCCCTGGTACACCCCCCGGCCGGGGGGGGAGAGCATGGCCGACCTGGCCCGGCGCCTGGAGGCCTTCCTGGAAACCCTTCCCTCGGGGCGCCACCTCCTGGTGGCCCACGGGGGCACCATCCGCGCCGCCCTCAAGCTGGTCCTGGGCCTGGAGGGCAACACCTGGCGGCGCTTCCACATCCCCAACACCTCCATCACCCGCATCCTCCTGCCGGGAGGGGAAGTCCTCACCGTCTCCGACGCCGCCCACCTGGAGACCTGGGCTGACTGGCTTTCCGATGAAAGCCTGAAATGAAAAACCCCCAGGGCCCAAAAGCCCTAGGGGCAAAAGTGGAGCGGGAGACGGGACTTGAACCCGCGACCCCGACCTTGGCAAGGTCGTGCTCTACCGACTGAGCTACTCCCGCAAGGGAAAAATCCCCCGCACCGACCTACTCTCCCAGGACCCTGCGGTCCCAGTACCATCGGCGCTGGCGCGTTTCACTTCCGTGTTCGGAATGGGAACGGGTGGTTCCACGCCGCTATGGGCACGGGGGATTCTCGTGTTTTGGCTTTCAAAATGCCCGCACCGCCTTTGGGGCGGGGGACCTTGGCTGGGGTGGCCATCAGGGCAAAAAGGGTCAAGACCTCGGACGATTGGGACCGGTCGGCTCAACGCCTCACGGCGCTTACACCCCCGGCCCATCCACCGGGTCGTCTTCCCGGGTCCTTACCGGCTTTACACCGTGGGAGGCCTCATCTTGGGGCAGGTTTCCCGCTTAGATGCTTTCAGCGGTTATCCCTCCCGCACATGGCTACCCAGCGTATGCCCCTGGAGGGACAGCTGGGAAACCAGAGGTGCGTCCCTTCCGGTCCTCTCGTACTAGGAAGAGCCCCCCTCAAGCCTCCTGCGCCCGTGGCGGATAGAGACCGAACTGTCTCACGACGTTCTGAACCCAGCTCGCGTGCCGCTTTAATGGGCGAACAGCCCAACCCTTGGGACCTTCTTCAGCCCCAGGATGCGACGAGCCGACATCGAGGTGCCAAACCTCCCCGCCGCTGTGGACGCTCGGGGGAGATCAGCCTGTTATCCCCGGGGTAACTTTTATCCGTTGATCGATGGCCCTTCCACACGGGACCACCGGTTCACTAGGCCCGGCTTTCGCCCCTGCTCGGCTTGCAGGCCTCACAGTCAGGCTCCCTTCTACCCTTGCGCTCTCCGGCGGATTTCCGTCCCGCCTGAGGGAACCTTTGGGCGCCTCCGTTACCTTTTGGGAGGCGACCGCCCCAGTCAAACTGCCCGCCAAGCGCTGTCCCCAATCCCTTGGGTTAGGCCCCCAGCCGCATCAGGGTGGTATTTCACCGGCGCCTCCACCGCCCCCGAAAGGGCGGCTTCCCAGGCTCCCACCTATCCTACGCAGACGCGACCAAGAGCCAACACCAGGCTGCAGTAAAGCTCCACGGGGTCTTTTCGTCCTGCCACGGGTAGGCCGCATCTTCACGGCCAGTTCAATTTCACCGGGTCCCTCGCCGAGACAGCGCTCCGGTCGTTACGCTTTTCGTGCAGGTCGGAACTTACCCGACAAGGAATTTCGCTACCTTAGGACCGTTATAGTTACGGCCGCCGTTCACCGGGGCTTCGGTTCAGGGCTTGCACCCCTCCCCTTGACCTTCCGGCACCGGGCAAGCGTCGCTCCCTATACCTCCTCTTACGAGTTCGCAGAGAGCTGTGTTTTTGGTAAACAGTCGCCAGAGCCTGTTCACTGCGGCTCGCCCGAAGGCGAGCACCCCTTCTCCCGAAGTTACGGGGCTAACTTGCAAAGTTCCTTGGCGAGGGTTATCCCGCGCGCCTGAGTGCTCTCGCACCCGCCCACCTGTGTCGGTTTGCGGTACGGGTTCCCGTGGGTTGTGCTTAGAGGCTTTTCTCGGCTCCCTGGCTTCGGAGGGTTGTCACCCTCACGGGCTTCCCCACCACGCAGAGCGTACGGGAGGCGGATTTGCCTACCTCCCACCCTGCGCTTCTGGCCGGGCTCGTCCATGGCTCCGGTCCCCCTAGCCTAGAGCGTCCCCCCATCGCACCCACGGGAAGGGCCGGAATATTAACCGGCTGTCCTTCGGCTACGCCTCTCGGCCTCACCTTAGGCCCCGCCTAACCCTACGCTGACGACCATTGCGTAGGAACCCTTGGGCTTACGGCGACAGGGATTCTCACCCTGTTTATCGTTACTCATGCCGGCATTCGCACTTCCCTTACCTCCAGCCGCCCTCGCGGACGACCTTCGTCGGCATCGGGAACGCTCCCCTACCGCCTGGGGCATACACCCCAGACCCGCAGCTTCGGCGCTGGGCTTAAGCCCCGATCATTTTCGGCGCAGCGTCACTCGACCAGTGAGCTATTACGCACTCTTTAAAGGATGGCTGCTTCTAAGCCAACCTCCTGGCTGTCTCAGCAACGCCACATCCTTTCCCACTTAGCCCAGACTTCGGGACCTTAGCTGGCGGTCTCGGTTGTTCCCGCGCTTGGACGCGGACGTTATCGCTCGCGCCCTCACTCCCAGGCTCCACCTGGGACCCTTCGGAGTTTGACAGGGTTTGGTAGGCTGGTGGGCCCCCTAGCCCTATCAGTGCTCTACAGGCCCCAGTCAGCACCTGAGGCTGACCCTAAAGTCATTTCGGGGAGAACCAGCTATCTCCGGGTTCGGTTAGCTTTTCACTCCTAACCCCAGCTCATCCGAGGGGTTTGCATCCCCCACCGGTTCGGGCCTCCACTGGGTTTCACCCCAGCTTCACCCTGGCCAGGGCTAGCTCACCCGGTTTCGGGTCCACGGCCGCGGACTAAACGCCCTGTTCGGACTCGGTTTCCCTACGCCTCCGCCTCATCGGCTTAAGCTCGCCCACGACCGTGAGTCGCCGGCTCATGCTTCAATAGGCACGCCGCAACCCCCAAAGGGGCCGCGACTGCTTGTAAGCCCACGGTTTCAGGCTCTATTTCACTCCCCTCCCGGGGTTCTTTTCACCTTTCCCTCACGGTACTGGTTCACTATCGGTCACCCGGAGTACTTAGCCTTAGGCGGTGGTCCGCCCAGATTCCCCCATGGCTCCACGAACCACAGGGTACTCGGGTACCCTCACCTATCCCCNCACCTTTCGCCTACAGGGCTTTCACCTTCTCNGGCGCTGCTTCCCAACAGCTTCGGCTAGGCTGGGGATTCGGTATCCGAGGGCCCCACAACCCCGCCCGGACAAGCCAGACGGTTTAGGCTCTTCCCCTTTCGCTCGCCGCTACTCAGGGAGTCGCTTTCGCTTTCCTCTCCTCTGGGTACTGAGATG
>NZ_AQWU01000033.1 GCF_000376265.1 Thermus igniterrae ATCC 700962
GGGAGGGGCCACCTCCCGGGCCAGGCGCAGGCAGTGTTCCAAGACCTCCTTGGGGCTTGCCTCCCTGCGAAGGAAGCCTCGCTTGCCCATCAGGAGAGAGATATACACCCGTCCTCCTGACCTTTGCAAGGCAAGCCCAGGTTGGGGGGTTTGGGACATTTGTCCCTAGCCCTCTCCGCTAATGTACCCTTGAAAGCTCCTTGCTAAGGGGTAGGTGCGGGCGGTGGGGCCTCTTCTTATGGAAGCATGCCAGGGCCTTGATTGAACCCTAGGGTTGGCGCCCGTAGCCTTGGCCCCTAAGACCGGAGGTGGCATGCGCAGGCGCAACCGTTGGGTGAGAAGGCTCTTTTGGGGTGCGGTCCTGGGGGTGTTCGCCCTTTTGGGGGTGGTCTTCTCCGGGGTGGCGGTGGGGGCCTTTGAGCAACGCATCCTCCCCGTGGACCAGCCCATTCCCTTCAGCCATGCTTTCCACGCCGGGGGGCTTGGGCTTTCCTGCCGCTACTGCCACTCCGCGGTGGAGCACGCCGCCTACGCGGGGCTTCCCCCCACGGAGACCTGCATGACCTGCCACACCTTCGTGAAGCCCGACAGCCCCAACCTGGCCCTGGTGCGCAAAAGCTGGGAGACGGGGGAGCCCATCCGCTGGAACCGGGTCATCAACCTGCCCGACTTCGTCTACTTCCACCACGGGGCCCACGTGGCCAAGGGGGTGGGGTGCGCGGAGTGCCACGGGCGGGTGGACCAGATGGCCGTGGTCTACCAGCCCCAGGCCTTCACCATGAAGTTCTGCCTGGACTGCCACCGCAACCCCGAGGCCCGCCTCAGGCCCCGGGAACAGGTGCTCAACCTGGCCTATGCCCCTGATCCGGAGCTGGGCCAGAAGCTCAAGGCTCTTTACCAGGTGCGTTCGGCCGAGGCCCTGACCAGTTGCAACACCTGCCACCGCTAGGGGGAGCCATGAAGACGCGACGCGGTTTTGAGGAGGCCCTGGAAAAGGAGCTTTTCCGGGAGGAGTTTCCCTTCGGCCCGGTAAGCCGGCGAGGGGTGCTGGCCATGGGCCTTCTGGCCCTGGCCGCCTGCACCCCGGTGGTGCGGCGCAAGGGGGTGCCCTACGTGCGCCAGCCGGAGTGGGTGGTGGAGGGGGGGAGGGCGGAGTTCATCACCGCCCTTCCCCATGCGGGCTTTGCCGAGCCCGTGCGGGTGCGCAACTACCAGGAGCGCCCCCTCTTCCTGGCCCCCCTGGAGGAGGCCATGAGCCCCTATCCCCTGGCCGGGCTTTACGCCCTCTACGACCCGGCCCGCAAGGGCAAGGCCCCAGACTGGCCGGGGTTTTACCGGGCCTGGCGCCAGGCCCTGGCGGAGGGGGAGACCCTTTTGGTCCTTCCCCGCACCGCTTCCCCCCGCCTCGAGGCCCTGCTGCAAAGGGCCCAGGCCCGCTTTCCCAACCTGCGGGTGGCCCGGTTTGAGGCCTGGAGCCTGGAAAACGTCTACCTGGGGGCGGAGCTGGCCTTCGGCAGGCGGGCCTGGCCGGTGTACCAGCCGGATAGGGCCGAGGTGGTCCTCCTCCTGGACGTGGACCTGCACGAGCACCCCGCGGGCTACGCCTGGTGGGCGGCCCTGAGCCGGCGGCGGGTTCCCCCCATGAACCGCCTTTACGCGGTGGAAAGCCTCCCCACCCTCCTGGGAAGCATGGCCGACCACCGCCTGGCCCTCAAGCCCAGCGGGGTGGAGGCCTTCCTCCTGGACCTGGCCCGGGCCCTGGGGGTGCTTCCCGGGACCCCGGCGGCGGACTATGGGGGCTTCCTCCCCGTGCTGGCGGAGGACCTGAGGCGGGGTGGGGTGCTTCTCCCTGGCCCCCACCTCTCCCCGGGGGCCCAGGCCCTGGCCATGGCCCTGAACGCTCGGCTGGGGGCCCCAGTGGCCTACACCCTTCCCCCCGAAAGGGAGGTGGCCACCCCCAGGGCCTTTCTGGAGGCGGAAGGGGCTCAACGCCTGGTCTGGGCGGCGGAGGGGCCTCTGCCGAGCCTCCAGGGGAAGCGCTTCGCCGCGGTGCTTTCCCTTTATCCCAAGGAGGCGCCCTATAGCCTTCCCCTGGCCCATCCCCTCGAGGCCTCCGGCCAGCACCGGGACGCCTTAGGCCGCTTGTGGCAGGCCCAGGCCCTGGTCCAGCCCCTCTACGGGGGGAAGAGCCTGGAGGAGGTGCTGGCGGGCCTTCTGGGGGAAGAGGTGCCGGCCCTATCCCCCGAGGAGAAGCGGGCCCTGGCGGAGGGGCGGCCCCTGGAGGAGGCTGGCTTCTTGGACCTCACCCCCCTCCCGGGCCTTCCCCAGCGCCTTCCCCCCTTGCGGGAGGCGGCCCCCCTGGAGCTCACCCTGCGCCCCGAGGCTAGCCTCTACGATGGCCGCTACCGGGAAAACCCCTACCTGCAGGAGCTCCCCAGGCCCATGACCCGCCTGGTCTGGGACGGGGCCCTCCTGGCGGGGGAGGCCCAGGCGGCGGCCTGGGGGCTTCTGGAGGAAGTGCGGGCCCGGGAGCGCCGGGCCGACCCCAGAAGGCCCCTCCTTCGCCTCCGGGCCGGGGGAAAGGAGGCCCTGCTTCCCCTCTGGCCCCTTCCGGGGATGCCCGAGGGAAGCCTGGTGGCCCCCCTCTCCCACTTCTTCCACCCCCAGGGGGTGGCCCTGGCCGCCGAGGCCTCCGCCACCGGCCGGGACTACCCCCTGGTCTCCACCCAGTACCACGGCTACCTGGGGGAGGTGGAGGCGGTGCGGGTGATGAGGGAGGAGGAGGCCCTGGAAGCGGAGCCGGAAAAGGAAAAGCGCCTTTCCCTCTACCCCCTCTGGCCCCAGGGGGAGCACGCCTGGGCCATGACCGTGGACCTGAGCCGTTGCCTGGGGTGCGGCCTCTGCACCCTGGCCTGCCAGGTGGAGAACAACATCCCCGTGGTGGGCAAGGAGGAGGTGGCCAAGGGGCGGGAGATGCACTGGATCCGCATAGACCGCTACTTCGCCCAGGAGGGCGTCCTGCACCAGCCCGTGATGTGCCAGCACTGCGAGAAGGCTCCTTGCGAGGCGGTCTGCCCCGTGGCGGCCACGGAGCACTCCGATGAGGGCCTGAACCTCATGGTCTACAACCGTTGCGTGGGCACCAAGTACTGCTCCGCCAACTGCCCCTACAAGGCCCGGCGCTTCAACTTCTTCCCCTACGGGGAGGCCTTCGTGGGCAAGGGGGACCCCAGGAAGGCCAAGGAAAGCCCCCTGGCCCTCCTCATGAACCCCGAGGTGACGGTGCGAAGCCGCGGGGTGATGGAGAAGTGCACCTACTGCGTGCAACGCATTGAGCTCACCCGGGCCCAAGCCGTCCAGGAGGGGCGGAAGATCCGCACCGGGGAGGTACGCACCGCCTGCCAGGAGGTCTGCCCGGGAAAGGCCATCCACTTCGGCGACCTCCTGGACCCGGAGGACCCCATCCAGGCCCACCGCAAGGAGGGGCGGCACTACACCCTCTTGGCGGAGGCCAACACCTGGCCCCGCACCACCTACCTAGCCCACCTGAAAAACCCCAACCCCAAGCTGAAGGAGGAACGCCATGGCTAAGGAACCCCACCCCGACCGGGACCTCATCCAGGGGGAGTGGACGGAAAGGAGCCTGGTGGAGAAGCTCCTGGAGCCGGTGGAAAAGCCCCCGCCCAGGCCCTGGCGGGTGGTGGTGGCCGTGGGGGCGGCCCTCACCCTGGCCTGGCTTTACGCCATCTTCGTCACCTTCGTGAAGGGCCTGGGCACCTGGGGCATCAACCAGCCCGTGGCCTGGGGGTTGGACATCGTCCACTTCGTCTGGTGGATCGGCATCGGCCATGCCGGCACCCTGATCAGCGCCATCCTGGTCCTCATGCGCCAGAACTGGCGGGACTCCCTGAACCGGGTCACCGAGGCCATGACCCTCTTTGCCGTCCTGGCCGCCGCCACCTACCCCCTCATCCACATGGGCCGGCCCCAGCTCTTCTACTGGGTCATGCCCTACCCCACCCACATGGCCCTCTGGCCCCAGTACAAAAGCCCCCTTTCCTGGGATGTGCTGGCCATCATGACCTACCTCACCATCTCCACCCTCTTCCTCTACATCGGCCTCATCCCCGACCTGGCCCTTTTGCGGGAAAGGAGCCAGGGCTGGCGCAGGCGGCTTTACGGTTGGCTTTCCCTGGGCTGGACGGGAAACGCGGTCCACTGGCAGCGCTACCGGGCGGTGTACGTGCTCCTGGCGGGCCTAGCCACCCCGGTGGTGATCTCCGTGCACTCCGTGGTGAGCATGGACTTCGCCTACGGCCTGGTGCCCGGCTGGCACCTCACGGTCTTCCCCCCCTTCTTCGCCGCGGGGGCCATCTATTCGGGGTTTGCCATGGCCCTCACCCTCATCATCCCCCTGCGCCGGTGGTACCGGCTGGAGGGGGTCATCACCGAGCGGCACCTGGACTGGATGGCCAAGGTGACCCTGGCCAGCGGCCTGGGGGTGGCCTACATCTACCTCCTGGAGATCTTCATCGCCTGGTATGCGGGGGAGCCCGCGGAGTGGGCCCAGCAACTCTGGCGCATGACCGGGCCCTATGCCCCCTACTACTGGGCCATGATGCTCATCAACGTGGTCCTCCTCCAGACCCTCTGGTTCCCCCGCTTCCGCAAGAACCTCACCTGGCTTTTCCTCTTCTCCATCCTGGCCAACGTGGGCATGTGGCTGGAGCGCTTTGTGATCGTGGTCATCAGCCTTTCCCACGACTTCCTGCCGGGGAACTTCCAGCTTTATGCCCCCACCTGGGTGGACTGGACGCTGTTCCTGGGGACCCTGGGCTTTTTCCTCTTCGGCCTAGCCCTCTTCATCCGCCTCTTCCCCCCCATCGCCGTGGCGGAGATGGTCCACCTCTTCCACAAGCTAAGGAGGCACTAGGAGGGGCCCATGCTCTACGGACTCATGGCCTACTTTGACACGCCGGAAAGGCTTTTGCAGGCCTTGAGGGCCCTCAAGGCGCAGGGCTACCGCCAGCTGGAGGCCCTCACCCCCAATCCCGTGGAGGGGGTAGAGGAGGTGCTGGGCGGGGATGGGCGCATCCCCTGGGTGGCCTTCCTCCTGGGGGTTCTGGGGGCGGGCCTGGGGCTTTTCCTCCAGGTCTACACCACCCTGGACTACCCCCACAACGCCGGGGGAAAGCCCCTTCTGGGCTGGCCCGCCTTCATCCCCGTGACCTTTGAGCTCACCATCCTCACCATCACCGTGGGCATCTTCCTCTACCTCCTCTACATAAACGGCCTTCCCCTCTCCCGGCATCCGGCGGTGGAGGCCCGGGAGTACGTGCGGGTGCTCTTGGACGAGTACGGGGTCTTCGTCTACGCCACCGACCCCCGGTTTGACCTCGAGGCCACCCGGGCCCTCCTAAAGGACCTGGGGGCGGAGGTGGAGGAGGTGCGGCGTGACTAGGTGGCTTTGGCTTCTGCCCCTCCTGGCCGGGTGCGGCTGGATGTGGGACCAGCCCAAGGTGAAGCCCTTCCGCGAGGCTCCCCTGCGGGTGGAGGTGGCCCCCGAGCGGGTGCGCTTCGGGGAGAACCTGAACCCCGAGGTGCGCCTGGGCCTGAAGCCCGAGGGGGGGTTTGCCGAGAACCCCTTCGCCTTCTCCCAAGAGGAGCTCTTGCGGGGCAAGGCCCTTTACCGCTCCTTCTGCGCCATCTGCCACGGCCTGAACGGGGAGGGGGACGGCCGGGTCATCCCCTTGGGCGTGCCCAAGCCCCGCTCCTTCCACGACCCCGCGGTGAAGGCCATGCCGGAAGGCTACTTCTACTTCGCGGCCACCAACGGTTTTGGCCGCATGCTCTCCTACAGGAGCCGCATCCCGGAGAGGGAGCGCTGGCTCATCGCCCACTACATCAGGAAGTGCCTCCTGGAGGAGGCCTGTCCCGTGGAGGTGACCAATGCAGAGGTCTATTGAGGCAAGCCGCTCCTGGGCCTTTTTTGGGGGGGTGGGGCTTTACGGCCTGGCCTTCCTCTTCGGGGCCCCTGCCGCCTACTTCCCCTTCGCCTTTTTCCTCCTCCTGGCCTTGGGGGCCCTCTTGCTCCTCCTCCTGCACAACGCCCTGAGGAGCCGCTGGGGGCTTCCCCTGGAGCCCTACCTCTACCCCCTGGCCCGCACCCTTCCCCTCATGGGGCTTTTGGGCCTACCCTTCTTCCTCTTCCTGCCCGAGCTCTTCCCCTGGGCCCGGCCCGAGGCGGCCTTGGACCCCGTCTTGCGCCACCGCTCCGCCTACCTCAATGCTCCTTTCATGCTCCTGCGCTACGCCCTCTTCTTCGCCCTCTTCGCCTGGGTCCTCCTCAAGCTCAGGCCCGGGGAGCACCGGGCCGAGGTGGGGGCCTGGGGGCTTCCTTTGGTCTTCGCCGCCGGGACCTTTTTGGCCTTTGACCTCTTCAAGAGCCTCGAGGCCCACTTCTACTCCGCCTCCTTCGGCCCCCTCCTCCTGCTTTCCGCTGCGGTGCTGGCCCTGGCCGTGGCCGTGGCCCTGGCGGCCCGCAAGGGCACCCCGGCCCTCATGGGCCAGGCCCAGAACCACACCAACCTCCTCCTGGCCCTCTCCATCATCTGGATCTACGTGGAGGCCACCACCCTCATCATCATCTGGGGCGGGGACCTGCCCCACGAGGTGGAGTTCTACCTGAAGCGCCTCCAGGGGCCCTGGGACGAGGTGGCCGCCCTCTGGGTGGTGGGAGGGTTTTTCCTGCCCTTCCTCTACCTCCTCACCAACCTCCCCAAGCGGGAAGCCCGCTATCTCCTCCCCGTGGCCCTCTGGATCCCCTTCTTCCGTCTCCTCCACCTGGCCTGGTACCTCCTCCCCGCCCTGGGCCGGGGGGTGGGGGTGGGGGAGGCCTTGGGCTTTTTGGGCCTGGGCCTCCTCTTCCTCCACCGCCTGCGCCAGGGCTAGGGGTCCGGGTGGGGCATTTGCACCTACCTTCACAAGGAGGGTAGGTGCAGACTGGCTTTAGGGGTACGAGGTAAGGGTACCCAAGGAGGTCAGCGATGGCGACGAAGGTTTTGGTCCTGGGAGGCGGCTCGGGTGGCCTGGTGGCGGCCAACAAGGTGAAGAAGCTCTTGGGCCGTGAGGTGGAGGTCACCCTGGTGGACAAGAACGCCTACCACGAGTTCATGCCCGCCTACCCCTGGGTGGCCTTCGGCATGCGGGAGCCGGAACAGGTGCGCAGGCCCCTGGGCAACCTGGCCAAGCGGGGCATTGAGTACCTGCAGGCCACGGTGGAGGCCCTAGACCCGGCCAACAACAAGGTGAAGACCAGCGCCGGGGAGCTTTCCTACGACTACCTGGTCGTCTCCTTAGGGGCCGAGGCCCTACCGGTGCCCGCCAAGGACAGTTACGCCCCCTGGAGCCTGGAAGGGGCCCTAAGGCTCCGTGAGGCCCTCAAGAACTTCAAGGGCGGGCGCGTGGTGGTGGGGGTTTCGGGGCCCTACTACCCCTGCCCCCCCGCCCCCTACGAGGTGGCGGGCCAGGTGGAGTTCGCCCTGAAGGTGAAGGGGGTGCGGGAGAAGAGCACGGTGGACGTCTTCCACCTGAACCCCCTGCCTCTCGCCGGCATGGGCCCGGTCATCTCCGGCAAGGTCATGGAGATCCTGCGTTCCAAGGGGATCGCCTTCCACGGGGAGTTTGAGCCGGTGGCCTTTGAGGGGGGCAAGGTGAAGGCCAAGGACGGGCGGGAGCTCCCCTACGACCTCCTCATCCTCACCCCGCCCTTCGCCCCCAACCGGGTGGTGCGGGAATCCCCCCTGGCGGGTCCCCAAGGTTTCCCCGAGGTGCACAAGGGCACCTTCCGCTCCCCCAAGTTCCCCAACGTCTTCGTCATCGGCGACACGGTGAACCCCTCCCTGATGCTGCCCCCTGCCGGGGTGGTGGCCCACTTCCAGGGGGAGTACGTGGCCGGGGTGATCGCTTCCGACCTCAAGGGGGCCTACATCGGCGAGCCCTTCAACCCCGTGGCCATGTGCATCATGGACTTTGGCGACAACGCCCTCCTGCCCCAGTGCTCCTTTGAAAGGCTTTTGGCGGGTACCGGCATGCCCTCCTGTGGGGTCATGGCCGTGGGCAAGTGGGTGCGGGTGACCAAGATGCTCTTTGAGGGCTTCTGGTTCGCCACCCTGATTGAGTAGGAGGGGACCATGACCGTGGAGGAACGCCTCAGCCACATTGAAGAGGTCCTGGAAAAAAGCGGTCTGGGCCTCCTTGCCCAGATGGGGGCGGGGGAGACCCTGGCGGAGAACCTGGGCCTCCTCATGGACCCCAAGAACCTGCAGCTCCTCTCCCTCCTGGCCCGCTTCCTGGAGCAGGCGGAGGCCCTGGAGAAGCTGGCGGAAACCCTGGAAAAGCTGGACAAGTCCGGGGCCCTGGCCTTCCTGGGCCACCTTTCCGAGAACTTCGGGGAGGGGCTGGGGATGCTCATGGAACCCCAGCTCCTCAGGCTCATCTCCCACGGAGCCAACGTCCTGGACATTCTCTCCCGCATTGAGCCCGCGGCCATCGGCATGATGGCCGGCGCCCTACAGCGGGGCCTTTCCGAGACCTTCACCCCCGAGGTGATGCGGGACCCCCCCAGGGTGGGGCTTGCGGGCATCCTCAAGCAGCTTTCCGACCCCGAGGTGCAGAAGGCCATAGGGGTGCTCTTCCTTCTCCTCAAGGCCCTGGGCAAGGCCTTCGGCCACCTGAACCAGGACATGAAGGCCATAGAGGCCCTCATGGCCAAGATGATGCCCAAGAAGTAGTCCGTGGTGATCCGAGCGGGACCGGGTCAGGCCAGGGTCACCCGGTCCCGCCCGGCCTCCTTGGCCCGGAGAAGGGCGTAGTCCGCCCGGAGGATCCAATCCTCCACCTGGGCTTCCCCCGTGGGCACCTCCCCCCCGGCGATGCCCGCGGAGAGGGTGAGGGGGTAGGGGATGGGGTCTATGCGCTGGCTGCGGAAGCGGTAGCGGACCCGCTCCACCACCTCCTTGGCCGCCTGGCGGTCGGCCCCGTAGAGGAGGAGCAGGAACTCCTCCCCCCCATAGCGCACCGCCAGGTCCTCCCGGCGCACGCTGGCCTGGAGGATGCGGCCCAGAAGCTTCAGCACCTCGTCCCCCACGGGGTGGCCGTAGGTGTCGTTCACCCGCTTGAAGCGGTCTATGTCCAGCATGACCACGCTCACCGGGGCCTGGTAGCGCTGGGAAAGGGCCAGGAGCTTGGGCAACTGCGTCTCAAGCCCCCGCCGGTTCAGGAGGCCGGTAAGGGGGTCGGTGAGGGCCAGGGTGCCCCATTCCACCTGTTTCAGAACCTGTTTGATGCGTTCGCCCAGAAGGAAGAGGAAGCCGGAGGGGATTTCCTCCTGCGGGGGGGCTTTCAGGTAGAGGTAGGCGCTGTCCCCGTTGAGGGGGATGGGAAGGGCATGGGCGGTGCGTTCCCCCACCAGGCCCCTTCGGCCCCGCACCTCCAGGCCCACCACCTGGGGCAGGAGGTGGCGGGAAGCCTCCAGGGCCCCCAGGAGGACCGCTTCCGGGCTTAGGGTCTGGGTCACGCTGGGGGAGAGGCGGGCAAGGGCCTCGAGGAACTGGCTCCAGCGGCGCCCCTTTCCCGCCGTGCGCTGCCATTCCAGGTGGAGGGCATAGAGGAGGCCCAAGGCCCCGGCCAGACCCCCATACAAGGCCAGGAGGCGCACCTCCTGGGGGGTGGGGTCCTGCAGCAGGAGGGCGGGCATGAGGAAGAGGCTCCCCAGGGCCAGGCCTTCCCCCAGAAACCGCGGGTCCTGCTGGTCCTCCCCCACCCCCAGGGCCAGGAGGAGGTAGCCCAGGGTCCAGAGGAGGTGGACAGGGTGGCCCGTGGGGTAGCCCCCCTGGATCTCCAGGTGGGCGTAGGCCATGTCCGCCACCAGGAAGAGGAGGAAACCCACCCCCCAAAGGGCCCGGCCTGGGAGGAAGCGCTCTGTGAAAAGGGGTTCTAGCCGGGGCAGGAGAAGGAGGAGCAGGAGGGCATCCAGGGTGGTGTAGAGCCGGTCCAGGCCCAGTTCCGGCTCCAGGAGGGTGAGAACCCCAAGGAGGCCCAGGGGCAGAAGGCCCAGGGAGAGCCTG
Source organism: Thermus igniterrae ATCC 700962 (assembly GCF_000376265.1). GTDB lineage: Bacteria > Deinococcota > Deinococci > Deinococcales > Thermaceae > Thermus > Thermus igniterrae. The sequence continues at coordinate 10,128 of NZ_AQWU01000033.1, forward strand.
GGGGGCTTTCCCCGGACCCGCAGGAGTCCCCAGGCCAAGGCGGCATAGCCCAGGAGGTAGGGAAACTCCAGGTAAAGCCCCCGGGGGAGGGGGGAGAGCTCCGCCAGGCTCCAGCCCAGGTCCCCCAGGCCCAGGCCGAGGAGGCCCAGGCCCCAGGGGCCCTGCCGCCGCCACAAGAGGTACACCCCGCCCCCCAGGGCCACCAGGGGGGTGAGGAAGCGGTCGCTCCAGGGGGCCGTGGGGGGGAATAGGGCCAGGAATACCAATAGGGCGAGAAAAGCGAGCCAATACGGGACCACGTCCCCAGTCTAGCCCAGGGGCCCTAGGGGCTGGGGTGCATTTGGGCCAGGGCCTCGAGGGCCTCCCGCAAGGCCTCAATGCCCTTCAAGAACTCTGCCACCTCAATGTGCTCGTAGGGGGTGTGGTCCAGGGTGGAGTCCCCGGGACCGTAGGCCACCATGGGCACCCTCCAGTGGGGGGCCAGGACGTTCATGTCGCTGGTGCCGGTCTTGAGCTTGAAGACGGGCTTGCCCCCCGCCTTGCGGATCCCCTGGCGCAGAGCCCGGGTAAGGGGGGTGTCCTTGGGGCCCAGGTAGGGCACCTCCCGCCCGAAGAACTCCAGGAGGATGGTGGGGGGGGCGTAGGCGGTGAGGTGGCGGATGGCCTCCTCGGGGGGTAGCCTGGGGGGAAGCCTCAGGTCAAAGAACATCTCCGCCACCTGCTTGAGCTCCGCGGGATAGACCCTGAAGTCCCGCAGGGTGTACTGCACCTGGTCAAAGGGCCGCTGCCCCACGTTCATGGCCTCGGCCCAGGCCTTGATGGCCACGAAGTAGCTGATGAGCTCCTCGGCGGCGTTGGGCTCGTGGTGGGCGGAGTGGAAGTTGTCCTTCTCCCGCCGGGCCTTCACCAGAAGCCTCCCCTTGTACCCCAGGGTGATCCCCTCCCAACCCGAGGGCTCCCCAATGACCACGTAGTGGGGGCTCAGGCGGGGGGCCACGAAGCGGGCCCCCTTGGAGCTGGGGGCCTCCTCCTCCGTAGCTCCCACCAGGTGCACGGTGAGCCTCTCCCGGGCCGCCTCCGAAAGCCCGGCCGCTGCAAAGATCATGGCCACGAAGGGTCCCTTGGCGTCCACCGCTCCCCGCCCGAAGAGCCTGCCCCCCTCCAGCCGCACGGGTACCACCCCGGGCACGGTGTCTATATGGCCCAGGAGGACCACCTGTGTGGGCCCCTGCCCCACCCGGCCCCGGGCGTTGTCCGCCTCGTCCACGAAGCCCTTCAGCCCAAGCCCCTCCATCCCCTCCGCCAGGTACTCCGCCACCAGGCGCTCCTCCCCGGAGGGGGAGGGGATCTCCAGGGCGCCTTTCAGGAAGGCTACGGGGTCCATCACGAGGTAAGCACTGCCCTGATGGCCTCCACCACCCGTTCCAGATCCGCCTTCTCAATGACCAGGGGAGGCAGGAAGCGGATCACCGTAGGCCCCGCCTGCAGGGTGAGCACCCGGTGCTCCTTCTCCAGCCGCTCAATGTAAGGCGCGGCCTTTTCCTTGAGCTCCAGCCCCACCATGAGGCCCAGCCCCCGCACCTCGCGGATCCGGGGGGAAGGGATTTTCCGAAGTTCCTCCATGAACCATGGGCCCAGCTCCGCCGCCCGCTCCCAAAGCCGGGTGCGCTCCAGGTAGCGCAGGGCCGCCACCCCCGCGGCCATGGCCAGGGGGTTGCCGCCAAAGGTGGTGCCGTGGCCCCCCTTGGGCATGCTCCGGGCCACTTCCTCCCGCATCACCGCCGCCCCGATGGGCACCCCACCCCCCAGGGCCTTGGCCAGGGTGAGGATGTCGGGCACCACCCCGTAGTGCTCAAAGGCGAAGCGCCGCCCCGTGCGTCCCATGCCGGTCTGGATTTCGTCCAGGATGAGGAGGGCCCCCTTCTCCCGGGTTACCTCCCGCGCCGCCTGGAGGAACTCCGGGGTGGCCGGGCGCACCCCCCCTTCCCCCTGTACCGGTTCCAGGATAACCGCGGCCGTTTCCTCGTCCACCGCCTTTCTGAGGGCCTCCACGTCGTTGTAGGGGATGAAGGCCACGGGCCCCAGGAGGGGCAGGAAGGGCTCGCGGTACTTGGGCTCCCAGGTGACGGAAAGGCTCCCCAGGGTGCGCCCGGAAAACCCCCGCATGGCTGCCACCAGCTTCCGCCGGCCCGTGTGGGCCCAGGCGAACTTGATGGCGGCCTCGTTGGCCTCCGTGCCGGAGTTGGTGGGGAAGACCCGGTTGAGCTCCGGGGGAAGCAGGGAGACCAGGGTGCGGTAGAACTCCCCCCGCATGGGGGTGGGCAGGGTCTGGGGCATGGAGAGGAGGGTTTCCGCCTGCCGCTTGATGGCCTCCACCACCTCGGGGTTGCTGTGGCCCAGGTTGGCCACCCCGTAGCCCCCCACGCAGTCTATGTACTCCCGGCCCTCGGCGTCCCAGACCTTGGCCCCCTGTCCCCGCACCAGGAGGAGGTCGTGCTTGGTGTAGACGCCGCTGTCCAGGGTCTTTTCCGCCTCCAAGAGCGTCCGCCAGTCCTCCTTGACCATGCTCCCTCCCAAAAGAAAAGCCCCCGGGCGGGCCCGGGAAGCCAGGCTTCCCAGGCCCCTCAGGTTTTGCCCCAGGCGGCCATCTCCCCTTCAGGGTAGGGGGGTGGGCCCTGGGTGTCAACCCGCTAGACTCAGGGGGTGCTGGCCTACGTGGGCTTGGGTAGCAATCTGGGGGACCGGGCCCTCTACCTGCTGGAGGCCCTGTCCCGCCTTTCCCGTCTGCCAGAGACCCGGTTAAGGCGGGTCTCCCCCCTTTACGAGACCGACCCGGTGGGCCCTCCCCAGCCCCGGTACCTGAACCTGGTGGCCGAGGTGGAGACCCAGCTTCCCCCCAGGGAGCTTTTGCAGGGGCTTTTGGCCATTGAAAAGGCTCTGGGCCGGGAGAGGCGGGAGCGCTGGGGGCCCAGGACCATAGACCTGGACCTCCTCCTCTACGGGGAGCTGGTCCTGGAGGAGGAGGGCCTCGAGGTGCCCCACCCCCGCCTCCACCAGCGGGCCTTCGTCCTGGTGCCCCTGTGCGACCTGGTGCCCCAGGGACGCCATCCAAGGCTGGGCCGGACCTTCGCCGAGCTCCTTGCCGCCCTGGACCAGGGCGGGGTCCGGCCTGTGCTATAGTGGGGGCATCGCGGGCAACACCGCGCGAGGAGAAGGAAAGTGGAGATAGAAGCGGGAAGCATCGTAGAGGGCCGCGTGGTGCGGGTGACGGATTTTGGGGCCTTTGTGGAGCTTCCGGGCGGCGAGCAGGGTCTGGTGCACATCTCCCAGATCGCCCACGAGTTCGTGAAGAACGTCCGGGACTTCCTCAACGAGGGGGACATCGTCCAGGTGATGGTGAAGGGCCGGGACGCCAAGGGCCGGCTGGACCTGTCCATCAAGGACCTGACCCCAGCCCCCGAGGGGGCGCCTCCCCCCAGGCCCCGGCGCCTCCCCAAACAGTCCCCCGAGTTTGAGAACAAGCTCAAGAGCTTCCTCCGGGGCACGGGGGGCTTTGGCGGGGGCAAGGGCAAGAAGGGCGGGGGGCGGAAGAAACGCTAGCCCCTCCTGGATCCCCGGGGGTTGGTCCCCCCGGGGGTCTTGCTTTAGAGTGAGGGGGTATGGCGAAGCCCATAGAGGTTACCGACGCCAACTTTGACGACACCCTGGGTGGCCACCCCCTGGTCCTGGTGGACTTCTGGGCGGAGTGGTGCGCTCCTTGCCGCATGATTGCCCCCATCCTGGACGAACTGGCCCGGGAGTACGAGGGGAAGCTGGTGGTGGCCAAGCTGGACGTGGACGAGAACCCCAAGACGGCCATGCGCTTCAGGGTCATGAGCATCCCCACGGTGATCCTCTTCAAAAACGGCCAGCCGGTGGAGGTCCTGGTGGGGGCCCAGCCCAAGCGCAACTTTGAGGCCAAGATCCAGAAGCACCTCCCCGCCAGCGCATGAGGATTGCCCTGGACGCCATGGGGGGGGACCGGGCCCCCGAGGTCACGGTCCAGGGGGCCCTCCTGGCGGCCCGGGAGGGGGTGGAGGTCCTCCTGGTGGGGGATGAGGTCAGGCTTGGGGAACTCCTCAAGCGCCAGGGGGCCTCTTTGCCCATTCACCACGCCCCCGACTACATCCCCATGGAGGAGCACGCCACCGAGGTGCGCAAGCGCCGGGAAAGCTCCATCATGGTGGCCATGGACCTCCTCAAAAGGGGCGAGGTGGGGGCGGTGGTCTCCATGGGCCACACCGGGGCCACCATGGCCGCCGCCCTCTTCACCCTGGGCCGGGTAAAGGGGGTGGAGCGGCCCGCCCTCCTGGTGGAGTTTCCCAGCCAAAGGGGGCGCACCTTCCTCCTGGACGGAGGGGCCAACGCCGACTGCCGCCCGAGTTTTTTGGTGCAGTTTGCCGCCATGGGCCTGGCCTATGCCCAGGCCAGCGGCGTTCCTGACCCCAAGGTGGGCCTCCTTTCCATCGGGGAGGAGGAGGGGAAGGGGAACGCCCTGGTGCTGGAGACCTACCCCCTCTTGAAGCAGGCCCTGGGGGAGCGCTTTTTCGGCAACGTGGAGGGCCGGGACGTTTTTTTGGGCACCACGGAGGTGGTGGTCACCGATGGCTTCACCGGAAACGTAGTTCTGAAGCTGGCGGAGGGGGAGGCCAAGGTCCTCCTGGGTTGGATCAAGGAGGCCCTCACCGCAAGCCCCCTGGCCCGGCTGGGGGCCTTGCTGGCCAAGGGGGCCCTGCGCCGGGTGAAGGACCGGCTGGACCCCAGCCAGTACGGGGCCATGCCCCTCCTGGGGGTGGAGGGGGCGGTCTTTATCGGCCACGGCTCCGCGGACGCCCTGGCGGTGAAAAACGCCCTCCTGCGGGCCAAGGGCCTGGTGGAGGCGGGGCTTTTGCAAAGGGTGCGGCAGGCCCTGACCGCCCTACACGTCTAGGATCACCTGGGCCTGCCACCGGCCCTTTTCCTGACTCACGGAAAGGCCGTGGAAGGTGGCGCTTTTCACCTCTCCCTGGAAGCCAAATTCCTCCTGCCAGGGCTCGCCGAAGAGGGTGGCCTGAAGGCGGTAGCCCCCCTCCTGGGGTTCCACCCTCACCCTGGCCCGACCGGGCACGAAGCCCTGGGTCTGGATCAGGTAGATGAGTTCATTCAGGTAACGCACCAGGAGGGTCTCCAGGTCCTCGGCCTCCAGGACCACCCGCTTCCGCCGCCTCCCCCCCTGGGGCGGGTTGAGGAACATCACCTGCAAAAGCCCCTTGAGGGCGGCCTGGAAGAGGGCCTCGAGGCTTTCCGCCTCCATGCGGAAGCCCACATCGGCGGTGTGGTCCAGAGGGGTTACCACCATGGTTCCTCCCGCACCTCTTCCGCGGGGCTTCTACCTACCACATAAAAGGATTCCACCCATAGCCGCTCGGGATACCTCTCCATAAAGCCCAGGACAGAGAGGGCCTGGGTCCTGTGCTGGGCCAGGGCCTGGAGCTTACGCACCAGGGCCCACTCGGGAAGCCGCAGGCGGTGGGTCACGGGCCATGGCCCCTCAGGGCGCACGAAGTAGACCACCTGGGCCAGGCCCTCCGCCGCCCGGGTGGCGTAGCGGCTGGCCGCCACGTGGTCGGGGTGGCCGTTGAGGCCGTCTGGGGGAAAGGTGAGGACGAACCGGGGGCGGAGGCCAAGGAGGCGCTCCCGGATGGCCGCCTCTGCCTCAGGATGCTCCAGGAGGCCTGGCCCCCTGGCCTGGCCCCGCCCTTCCCCCTCCGCTCCCTGGGGCAGGCCGTTGGGGAAGTCCAGCACCTCCAGGTGGTCCACCTCCAGGATCGCCGCCGCCTTGCGTAGCTCCTCGGTGCGCACCTGGCCCAGGGCCTCCCTTGGGCAAAGGCCTAGCGTCCTTCCCGCTTCCCCCCGGGTCAGGGTGAGGACCCCCGTCCTGAGGCCCGCCCGCTTGGCCAGAAGGAGGGCGCCCCCGCTTCCAAAGCTCTCGTCATCCGGGTGGGGTACCACCACCAGGAGGTCCACCATGCCCCCATCTTGACAGAAGGGAGAGTCCCTGGTACATTCAATGTTGCGCCGGTTGGACCGGCGGGGGATCTTGAAAGCGCGGGAATAGGGCACAAGCACGAACCCAAACGCCTTCGGGCGTTTTTTATTTGGAGAGTTTGATCCTGGCTCAGGGTGAACGCTGGCGGCGTGCCTAAGACATGCAAGTCGNGCGGGCCGTGGGGTTTCTCACGGTCAGCGGCGGACGGGTGAGTAACGCGTGGGTGACCTACCCGGAAGAGGGGGACAACCTGGGGAAACCTAGGCTAATCCCCCATGTGGACACGTCCTGTGGGGCGTGTTTAAAGGGTGACGAGCCCGCTTCCGGATGGGCCCGCGTCCCATCAGCTAGTTGGTGGGGTAAGAGCCCACCAAGGCGACGACGGGTAGCCGGTCTGAGAGGA
>NZ_AQWU01000034.1 GCF_000376265.1 Thermus igniterrae ATCC 700962
AGGGGCCTTCCATCAGGTCCTGGAGTGAGGCCTCCGTCTCGCGGTAGGTGAGGTGGAAGAAGGCGCGGAAGAGAAGGAGGGCCAGGTAAAGGGCGTGGCTGTAGCGCCAGGGGCGGCCCCGCTTGCCTTTGGGGGNGGGAGGGGCCACCTCCCGGGCCAGGCGCAGGCAGTGTTCCAAGACCTCCTTGGGGCTTGCCTCCCTGCGAAGGAAGCCTCGCTTGCCCATCAGGAGAGAGATATACACCCGTCCTCCTGACCTTTGCAAGGCAAGCCCAGGGGGGTCTTTGACCCAGGGGGTGGGCGGAGAACGGATAGGTCTTCCTTAAGCCCCAAAGCCCATTCCTGGAGGCAAACCCCCATGGGGTTAAGCTAAAATCAGCCCCAGGTTGGGGGTTGGCATGGCCCAAAGGTCCACCGAAGCCCAGACAGAAGCAAGGGTATTGCCCCCTGACGACCCCCTGCGGGCCCGCTTGCACAACGAGCTCCACGCCCGCCCCATCCCCCGCATCCACCTGCCCGCCCTGGTGGTGCGGGTGGCCGTGCGGCACGAGGGGGTTTCCCCCGAGGAGGAGCTGGCCCACATCCGCCGCCTGGGGGGCCAGGAGAAGGTAGACCCCGTGGCCGGCAACTTCCTGCGCGTGCGCCTGGCGGGGGGCCTACTCCGCTGGGAGCGGCACACGGAGTTCAGCACCTACACCCTGGTGCAGGGCCTGCCCTCCTTGGAGCCCAGCCTCGAGGCCAACCTCCTGGCTCACCTGATCGTGGCCCCCGAGTGGCTCCGCCAGATTCCCGGGCGCACCTTGGCCGCGGTGGAGCTGGTCATGGTCCAGGGGCCAGTGGAAAAGGCCCTGGAGATGGCCCGCCCCTGGTTCGGGGAACGCACGGTGGTGGCCTCGGTGATGGGGCGGAACGGGCACAGCTGCGTGGTGACCGACTTTTCCCTGCGTCCGGATGGCTTTGAGCGCATGGTGGTGGTGGCCCCCGAGGGCACCAGCGAGACCCGGGCAGGACGGATCGCCACGCGGCTTCTGGAGATTGAGACCTACCGCATGATGGCCCTGCTGGGCTTTCCCGTGGCCCTGGCCCTGCGGGACCTGCTCTCCCACTGGGAGGAGGCCCTGGCGGAAATCACCGCCCGCATCCGCGAGGCCAATCGGGCCGATACGGAGCTCCTGGACGAGCTGGAGGCCCTGGCCGCCCAGGTGGAGCACAGCATTGCCCAGCACAGCTCCCGCTTCAGCGCCACCCAGGCCTACCACGCCCTGGTAAAGGCCCGCCTGGCCGAGTTGCGGGAAACCCCCATCCCCGGCACCCAGACCCTGGGGGAGTTCCTGCAACGCCGGTTCAACCCGGCCATGACCACGGTGGAGTTCACCGCTAACCGCCTCATGGCCCTCTCCCAGCGCATTGAGCGGGCCTTGGCCCTGTTGCGCACCCGGGTGGACATCACCCTGGAAACCCAGAACCAAGAGCTTTTGAGCAAGCTGCAGCGGGGCCAGGAGCTCCAGTACCAGCTCCAGCGCACCGTGGAAGGCCTTTCCGTGGCGGCCATCTCCTACTACGTGGTGGGGCTTTTGTACTACCTCTTCAAGGCGGGGGAGAAGGCCGGCCTGGCCCTGGTGCCGGAGGTGGCGGCAGGGGCAGCCATCCCCGGGGTGGTCCTCGGAGTATGGTGGCTCACCCGGCGGATCCACCACCGTCTGGAAAGGGCCAGGGGGGAGGCCTAGGCGGGAAGGCCCTTGGGGTAGGCTAGGGGCATGCGCGCCCTTTTGGCCAGAATCGTCATCAACACCCTAGCCCTCTGGCTGGTGAGCCTCCTCTACCCCGGGGTCACCTTCACCCCGGGGGCGGGGCTTCTGGACTACCTGGTGGCGGGAACCCTCTGGGGCCTGGTGAACGCCTTCCTGCGCCCGGTCCTCCTCTTCCTCAGCCTGCCCCTCAACGTGCTCAGCCTGGGCCTTTTCACCCTGGTGGTCAATGGCGCCCTGCTTTACCTGGTGGCCGCGGCCACCGCCTTGGAGGTCCAGGGGTTCGTGGGGGCCTTCGTAGGGGCTTTGCTCCTCTCCCTGGTGAGCCTTTTCCTGAACTGGCTCCTGCGGGACTAGGGGCTAGCGGTTTTCCATCACGTACCGGGAAAGCTCCTCAATGAGCACCTCCTGCTCGGTGATGATGGCCTTCACCGCATCCCCGATGGAGATGACCCCCACCACCTTTCCCCCCTCCACCACCGGCAGGTGGCGCACCCGGTGCTCGGTCATGAGGCGCATGGCCTCGGCCAGCTCGGTCCCGGGGCCCACCGTGACCAGCTCCCGGGTCATGACCTCCTCCACCCGGGTGTCCTTGGAGAAACGGCCCAGGAGCACCAGCTTCCTGGCGTAGTCCCGCTCGGAGAAGATGCCAAGAAGCCTTTCCCCCTCCATGACCAAAAGGGCACCGATGTCGTGCTGGGCCAGCTTCTCAAGCGCCTCCAGCACCGTGGCCTCGGGGTGGATGGCGTAGACCTCGCCCCCTTTACGGAGCAACACCTGGCGAACCGTCATGAGACCCCCTTTCTCCCTTTAGGGGTCCATTATACCAGGTGGGGCCTGCCCTTATCGCACGGTGAGGACGGGGCCCACCGCGTGGCGCACCACGTGTTCGGCGGTGCTTCCCAACACCAGGCGGCGCACCGGGGCCCCCAGGGCCAGGAGGTCCGAGGGGCTTTGCAGGGCCAGAAGGTGCTCCGCCGGGTCCCCGGCGAAGGCCAGGGCTTCCGCGCGGAGGCCTTGGTCCCGGAGGTAAGTCTCGGCCTCGAGGGCCCAGGCCCCCGCCCGCACCGGGTCCTCGTGCACGCTTACCACCCGGACAAAAAGCCCCAGGGGCCGGGCCAGGGCGGCCAGGGTGTGCAGGGCCCGCACCGCGCTCTCCGAAGCGTTGTACCCCAGGAGGGCCCCCTCAATCTCCACATAGTCCGTGGGGGCCAGGAGCACGGGGGTTGGGGAGGCCCGGAGGACCCGGTCCACGGTGCTCCCCAGCCCCGCGAAACTCCCCCCGTGGGCCTCCCCGCTCCGCCCCAGCACCAGGAGGTCGCTGGAACGGGCATGACGCAGGATCACCTCGTGGGGCAGGCCGGTCTCCATGTGGGTCTCCACCGGTATTCCCGCCTCCTCGGCGCTCTTGCGCAGGCGCTCTAAGAGCACCTCCCCCTTCAGGGTCAGGGCCTTCTCCAGCTCTTCCCGGTAAGCGGGCAGGGGGATAGTGAGGGCGCCGAAGTCCAAAAGCTCGGGCACCCGCACCAGGCGCACATCCCGCACGTAAAGGACCAGGAGCTTGGCGGAAAGCTTGTAGCAAAGCCACTCCGCCAGCACCTCCGCCCCCCGAGCCTGGGGCGAACCGTCGCTGGCCAAGAGGATCCTCATGAACCCATCTTACGCCTCGCGCGCCCGGGGCTCACGCACCGCCCGGGCCAGGGCCCAAGCCGGCAGGAGGAGCACGCCCAGGGCCAGAAGGACGGGCAACACCCCGAAGGCCTCCACCAGGTGGCCGATGGGGGCATAGAAGAGCCCGGCAAACCCCCAGGTGAAGCCCATGAGGAGGCCCGAAACGGTGGCCGTCTGGGTGGGCTCCAGTTCCTGGGCCATGACCACGGCCACGGGGATGCCCGCGTTCATCAGGGCGCCGGTGAGGGCCAGGAGGAGAAGGTAGAGGGGGTTTTCCGGGGGGAAAAAGAGAAGGCCCAGGTAGAGGGGCAGGCCAAAGCTGAGGGTGCCCACCAAGACTGCCCTGCGCCCCCAGCGGTCGGAGAGGGTACCCCCCAGGAAGGCTCCCAGGGTGGCGGAGAAGCTGTAAAGGGAGAGGCTTAAGGCGGTGTAAGCATCGGAAAGGCCCCGCTGGGCGAACCAGTAGGGCAAGGTGGTGGAGAAGCTCATGAAAACCAGGCTCCGCAGGGTGGCCATGCCCCAAAGCCGGGCCACGTCCCCACGGAAGACCCTGAGGAAGTCCCCAAGCCCCGCGGGCCTGCCCTGCCGCCTTACCGGGGGAAGGCGCAGGAGGAAAAGGGCCGGCAAGAGGGCCAAGGGGGTAAGCCAAAAAAGCCCCTCAAGCCCCCAGGCCCCCACGGCGAAGAGGGCCACCAAGGGGCCCAGGGAAAGGCCCAGGTATCCCGCCGAGCCGAAGAAGGAAAGCCAGAACCCCTTGCGGTCCCTGGGGGCATATTCCCCCACCAGGCTGGCCCCCGAGGCGTGGAAGAGGGCCGAACCCAAGCCCGCCAGCCCCAACACCAGGAGGAGGACCTCAAACCGCGGCCAAAGGCCCAAGGAACCCATCCCCAGGGCCACCAGAATGGGCCCCAGGGCGGCCAGCACCCGGCGGTCCATGCGGTCGGCCACCAGCCCCGCCAGGGGCTGGAAAAGGCTTCCCGTGAGGGAGTAGACGGAGACCAGAAGCCCCACCGTACCCAGGCCCACGCCGAAGTGGGCCATGAGCTTGGGCAGGAGGGGGGTGAGGAAGTTGGAGAAGAGGTCGTTGACCGCGTGCAGCCAGGCGAGGAGGAGGGGCAACACGCCCCCATGCTAAACCCAGTTCTCAGGAAGAGTGTGCTAGAATCCCTTCGTGCTGAGGGCTTTCCGGAGGGGAAAAAGAAAAATGGCGCGCCCGAGAGGACTCGAACCTCTGACCTTCGGCTCCGGAGGCCGACGCTCTATCCAGCTGAGCTACGGGCGCACTCAGCGGGAGCTATCCTAGCACGCACAGGAGGAGGCGGTCAAGTGTTTGGCATCAACAAAAAGCTCATCACCATCCTCTTCGGTCTTCTGGCCTTGGCCTTCGCCGTGGGGGCCATCCTCCTTTTCACCCCCCAGGCGGGACAGCAGGCGCGGGGCAAGCCCGTGCTCTGGGTGAACGGAAAGGCGGTCTACGAGCTGGACCTCCTCAGGCTCCAGGGGAACGACCCCCTCTACGCGGCCAACCCCCAGGGGCTCCTCAAGACCCTGGTGGACACCCACTTCCTGGAACAGGTGATCCTCACCGAGGCCCTGAAGCAGGACGCCGCCCGGGTGCGGGTGGGTAGCGCCGAGGTGCGCAAGGAGCTGGACCGCATCAAGGAACAGTTCGGCCTGAAGGAGAAGAAGGCCTACGAGCAGTTCCTGAATCAGGTGGGCTACACCGACGCCCAGCTTAGGGGGGAGATCAAGACCCAGCTCCAGATCCAAAAGCGCCTGGACCAGGTGCGCAACGCCGCCAAGCCCACCCCGGAGGAGGTGCGGTTCTACTTTGAGGTCCACCGGGAGAACTACAAGGGCGAGGCCCGGGTGCGGGCCCGCCAGATCGTGGTGGACGAGAAGAAGCTGGCGGAGGAGCTTGCCGCCAAGGCCAAGGCCGGGGAGGACTTTGCCACCTTGGCCAAGGCCCACTCCAAGGTGGGGGCGGAGCAGGGGGGTGCCCTGGGGGCGGCGCCCGGGGAGAGCGAGCCCAAGCCCGTGACCCGGGTGGTCTTCCCGGAAAAAGTGGCCGAGGCGGTCTTCGCCCTGAAGGGCCCCGGCCTGGTGGGCCCCCTCGAGGCCGGGGGGCGCTACTACCTGGTGAAGGTGGAGGCCTACCTGCCCGCCAAGACCCCCAGCTTTGAGGAGGTCAAGGAGCAGGTGGAGAAGGACACCCTGGAGGCTAAGGGGAACGGGGCCCTCGAGGCCTATCTGGAAGAAATCCGCAAGAAGGCCCAGGTGCGCTTGGCCGAGGAGACCGGCTACGCCTACAAAAACCCCGCGGTGGCCACGGTGAACGGGAAGGAAATCCTTCTGGCCCAGGTTCTCCAGCCCGTCTTCTCCAACCAGCAGACCGCCGCCCTCATCCAGCAGGGCCTGGGGGAGCTGGCCGTGCAGTTCTTCCTGCCCCAGACCCTGGAAAGCCTCATCGACCGGGAGATCCTGGTGGAGGCGGCCAAGAAGAGCGGGAAGCCCTTCGTGGGCAACAAGGACCAGGTGGCCCAGGCCTACCTCCTCTACCAGACGCAGGACGTCACCGCCACCGAGGAGGAGGCCCGCAGGTTCTACGCGGAGAACCCTGCGCTTTTCACCGTGCCCGCCAGCGCCGAGGTGGTGGGGGTGGTCTTCAAGGCGGAGGCCAAGGCCAAGGCCTTCCGCGAGGCCGCCCTGCGGGGTGGGGACCTCCAGGCCCTGGCCAAGGCCCAGGAGGGCACGGTGACGGAGTACGGCACCGTGAACCCTAACCAGCTCCCCGCCGTCTTGGACCGCCTGGTCTTCAAGGTGAAGGAGAACTTCCCCCAGGGGCCTCTAGGGGAGGTGAGTGAGGTGGTGAAGCTGGAGGACGGGAGCTTCACCGTGCTCCTCATCAAAAACCGCCAGGCCGAGGTCCTGAAGCCCTACGCCCAGGTGGCCGAGGAGGCCCGTCAGGGGGTGGTGAACCGCAGGCGGCAGGAGAAGGCCCAGGCCCTGATCCAGGAGCTCCGCAAGGGGGCTAAGGTGGAAAACCGCCTGGGCCAGGTGCTGGCCGAGCTCACCCCCAAAACCGAGGAGAAGCCCCAGGAGGCCCCCAAGCAGGAAACCCCCGCCAAGCCCTGAGGCCGAGGGCACCCCGGGGGGCCTTTAGGCCCCCCGGTTTTTTAAGATGGGGGCATGGATCTCGTCCGGCTCCTGACCCTCTACTACGAGGCCCGGCCCGACCCCGAAGACCCCTTAGAGCGGGTGGCCTTCGGCACCAGCGGCCACCGGGGCACCAGCCTCAAGGCCACCTTCACCGAGGCCCACGTGCTGGCCATGGCCCAGGCCATCGCCGACCTCAGGGGGAGCTGGGGGGCCACGGGCCCCCTCTTCCTGGCCAGGGACACCCACGCCCTTTCCGGGCCCGCCTGGGCCACCGCCCTTTCGGTGCTGGCCGCCAACGGCATCCCGGTGCGGGTGGAGGTGGAGGAGGGCTACACCCCCACCCCCCTGGTCTCCCTGGCCATCCTGGAACATAACGCCCGGCACGAGGCCAAGGCCGACGGGATCCTCCTCACCCCCAGCCACAACCCCCCGGAGGACGGGGGGTTCAAGTACAACCCCCCCACCGGGGGGCCCGCGGACACCCGCATCACCAAGGCCATAGAGGAACGGGCCAACGCCCTCCTGCGGGAGGGGCTAAAGGGGGTGAAACGCCTTCCCCTGGCCAAAGCCCTCCAGGAAGCCCAACCCTTTGACTATGCTGGGCTTTACGTGGAAAAGGTGGGGGAGGCAGTGGACCTGGAGGCCATCCGCGCCGCCGGCCTGCGGATCGGGATTGACCCCCTGGGCGGGGCAAGCCTCAGGGTCTGGGAGCGCCTGGCCGAGGCCCACGGCCTCCCCCTGGAGGTGGTGAACCCCGTCCTGGACCCCACCTTCCGCTTCATGCCCCCCGACCACGACGGCAAGATCCGCATGGACTGCTCCAGCCCCCAGGCCATGGCGGGCCTCCTGGCCCTCAAAGACCGCTTTGACCTGGCCATCGGCAACGACCCCGACGCCGACCGCCACGGCATCGTGACCCCTCGAGGCCTCCTCAACCCCAACCACTTCCTGGCGGCCGCCGTGCACCACCTCTACACCACCCGCACCTGGCCCGGGGCCAAGGTGGGCAAGACCGCGGTGACCAGCGCCCTCCTGGACCGGGTGGCCCGGGCCCTAGGCCGGGAGGTCTACGAGACCCCCGTGGGCTTCAAGTACTTCGTGGAGGGCCTCCTGGGGGGATGGCTGGGCTTTGGCGGGGAGGAGAGCGCGGGGGCCAGCTTCCTGAGGCGAGACGGCCGCCCCTTCACCACGGACAAGGACGGCATCCTCCTGGGCCTGCTGGCGGCGGAGATGCTGGCCAAGACGGGCAAAGCCCCCGACCGGCTCTACGAGGAGCTGGCCGAGGCCCTGGGCCGCCCCTACTACGCCCGCCAGGACCTGCCCATCCCCCCGGAGGCCAAGGCCCGGCTGGCCCGCATGGCCCCGGAGGACATCCGGGAAAGGGAGCTGGCCGGGGAGCCCATCCTCCAGGTGCTCACCCGGGCCCCCGGGAACGGGGAGCCCCTGGGGGGCCTGAAGGTGGTCACGGAAAGCGCCTGGTTCGCCGCCCGGCCCAGCGGCACAGAGGATGTGGCCAAGGTGTATGCGGAAAGCTTCAAGGGCCCGGAGCATCTCCAGGCGGTTCTGGAGGCGGCCCTCAACCTGGTGCAACGGGCCCTAGCCTAAAAGGCCCCGGGGCAGGCCCCGGGGCCCGAACCACCCGGCTCTTAGGAAGCGGGGAAGGCGAAGCCCTCGTAGCCCAGCTCCGCCACCCCGAACCAGCGGTACTGCTCCTCGCGGAAGGCCTTCCAGGCGGTGTAGACCTTGCGGTAGGTGGCGTCCTTGGCCGCCTCCTCCTCGTACCACTCAAAGGCCGCCTTCTGCGCCGCCCGCATCACCTCCGCAGGCCACTTCCGGAGGCGCACCCCGGCGCGGATGAGGCGCTGCAGGGCCGGGGCGTTCAGCCGGTCGTACTTGGCCATCATCCAGAGGTTGGCCTCCGCCGCCGCCACCTCGATGGCCTGCTGGTAGTCCTTGGGCAGGCGCCCCCACTCCCGCAGGTTCACGTAGAAGGAGAGCATGGGGCCGGGCTCGTGCCAGCCGGGGTAGTAGTAGTACTTGGCCACCTTGTAGAAGCCCAGCTTCTCGTCGTCGTAGGGGCCCACCCACTCGGCGGCGTCCACCACGCCCCGCTCCAGGGCCGGGTAGATGTCGCCCCCCGCCAGCACCTGGGGCACCACCCCGAGCCGGCTCATCACCTGGCCCCCGGGGCCCGGGATGCGCATCTTGAGGCCCTTAAGGTCCGCCACCCCCTTGATCTCCTTGCGGAACCAGCCCCCCATCTGCACCCCGGTGTTGCCCCCCGGGAACTGGATGATGCCGAAGTCGGCGAAGATGGGCCGGAAGAGCTCAATGCCCCCGGCGTGGTACATCCAGGCGTTCTGCTGCCGGGCGGTGAGGCCGAAGGGCACCGCGGTGTCAAAGGCGAACACCTGGGCCTTGCCCACAAAGTAGTAGCTGGCGGTGTGGCCCATCTCCACCGTGCCCTGCTGCACGGCATCCATCACCTGCAATCCCGGCACAATCTCCCCCGCCTGGTAGGGGCGGATCTGGAAGCGCCCCTCGGTGAGCTGGGAGACCCGCTCCGCCAGCACTTCCGCTGCCCCATAGATGGTGTCCAGGCTCTTGGGGAAGCTGCTGGCCAGGCGCCAGCGGATGGTGGGAGCCGCCTGGGCAAAGACCGGGCCAAAGGCCGCGCTGGCCGCCACGCCGATACCCGCCTTCCTCAAGAAGTCACGCCGCTTCATTTTGACCTCCTTAGCGGTCCGGGGGGATTATACCCCACCCCGGGGTGGAAGGCGCAAGCCCCCCTTGCAACTTCATGCAACTCCCTAGCGCACGTAGAAGTAGGTCTCGGCCACCTGGTGGCGGCGGGCCCTCGAGGCCTCCAGGTAAAGCCTCAGCCGGGCATCCCAGTCGGTGAAGACCCCCTCCAGGCGCACCCCTCCCGGGGCCAGGTCGGTGTAGACCGCCCGGACCCGGTGGAGGCCTCGAGGGGGGGTGAGGGTGTAGCGGTAGGCCCCGAAGGGGAGGAGATGGGTACCCCGGTCCAGGTAGAAGCGGTCAAACTCGTAGGTGCGCCCGTCAGGGTCTATGGCCACCAGGCTCACCCAGCCGGGGCTGTCCAGGGTGAGGAGGAAGCGCACCTCCTCCCCCACGAAGTACGTGGCCCCCGCCCCCCGGTCGGGCTCAAAGCGCAGGATGGCGGGGGTGAAGTCCAGGCGGTAGGTAAGGGTAAGGCCTTCCAGGGTCACGGTGCAGGCGGAAAGGAGCCCCGCCAAAAGGAGCAGCAAAAACCGCATGGCCACCTCCACCCCCCAGCTTAGCCCACGGGCCCCTCAGGGCGCTTCAGGAAACCTTAAGGGAGCCTGGGCCACGGGGGCAAAGCGGCGGCGGTGCACCGGGGAGGGCCCAAGCCGCAGGAGGGCCTCCTGGTGGAGGGGCGTGCCGTAGCCCTTGTGCTGGGCAAAGCCGTAGCCGGGGTAAAGCCGGTCCAGCTCCTCCATGAGGCCATCCCGGTGCACCTTGGCCAAGATGCTGGCCGCGGCCACGCTGGGGCTACGCTGGTCGGCCTTGGGGGGGGCAAGGAAGGGAAGTTGCGTCTTGAGGTTCAGGTAGTCCGTCACCAGGGCCTGAGGGGGCGGGTCAAGGGCCCCTAGGGCCCGCTCGGCCGCCAGAAGGGTGGCCCGTAGTACCCCTAGGCGGTCCACCTCCGCCACCTCCGCCACCCCCAGGGCGAAGGCCAGGGCCACCCGCCGCACCTCCTCGGCCAGTTGGGCCCGGGCTCTGGGGCTTAGGAGCTTGGAGTCGCGGAAGGGGTAGCGCCCGGGGGGCAGGACCACCGCCCCCACCACGATGGGCCCCGCCCAGGCACCGCGGCCGGCCTCGTCCACCCCCGCCACCCGCAGGCCCAGGGCCCAGAAAGGTGCCTCCAAGGGCTCCGTCTCCCCCATCCTCCCCTATGCTAAAGGGCATGAAGGCCCGCGCCACCTGCCCCCTGGACTGCCCCGACGCCTGCAGCCTCCTCCTCACCTTCCATGGGGGGAGGCTGGCCAGGGTGGAAGGGGACCCCCGCCACCCCATCACCCAAGGCTTTGCCTGCGCCAAGACCTACCGCTACCCCGAGCGGGTCCGGGAGCGCCTCCTCTACCCCATGCGCCGGGTGGGCCACAAGGGGGAGGGGCGCTTCGTGCGGGTCTCCTGGGAGGAGGCCCTGGAGGCCATCGCCCAAAGGCTCAAGGAGGTCCTGGACCGCTACGGGGGGGAGGCCGTTCTCCCCTACCACTACGCGGGCACCATGGGCCTGGTGGAGAACCAGCATCCCCTGGCCTTCTTCCGGGCCATCGGGGCGGCGGAGCTCCTGGAGACCATCTGCGCCACCGCCGGGGGCGCCGCCTGGGAGATGACCTACGGTCCCCGCCTGGCCCCAGACCCCGAGGACATCCCGGAAAACACCCGCTACATCCTCCTCTGGGGCATCAACAGCCTCTCCACCCACAGCCACCTCACCCCCTTCCTCAAGGAGGCCCGGAAGCGGGGGGCCAAGGTGGTGCACATAGACCCCTACGAGAACCTCACCTCCCGCTTCGCCGACTGGCACCTCAAGGTGCGCCCCGGGACCGACGCCGCCTTGGCCTATGCCCTGGCCCACGTGCTCTTCCGGGAGGGGCTGGTGGACGAGGACTACCTGGCCCAGGCGGCCACTGGGGTGGAGGCCTTCCGCCAGGCGGCGGAGGCCTGGAGCCCCAAGCGGGCCAGCGCCCTCACCGGGGTACCCGAGGAGGCCATCTGGCAGCTGGCCCGGGAGATAGGGGAGGCCAGGCGGGTCTTCCTGCGGGTGGGCTACGGCATGACCCGCCACCCCGGCGGGGGGAACGCCCTGCGGGCGGTGATCCTCCTCCCCGCCCTCCTGGGGGCCTGGCGGTACCCGGGGTGCGGGGCCATGCTCTCCACCAGCGGGGCCTTTCCCCTGAACAAGCGCTTCCTGGGGGGGCGCCACCTCCTGGAGGGGGACCACCCCCACCGGGGGTACTTCCGCCCCAACCCCGGGGTGCGCCGGGTGAACATGAACCAGCTGGGCACCGCCCTCACCGAACTCCAGCCCCCCATCCGGGCCCTCTTCGTGTTCAACAGCAACCCCCTGGTGGTGGCTCCCAACACAGGGCGGGTCAAGGAGGGGCTTGCCCGGGAGGACCTCTTCACCGTGGTCCTGGAGCAGGTGATGACGGAGACCGCCCGCTACGCGGATTACCTCCTCCCCGCCACCCTCTTCTACGAGCACCCCGACCTCTACACCAGCTACGGCCACTACTACCTCTCCTGGAACGAACCCCTAAGCCCCCCTGAGGGGGAGGCCCGGCCCAACACCTGGGTTTTCCGGGAGCTGGCTAGAAGGCTGGGCCTGGAGGAGCCCACCCTCTACTGGACGGCGGAGGAGGTGGCGCGAAGCCTCCTGGACCGCGACCACCCCTACCTCCAAGGCCTTACCCTGGAGGCCCTCAAGCGGGAGGGGTTCTTGAAGCTCAACCTTCCCAGGCCCTTCCTCCCCTTCGCCCAAGGACCTGTGCGCTTCAGCCCCCCGCCAGAGGTGATCCCCACGGAGCCCCTTCCCGACTACCCCCTCATCCTCCTCACCCCCCCGGCCCACCGCTTCCTGAACACCACCTACGGGAACGTGAGGGCCCTGGTGGAGGCGGAAGGGGGGGAGCCCAGGCTCCTCATCCACCCGGAGGACGCCGCCGCCCGAGGGGTCACCGAGGGGGCCCTGGTGCACCTCCGCTCCCCCTGGGGCCGGGTGGTGCGCCGGGCTCACCTGAGCGAGGCCCCCATCCCGGGGACGGTGGTCCTCGAGGGCACCTGGTGGGAGGGTTGGGCCCCGGACGGCAAGGGCATCAACCACCTCACCTCGGAAAGGCTCACCGACCTGGGGGAGGGGAGCACCTTCCACAGCACCCCGGTGGAGGTGGAGCCCCTGCGCCTAGCGGAGGAGGGCCTGCGGATTTGAGCCTGGGCTACAGTTTTGCTAACCTGGGGGGGTGCGCGAGGGGGCGGTAAAGCGCTCGGTAGCCCTGGCTGCCTGGGGGGCGGAAGGCCTTCTTCTGGTAGAGCGCCCCCTGGAGGAGGCGGAGTTCCCCGGGGCCTGGGGCCTGCCCGCGGTGAGCCTGGAGGCGGGGGAGGCCCTGGAAGAGGCTGCCTTCCGCGTGGCCCGGGAGAAGCTGGGGACGGAGGTGGCCTCCCCCAGGCCGGTGGCCTGCGGGGTGGAGGTACGGCCCACCTACACCCTGGAGCTTTGGGTGTACGAGGCCCGTCTCCTGGGCGAGCCCCGCCTCCCAAAGCCCAAGCCCGGCAAGACCTACTACCGGGCCTTCCGCTTCGCTTCCCCCGAAGCCCTTAAAGCCGCCGCCCAGCAGGGTTCTCTTTGTAGCCGCCTCTACCTGGCGGTAAAGGGGCTCTGCCCTTAAAACCCATGGAAACCCTGGTCCTGGTGAACCTCTTCCACGAGCTGGCCCTCAAGGGGCAGAACCGCCCCCTCTTCCTCAAGAAGGCCGCGGCCCACGTGGAAAGGGCCCTGGCGGGCCTGGGGGCGAGGCGGGAGGCTACCTGGCCCATGGCCCTCCTCTTCCGCCTGCCGGAAGGGGCCTGGCCCGAGGCCCGAGGCCGCCTGGGCCACACCCTGGGGGTGGAAAGCTTCGCCCGGGTGGTGCGCACCCCCCCGGACCTCGAGGCCCTAGAAAGAGCCTTGGAGGAAGCCTTGGAAGGGCAGTCCTTCGGGAGCTTCCGCATCACCGCCCAGCGCTCGGACAAAAGCCTCCCCTTCACCTCCCCCGAGGTGGAACGCCGGCTGGGGGCCCTGGTGAAGGCCCGCACCGGGGCCCAGGTGCGGCTTAAAGGGGCGGAGCGGGAGTTCGTGGTCCGCCTCCTGCCGGGGGCCTTCCTCCTGGAGGCGGAGCGCCACTTAGGCCCTGGAGGCCTTCCCCCGGGGGTGTCGGGCAGGGTGGTGGCCCTGCTTTCCGGGGGGATAGACTCCCCGGTGGCCGCCTACCGCCTCATGCGCCGGGGGGCGGAGGTGGTGCTGGTGCACTTCCACCCCTTCCCCCTCCTCTCGGGAAGAAGCCGGGAGAAGGCCAAGGCCTTAGCCCAGCACCTGGCCCGGTTCCAGCACCGCCTGAAGCTCCACCTGGTGCCCTTCAGCGAGGTGCAGCGGCAGATCATCCTGGAAGCCCCCAAGGCCTACCGGGTGGTCCTCTACCGGCGCTTCATGCTGCGCATCGCCGAGGCCATCGCCCGGGAGGAAGGGGCTCTGGCCCTTTGCACCGGGGACAGCCTGGGGCAGGTGGCCTCGCAGACTCTGGAAAACCTCTATGTTGTCAATCAGGCGGCCACCCTCCCCGTCTTCCGCCCCCTTTTGGGCTGGGACAAGCAGGAAATCATGGCCGAGGCCCGCAGGATCGGCACCTACGCCACCTCCATCCTGCCCGACGAGGAGTGTTGCACCCTCTTCGCCCCCAGGAACCCCGTGACCCGGGCCCACCTTTCCGTGGTCCTGGAGACGGAGGCCCGCCTGGACACCGAGGCCCTCCTGGCTCTGGCCCTGGAGGGCAGGGAGGTGCTGCGCTTCACCTGGCCGGGGCGGAAGCCCCTGGAGGCGGCCGGGGAGAGGGCTTTTATAATGGAGCATGGATCTCCTCGAGGCTAAAGCCCTTCTGGAAAAAGGCCAAACCACCCCTCTTCAGCTGTTGGAAGAGGCCCTGGAGCGGGCCCGGGCCTTCCAGGACCGGAACGCCCTGGCCTACCTGGACGAGGAGGAGGCCAAACGGGAGGCCGCCCGCCTCACCGAGGAGCTCAAGCAGGGCCGGACGCGGGGGCCGCTTCACGGCCTTCCCCTAACAGTAAAAGACCTCTTCCCCGTGAAGGGCATGCCCACCCGGGCCGGCACCCGAGCCCCCCTTCCCCCCCTCCCCGAGGAGGCCCAGGCGGTGCGCCGCCTGCGGGAAGCGGGGGCCCTCCTCTTCGCCAAGACCAACATGCACGAGATCGCCCTGGGCATCACCGGGGAAAACCCCTGGACGGGGCCCGTCCGCAACGCCATTGACCCCACCCGCCAGGCCGGGGGGAGTAGCGGGGGAAGCGCCGTGGCCGTGGCCCTGGGCATCGGCCTGGCCTCCCTGGGCTCGGACACCGGGGGGTCCATCCGCATCCCCGCCGCCTTCAACGGGGTGGTGGGGTTCAAACCCTCCTACGGCCGCATCAGCCTGGAGGGGGCCCTGCCCCTCTCCCGCTCCACCGACCACGCCGGCCCCCTGGCCAAGAGCGTGCGGGACGCCCACTTCCTCACGGAGATCCTGGCCGGGGAGAGCATCCCCCTAGAAGGCCCCCAGAACCCCACCTTCGGCGTGCCCCTGGATTTCCTGGAAGGCCGGCTGGGGGTGGGGGTGCGCCGGGCCTTCCAGCGCCTCCTGGAGGACCTCCCCACCCTGAGGGCCGAGGTGCGGGAGGTCTCCTTACCCCTTCCCGGGGTTTACGAGGTCTACACCCGATTGGTGCGCTACGAGGCGGCCCGCATCCACGAAAAGGCCCTCAAGGAGCACCCTGAGGGCTTCTCCCCCCAGGTGCGGGAGGCCCTTTTGGCGGGGCTTGCCCTCACGGAAAAGGACTACCGGGACGCGGTGGCGGAGCGGGAGGCCCTGCGGCTCCAGCTGGTCAAGGCCCTGCGGGGGGTGGACGCCCTCCTCCTCCCCGCCCAGCCCCTCCCCGCCCCCCCCTTGGGCACGGAGGAGGTGGAGCTGGAGTCCAGCAGGCGGAGCCACCGGGAGGCCTTCATCACCCTCACCCTGCCCTTCAGCCTCCTGGGGGTGCCCACCCTGGCCCTGCCCTTCGCCCGGGTGGAGGGGATGCCCGTGGGGCTTCAGGTGGTGGGGCCCTACGCCGAGGACGGGCGGGTGCTGGCCATCGGGGGGTGGCTGGAGGCGCGGCTAAAGTAGGGCGTGGAGGAGGGCCAGGTTCAGCAGGGTGAGGGGCAGGCCGAAGCGCAGGTGCTCGGCAAACCCCACCCGGACCCCTTCACGGCCCGCCCCCTCGGCCACGATCAGGTTGGCCACGCTGGCCAGGAGGGTGAGGTTGCCCGCCAGGGTGCTGCCCCCGGCCAGGAGGAGCCAGCTCCGCTCCTCCCCTACCAGGGGGGCCAGGAGGAGGACTGCGGGCACGTTGGAGATGAGGAGGGAAAGCAGGGTAGCCGCCAGGAGGAGGCCCAAAGGGGTCTCGGCCAGGGGGGTGAGGGCCTCCGCCAGCCCCAGGCGCCGCACCCCCTCGGTGACCACGAAAAGCCCACCGAACATCACCAGAAGCTCCCAGTCCACCCGCAGGAAGTAGCGCTCGGAGCGGAGCCTGCGGGTGAAGAGGAGAAGCCCCGCGGCCACCAGCGCCCCCTGGGCCATGGGGTAGCCCAGGAGGAAGGCCAAAAGAAGCCCCGAGGCCACCCACACCCCCTTGTGCAAAAGTCCCCGGTGGAGGCGGTAGCGCAAGGGGGGGAGGAGGGGCAGGGGCCTTAGGCTTCGCACCTCGGGGTAAAGGAGGGCCAGGAGGGCCACCTGGAGGCCAAGGCCCAGGAGGGCAGGAAGCCAGAGGGCCTGCACGAACTCCAGGTAGGAAAGGCCCGAGAGGCTGGCCACCACCAGGTTCTGGGGGTTGCCCGTGGGGGTCATGAGGCTACCCGTGTTCACCGCCCCCATGAGGGCCAGGAGGTAGGGCACCGGGTTCAGCCCCAGCCCCCGGGCCACGGAGAGCACCAAGGGGGTGAGGAGGAGGGCCATGGTGTCGTTGAGGAAGAGGGCCGAGAGCACCCCGCTCCCGAAGGTAAGGAAGAGGAGGAGGGCTAAGGGGGTGCGGGCCAGGCGGAGAAGCCCCTGGGCCACCCAGCCAAAGAAACCCGCGTAGGCCAGGTGGGCGTTCAGGACCATGACCCCGAAGAGGAAGACCAGGGTTTCGGCGTCCAGGGCCGCCCAAGCCTCCTCCAGGTCCAAGGTGCCCAGGAGGACCAGGGCGCTTGCCCCCGCCAGGGCCACCCCCGCCCGGTTCATGCGGTAGCCGGGAAGCCCCCCCAGGGCCAGGCCCAGGTAGGTGAGGAGGAGGACGAGGAGGCTAAGGGCTTCCCCCATGGCCATAGAGCCTGGCCTCCAGCCGGGCCTTCACCCCGGGCCACTCCTCCTTGAGGAGGCTGTAGACCACGTCATCGCGGAAAGAACCGTCGGGAAGGCGGCGGTTTCTGCGCAGGACGCCCTCCCGCACCGCCCCCAAGGACTCCAGGGCCCTTTGGCTCCGCTCGTTGCGCAGGTCCACCTTGAACTGCACCCGTTCGGCCAGGAGCACCTCAAAGGCGTGGCGGAGGAGGAGGTACTTGGCCTCCTTGTTGGCGGGGGTGCCCCAGAAGGGCTTGAAGATCATGGTGCCCAGCTCCAGCTTCCCGTTCTCGGGATCGGGGGCGATAACGGAGATGCGCCCCGCCAGGGCCTCCCCCAGGTAGACCGCCCAGTTCACCCGTCCGGGCTCGGCCAGAAGGGCTTCCAGGTGGGCCCGCATGGCCTCCTCGGTGGCCTCCTGGGGGGCGCGGCTGAGGAAGCGGTAGGCCTCGGGGTCGTAGTGGGCCAGGAAGCCGGGAAGGTGGGCTAGGCTTAGGGGCTCCAGGCGGACATGGCGGCCCAGGAAGCGCTCGGGGAAGGACCACATGGGCCCATTATGCTGGAGGCGTGGACAACCTAAAAGCGGTGCTGGACCTCCTCCAACTCCCCCACCGGGGTAGCGCCACGGCCCTCGAGGCCCAGGCCTTCCAGCGGCTTGGGGGCTTTTTGGAGGCCCAGGGGTACCGGGCGGCAACCCTTCCCTTCCGGAGCGTGCCCAGCTACGGGTGGGAGCTCCTGGCCTTTAGCCTCCTCCTGGCCCTAGCCCCCTTTTCCCCCATCCCACCCCTCCTGGGGGCCCTGGGCTTTTTCCTCTACTTCAACGCCCCCTTTTCGGATATTCACCTGCGTACTCACCTCACGCCACCGCCCGCAACACCCGGGTGATGGGCAGACCCGCCTGCCCAAGAAGCTGGGCCACCACGCTCCAGGCCATCACCCAAGCTTCCACTTGCAGGGCCACCGCCTTCAGCCCCCGT
>NZ_AQWU01000035.1 GCF_000376265.1 Thermus igniterrae ATCC 700962
AGAGACTGTCGTAAAAGTCCGCTATACTTGAAGGGTGGCTTCTACACGGAGATCTTACCCCAGCGACCTGTTGGACGCGGAGTGGGCCATCCTGGAGCCGTTGATCCCCGCCCCCAAGCCCGGTGGCCGACCCGCAAAGGTGCCGAGGAGGGAGATCGTCAGCGCCATACTTTACGTCCTGGAAAACGGCATCAAGTGGCGGGCCATGCCTCACGACTTGCCCCACTGGTCCACGGTCTACCACTACTTCCGCAAGTGGCAGAAGGAAGGGGTTTGGGAGAAGGTAGCTCAGGTTCTGGCCCGTCGTGACCGGGAGCGGGGAGGACGATATGCCTCCCCGAGTGCCCTGGTTATGGACAGCCAGTCGGTGAAGACGAGTGAAAAGGGGGGCCCCGGGGACACGACGGGGCGAAGAAGGTCAAAGGGAGGAAGCGGCAGATCCTGACGGACACGGGGGGTCGTCTTTTGAAGGCCTTTGTCCACCCGGCCAATGAGCACGACAAGTGGGGTGGGCAGGCGTTGCTTTTGGGGATGGACCGCTCCTTGTGGCCCCGGGTAGGCAAGCTCTTTGTGGACTGGGGCTACCGGGGTTTGCGGGAGGTGGCTAGGGGGCTGGGACTGGAGCTGGAGGTGGTGGCCCGTCCTTACGCGGGGGTGCGGGGGGTCTGGGTGCGGGAGGGGGAGGAGGTGCCGGAGATCCCGCGGGAGGGTGGGTTCAAGCCCCTGCCCAAGCGGTGGGTGGTGGAGCGGACCTTTGCCTGGATGGGGCGAAACCGACGGCTGGGGAAAGATTACGAGTACCACCCTGAGGTAACGGAAGCCTGGCTGTATTTAGGCATGATACGCTTGCTGGTGAAGCGGCTGGCCAGGGCCGCATAAGCTGGAGGAGGAGACTTTTACAACGGTTTCTAACTACATCAACCCCACGCGTTGGATTTCTCGTCCGCAGGAGGTGGTTGGGGCTGGGTAAAAGATCCCTTTGGCGCCTGCTGCTCCCTGCGCTGCGGCACATCTTCCGCGCAAGCCCCAGGGAGAGCGCCCTTTTGCTTGGGCTCCTGGTCCTGGGAGGGCTCGTGCCAGTGGCGGTGCTGGGCCTCACCCGTGCCTTGGTGGACCAGCTGGCGACCACACTGGGGGGTAGTCCCTTTACCCCAACCCTGCTTTGGCCGCTGGTGGGGTTAGCGCTGGCTTTTGGCCTGGACTTCCTCCTCACCCCTTGGGTGGTCTACCTGCAAGGTTCGGTGAACGAAAAGCTCACCGCTCGGGTTCACCTGCTCCTCATGGAGAAGGTGGCCGGCACGCCGGACCTGACCCCCTTTGAGGATCCCCGCTTTCACGATGAGCTTCAGGTGCTACGCGACCAGGCCCCTTACCAGCCCCTCAACCTGCTGGTTTTCCTGGGCAACGCTTTCCGGGAGGTCCTCGCCGCTCTCGGGGTTCTTCTCCTGCTATTTGGGCTGGCGCCTTTCTTCCCCTTACTCCTGCTTTTGGCCACCCTGCCCCAAGCCTGGCTCACCTTTCGGCTCCAGAAGGGGGTGTGGGAGGCCCTACTCTTCGGGGCCCCCGAGGCCCGGCGAATGCGCTATTTCGCCGAGGTGCTCTTGAGCCCCGAGACTGCCAAAGAGGTGCGGTTATTCGGTCTTTTGCCCTTCTTCCGCAGACGTTACCTCGAGGTTTTCCATAGCCTTTACCAAAGCCTGCGCCGTGCTCGAGGCCGCCAGGCCCTAGGGACCAGCCTGCTGGTGCTACTGAGCGCCCTTTTCACGGCTCTTGCCCTCTTCTTGGGGCTGCGCCAGACCCTCTTGGGAGGGAGCCTGGGCAGTCTGGTGCTCCTCTTGCAGTCGGTGGGAAGCCTCCAGCAAAACCTCTACGCCCTAGTCCAGGACGGGGGCATGCTGTACGAAAGCCTGTTGTACTTTGAAAAGCTGGAAAGCTTCCTAGCCAGGCCCGCTTCCATGGCGGAGACTGGCCCGGGCAGGAAGGTCCAGGGTTTTGAGGAGATCCGGTTTGAAGGGGTGGGGTTCTGCTACCCCAACGGAAAGCGGGCGCTTGCGGGAGTCTCCTTTGCCCTCCGACGGGGGGAGCGCCTGGCTTTGGTGGGGGAAAACGGGGCGGGCAAGACCACCCTGGTAAAGCTCCTCCTCCGCTTCTACGACCCCACGGAGGGCCGCATCCTGGTGGACGGGATTGACCTCCGGGAAATAGACCTGAAGGCCTGGCGCGCCCTCATCACCGCAGTCTTCCAGGACTTTGGCCGCTACGCCCTAACCCTCGAGGAAAACGTCGCCCTTTCCGACCCGGACGTGAAGCCCGACCCTAACCGTGTCGCAGAGGCCTTACGCTTAGGCGGGGCCTGGGAGCTCCTCCAGCGGCTTGGCCCCCAGGCCCTCCTGTCCAAGGCCTTTGGCGGCACAGAGCTTTCCCTGGGGGAGTGGCAACGAGTCGCCCTCTCGCGGGCCTTCTTCCGCAAGGCCAAGCTTTTGGTCTTGGACGAGCCTACGGCCTCGCTGGATCCCAAAGAGGAGGCCCACCTCTACAGGCGCTTCGCCGAGATGGCCGGGGGTAAGACGGTCATCCTCATCACCCACCGCCTGGGTTCGGTACGCATGGCGGACCGGATCCTCGTCCTCCAGGAAGGCCGGTTGGTGGAGGAAGGGACCCATGAGGAGTTGTTGCAGAGGAAGGGCGCCTACGCCGAGCTTTGGCGGCTCCAGGCCCAACTTTACGAAACCTGAGGGGATCTTGACCGGGGTGAGGCTTCCCCTTCCCCCTGGGCGCGGTCCCCTTCCTGGGCAAGGCGTAAACTCAAAGGCATGGACAAGCTGGAAGCCCTAAAGCGCCTCTTCCCGGGGAAGGTGGACCTCTCGGAAAGCGAGCGCCTGCGCCACGGGAAGGACGAGGGCTACCCCAAGGAGGGGGAGGTTCTGGCTGTGGTCTACCCCGAGGGGGTGGAGGACGTGCAAAAGGCGCTCCTTTGGGCGCGGGAGCACCGGGTGGCGGTCATCCCCTACGGGGCGGGGACGAGCCTCGAGGGCCACCTCTACCCGGTGCAGGAGGCCATCAGCCTAGACCTGAGCCGCGTGAACCGCATCCTGGAGGTGAGGCCCCAGGACTTCCTTTGCGTGGTGGAGCCCGGCCTCACCCGCAAGGCCCTCAACGAGGCCCTGAAGGGCACGGGCCTCTTCTTCCCCGTGGACCCGGGGGCGGACGCCTCTTTAGGGGGCATGGCGGCCACGAACGCCAGCGGCACCACCACCGTGCGCTACGGGGGGATGCGGGCCAACATCCTCGCCCTGCAGGTGGTCCTGGCCAACGGGGAGGTGCTGGAGCTGGGGCGCCCGGTGCGCAAGACCAGCGCCGGCTACGACCTGAAGGACCTCTTCATCGGCTCCGAGGGCACCCTGGGGGTCATCACCCGCCTCACCTTAAGGCTCCACCCCCTCCCCGAGCACGTCCACACCCTAAGGGTCTTCTTCCCCGGGGTGGAGGAGGCGGCGGAGGCCAGCTTCCGGGTGATGGCCAGCGGGCTTCCCGTGGCCCGGCTGGAGCTTCTGGACGAGTTCGCCCTGAAGGCCCTCAACCGCCACCTGGGCACGGGCTTCCCCGAGCGGCCTGCCCTTTTCCTGGAGTTCCACTCCTCCACAAGGGAGGCCCTCGAGGCGGAAAGCGCCCTGGCCCTGGCCCTGGTGGAGGAGGCCGGGGCCCTGGAGGTGGAGGCCGCCAAGACCGAGGAGGAAAGGCGCCGCCAGTGGGAGGCCCGCCACCAGGCCTACTGGGCCACAGTCCACCTCTTCCCCGGCCACCAGTTCGTGATCACCGACGTGGCCGTGCCCCTTTCCCACCTGCCGGAGATGGTGCGCTACGCCCAGGGGCTCCTGAAGGAGATGGGGCTTTTCGGTACCCTGGTGGGGCACGTGGGGGACGGGAACTTCCACACCCTGGTCCCCGTCCTGCCCGAGAACTACCCCCGGGGCGAGGCCTACGCCGAGCGCCTGGTGCAAAAGGCCCTGGAGCTTGGGGGCACCTGCACCGCCGAGCACGGGGTGGGGCTGCGCAAGAAGCCCTACCTCCCCCTGGAGCACGGGGCCACCTTGGAGTGGATGCGAAGGATCAAGGCCCTCCTGGACCCCGAGGGTCTCCTGAACCCGGGCAAGGTGCTTGACATGCCTTAAGGGCTTCGCTATAGTTAGGGATGGCGACGCGGGGTGGAGCAGCCTGGTAGCTCGTCGGGCTCATAACCCGAAGGTCGCGGGTTCAAATCCCGCCCCCGCAACCAGAACCTGCCCCCGGGCACCAAAGGCCCGGGGGCTTTGCCCTACCCTTGGGGTATGGACTGGGAGGTACGGGAAAACCCTGAGCGCCTTTACAAGGCCTTCCGCTTTCCCAACTTCCGGGAAGCCCTGGCCTTCGCCAACCGGGTGGGCGAGCTGGCGGAGCGGGAAAACCACCATCCCCGCCTCACGGTGGGGTGGGGGCAGGTGGAGGTGGAGTGGTGGACCCACAGCGCCGGGGGCATCACCGACAAAGACCGGGAGATGGCCCGCCTCACCGACCTCCTCCTGGGGTAGCCTGGGAGAGGTATGGAGGCGCGCACGCTGGAGCTGGTCTTCCCCGAGCACACCAACCCCCTGGGGGCCGCCTTCGGCGGCTTCGTGCTGGGCCTTATGGACAAGGTGGGCTCCTACGCCGCCGCCCGGCGGGCCAAAAAGCCCGTGGTCACCGTGGCCGTGGGGGGCGTGGAGTTCAAGGTGCCTATCCGCACTGGGGACCTCCTGGAGGTGGTGGCCCGGGTGGTGCGGGTGGGGCGCACCTCCTTGACCGTGGAGGTGGAGGTCTACAAGGAGCGCTTCGGCCAGGAGAACGGGCGGGTGTTGGCCACCAAGGGAGAGCTCACCTACGTGGCGGTGAACGAGCGGGGCCAGCCGGTGCCGGTGGACGAGCATGCGGGCGCTGATTGACGGGGAGTGTCCCTACTGCCGGGCCTTGGGCCGGGCGCTGAAGGCCTTGGACCTGCGGGGAACCCTAAGGGTTGAGCCCCTGCAGGAGGCCCAAGGGGTGGACCGGGAAGCCCTCCTACGGGAGCTTCACGTGCTGGACGGGGAAAGAGTCCACCGGGGCTACCGGGCCCTCCTGGTCCTGGCCGGGCGGCTACTCCTCCTCTGGCCCCTCTACCCCCTTCTGCTGGCCGGCCTGGCCCTCGGCCTGGGGCCCAGGCTCTACCGCGCCCTGGCGGAAAGGAGGCCCCGTGCCTGAGCTCCCCGAGGTGGAAACCACCCGCAGACGGCTTCTGCCCCTCCTCCTGGGGCGGCGGCTCCTGGAGGTCCGCCACCAGGACCCCGGGCGCTACCGCCACACGGAAAGGGCCCAGGGGCGGCGGGTGGAGGGGATAGGGCGGCGGGGCAAGTTCCTCCTCTTGGGGCTTTCGGAGGGTCTGGAGATGGTGGTCCACCTGGGCATGACCGGGGGGTTTCGCCTCGAGGCCACCCCCCACACCCGGGTGGTCTTTCGGCTGGAGGAAGGGAGCCTCTACTTCCACGATCCGCGCCGCTTCGGGCGCATCTGGGTGGTGGAAAAGGGCGCCTATGGGGAGATCCCCTTGCTCTCCCGCCTGGGCCCAGAACCCCTCTCCGAGGCCTACACCTTCCCGGAGTTCCTGGCCCGCCTGCGGAAGAGCGGCAAGCCCCTCAAGGCCCTCCTCCTGGACCAGACCCTGGCCGCGGGGGTGGGCAACATCTACGCGGACGAGGCCCTCTTCCGGGCCCGCCTGTCCCCCTTCCGCCGGGGCAGGGAGGTAAGCCCCGAGGAGGCCCAGAGGCTCTTTCAGGCCCTGAGGGAGGTCCTGGCCGAGGCCGTGGCCCTGGGGGGGAGCACCCTTTCGGACCGCACCTACCAGCAGCCCGATGGCCTCCCCGGGGGCTACCAGGAGCGGCACGCGGTCTACGGCCGCGCCGGCCTCCCCTGCCCCCGGTGCGGCCATGCCATCCGCCGCCAGGTTCTGGCGGGGCGGGGCACCCACTTCTGCCCCCGGTGCCAGGCCCCCTAGCCCCAGCGCCCCCTTCCTCGGTCCAGGAGGTAAAAGAGAAGCCCGGAAAGCAGGGCCAGCAGGCTGGCCAGGGCCACCGCCTCCCGGAAAGGAGCCTCCCCGGGCCGCCCCAGGCGCTCGTGGATGGCCAGGGTTAGGGTGGTCCACTCGGGCCGCCAGAGGACCAGGCTGGCGCCAAACTCCCCCAGGAGGGCCGCCAGGGCCAGGGCCAGACCCGACTGCAGGGCGGGAAGGACCAGGGGGAGCTCCACCCGCAGGAAGGCCCGCCAGGGAGTGGCCCCCAGGACCCGGGCCGCCTGCAGGAGGCTTGGGGGCAGGCTACGCAGGGCGGGCAGGAGGGCCCGGGCCAAAAGGGGGTAGGCCAGGAGGGCGTAGGCGGTGAGGAGAAGCCCCAAAGACCCCCTAAGGCCCGGGTAGGCCACCAGGTACCCCAGGCCCACGGCCACCGGGCTCACCATGAGGGGAAAAAGCCCAAGGAGATCCCAAAGACCACTCCGCCGGGCAACCACCCCATAGGCCACCCCCAGGGGCAGGGCCAGGAGGAGGGCCAAGGCGGTGAAGCGCAGGCTGTTGGCCAAGGCCAGGGCAAGGGGGGTGAAGTCCGCCGAGGCCCAGGCGGAAGCGAAGGCCTCCGGACGAGCCTGGAGGAAGAGGGCCAGGAGGGGGGCATAGAGGAGGAGGAAGAGGAGGCCAAGCCCCAGGCTGAGCCCCAGGGGCCACCGGGCGGGCAGGAGCTCCCCGGGAACCAAGGGGTAGGCGCGCAGGCGCAGGTAGAGAAAAACGGCCAAGGCCAGGGTCAGAAGCTGCAGGAGCATGAGGGCGCTGGCCTCGGGAAAGGCCAGCCGGTAGGCGAGAAGGGTGTAGACCTCCACCTCGAGGGTGGCGTACCGCGCCCCCCCCAGGAGAAGGGGCACGCCGAAGGCGGAGAAGGTGTAGAGGAAGACCAGAAGCCCCGCGGCCCCCAAAGCGGGCAGCAAAAGAGGAAGCCCCACCCTCAAAAAGGCCCTGAGGGGCGTGGCCCCCAGGACCCGGGCCGCCCGCAGGGGCCCCTCCAGCCCCAGGGCCACGGGAAGGAGGAGGCGCAGGGCCAGGCCCAGGTTGTAAAACACCGCGGCCAGGAGGAGGAGGGCCTTGGTGCCGTAGAGGTCCACCCCAAGAAGCCCCCGGGGGCCCAAGAGGGCTAAAAACCCCAGGGCCACCACCGGGGTGGGCAGGACGAAGGGCAGGGTGGAAAGGGCAAGAAGGGCCTCCCGCAGGGGAAACCGCCGTCGGAAGGCGAAGGCCAGGGGCAGGGCCAGGGCCAGGGTGAGGAGGGCGGAAAGGAGGCCGTACTCCAGGCTCCAGCGGTAGCGCTCCCAGTAGTAGGGGTTCTCCAGGGCCCGGGCAAACCCCTCCCCCACCCCCAGGAGGAGGATGCGGAAAAGGGGGTAAAGGAGGGCAAAGGCCAGGAAGAGGAGGAGAAGCCCCCCCGCCAGCCGGGAAAACCCCACCTCCTTTTCCCCCTAGCGCCGGCCCCGGCGCACCTGGTCCGGGTTCTGCCCCTGGAGGACCACCTTGGTCCACTCCTCTATCCAGCGCTCCCGGTTCTGGGCCATGGCCTTGGGGTCCAGGCGCACGCTCCCCAGGGGCTCAGGGGCGAAGCGGAAGACCTCAGGAAGCCGGGCGTCCCGCCGGGCAGGGTACATCCACATCTCCGTGGGCAGGTTCTCCTGGACGGGGCGGGAGAGGAACCAGTCCACCACCTTCCTAGACCCCTCGGGGTTCTTGGTCCCCTTGAGGATGCCGATGAACTCCACCTGGAAAAAGGCCAGCTCGGGGAAGAGGTTCCCCGTGGGGGGCTCCTTGTACTTGCCCTCGGAGTAGTAGACCTCCGCCGCCGGGCTGGTGGTATAGGAGACCACCAGGGGCCTATCCCCCTTGTACAGGGTGAAGTGGGTGTAGTAGGCCTCGCTCCAGCCCTTGGCCACCCTCACTCCCCCGTCCCGTAGCCGGGCCCAAAAGTCCAGGTAGCCGTCCTCGCCGAAGCGGGCCACGGTGGCCATGAGGAAGGCCAGGCCCGGAGAGCTGGTGGCCGGGTTTTGCACCACCAGGAGCCGGGCGTACTCGGGGCGGGCCAGGTCTTGGGGGGCCTGGGGCAGGGGGCGGTCCTTGAAGTAGGCCCGGTCGTAGTTCAGGCTCACCCAACCGTAGTCCACGGGCAGGGCGCGGAAGGTGGGGTCCAGGAGCAGGGTGGCCTTGAGGTTTTGGATCTCCGGGCTGCGGTAGGGGAGGAGGATGTCCGCTTCCAGGGCCCGGGAGAGGAAGGTGTTGTCAAAGCCGTAGATCACGTCGGCGATGGGGGCCCCCTTGGTGAGGATGGCCCGGTTCAGGGTCTCCCCCGCATCCCCCCCCTTGAGGAAGCGGAGCCTGAGGCCTGTCTCCCGCTCAAACTGGGCGATGAGCCCCTTGTCCAGGGAGAAGCTGCTGTGGGTGAGGACGGTGATCTCCTGGGCGAAGCCGAAGGCCAGAAAGGCCGCTAGGGTCAGAATCCGCCACATAAAACCCCTCCTTCGTCACCGGGAGGGGCCTCCGTCACCTTCCCTACGCCGGCACTACCCGGATCAGGTTCCAAGGGTATCTCTCAGCCCCTTGAGGGGGCACCCCCGGTGACACCCCCAGTCTACCCCCTCGAGGAGGCCATGAGTAGGGCCAGGGCCCGTTCCAGGGCCTCGCCGAAGGCCTCCGGCTGGTCAATCCAGGGGTAGTGCCCGGCCCCCGGCACCACGTGGATGGGGGCCCTGAGGCGCTCGGCCACCTCCTCGGCGTAGGGGTAGCTGGTGCCGTCCAGCTCCCCCACCACCACGGCCACGGGTCTGCGGCCTGGGGCCAGGTGGGAGGTATAGTCCAGGCGCCAAAGGCCGTTTTTCAGGAAGGCCGAGGCCGGGGTGTCGGGGCCCAGGATACCGGAGCCTTCCACCACCCACTCGTACTGCAGCCGGCCATGAGGGGTGGGGAACATGAGGCGGTCAAAGAGGGCCTTGGGCTCGGCCTTTTCCAGGGCGGCTCTCAGGTTCTCCTCGGGGTCGGGAAGGGGATTTAGGCCGGCGGCCTCCGCCAGCCGGGCGGCCAGCCAGGGGAAGCTGACCCAAGGCCCAAGCAAAAGGGCCCCCTCCACCCCGGGATAGCGGCGCAGAAGCTCCAGGGCCACCAGGGCCCCGAAGCCGTGGGCCAGGAGGTGGAAGCGCTCCACCCCCAAGGCCTCCGCCAGGAGGAGGGTGTCCTCCACCAGGGCGTCCAGGGTGAAGAGCCTGGGGTCCTCGGGGAGCTCCAGGCTACGGCCCGAGCCCCGCTGGTCAAAGTAGACCACGCGGTAGGGCTCCAAGTACTCCCCCAAGCCCTCGCGGAGAGCGTAGGCATTGCCCCCAGGGCCCCCGTGGAGGACCAGAAGGACGGGGGCATGCACATCCCCCACGTCCTCCACGTAAAGCTCCGCCTCCCCTACGGGGATGTAGCCGATCTCTTCCCGCATCCCCTATAGACTACCCCATCCTGCAGGGTGAAGGCCCAGACCCGCACCCCCGGCAAGGACCTGGCCTGGGCCTCCGCCCCCTCGGAGGCTCCCAGGACCTGCAAAAGCCACACCCCCTCCCCTTCCAAAAACCAGTAGGGATGGGGAAGCGCCCGGGCCAGGGCGCGGAGGGCCTCCGGGTCTTTCCCCTCCACGAAGAGGACCCTCATCCCTCCCTCCAGAGGCGGTGGTAAAGGAGGATCTCCGCGCTCTCCTCCAGGGTGGTGAGGAGGCTATAAGCCTCCAGAAGGGCCTCCTCGGGCCTCTCCTTGAGGCCTGCGGCAAAGGCCCCATGCCCCCGCAAAAGGCAGGCCCGGTGGCTCGCCAAGGCCTCGGCCACGGCAGTGGCCGCCTCCGGGGTGGCGCTCACCGTCTTGGGGGAAAGGACCGGCACCTCCTTGAGGTAGTACTGGCCCTCGAGGTCCAGGGGCACCAGGCGCTCCAAGGAAAGGGAGAGGGCCACCGCCACCCGGGGGTGGGCGTGGACCAGGGCCTGGGCCCCTGTCCTCCGGTACACCTCCCGGTGGATCACGCTCTCCACGCTGGCCCCCTCAGGGAAGGGCCCCTCCAGGGGCACCTCCACCAGGTCCTCCGGGGTGAGCCTGGCCTTCTGCACCCCGCTTTTGGTGATGAGAAAGCCCCCCTTGGTGCGCACGGAGAAGTTGCCGGCGGTGGCGGAGATGAGCCTTTGGGCGAAGAGGTCCTCCCCCACCTGGCGGAAGGCGGTGTAAAGCCGGGCCAGCATGGGCCCATTATGGCCAAAGGCCGAGGGCGGGGCCAAGCCCCGCCCTCCCGTGAGAGCCGGCCTAGGCCTGCTTACCCGGCTGTTCCCGGCGCAGGGGACGGCGGCCAGGCTCCCGGGCCTCCTTGGCCTCCACCGCCTCCTTGCGGGCCTCCTCAATGGCCTTCAGGGTCTTCTTATCCACCACCTGGGTGAAGCGCACGAAGTCCGAGCCGGTGCCCGCAGGGATCAGGCGGCCCAGGATGACGTTCTCCTTGAGGCCGATGAGCTCGTCCTTCTTCCCGGCGATGGCGGCCTCGGTGAGCACGTGGGTGGTGTTCTGGAAGCTGGCGGCGGAGAGCCAGCTCTTGGTGGAGAGGGCGCTCTTGGTCACCCCCATGAGGAGGGGCTTCCAGGCCACGGGCACCTTGCCCTCGGCGATGAGCCGCTCGTTGAGGGCCTCCACGTCCCACTTCTCCAGGACCTGGCCCTCGAGGAGCCGGCTGTCCCCGGGGTCGGTGACCTCCACGTACTTCAGCATCTGCCGCACCACGATCTCAATGTG
This sequence comes from Thermus igniterrae ATCC 700962, assembly GCF_000376265.1. GTDB lineage: Bacteria > Deinococcota > Deinococci > Deinococcales > Thermaceae > Thermus > Thermus igniterrae. The sequence continues at coordinate 10,877 of NZ_AQWU01000035.1, forward strand.
CTTGTCGTGGAGCTTCACCCCCTGGGCGCGGTAGACCTTCTGGATCTCGTCCACCAGGTAGCGCTCCACCGCCTCGGGGCCCCGGGCCTCGAGGAGCTGGTGGGGGTCCACCGCCCCACGGGTCAGGGGCTGGCCGGCCTCCACGTAGTCCCCGTCCTTGACCACCAGGCGGGCGTCCTTGGGGAGCTTGTACTCCTTGGAAAAGCCCTCGGACTCCACGAAGACGGAAAGCCGCTCCTCGCTCTCCTCAATGCGCACCACGCCGTCAATCTCGGAGATCACCGCCTTGGCCTTGGGCCGCCGGGCCTCAAAGAGCTCGATCACGCGGGGCAGACCCTGGGTGATGTCCGTGCCGGTGGCCACGCCGCCGGTGTGGAAGGTGCGCATGGTGAGCTGGGTGCCGGGCTCGCCGATGGACTCCGCCGCCACCACCCCCACCGCTTCGCCGATGGACACCGGCCGGGCCATGGAGAGGTCGTAGCCGTAGCACTTCTGGCAGACCCCATAGCGGGTCTGGCAGGTGAGGGGGCTACGGACGGGCACCTCCTTGATCTCCCCCGCCTCCGCCGCCCGGATGAGGAGCCCCACATCCTCCATGGAGAGGTAGCGGCCCTCCTCCAAGCGCTGGCCCAGGACCTCCACCTCCCGGGCGAGCACCCGGCCGTAGAGCCCAGACTCGATGTCCGAACGCTTCCTGAGGCGCAGGGAGCGGGTCACCTCGTCGGGCTGGAAGAGGGGGACGGAGATGAAGTTGGTGGTGCCGCAGTCCGCCTCCCGCACCACGATCTCGTGGGCCACGTCCACCAGCTTCCGGGTGAGGTAGCCCGAGTCCGCGGTCCTAAGGGCGGTGTCCGCCCCACCCTTCCGGGCCCCGTGGCTGGAGATGAAGTACTCCAAGACGGTGAGGCCCTCGCGGAAGGAGGAGCGCACCGGCACCTCGAAGGTCTCCCCCGAGGGCTTCTGCATGAGGCCCCGCATGCCGCAGAGCTGGCGGATCTGCTGCGGGTTACCCCGGGCCCCGGACTGGGCCATCACGTAGAGGGGGTTGAAGGGGTAGTTCTCCTCAAAGTTCTTGAAGACCGCCTGGGTGACCTTCTCCGTGGTTTCGGTCCAGAGCTGGATCACCTGGTCGTAGCGCTCCCGGTCGGTGAGGAAGCCCATCTCGTAGGCCTGCTCAATCTGCCGAAGCTTCTTGTCGGCTTCCTCCAGGTACTTCTGCTTCTCGGGGGGGATGACGGCGTCGTCGATGCCGATGGTGATCCCGCTGGTGGTGGACAGGGTGAAGCCGTAGTACTTGAGGGCGTCCAGAAGCCTTGCGGTCTTCTCAATGCCCAGGCGCAGGAAGGACTGGTAGACCAGGTCCTTGAGGGAGTTCTTCTCCTGGGGAACGTCCATCTGGAGAAGCTCCTGGGCCACCTTCTCGTCCCCCACCGCCTCCCCCACGATGCGGGCGAAGAGCACCCGGCCCGGGCTCGTCTCCAGGCGCCGGCCCAGGTAGCGCACGGTAACCACGTCCTGGAGGTCCAGAAGCCCGTGGGCCACCGCCAGAAGGGCCTCGTCGGGGTTGGCGAAGACGAACTTCAGCCGGCCAACGCTGGTTTCCTTCCCCGCCACCTTTATGGGGGCGTTCAGGGCCACCTCGCCCCGCGCGTGGGCGGCCAGGGCCTCCTCGGGGGTGGCGAACTCCCGCCCCGCTCCCTTCTTCTCACGCCTTACCTGGGTGATGTAGTAAAGCCCCAGGATGATGTCCCGGCTGGGCTTGGCCAAAGGCTCCCCCGAAGCCGGGGAGAGGAGGTTGTGGGCGGAGAGCATCTGGATGCGGGCCTCCGCCTGGGCGAAGGAGGAAAGGGGCACGTGCACCGCCATCTGGTCCCCGTCAAAGTCGGCGTTGAAGGCCTCGCACACCAGGGGGTGGAGCTGGATGGACTGCCCCTCCACCAAGACGGGCTGGAAGGCCTGGATGCCCAGGCGGTGCAGGGTGGGGGCGCGGTTCAGGAGGACCACCTTGCCGTGGATGACCTCCTCCAGGGCGTCCCACACCTCGTCCTTGATGTCCCGCTGACGCTCCAGCATGCGGCGGGCGGCCTTGACGTTGGGGGCGATGCCCCTCTCCTCCATCTTCTTGAGGAGGAAGGGCTTGAAGAGCTCCAGGGCCATGCGCTTAGGCAGGCCGCACTGGTGGAGCTTTAGCTGGGGCCCCACCACGATCACGCTACGGCCCGAGTAGTCCACCCGCTTGCCCAGGAGGTTCTGCCGGAAGCGGCCCTGCTTGCCGGAAAGGACGTCGGTGAGGCTTCGCAAGGGGCGCTCAGAGCCAGGGTTGGTGACGGGGGCCCCGCGGCGGCCGTTGTCAATGACGGCGTCCACCGCCTCCTGGAGCATGCGCTTCTCGTTGCGGATGATGATCTCCGGAGCCCCCTGGGCCAGGAGCTTCTTGAGGCGGTTGTTGCGGTTGATGAGGCGGCGGTAGAGGTCGTTGAGGTCGCTGGTGGCGAAGCGCCCCCCGTCCACCTGCACCATGGGGCGGAGGTCCGGAGGCAGGACGGGGACGGCCTCGAGGATCATCCACTCCGGGCGGTTGCCCGAGTCCAGGAAGGCCCGCACCACCTCCAGGCGCTTCCTGGCCTTGGCCCGGCGGGCGCGGGAGGGGTGCTTCATCTCCTCCAGAAGCTCCGCCTCCAGCTTGGCCAGGTCCAGCTCCTTCAGAAGGGCCTGGATGGCCTCGGCCCCCATGCGGGCGTCGATGTCGTAGGACTCCACCACCCGCACCACGTTGCGGACCAGGTCCACCTCCACCCGGCCGTAGATCTCGCTCTTGACCTTGCCCCCATCGGCCAGCACGTCCCCGGGTGCCACCCGGTCCCCGGTGGTCACCTCCACGTCGTCCTCAAAGGGGTAGAGGCGGGCCTTCATCACCACGATGCTGGCCGGCTCGTGCAGGTGGACCACCCCCTCGGCCTCGGCGAAGACCTCCTCCTCGGGGTCAATGGCGGCCACCACCTTCTCCCCGGGCGCCACCCGGGCCCCCTCGGGGACCACCACGTTCATGTGGGGGGCCACCCGGTAGTCCTTGGGCTCGGTCCACTCCAGGAAGAGGGTGAGGTGGACGGTGTCCCCCTCCTCCTCCGCCTCCACCTCCTTGGCGGCCATGTGGCGGGGCAGGCGCAGAAGCCCCCTGCCCTCGGCCAGGGGCTGGCCCTCCTCCACGATCTCCCCATGGACCACCAGGGGGTTAAGGCCCACGGGGAGGAAGTAGCGGGCCACCACCTCCTCTCCCTGGCGCAGGAGGAGGAAGTGCCCCTCGGTGAGCTCCAGGAGCTCCACCACCCCCGCCTCCTCCGCCCGGAAGAGGTAGGGCTCAGCCAGCTCCGCCAGGACCTCCCCGGGCCGGTAGGCCTCCTTCTCCACCCAGGCCTCCAGGGGCAGGCGCAGGGCGGCCCGCTCCTTCCGCAGGTAGTCCACCCGCACCCTGCGGGGGAAGCGGTAGAGGGCCACCCCGTCCATGCGGCTCACGATGCCCGGGGCCAGCTCCTGGCCCTTCACCACCTCCTCCCCGTCCTTGACCAGGGCGTCCACCCCGGAGGGCAGGGGGTAGGTCTCCTGCTTACCGTAGCGGAGCTCCCGGTACTCCTCGTCGGTGAGGAGCTGGCGCTTCTCCACCGGCACCCCGTTGAGCACCGCCCCCTTGGGGTCCAGGACGATGTACTTGCTGAAGTAGAGGACCTGCTCCAGCTCGGTGGCGGAGAGATCCAGGAGGGTGCCGATCTTGGAGGGCACGTCCTTCACGAACCAGATGTGGGCCGCGGGGGTGGCCAGCTCAATGTGGCCCATGCGGTAGCGGCGCACGATGCTCTTGGTGACCTCCACCCCGCACCGCTCGCACACCTTGCCCTCAAAGCGCTGGCGCTTGTACTTGCCGCAGGCGCACTCGTAGTCCTTGGTGGGGCCGAAGATGCGCTCGTCAAAGAGGCCGTCCCGCTCGGGCTTGAGGGTGCGGTAGTTGATGGTTTCGGGCTTCTCCACCTCCCCGTAGCTCCAGGAGCGGATCTTCTCCGGGGAGGCCAGGGCGATGCGGACCTTGCGGACTTCCTTCTTCATCATTCCTCCAACCGCCTTTCCTTACCCGCCTCACCGCTTGGAGGCCAGGCCCTCAAAGATGTCCACCGGGTTGTCCCGCTCGTCCAGGGTCTGCACGTCCAGGGCCAAGGCCTGGAGCTCCTTTACCAGCACGCGGAAGGACTCGGGCACGCTGGGCTCGGGCACGTCCTCCCCCTTGATGATGGCCTCGTAGGCGGCGTTCCGGCCCTCGATGTCGTCGGACTTGAGGGTGAGCATCTCCTGCAGGGTGTGGGCGGCCCCGTAGGCCTCGAGGGCCCACACCTCCATCTCCCCGAAGCGCTGGCCACCGAACTGGGCCTTGCCCCCCAGGGGCTGCTGGGTGATGAGGGAGTAGGGGCCGGTGGAGCGGGCGTGCATCTTGTCCTCCACCATGTGGTAGAGCTTCATGATGAACATCTGGCCCACGGCGATGGGGCCCTCAATGGGCTCGCCGGAGCGGCCGTCGTAGAGGACCACCTTGCCCTGGGTGAAAAGCTCCTTGAGCTGCTCCTCGGGGCTCTTGCCCGGGCTCACCAGGCCCAGCTTCTCCGCCCGGGCCAGGACCTCCAGCTCCCGCTTGTCCACGCCAAAGCCTTCCGCCTTGCGCTTGCCGAAGTAGAGGTCAAAGGCCTCGGCCAGGAGGGCCTTGATCTCGGGTTCGGTGGCCCCGTCAAAGACCGGGGAGATGTAGCGCTGGCCCAGGAAGAAGCCCGCCAGGCCCAGGTGGGTCTCCAGAATCTGGCCCAGGTTCATGCGGCTGGGCACCCCCAGGGGGTTCAGGATGATGTCCACCGGGGTGCCGTCCGGCAGGTGGGGCATGTCCTCCACGGGGAGGATCTTGGCCACCACCCCCTTGTTCCCGTGGCGGTTGGCCAGCTTGTCCCCCACCTGGAGCTTGCGCTTCTGGGCCACGTAGACCCGCACCACCTCCCGCACCCCGGGCTTGAGCTCCACCCCGGGGTCCCCGCGGCGCAGGCGCAGGGTGCCCACCACGATGCCCCCTTCCCCCGGGGGCACCCTGAGGGAGGTGTCCTTCACGTCCCGGGCCTTTTCGCCGAAGATGGAGCGCAGAAGCCGCTCCTCCGGGGAGGGCTCCTGCTCCCCCTTGAAGCTGGTGCGCCCCACCAGGATGTCGCCGGGCTTCACCTCGGCCCCGATGCGCACCACCCCCTCCTCGTCCAGGTCGCGCAGGGCGGCCTCCGAGAGGTGGGGGATGTCCCGGGTGATGCGCTCCGGCCCCAGCTTGGTGTCCCGGGCCTCGATCTCGTAGCGCTCAATGTGGATGGAGGTGTAGAAGTCCCGCTTCAGGAGCTCCTCGCTGATGACGATGGCGTCCTCAAAGTTGTAGCCGTCAAAGGGCATGATGGCCACCAGGACGTTCTGCCCCAGGGCCAAGAAGCCCTCCTCGGAGGCGGGGCCATCGGCCAGGAGGTCCCCCTTGCGCACCCGCTGGCCCACGGTCACCCGGGGGCGCTGGTCCAAGGCGGTGCCCTGGTTGGAGCGCACGTAACGGCGCAGGGTGTGCTCCACCAGGCGGCCGTCCTCGTAGCGCACGAGGATGCGCCGGCCGTCCACCGCCACCACCTCCCCGTCCTCCTCGGCGTAGACCGCGGCCAGGGAATCCCGCACCACCCGCTCCTCCAGCCCGGTCATCACCACCGGGGCCTGGGCCCGGATGAGGGGCACCGCCTGGGTCTGCATGTTGGAGCCCATGAGGGCGCGGTTGGCGTCGTCGTGCTCCAGGAAGGGGATGAGGTTGGTGTTCACGGAGAAGACCTGCTTGGGGCTCACGTCCATGAACTCCACCTCCTCCGGGCTGACGATCACCGGCTCCCCCCGGCGCCTGGCCACCACCCGGTCGGTGGCGATGCGCTCCCGCTCCAGGGGGGTGTTGGCCTGGGCGATGGTGTAGCGGTCCTCCTCGGTGGCGGTCATGTAGACCACCTCCTCCGTGACCACCCCGTTCACCACCCGGCGGTAGGGGGTGCGGATGAAGCCCAGCTCGTCCACCCGGGCGTAGGCGGCCAGGGAGGTGATGAGGCCGATGTTGGCCCCTTCCGGGGTCTCCACCGGGCAGATGCGCCCGTAGTGGGTGCGGTGCACGTCGCGCACGTCAAAGCCCGCCCGTTCCCGGGTGAGGCCCCCGGGGCCCAGGGCGGAGATGCGGCGCTTGTGGCGCAAGGAGGAGAGGGGGTTGGTCTCGTCCTTGAACTGGGAGAGCTGGCTGCGCCCGAAGAACTCGCGGATGGCGGCCTCGAGGGGGCGGTTGTTCACCAGCTTGGCCGGGGTCAGGGTGTCGGAGGCCCCCATGACCATGCGCTCCCGCACCCCCCGGGCCAGGCGGCTCAGGCCCACCCGGAACTGGTCGGCCATGAGCTCCCCCACGGTGCGGATGCGGCGGTTGCCCAGGTGGTCAATGTCGTCCACCTCGTGGCCCGCCACCCCGGCGGTGAGGGCGAAGAGGTAGCGCAGGGTGGGGAGGAAGACCTCGTCCTTGAACTCCCCCTCCTCAAAGCGCACCAGGGTCCGGCCGGAAAGGCGCACCCCCAGCTTCTCCTCCGCCTTGTACCGGCCCGCCTCCCCCAGGTCGTAGCGCCGGGGGTCGGCCAGGAGGCCGTGGAGGTAGGCCAGGGCCTTGTCCTTCTTGGGGGGGTCCCCAGGGCGCAGGAGGGTGAAGAGGCGCACCAGGGCCTCCTCGGGGCGCATGGAGAGCACCGCCTCGTCCAGGAGGCCTGCCACCAGGTCCCCATAGGCCCCAAGCTCCCGGGAAAGGGTCTCGGCGTCGTAGCCCAGGACCCTGAGGAGGAGGATCAGGGGGAACTTGCGCTTGTTGACCTTCATGGAGACGGTGCCCCCCGTCTCCACCTCCAGGTCAATCCAGGGCCCCCGCTTGGGCAGGGGGATGATGCTGGCCACGTACCGGCCGGGCCGGGCGGGGTCGGGGGTGAAGTAGACCCCGGGGGAGCGGTGGATCTGGGAGACGATGACCCGGTCGGCCCCGTTCACGATGAAGGAGCCGTCCTCGGTCATCAGGGGGATGTGGCCCAGGAAGACCTCGTCTTCCTTGATGAGCCCCGTGTCCTTGTGGATGAGCTGGAGCCGGGCGTAGAGGGGGGCCTGGTAGGTGAGGTCCTTCTCCCGGCACTCGTCCTGGGAGAAGGGGGGGTCCCCCAGGCGGTACTCCAGGAAGTCCAGGACCAGGCCGCCCTTGCCCTTGTCCCCCTCCTCCACGGGGAAGGTCTCCTTGAAGGCCGCCTGGATGCCCACGTTCTCCCGCTTCTCCGGGGGAACGTCGGCCTGCAGGGCCCTCTTGTAGGACTCCACCTGGATTTCCGTTAGGGGAGGAAGGGGAATGACCTCTCGGATGCGACCGAACCGCTTAATCTCCATGCGTCACCTCAAACGGGGAAGCGGGCCGCCCGAGGTAAGCTAACAGGGTTCTTCCGCGGGAAGCCTCTGCCCCGCGGTGGCTGGCTCTTACCGTGCTCCCTTGGCCCGACCAAAGAGCACAAACCTTAGCCTATATGGCCTACCCCAATCCCGTCAAGCCGCAAGGGGCTTGCCTAGTAAATTGCCTTGTACCCCGGAGGGGGCGGGAGAAGGGAGAGAAGAACCCTAAGGCCGTAGGCGATGAGCTCCAAAAGCGCCCGCGCCATGGCCGTCCAAGGCTTCCGCTCCCAAAGGT
>NZ_AQWU01000036.1 GCF_000376265.1 Thermus igniterrae ATCC 700962
GTCACACACCGCTTCGCACCCCCCTTGACCAAATACCCCCGCTATCCACCCGTAAAAACCCAGGACGCACTGCCCCTTGGGTCCCGTCCACCCACCCCAAACCCCTCCCTCCCCCAAACCCAGTTAAGCCATAGAGGAGGCTAACTTAAGAAAGGCTAAACCCCTAACCCTTAACGGACCCTTGACGGCTGAGGAGGGACAAAATACCCTAATACCCCGGAGGGTAAAGATGAAGCGGACCCTTATGGCTTTCCTCCTTCTCGGCGGCCTGGCCCTGGCCCAGGCGGATGGCGCGAAGCTCTATGCCCAGTGCGCGGGGTGCCACCAGGCCAACGGCCAAGGCATACCCGGCGCCTTCCCGCCCCTGGCCGGGCACGTGGCGGAAATCCTGAGCAAGCAGGGGGGGCGGGAGTTCCTCATCCAGGTGATGCTCTGGGGCCTCCAGGGGTCCATTGAGGTCAAGGGCATGAAGTACAACGGGGCCATGCCTGGCTTCAACGGCCTCAAGGACGAGGAGATCGCCGCCATCCTGAACCACATCGCCACCGCCTGGGGCGACGACAAGAAGGTCCAGGGCTTCAAGCCCTTCACCGCGGCCGAGGTCAAGGCCCTGCGGGAGAAGAAGCTTACCCCCCAGCAGGTGCTGGCCGAACGGCAGAAGCTGGGCCTGAAGTAAAGCTGAAAGCAAGACCTGGGGCCCAAGGGCCCCAGGTCCTTTTTAATGGAGGGGTGCTGGAGCTTTCCCTGGAAAAGGCCTTCCCCGGCTTCCGCCTGGGCCTGGAGTTGAGGGTGGAGGAGGGGGAGGTTTTGGCCCTCCTCGGCCCCTCAGGAAGCGGCAAGAGCACCCTGCTCAGGCTGATCGCCGGCCTGCTCCCCCCTGACCGGGGGTTTGTCCGCTTCGGGGAGCTGGACCTCACTCCCCTGCCCCCGGAAAGGCGGGGGGTGGGCTTCCTCTTCCAGGACTACGCCCTCTTTCCCCACCTCACGGTGGCGGAGAACCTGGCCTTCGGCCTGGTGGAGGCCCGCTGGCCCAAGGCAAAGCGGGAGGCTAGGGTGAAAGAACTCCTGGAAAGGATGGAACTCCTTCCCCACGCCAAGAAGCGCCCACAGGGGCTTTCTGGAGGGGAGCAACAGCGGGTGGCCCTGGCCCGGGCCCTGGCCGCCAGGCCCCGCCTCCTCCTCCTGGACGAGCCCCTGGGCGCCCTGGACCTGAGACTGCGGGAGGAGCTTCTCCTCTTCCTGCGCCGGACCCTGAGGGCGGAGGGCATCACCACCCTGGTGGTGACCCACGACCAGGGGGAGGCCTTCCTCCTGGCCCACCGGGTGGCGGTACTGCGGGAAGGCCGCCTGGTCCAGGTGGGCCCGCCGGAGGAGGTGTACGCTAGGCCCAAGGACGCCTGGACCGCCCGCTTCCTGGGCCACAAGAACCTGCTTTCCCCGGAGGAAAGCCGCGCCCTGGGGCTTCCTCCCAAACGCCACCTCCTTCCTCCCCAGGCCCTGGGCCTCGGGGGGGAGGTGAAGGGGGTGGTGGAGGAGCGCCTTTTCTTCGGGAGCCGGGTGGGGCTTTGGGTGCGGGCCATGGGGGTGCGGCTTTACCTGGAGGCCCTCGAGGGCCCCAAAGAGGGGGCCGAGGTGGGCCTCCACCTGGACCGGGCCCGGGCGGTACCCTTGGAAGGATGAGGCGCTTGGCCCTGCTCCTGGGAGGGCCCCTACTGGTGACGGAGGCCCTGAGGGAAAGGCTTAGGGGCTACCGCCTTCTGGCGGCGGACTCCGGGGGGCGGCACGCCCTGGCCCTGGGGCTTCCCCTGGACCTCTGGCTGGGGGACTTTGACTCCAGCCCCCCCTGGCTCCAGGAGGCCCTCCAGGCCCCCAGGGAGGTCCTGCCCCGGGAAAAGGACCAGACGGACGGGGAGGCCCTGGTGGAGCGGGCCCTGGCCCTGGGGGCGGAGGAGGTCCTCCTCTTGGGGGCCCTTGGGGGGCGGCTGGACCACACCCTGGCTCATTTGGAGCTGGCCTTTGCCCTGGCGGAAAGGGGGGTAAGGGTGGAGCTCGGGGACGGCCTCACCCGGGCCTTCCCCCTACTCCCGGGCGCCCACGCATTCCCCCTGGAGCCAGAAAGCCCCTTCAGCCTCCTCCCCTTTCCCGAGGCCACCCTGGCGGTGGAGGGCGCCCGGTGGGACCTACCCCCCACGCCCCTGAGGGCCACCACGCTCACCCTGGAGAACCGGGCCCTGGGGCCCATCCGGGTGGCGGTGGAAAGGGGCAGGGCCCTCCTCTACCTCTTCCCTTGACACCCCTTGCCGCTACGGCTAAACTATCGTTTGGCGTTTGGGCCGCTAGCTCAACCGGTAGAGCAACCGACTCTTAATCGGTGGGTTACAGGTTCGAGTCCTGTGCGGCCCACCAAGGCCCCCCGGGGAAACCCGGGGGCTTTTATCATGGGGGGCATGCGCCTGGCCGCTACTCCCTTGGACCTCTTGGAGCTGGACCTGCCCCGAGGGGAACCCTGGGGCTACGCCTTCGCCCAGGCCCTCCTCCAGGCCCCCTGGGCCTGGCGGGCCCTGAGGCCTACCCCAGGGCTTCTCGGCCTAATCCGGCAGGACCTCGAGGCCCTCTTCCTGGAACTGGAGCGCCGCCGTCAGGACTTCCCCCTGGGCGACCTGGGGGAACGCCCCCCCCATCCCGCCGAGGAGGGGGCCCTTCAAGCCCTCCTGGCCCGCGACCCCGAGGCCCTGGTGGAGGTCCTCAAGGCCCACGGCCCCTACCCCTTTGCCCTTTACCGGGCCTTCCGCTTCGGGGAGGAGGTCCACCCCCTCCCCCACCCCCGCCTGCCCCAGGAGGACGAGCTGGTGGGGTACGAGGAGCAGCTGAAGGCCCTCCGGGAAAATGCCCGCCGCTTCCTTTCGGGAAAGCCCGCCCTCCACACCCTCCTCTACGGCGCGCGGGGCACGGGGAAAAGCACCGCCGCCAAGAGCCTCCTCCACCTGCCGGGAGCCCGAATGGTGGAGGTGGAGCCCAAGGCCCTTCCCCGGCTGGAAGCCCTCCTGGAGCGGCTTGGGCTCCTTCCCCACCGCTTTTTCCTCTTCCTGGACGACCTCTCCCTGGATCCGGAAGGGGAGGCCTTCCATCACCTCAAGGCCCTCCTGGAGGGGAGCCTGGAGGGCCCCCCGGAGAACGTCCTCCTGGTGGCCACCTCCAACCGCCGCCACCTGGTGCGCCACCTGGGGGAAAACCCCCTTCCCGACCAAGGCCCCCAGGCCTGGGACGCCCTTCAGGACGCCCTGGCGCTTTCAGAGCGCTTCGGCCTGGTCCTCACCTTCCCCCCCTTTGACAAGGGCCTCTACCTAAAGGCCGTGGCCCACCACCTGGGCCGGACCCTAACCCCGGCCGAGGAGGCCGAGGCCCTGCGCTTCGCCCTGCAGAAGGGTTTCTCCGGACGGGTGGCCCGGCAGTTCGCCCTCTCTCAATTGGGTACAACCCCTTGACCACCCTCAATCCGCACCATTTAGAATTTGGGCATGCAAACAGGTTCTCTTTCAATAAGGCAATTGCTCAAAAAAGCCAAGGCGGGACAATTTAAGTTGCCTCAGTTTCAAAGGGATTTTGTGTGGAATGAAGCTCAAGTAGCACTCCTGATCGACTCCATTGCACGAAACTATCCCATAGGCTCCCTTTTGCTTTTAGAACCGAGCCCCGACATCCAATTGAGCACCCGCTCGCTGCAAGCTGCCATTGCGGATTTCGAGCATGCTGATTCAATAAACAATCAAAACTTTGAACTTGATAACAAAGATGCTCCTTCCAACAAGGATGTGACTCCCGAAGCACAAGAGTTTCTAATCCTCGACGGCCAACAGAGGTTAACTTCCATTGTGCGAGTTCTCTTAAACGCAAACCCATCTAAAACATATTGGTTTGATTTGGGGGAAATTTACGAATCTTTCCATGAAGAAAGATCGGATTGGATCAAACAAACTAAGGGGAAAAGCGAAGATACTACCCGGAATAATGGTCGTTGGATTAGGGCAGATTTAATATTGGAAGGTGAGGAACAACAATACGTTATCAAATATTTTCTGAAGCACCTTTCGGAGCAAGAAGAAAGAGCAATGCAGGCTATTCAAAAAGTGCATAGGGTATTTGAAACCATACGCAATTACCAGGTGCCTTACATCTTATTGGAAGGCCAAGAAGGTGTTGAAGCCATATGTCGGATTTTTGAAACCATTAACTCGACCGGCACGCGCTTGACAACCTTCGATCTGGCTGTAGCGCGTTATTTCCCCTACCCTGACCTTCGGGACTTATTTGACAAGGCTCGCCAGAGCCATCCGGTTTTATCCGAATTCGATGTGGATGGCGAACGGCTATTACAAGTAATCGTCCTTTTGGAGAAGGGAAGGGAACCTTCTCGAAGCGAGCAACTTGGCCTTAGCAAAAGCGACATCATCAAGCACTGGGAAGCTGCCGTAAATGCGTTGGTAAAGGCTATTACTTGGGCACGCCGGGAATGTGGACTAGAACCCCAATTCTATGTTGGAGAAAGCCAGCTCGTTGCTTTAGCCTCCGTGCTCGCTGGATTATCGGAGAAAAAACAAGAAAATTTCCTAATTCAAAATCATGATCAACTGGTCCAATGGTTTTTCGCCAACGTTATGCAGAGTGGATTTCGTGCCACAAATTACAGGATTTTTGTTCACTATCAAAGCCTAAATAGCTTGCAAAAAAGTGGATACTTGCCAGAAGAAGACATCCCTCTTGTCAAATTAGATTTGGAAACGCTAGTCCGCTTGGCCAAAAGTGACAATAGGTACAAGGCCGCTTTGGCTCTTTTACGCCGACACATTAAATCCGACTTTTATTCCGGCGCAACCATAACTTCTGAAAATTTCGAAATGCATCACTTCTTCCCTCGCTCTTTTGGAGCAAGAAAGAAGTATATTGACAGCATCGCCAACTTGGTTCCGGTTACCAAAGAAACCAACCGCTTTCTTTCTAATCGCAATCCCTCAGAGTACATAAAGGACTTGGTAGAAAAGGGCAACTTCAGCGTTCAGAATGAACGCTTCGCTGGCGCCCTTTTGCCTATTAGGATAGGCCCTCAAGGTGATATCAAACCAAGCATTCTGTCAGACGACCACTACGAAGTTTTTGTTCAGGAGCGCGGCAAACTCATTCTTCAGAAAATAAAAGAAGTCACGGGTAACAGGTTCGCCGATCACCTCGGCGAACCCTACGAAGAAATTTGAGTTTCAATGCTGCATGTTCTCTTCGCTGTATCGAAGGGCCGCCTCCACAAACCCGGCGAAGGGAGGCGAGGGGCGCATGGGCCGGCTTTTGAACTCGGGGTGGCTTTGCAGGCCCAGGAAGAAGGGGTGGTCCCTGAGCTCGATGGCCTCCACCAGCCCTGCCCCCCGCCCACGCATGCCCGGGGTGGTGGCGGAGACCACCAGGCCGGCCCGCTCCAGCTGGTCCACATAGAGGGGGTTCACCTCGTAGCGGTGGCGGTGGCGCTCCAGGGCCTCCTCCCTGCCGTAAAGGCGGTGGAGGAGGGTGCCCTCCTTGATGCGCATGGGCCAGTCCCCAAGGCGCATGGTGCCCCCCAGCCCCTCCACCTCCAGCTGTTCGGGCATGAGGTCTATGACCGGGTGGGGGGTGTAGGGGTCAAACTCCGTGGAGTTGGCCCCCTTGAGCCCGGCCACATGCCGGGCAAACTCGATGACCGCAATCTGCAACCCCAGGCAGATGCCCAGATAGGGGATTCCCTTTTCCCGGGCGTACTGGGCCGCCCGCACCTTCCCCTCAATGCCCCTCACCCCAAACCCCCCGGGGACCAGGATGCCGGAAACATCCCTAAAGGCCTCGTCCAAGTCGGCTCCCTCGAGGCCCTCCGCATCCACCCACTTCACCTCCACCCGGGCCCCGTGCCGGATGCCCGCATGCCTCAAGGCCTCCAGAAGGGAGAGATAGGCGTCCGGCATCTTCACGTACTTGCCGGCGATGGCGATCCTCACGGTGCGCTCGGGGTGCTTCAAAACCCGCACCGCCTCCTGCCAGAAGGAAAGGTTAGGGAAGACGGCCTCGAGGCCTAAGGCCCTTTCCACCACCCGGCCCAGGCCCTGCTCCTCGAGGAGGAGGGGGACTTCATAGAGGTGCTCCACATTGGGGCTGGAGAAGACGTGGCCCGGGCGCACGTTGGTGAAGAGGGCTACCTTTTTGCGCACCTCCTCGGGCACGGGCTTCACCGAGCGGAGCACCACGGCATCGGGCTGGATGCCCACCCCCCGCAGGGTAGCCACGGAGTGCTGCGTGGGCTTGGTCTTGAACTCCTCGCTGGTCTCCAGGTAGGGGACCAGGGTGAGGTGGATGTAGAAGGTGTTCCCCTCCCCCTCGTCAAAGCGGAACTGGCGGATGGCCTCGAGGAAGGGCAGGCTCTCTATGTCCCCCACCGTACCCCCCACCTCCACCACCACCACCTCGGCCCGCTGCTCCTGGGCCACCTTGCGAATGCGCTCCTTGATCTCGTCGGTGATGTGGGGGATGACCTGGACGGTCTGGGAAAGGTACTCGCCCCGGCGCTCCTTCTGGATGACGGAAAGGTAGACCTGGCCGGTGGTGAGGTTGTTGCCCCGGGAGAGGTCCAGGTCCAAAAAGCGCTCGTAGTGGCCGATGTCCAGGTCCGTCTCCGCCCCATCGGCGGTGACGAAGACCTCCCCGTGCTCGTAGGGACGCATGGTGCCCGCGTCCACGTTCACGTAGGGGTCAATCTTGATGGCGGTGACCCGGTAGCCCCGGGCCCGGAAGAGGGCCCCCAGGGAGGAGGTGAGGATGCCCTTCCCCAGGCTGGACACCACCCCGCCGGTCACGAACACGTATTTCATGGGCCTTGCGGCGCTCTCGGAAGCCCCGTTCACGGGTCTTTAGCCTACCACATCTAGCAGAGGGAGAGGGGTTTATGGTAGAGTCTTCTTTGGCGTTCTTGCGGGGTCCCCCGATCCCCCGTCAAGAACAGGGTGTTTCGTACCCCAAGGAGGGCCCTGGTCATGCTTCCCAAGACGTACGTACCCAAGGAGATTGAACCCCGCTGGGTTCTCATTGACGCCGAGGGCAAGACCCTGGGGCGGCTCGCCACCCAGATCGCCACCCTGCTCCGGGGCAAGCACCGCCCCGACTGGACCCCCAACCTGGCCATGGGGGACTTCGTGGTGGTGGTCAACGCCGACAAAATCCGCCTCACCGGCAAGAAGCTCAAGCAGAAGGTCTACACCCGCTACAGCGGCTACCAGGGGGGGCTTAAGGAGATCCCCGCGGAGAAGATGCTGGCCACCCACCCCGAGCGGGTGCTGGAGCACGCGGTGAAGGGCATGCTCCCCAAGGGGCCTTTGGGCCGGAGGCTCTTCAAGCGGCTTAAGGTCTACGCCGGGCCCACCCACCCCCATCAGGCCCAGAAGCCCGTGAAGCTGGAGGTCAAGTGATGGAGCAGTACTACGGAACCGGCAGGCGCAAGGAGGCGGTGGCCCGGGTCTTCCTCAGGCCCGGAAGCGGCAAGGTCACCGTGAACGGCCAGGACTTCCAGGAGTACTTCCAGGGTCTGGTGCGGGCCGTGGCCGCCCTGGAGCCCCTGCGGGCGGTGGACGCCCTGGGGCGCTTTGACGCCTACATCACCGTCTCCGGCGGCGGCAAGAGCGGCCAGGTGGACGCCATCCGCCTGGGGGTGGCCCGGGCCCTCCTCCGCTACAACCCCGACTACCGGGCCAAGCTGAAGCCCCTGGGCTTCCTCACCCGTGACGCCCGGGTGGTGGAGCGCAAAAAGTACGGCAAGCACAAGGCCCGCCGCGCGCCCCAGTACTCCAAGCGCTGAGGCCCCTTCCTCAGGCCTCCGGGGAGGACTCCCCGGAGGCCTCCTTTTCCATCTGCCAAAGGGCCTCCAGGAGCTCCTCCTTGGAAAAGGCATGGACCCTTTGGTGGCGCAGGTAGACGAGCCGGGCCTCCGCCTCCACCCCCCAGGCCCGGCGCAGGGCCTCCCAGTAGAGGGCAAGCTGGAAGCGGTAGGCCTCGGGGTGCACCTCCTGGTCCGTCTTGTAGTCCTCCAGGTACCACCTCTTTCCCACCCGGTAAAGCCGGTCCAGCACCCCGTACCAGACCGTTCCCGCCAGGGGGAGGGCCAAAGGGAGCTCGGGATAATCCTCCTCCCGGGCCTCCAGAGGGGCAAGCCCCACCCCCAGGAGGGCCCGGTAGCGGCGGAGGAGCCCCCTGGCCTCCTCCAGGAGCCTGGCCCTTTCCTCCTCGGAGAAGGGGAAGGCCACCTCCTGGAGGAGGAGGCCGGCCATGGCCTCCCCGTCCTCGGGGTCCAGGTGGCGGGCGATGGCGTAGTGGACCAGGGTCCCCAGGGCCCGGGCGTACTCGGGCAGGGCCTCGGCCTCCAGGGCCTCGGCCAGGGGCCGGGGCTCCCCCTGGGCCTTGCGGTGGGCGCTGGGGGAAAACACGGGGGGAAAGGGCTTGGGAAAGAGGCTATGGGAGGCGTAGGGAGCGGGGTGCGGCCCCTCCTTAGGGGGAAGCGGGGAAAAGGCCCGCTCCCTTGGGGAGTGGCGGTGCACCTGGGGGTCCTGGCTCTCCGGGCCCAGGCCCAGCCTCTCCAGGACCAGGGCCCAGGGCCCAGGCCGGGTGGAGACGCTTCCCGTGACCAGGAGGACGTCCCGGGCCCGGGAGAGGGCCACGTAGAGGAGCCTGAGGGCTTCCTCCTCCTGGGCCTTTTGCTGGCGTTTGGAAAGCGCCTCGTAACCTCTGGTCCCCGCCAGGGCCACTTCTCCCCCAAGGCCCACCAGCAGGGGCTCCCGGTTGGGCCGCTCCCCCCGGGCCACGTCAAAGACAGCCACCACGGGCCACTCCAGCCCCTTGGCCGCGTGGACCGTGAGGAGGTGAACCCCCTCCCCTCCCTCGGGGAGCTCCGCGGTCTCGGGGTCCTCGGCCCGGAGCTTTAACCACTCCAGAAGGGCCTCGAGGTCGGGAAAGCGCTCCGCGGCGGCCAGGAGGAGAAGGGTGTCCAGGTTGGCCCGGGCCCTGGGGGAGAGGCGCTTTAGGAAGGTGGGGTCCCAGGCCAGGGCCTTAAGGGCCTCCAGGGGGCGCCTTCCCGCAAGCCCCCGGAGCCACTCCAGACGCCCCTGGGCCTCCTGGGGGAGGAGGGGCACGGGGTCCTCGGCCAGGAAGGCCTCCTCCAGGGCAAGAGGGTCCAGGCCCACGAAGGGCCCCCGCAGGAAGGCCATGAGGGAAAGCCGCTCCTCCGGGGAGGGGGGGCCTTCCAGGAGGGAGAGGCGCAGGGCATGGTAGAGGTCCCGCACCTCGGGCCGGGTGAAGAAGCTCCGCCCCCGCCTCAAGACGTAGGGCACCCCCCGGGCGCGGAAGGCGGCCTCCAGAGGGGAAAGGCTTGCCCGGCTTCGCACCAAAACCGCCATCTGGGAATAAGCGTACCCCTCCCCCCGCAAGGCCTGGAGGCGGTCCAGGAGGAGGTGGGCCTCCTCCCGGCGCTTTTCCTCCAGCTCCCCTTCCCCCACCACCCAGTGGACCTCCACCCGGCCCTCTGCCTCCCGCACCGCTTCCACGGGCACCCGCTCCGCCTCAGGGAAAAGGCGCACGAAGCCGTTCAGGAAAGCTGCCACCTGCCGCGCATGGCGGCGGGTCTCCTTAAGGGACCTCACCTCCTGGGCCCGGGCCAGGGCCTCGCGGAACACCTCCACCTGGGCGTTGCGGAAAAGGTAGATGGACTGCTTGGGGTCCCCCACGGCCACCACCCGGACCCCCGCTCCCTCCAGGGCCTGGAAGAAGCGGCCCTGCAGGGGGTTCACATCCTGGTACTCGTCCACGAGGAGGTAGGGAAAGCGCGCCACCACCCGCCTCAGGGCCTGGGGGTGGTCCAGGAGGCGGAGGGCCAGGGCCTCGAGGTCCCCCGGGCCCAGGGCCTCCCGGGTACGCCGCCGGTATCCCTCCAGGACCCGGTGGAAGAGGTCCACCACCCCCTCCGCTCCCTCCTCCGCCTGGAAGCGGGGGGCGAGGGAGCGCTTCCGGTAGAGCAGGCTCAGGGGGCCTTCCCAGCCCGGATCCAGGCCGTCCAGGTAGAGGCGGCTCCGGGCCTCCTCCAGGAAGAGGGCCTGGGCCAGGAGCTCGTCCAGCACGGCGAAGTCGGGGTCCAGGAAGAGAAGGGGCGCGGCATGGCGCAGGGCCTCGGCCATGAAGCCGTGGATGGTGGTGAAAAGGGCCCCGTGCACCTCCCGCCCCGCCTCCTCGGCGAAGGGCGGCCTGGGATGCGCCCGGAGGAGGGCCTCCACCTCCTTCCGGATGCGGCCCCTGAGCTCCTCCGCCGCCTTGCGGGTAAAGGTGACGGCGGCCACGCGGCGCAGGGGAACCCCCTGGCGCAGGAGGCTCAGGAGCTCCTGCACCAGGGCGTGGGTCTTACCGGTGCCCGCGGAGGCCACGTAAAGCCTCATGCCCCCTCCTTACGGCAAATATCGGCGAAGGAGCAGGTGTAGCAGTGGTTCCCGGGCTTTGCGGGGAAGACCCCTTTCTGCCAGCTGGCCAGAGCCTCCTCCAGCCGATCCCTGATCCTGTCCAGACGGTGGGTGGCCTCCCCTTGACGAAAGGGCCTATTCCGGTAGGGTTTGGGCTTATCCAGCCAGTTCCAGGTCCAGAGGTGGACCGCTTCTACATCCCCCCGCTGCAGCAGGGCCTCCAGGGCGTACCACTCCGTCCAGCGCCTCTCTAGATCGGGCTCGGCCCCCCGGGGGAGGAGGCGGTAGAGGTGGAGCACCCGGCCCTCCCGCCGCACCCCGTCCAGGCGCAGGCGGAAGCGTTTTCCCGGCCAGGAAACCCAAAACTGCATCCCTTCCAGGTGCTCCCCATGGGCCGCCAGCCAGGGGCCCACCTCCCCATCCTGCAGGAGGGCTTCCTGGGCTCCTGGCAGAAGGTGCCAGCCGGGGACGCTGTCCGCCCTTAGGTCAAAACGCTCCAGGTAGGCCCTGAAGGGGCACTCCCAGAAGCGGCGCAGGGCCTCCAGGTGCCCGGGGGGGGATTTCCCCCGGGGCGGTGGGGGGTGGTAGGGCCTAGAGGGGAGGGCCTCGAGGCGGCTACTTGGTGGCAGGGGCTCGGGCCGCCTGCCCGGGCGCAGGGGCTCTAAGGGCCCAGAAAGCCCCGCCTCCGGGTAGAGGAGGAAGACCTCCTCCCCCCGGGTAGCCATCTCCTCCTGGAAGAGGGGGTCCAGGCCCCGAAGCCGTTTGGGAAGCCCCTTAAGGAGCCCCCGCTCCCGCAACTCCTCCAGGAGGAAGTAGTCCTCCCTTTCGCCCAGGGTGTAGCGCCCCGCCACCCACTCCAGCACGTAGGCCCTCCGGGCCCGGACCCCCGTGGCCCGCAAGGGGGGCAGGAGGGCCACCCCCCGGTTGGGCTCGGGGGGCAGGGTCTCGTCCAGGAGGAGGCTCCGCCACCAGGGAAGGGGGTCTTGCCGGTGGGCCTGCAGGGCCAGGCGGAGCCGGGAGAGGAAGGGTTCCTTGGGGGAAACCCCTAGCCGCTCCAAAGCCGCCTCCGCCCAGGCCAGGGGGTCAGGCCCCGGGGTGCGCAGGGCCAAGAATTCCCGCCACTCCCCAAGAAGCCCCTCCCGCTCCGCCAAAAGCCCTAAGGCCTCCTCCCCCGCCAGGCCGAGGCGGAGGGCCCTCCGACCGAGAGCAGCAAAGCCCAGGGCCAGGAGGTCCCGCCCGGTGGGGAAGGGGTTGAGGAGGGCTAAGACCCGCTCCCCGGCCTCGGTTTCCCCCAGGGCCTGCTCCCGGCCGTCGTAGAGGGGCAGGCCGTACTCCTCCTTGAGGAGGAGTAGCCCGGGGATGCGCTCCTCCGGGGCCACCACCAGGACCTCCCAGGGGTCTAGCCCCTCCCCGCCCAGCTCCCGCGGGGCCAGGGCCCGCTTCAGGGCCCGGAGGAGGTAGCGGCTTTCCTCCACGGGGTTGGCCAGGGCGAAGACCTCCTGCCGCAGGGGCCTTGGGGAGAGGGTCTTCCAGGGGGTAAGCCCCTCGGATAGGCGCTCCAGGGTGAGGAGGACGGGGACCTGCTGGCCCAGGCGCTTCAAAAAGCGCAGGTCCAGGGGGCCAAGCTCCCGGTAGCCGTCTACCACCACCAGGTCCGGCCGGGGGAAGAGGCGTAAGGGAACCCGGAGGGCCCGCCAGCGGAAGTCGTCGTAGTCCAGGTGGCCCCGCTTCAGGCGCTCGTAGCGGAAGTAGACCCGGCGCAAACGCCCTGCCTCCCCCTCCTTGGGCAGGGCGAAGGGGGAGAGGCCAAAGCGCTTCAGCTCGGCGATGGCCCGGGCAAAGAGCCGGGCCTCCCCCGGGGCCACCTCCCCCCCAAGCTCCCGCAGGGCCTCCCCCACCAGGGCCACCCGCCCGGCCCCCGGCAAGGGGGGGCCCAGGCGCCCCGCCTCGGCCAGGACCCGGTAGTAGAGGGCCTGGATGGAGAGGAACTCCAGGCCCAAAAAGGCCCCCTTTGCCCCCAGGAGGCGGTAGACGTAGGCCCGCTGGTGAGGCAGGCCCACCCAGTAGACCCGGCCCCTCTGCCCGAGCATCTCCAGGGCCCACTCCAGAGCCAGGGTGGTCTTCCCGGAGGCAGGAGGACCTAGGACCACATGGAGGCCGGGCTCCATATGGGAGCATTCTAAGCCCGGCTCACCAGGGCCCGGCCGAGGGGGGCTTCAGGGAAGGGGTGGCGCCTCCCCGGGGGGAAAGAGAGGCAGGGGGCTGAGGTCCGGTCCCAGCCGGAGCACCCCCACCACCCGGCCCCGGTGGAGGACAAAGCAGCGGTACTCCCCCGCCAGCACCACCACCTGGCGGGCCAGGGTGAGCTCCCGCAGGAAGGGCAAGGGCCTTTTGCCCAGGGGTCTTCCCCGAAGGGGGCCCGCATGGGGCAGGGGGCGGCCCTCCTCGAGGGCCAGAAGGAGCAGGGGCCTCTCCTCCCCCAGGAGGACGAGGAAAGCCCCTCCTTCCCGGTAAAGGGCCTGGACGCGAAGCCCCTGCACCACCTCCTGGCAGCGCAGGAGGACGGTCTCTGCGGAGGGCCTCGGCCAGGCGGGCCCCTCCCCCAGGGCCAGGCCCGCGGCCAGCACCAGGAGGAGGGGCCCTAGACGCCGCATGCCTTCAGGTTAGCCCTTTAAAACCCCCGCTCCGCGGAGATCAGGGCCAAGGCGGCCTGGGCCAGGAGGAGGGCCCTGCCGGGCTCCTTGGCCAGCCGGGCCTTGGCCTCAGCCACCAGCTCCTTGGCCAAGGGGTCCTGGCCCCGGTAGTAGGCAAGCTCCTTCTCCGCCCGCTCCACCCGCGCCTGGGCCGCCTGGGGAAGCCTGGGGGCGGGGTTCCCCTGCCTGTCCCGGAACCTGGGGGCAAAGCGCTCGTGGCCCCACCCATGCCCCATGCCCTGGCCCATCCGGGGGGCCGGCTGGGGCTCGCCCCGGGCGGCGCGGAAGAGGAGGAGGGCCGCCTGGGCCTCGCGGGCCGCCTTGAAGTAGGCCTTGGCCTCATAGCTCCGCTCCGCCCGCACCTTAACCTCCTGGGCCCACTTGAGGAGCTTCTCCTCCCCCGTGGCCCCCTGGGCCACGGTCTGCAAGCGGGCCAAAGCGGCCGCGGCCACCGCCGCCTGGCGGTAGTCCACCCCCTGGGCCAGGGAAAGGCCCACCGTGAGGAGGAGGAGACCTAAAAGCACCCGTTTCATCCCGCATCACCTCCTAGGGTAAGGCTAGGCCTCCTGGCCAAAGGGCGCACCGGGGGAAACCTTAAGGGAAGCCAAAGGCAGGTAAAGCCCCACCGCCGCCCCGCCCCGGTTCTCCGCCCGCACCCGCCCCCCGTGGGCCCGGGCCACCGCCGCCACCAGGGCCAGGCCCAGGCCGGTCCCCTTGCCCCCGTGGACGAAGGGCTCAAAGACCCGGGGGAGGAGGGGTTCGGGGAAGCCTGGGCCGGCGTCGGTGAACCAGAGCCAAACCCCCTCCCCCTCCCGCGCCACCTGGACCCGCACCGGCAGCTTCCCGTGGCGCTGGGCGTTTTCCAGCAGGTTCTCCACCGCCAGGGCCAGAAGCTCGGGGTCGGCCAGGACCTCCCCTTCCCCCTCTAAGGCAAGGCCGAAGCCCTCCAGGAAGGTCCGCAGGTCCAGGAGTCTGGGGCGGAGGGGGGTGGCCTCGAGGCGGGACAGGCGCAACAACCCCGAAAGGAGGGCCTCCATGCGGCCCGCCTCCCGCAGGGCCCCCTCCAGGGCCCGGGGTTCCGGGGTGCGCCTAAGGACCTCCAGGTAGCCCTTGAGGGCGGTGAGGGGGGTGCGGAGCTCGTGGGAGGCGTGGCGGGCAAAGCGGCGGGCCGCCTCCTCCTTTTGCGAAAGCTCCTCCAGGAGCTGGGCTACCTGGGCGAGCCGCCCGTTCAGGGCGGCCACCACGGGGGCAAGTTCGGCCACCCCGGGGTCGGGAAGGGGGCTTAGGTCCTGGGGAGGGCGGGCCTTGAGGGCCTGGGCCAGCCGCTCCAGGGGGCGGAGGGCCCAGGCGATCCCCAGGGCGGAAAGGCCATAGACCAGGAGGAGCACCCCACCCCCCCAGGTGGCGAAGAGCAGGAGGAGGCGCCGTCCCAGGCCCGCGACCCCCTCCAGGGGCACCGCCAGGCCAAACCCCCCTCCCCCCTCCCCCGGCAGGGCCACGTAGAGCACCCCCTGCCACACCCCCTGGTAGGCCCTCCCCTCCCCCAGGGCCTCCCGCAGGCCCGGTGGGAGGGCCAGGGGGCTAACCTCGGTGAAGGCCACCCCTTCCCGCCGTACCACGAACCCCGTGCCCCCGCCGAAGGTCTGGGCCAGGCGGAAAAGCTCCAGCAAAAGCGCCTCTTCCTCCCTCGGCCCCTCCTCCCTCAGGAGGTACAGGCGGGTAAAGAGGGCCCGCCTGAGGTCCTGGCTGGCCGCCCGCTCCGCCTCCCGGGCGGAGAGGAGGGCCAAGGGGAAGGCCAGGAGGCAAAGGGCCAGAAGGAGGAGGGCAAAAAGCCGCCCCCTAAGGGAGGAAAAGGCGGTAGCCATAACCGCGCACCGTCTGGATGGGGCTGGGCTCCCCCAGGGCCTTGCGCAGGAGGGAGAGGTGGACCTCCAGGGTGGCGGGCTCCACCACCTCCCCCCAGACCCGGAGCATCAGGGCCTCCTTGGAAAGCACCTCCTCCGGCGCCTCCAGGAAGGCCTTGAGGAGGAGGAAGGCCTTGGGGGAAAGGGCGAGGCGCCGCTCCCCCCGGTAGGCCTCCATCCTCCTCGGGTAGAGGCGGAGGTCCTTGTAGGTGAGGACCTCCTCCTGCCGCCTGGCGCGGCGCTGGAGGGCCTCGAGGCGGGCCAGGAGCTCCTGGAGGCTGTAGGGCTTCACCAGGTAGTCGTCCGCCCCCTCCCTGAGGCCCTTCACCCGCCACTCCACCGCGTCCAGGGCGGTGAGCATGAGCACGGGCACCTCGGAACGGGCCCGGATTTCCCTGAGGAGGGAAAACCCATCCCCTTCGGGCAGGAGCACGTCCAGGACCACCGCTTCCGCCCAGGGGAGGAGGTCCAAAGCCTCCTTGGAGCTGGCCGTGGCCCGCACCTCGTGCCCTTCCAGGGCCAGGCCCAGCTCCAAGGCCTCCTGTACCCCTGGGTCGTCCTCCACCAGCAGGATCCTCATCCCGGGTTCTTCCACAGGGCCAGGGCGCGCACCGGGGCGTAGACCTCCAGGGGCGGAAGGGCCTCCCCCGTGCGCAGGTCCAGGCGGTGGATGCGGCTTGACCCCCGCCGGGCGGCGTAGAGGACCCCCTCTAGGGGCAGAAGCTCCACCAGACTCATGCGGTCCTCCCCCTCCAGCAGGGGAAGGGAATAGGAGGCCAGGAGGGCCCCGGAAAGGTCCACCACCCGCACCTTGGCCGCCTCCACGTCGTAGAGGTAAAGCCTTTCCCCCTGGGCTCCCACCCCGCCCAGCAGCCGTAGCTCCTGGCCCTCCTTGGAGCGGCGGAAGGCGTAGCGGGAGAGGTAGCGCCCCTCCAGGGTGAGGCGCTGCACCTGGCGGTTGCCGTAGTCCAGCACGAAGAGGAAACCCCCCGAGGCCACCAGGGCCTTGGGGTCTTGGAAGGTGCCCCGCCCCGGCCCCTGCCCCCCGAAGCGCCCCTGGTACTGCCCCTTGAGGTCCAGGCGGCTCACCGTGGCCGTCTCCCCGTCCAGGACGAAAAGGCTTCCATCGGCCACCGCCAGGGCCAGGGGGAAGAGGAACTCCCCGGGCTTCATCCCGTAGGGCCCCACGGACAGCAAAAGCTCCCCCTCGGGGGAAAAGCGGTGGAGGAGCTTGGCCCCGTGCTCAAAGACCGAGACCCAGATCCCCCCCTCGGGGTCCGCGGCCACGGCCAGGGGCGGGGCGGGGAAGTGGCCGGGAGCCGAGCCGATGCCGGAAAAGAGCCGGCTGGCGGTGCCGGAAGGGTCCAGCAGGCGCACCGTACCCTTCTTGGCCTCCACCCCCACGAGGAGGTAATGGGGGTGGGGCAGGCCCTTCTCCTCCTCCCAGGGGCCCTCGAGGACCTGGATCACCTCGTCCAGGGTGGGCCGCTTGGCCGGGTCCTTCTCCAGCATGCGCAGGACCAGGTCGGAGAGCACCTGGGGGATCTCCGGCTTGAGCTGCTTGGGCGGGGTGGGCACCTGGAAGATCTGCTGGTGGATGACCGTCTCGTACCCCCCGGTGAAGGGGGGCTGGCCGGTAAGGGCCTCGTAGAGCACGATGCCCAGGGAGTAGATGTCCGAACGGTGGTCCAGCTTCTGCCCCTTGGCCTGCTCCGGGCTCATGTAGACCGGGGTGCCGATGCGGGCCCCGGTGATGGTGAGGCGGGTGAGGACCTTGCCGGCGGCGATGCCGAAGTCCATGAGGCGTACCCCCCTGGGGTCCACCCCGCTCTCCTTCAGGGCCCCCCGCAGGACCATGATGTTTCCCGGCTTGATGTCCCGGTGGACGATGCCCTGGGCGTGGATGTGCTTGAGGGCATCCGCCACCCGGGCCAGGATGGAGGCCGCCTGGCGCAAGGACAGGCGCCGCTCCTCAATGAGCTTGTCCAGGCCCTCCCCGTCCAGGAACTCCATGGCGATGAAGTGGACCCCATCCACCTGACCGTGGTCGTAGACCTTGACGATGGCGGGATGGTCCATCTTGGCCAGGACCTCCGCCTCCCGGTGGAAGCGGCGCACGAACCGGGGGTCGCCCACGAAGCGCTCCTGGGGGACCTTGAGGGCCAAAAGCCGGCCCGTTTTCCGCTCCTTGGCCTTGTAGACGGTGGCCATCCCCCCCACGCCTACCTTCTCCAGGATCTCGTAGCGTTGGGAAAGCGCCTCCGCCTCCTCCGTGGTCTTGGTGGGGTTGGCCCGCTTCTCCCTGGGGGGTGGCCGCTTCCGCTGGCGGCGCCTGGGGCCCAGGTAAACCCGGGGGGCCAGGAAGACCCCTAAGCCCAGGAGAAGCCCCGGCAGGAGCACCTCCCCCCTGGCCCCCGTGGCCCAAGCCGCCCCTGCCAACAGGGCCAGGAGAAAGTAGAGGAGGGCCGGGGAGAGCCGCACGGCCAAGGCGGCGGTAAGGAGGACCAGCAGTAGGGCCAGAAGAAGGTGCATCACTCCACCCTCAAGGCTACGGCGGTGATGTTATCATCCCCGCCTCGGCGCAAGGCTTCCGAAAGGAGTCTTTCCAGGGAAGCTTGCAGGTCCTTGCCCAACACCCACTCCTCCTCAGGGAGCAGACCGTAAAGGCCATCGGTGGCCAGGAGCACCCCCTCCCCGGGGGCCAGGTGCACCGTCTTCAGGTCAAACCGGGCCTCGGGCAGGCCCAAGGCCCGGGTGAGGACGTTGCGGTAGGGGTGGCGCTCTGCCTCCGCCGGGGTCAGTATGCCCTCCTTCAGCCGCTCGGCCACCCAGGAGTGGTCCTCGGTGAGGCGCCGAAGCCCCCCGCGGACCAGGTGGTAGGCCCGGGAGTCGCCGATGTGGCCCACTACCCCCTCCTTCAGCCAGTCCGCGTAGAGGAAGGCGGTGAGGGTGGTGCCCATCCCCTTGCGGCCCGGCTTTTGCGCCTCCTTTTCCACCCGCTTTTGCGCCAGCTGGAAGGCCTTTTCCATCACCCGCAGGAGGCCCACCGCCGGGCGGCCGGTCCTCAGGTGCTCGGCGTAGGCCGCCACCGCCTGGGAAAGGGCCTCGATGGCCACCTTGCTGGCCCACTCCCCGGCCTCCATCCCCCCCATGCCATCGGCCACCGCCAGGAGGAGGAGGTTCCCCTGGGGCACCTCGAGGCGCAACACCCGGTGGAAGTCCTCGTTGTTCTGGCGGCGGCCCACATGGGAAACGGCGGCCACGCTGAACCGGGGAGCCAGGCGCATCGGCCTCATTGTATAGGATGGAAGTGTGGAGCATCTTGCCGACCTGGTGGACCTCTACGAGTACCGGGTGGAGGACCTGGTGGCCGGGCGCACCCCCAAGGGGGGCAAGAAGGCCCTGCTCCAGCTCCGGGCCCTCTTGGCCCAGGCCCGCCTCCCCGGTCCCCTAGCCAAGCGCTTCCGCCAGGCCGACGCCCGCTTCCGGAGCCTGCGGCTCCAGAGAGGTAGCCCAAGCCCCACCCCACCCCCCCTGGACCTCCCCACCCTGGTGCCCACCGAGCCCGAAAAGACCCCTTCCTCGGCGGGGATCTCGCCCTTGAGGGCCATGGCCCTCAAGGTCTGGCGGCTCTGGGTGGGCCGGGAGGTGCGGACCCGGGCCAAGGACCTCCTCACCGGGCGGCGAGAGGAGCTGCGGCTCATCCACGCCTTTTTGCAGAACTACCTGGACTACCGGGAGAAGGAAGGGTTCAAGCGGGACTTCAACCTCTCCCGCTTCAGCCCCACCCACCCCATCCCCTCCCTCTCGGATAGCCTCCTGGACCTGGAGGACCCCAAGGTGGCCGAGGCCCTCCTCCAGGAGTTCCTGGAGACCGCCCTGCACCTGCCCCAGGACCTTCCCCTGCCCCCCGAGGAGACCCGCACCTACCTTCGGCGCTTCCTGAACCGGATCCTGGAGTGGGAGGAGGCCTACGGCTTTCCCCCCAAACGGGACCTCCTGGCCCTTAAACGGGCCCTGGAGGAAGCCCGGCGCCTGGGGGCCAGCGCCCAGGAGGTGGCCCGGTTGGAGGAGCGCCTCAAGAAGGAGGCCCAGGAGGAAAGGCGGCGGGAACTCATCGTGGAGGAGGAAAAGCGGCGCTTCCGTGTGGCCATGGAAAAGGTGCTGGCCCTCCTCAACCTTCTCCCCACCCCCCAGGGGGAGACCCCCTGGCCCGAGGTACCCGAGCCCGGCCAGGCCAAGGAAAGCCTCCTCACCCTGCCCCTGAGCCCGGGCCGGGTGGCCCTGGGCCCCCTGGTCCTCACCGTAAGCCAGGCAGAAGGGGTCTGGCACCTGGGCCTGGCGGGGGAGGACCACGTGCTGGAGGAAACCCTGGTGGTCCCTTGGGAGGACCTCGAGGTCTGGGCGGTGCGGGAGGGAGACCTCCTCCACCTGCGGCTGGAGGCCCGCAGCGGCCTCAGGCTCTACGAACTCTTGGCCGAGGGACGGGTCCTCGCCCTCCTCCTCTCCCCCAAGGGGGAGTACGCCCACCTGCGCCTCCTTAGGGCCCTCTCTGCCCGGCTCAAGGGGGAGTTCAGCCCCCAGGACTTCGGGGAGGAATTGGCGAAGAAGTACCGCCAAGCCCCGGAGGAAGCCCTGCAGGACTTCGCCCGCAAGGCCTTGGAGCTGGCCCTGAGGCGCCTTGGCCCCACGGACCCCACCCCTCTCCTGCAGGAGGTGGGCCAGGCCCTGGGGCGGGAAGGAGAGGCCCAGACCCTGGCCGAGACCCTGCGGGAATACCTGGGCCGCCGCCCTCCCACCCGGGAGACCCTGGGGGGCGAGGTGCACTTTCTCCCCCTTTCCCCCGAGCCCGTGGGCCTCAAGGCCGGCCAGAGCGTCCTCTCCGTGCGCCTGCGGGAAGACGCGGTCTACGTGGGCCAGGCGGGGGAGGTACCCCGGAGGCTCAAGGACCTCCTGGTCTACCGGCTCCCGGAAGGGGCCCTGGTCCTGGCCCGGGAAGGCCAGCGGCTGGCCTACATGATGGTTGGAACGCCCAGACTTGACCGATATGCGGCCTTGGGGTAAAGAGGGGGCATGACCCTACGCGAGGCCTTGTCCCAAGTCCCCGACCCCAGGGCCCGCAACCGGCGGTATCCCTTGTGGGGCTTGTTGGCCCTCATCTTGGTGGCCTTTCTCGCCCGCGTGGACTCCCTGCGCGGCGTGGAACGTTTCGCCCGGGCCAACCCTCACCTCTTGCCCCACCTGGGCCTGCGCAACCCCCCGGGCCACACCATCCTCACCCTCCTCCTTCACCGTCTGGACCCAA
>NZ_AQWU01000037.1 GCF_000376265.1 Thermus igniterrae ATCC 700962
GGGGGTGCGGCCGGTGATCCGGCTTCGGGGCGGGGGCGAGGCCAGGGAGGAGGCGCGGGTGCGGGCGCGGGAGGGGTGGGACCCCGAGGTGTACCGGTTTCGCGGGGTGGTGGAGGGGGTGTTTGGGGGGATGAAGACGCGGCTGGGTGGGGGGTACCTTTGGGAGCGGAAGCCTTGGACGGCCATGGCGCGGGCGCTTTTGGAGCTCATCGCCTACGGCCTTAGGGTTCTTCTCTCCCTTCTCCCGCCCCCTCCGGGGTACAAGGCAATTTACTAGGCAAGCCCGCTCAAGCTTGACACTTCCCTTTCCCCCGGCTATCATCCTAAGTGCCCGGTCGGACGCCCCCGACCCGGCAACAACCCTAGGCCCCGTGGTGTAGTTGGTTAACACACCCGCCTGTCACGTGGGAGATCGCGGGTTCGAGTCCCGTCGGGGCCGCCAGGCCGAGGTAGCTCAGTCGGTAGAGCATGCGACTGAAAATCGCAGTGTCGGCGGTTCGATTCCGCCCCTCGGCACCAGGGAGAAAGCCAAACCGCCCTCCTGAAGAGGGCGGCTTTCCTTTGTTCCTACCCGGGATTGACCCTTTTGCTACACTACCCCTCAAGGGGGTGGGAACCTGGAAGGAAACCCTACGGATTCCGGGTGGGCATTCAGATAAAAGATTTCTCGGCGCAGAAGGCATTGATTTTTAGGAGGATATTGCCGGTGAATTTACGGGGTGTATTCCAAAAGATGTATTGGGCAGGCCGTGGGAGCAGGGGCTCCACGGCCTCCCTGTTTTTTTAAGAGCATTCCCCCCAACCCGGAAGGTCCCCCCTCGCTCCCCAGGGTACTACCCAGCTGGCCAGGGATGTGCTAGGCTGGGTAGTGTAAATTTGATTTTATCCAGAAAATTGTTGGTGGAGTGCCTATTTTTGCCGTGTACATACCTATTCTTTACCTCTTGACAGCGTTGAGCACTCCCCCTAAAGTGGAAGACAAGCAAACGGGGCCGACCCCCCGGAAGCGGAGGAAAAGGAGGGATGAAGATGAAGAAGCTGATCGCTCGCGTGTTGGTGCTTCTCAGCAGCTTGATCGCGCTCGGGCTTGCGGCTGGGGCTTCTATGCAGTGGGAATAAGAATGGGGCCAGCTTAGCTGGCCTCTTTTTCTCTTGCCCTGGGGAGGGGGATTTGCTACACTCAGGCCACCATGGCCCTTAAACGCCTGGAGCTTCCCCCGCCGCGGGTGCTCCTTCTGGTCCTCTCCGTCTTCGTGGGTTTCCTGGCTCTAGAGGGCTTCCTGCTTTGGGCCTACGGGGATATGTCCCTCCGCTTGAGCCTCCTGGACCTGCTTTTCTGGGGTGGCCTCATCTACTGGAGTATAGCTGTCCGCGTTCCTCTGCCGCTAAACGCCAGCATGAGTCAGCTGTTTCTCTTCGCGCTGGCCCTAGTCATATTAAGCCCACCTGGAGTTGCACCTCTGGTTAGCTTCTTTGCTCGTTGGAGCAACAAAGCTTGGTATAAGGACCTCTTCAACCGTTCCCAGGACGGCCTGGCCACCGCCCTGGCGGCCCTGGCCTGGCAGTTCTTCCAGCAGAACCCCGTTTACATGGGTTCCTGGAACCTTTCCGCAGGGGTGGGCATCGCTGCGGCTTCTCTTGCCTTCTTCCTCGTCAACACCATCCTAGTCACCACCGCCATCCACCTGGCCAACAACGTCCCATGGCGAGAGGTTTGGCGCAAAAACTCCGCCTGGATTGCTGCCAGCTACCTCCTCCTCTCCCCCCTCGCCCTCCTCCTGGCCCGGGCCTACGAGACGCCC
Organism: Thermus igniterrae ATCC 700962; assembly: GCF_000376265.1. GTDB lineage: Bacteria > Deinococcota > Deinococci > Deinococcales > Thermaceae > Thermus > Thermus igniterrae. Next base: position 1,803 of record NZ_AQWU01000037.1, read on the forward strand.
CTTCTCGCAGGGTGGGGCGGGTGGACGGTGCTCTTCTTCCTCATCCCCCTCTACTACAGCCGCTTCTACTGGGACGAGAAGGTGCGCCTGGAGCAGGCCTTTGACACCACCCTGGAGCTTCTCATGAACGCCCTCGAGGCCAAGGACCCCATGACCCGCTTGCACTCGGAGCGGGTGGCGGAGATCGCCCGCGACCTGGCCAGGAAGGTGAAGGGAGGGGACGAGGCCTACGCCCAGGCCGTCTACCGGGCCTCGAGGCTCCACGACATCGGCAAGATCGCCATCCCCGAGCACCTTCTCCTCAAGTCGGGAACCTTGACCCCAGAGGAGTACGGCCTCATCCAAAGCCACACCACCCGGGGCGCCGAGCTCCTCTCCCCGGCCCGGAAGGTGGCCTTTGACCCGCTCGTCTACAACGTCATCCTCTACCACCACGAGCGCTGGGACGGCCGGGGCTACCCAAAGCGGCTCGCCGGGCACGAGATCCCCGAGGAGGCCCGCCTCGTAGGCCTGGCCGACGCCTACGAGGCCATGACCGCAGGCCGCCCCTACCGTAAGGCCAAGACCCCCGAGGAAGCCCTAAGGGAGGTCCAGGAGCTCTCCGGCCACCAGTTTGACCCTAAGCTGGTGGAGGCTTTCACCGAACTCTGGGAGCAGAACCCCATCTGGCGCGACCGCCAGGCCTACCTGGAAGCAAAGGAGGGATCGGTATCACACTCTACCTCTTCGCCGCGCTCTTCGGATTCGGCCTCGCCCTCGCCCTCGGAGCCCGGCTCAAGGACCTCGGAGGGATAGAGCTCAAGGCGGCCTGGGCCTTTCTCCTGGCCGCCCTGGTGGAAGGGGGCCTGGCCTATGGCACCTACCGGGGCCTGTTCCGACCCGAGTGGGCAGGCCCTCTAGCCAAGGTGTTGGTCCTCCTCCTGGTGGGGTACGGGCTTTACCGGAACCGGCACCTGAAAAGCCTTTACCTGGTCCTTCTGGGCCTTTTCCTCAACACTTTAGTCATCTTCGCCAACGGGGGCCACATGCCCGTGAGCCTGGAAACCCTGAGGAGGGCAGGCATAGAGGGCTGGGAGGAACTTTTAAGGAACAAGGGCGATGCCGTGCATACCCTCCTAGACGAATCCACCCGCCTTCCCTTCCTGGGGGATGTCATCCCCCTTCCCCCCTTGCGCAAGGCGGCGAGCCTGGGGGACCTCTTCATCCTGGCGGGAATCGCCGGGGTGGTGGTGGAAGGAGCCTTGAGGGCAGGGGGAAGGCGGCTTCCCAGGCGCCAGGCAGCCCTTAGGGTGCTGGCCTTTCTCCTGCTGGTCTTTCTTCTACTTGCCCTTCGCATTTGAGGCCGGCACCATCTAGGCCCGGTGTAGTGTATATTCCCAAGGAGGGGGCTTACCCCTAAGTCCGGAGGCAACATGGCGTACCGCATCTGCTTGATTGAAGGGGACGGCATCGGCCACGAGGTAATCCCAGCGGCCAGGAAGGTTTTGGAGGCCACCGGTTTACCTTTGGAGTTCGTGGAGGCCGAAGCGGGCTGGGAAACCTTTGAGCGAAGAGGGGTTTCCGTGCCCGAGGAAACCGTGGAGAAAATCCTTTCCTGCCAGGCCACCCTCTTCGGGGCTGCCACCAGCCCCACAAGAAAGGTGCCGGGCTTCTTCGGGGCCATCCGCTACCTCAGGCGCAGGCTGGACCTCTACGCCAACGTGCGTCCTGCCAAAAGCCGCCCCGTGCCGGGAAGCCGGAGCGGAGTGGACCTCATCATCGTGCGGGAGAACACCGAGGGGCTTTACGTGGAGCAGGAACGCCGCTACCTGGACGTGGCCATCGCCGATGCGGTGATCTCCAAAAAGGCCAGCGAGCGCGTTGGACGGGTAGCCCTCAAGATAGCGGAAAGCCGGTCCAGGAAAACCCTCCACATCGCCCACAAGGCCAACGTGCTCCCCGTAACCCAGGGGCTTTTCCTGGATACCGTGCGGGAGGTAGCCAGGGACTACCCCTTGGTTAATGTGCAGGACATCATCGTGGACAACTGCGCCATGCAGCTGGTCATGCGCCCCGAGCGCTTTGACGTGATCGTCACCACCAACCTCCTGGGGGACATCCTCTCCGACCTCACTGCTGGCTTGGTGGGGGGCCTGGGCCTTGCGCCTTCCGCCAACATCGGGGATACTGCGGCGGTCTTTGAGCCCGTGCACGGTTCCGCCCCCGACATCGCCGGCAAGGGCATCGCCAACCCCACCGCCACCATCCTCTCCGCGGCCATGATGCTGGAGTACCTGGGAGAGAAGGAGGCGGCCAAGAAGGTGGAAAAGGCCGTGGACCTGGTGCTGGAAAAGGGCCCCCGCACCCCGGACCTGGGGGGAACCGCCACCACGGCCTCCTTTACCGAGGCGGTGGTAGAAGTCTTAAAAAGCCTCTGAGGCCTAACCTCAACCCCTCCCCGATAGCCCGGGGAGGGGTTTGTTACTTCACCATCAGGCGAAGAGAAGGGGTGTAGGATTGGGGCAGAAATGCCTGGGGACCCTTCCCTATCTGGGCCGAAGTGGTATACACTACAGCTAGGTTCGCTTATGACCCCAGGTCTGGTTCACCATCCAGGGTAAGAGGAGGTGTTGTGTTCTCGGGTTTTAGCAAGCTATTCAAACCCCGCGTGGAGGCTCTGGGGTTGGAGGTAGGGGTCGCCAACCTCAAGCTGGTGGAGCTCGCCGGCTCTCCCCCAGCGCTCCGGGCCCTTGCCAGCCGGCCCACCCCCCAGGGCCTTGTGGTGGAGGGGGTGGTCACCGACCCAGCCGCTCTCGCTCGGGAGATCCGGGAGCTCCTGGCCGAGGCCAGGACCCGAAAGCGTTATGTGGTCACCGCCGTGCCCAATCCCGGCATAATCCTCCGCACCATCCAGGTACCCAAGATGCCCCCGAAGGAGATGGAGGAGGCGGTGCGCTGGGAAGCAGAGCGCTACATTCCCTTTCCCATTGACGAGGTGGTCCTGGACTTTGCCCCTTTGGAGCCCCTTGCGGAAGTGCAGGAGGGCGAGCAGGTAGAGGTGATGGTGGGGGCAGCCCGGCAGGAGGCGGTGGCCAGCCTGATTGAGGCCCTTCGGGAGGCAGGGCTCACCCCGGTGGTCCTAGACGTAAAGCCCTTTGCCGGACTCTACCCCCTGGAGGAAGAGCTCACCAAGGACCCCGAGCGGGTGGCAGTAGCCCTAGAGATCGGGGCTGATAGCACCAGCTTGGTCCTCACCCGGGGGGACCAGCCCCTGGCGGCGCGGGTGATTACCCTTTCCGGCAAGGATTTCACGGAGGCCATCAGCAAGGCTTTCGGCCTGGACTTCCTCGCCGCGGAGGAGGTCAAGCGCACCTATGGCCTGGCCACCATCCCCACCGAGGACGAGGAGCTTCTCCTGGACTTTGACGCCGAACGGGAACGCTACAGTCCCGCCCGGATTTACGACGCCATCCGCCCTGTCTTGGTGGAGCTCACCCAGGAAGTTCGGAGAAGCTTGGAGTTTTTCCGGGTGCAACTAGGAGATGTGCAGCCGGAGGTGGGGTACCTTTACGGCGGGGGTAGCCGCTTGCGCGGCCTGTCCACCCTCCTTACCGACACCCTGGGGGTGAACTTCACCATCCCCAACCCTTGGGAGGGGATCCAGGTGGATGCCAGGCGGTTTGACCTGGACAAACTACAGGAGCTAGGCCCGGAGTTCATGGTGCCCGTGGGCCTGGCCCTTCGGGGGGTGGGTCCGCTTGATTAGGCTGAACCTCCTGCCCAAGAACCTGCGCCGCCGGGTGGAACCGGGCTGGTGGCGCCTCATCGCCGCGCTTTTCGCCGTGGTGGTCCTCCTCACCCTGGGCTTTCTGCACTACACCGCTTACACCGAGCTCACCCTGGCCCAGCAGGAGCGGGACGCCCTGAAGGCCGAGGTGGAGGCCCTAAGGCCCTTCATTCAGGAGCAGAACCGCCTGCAGCAGGAAAGGAGGACCCTCGAGGCCCTCTTGGCCATCCGCGAGGGCCTGCGCAAGGGGTTCGTTCCCTGGTCGGAGTACCTGGCCACCTTCATCCGGCAGATCCCCCGGGAAGGGGGCCGCTTCCCCGTGGCCCTGCGCTCGGTGGGCACCCGGGCCCTCTCGGAGGAGGAGGCCACCCAGCAGGCCCAGGGCGGGGCCTTTGACGGCAAGAAGGTGAGGGTGGAGTTCAACCTTCAAGGGGAAGCCCTGAGCCAAGGGGCCCTGGTGCGCTTCATCCAGGCCTTTGAAACCTCACCCCGGTTCGGCATAGAGTTCCAGGGGGCTTCCCTGGACCAGAACCGGGGGCTTTACACCTTTAGCGCCCGGGTGGGCGTGGTGGGGGGTGAAGAAGGTGCTCGCTAGACTGGGGCAGCGGGAGTGGGCCCTGATCGCCATCGCCCTGACCCTGGTGGTGGCCCTCCTCTGGTATTTCCTCCTCATCGTTCCCCTGAGGCAGGAAACCGAGCTGGTGCGCCAGGAGATCGCCACCCTCATCCCCGAACGGGACCGGGGCCGCCAGGCCCAGCGGGCCCTGCCCGAGCTAAGGGCCGCCATCGCCCAGCTCCAGGCCGAGCGCCAGGCCTTCCTGCGCGCCCTGCCCCGGGAGGAACGCCTGGCCCAGGTACTTTCGGAGATCCTGGGAGAGGCGGTGCGGAGCGGGGTCACGGTGCGTTCCTTCACCCGTTCCCCCACCTCGGCCCCGGTACCCGAGGTGCGGGCGGTCAACCTGGCCTTTTCCCTCGAGGCCCCCTTCCCGGAAACTTACGCCTACCTGAGGCGCCTGGAGGGCCTCTCCCGCTTCAGCTCCCTTTCAGGGCTTAACCTGAGCGTGCAGGGCCAGGACCCAAACCCCACCCTCTCCACCAGCCTCACCCTGACCCTTTACATGCTGGCCAAGGACCTCGAGGCCCAGACCACCGCCCAACCGGGCCAAGGAGGTGGGCAATGAAGGCTGCTCTGGAGCGCCTGGCCAATGCCTGGCGCAACCTTCCCCAGTCCACCAAGATCCTTCTGGCAGGCCTCCTCCTAGTGAGCGCCGTCACCCTCTGGTACGTGGGCTTCTACCTGCCGGCGCAGACCGCCGGTGAAATCCCCACTGCCCCCACCCCTCCCCAGGCAGAGGCGGAAACCCCCAAGGCCATAGAGGCACCCCCTATCCCTCCGCTGGCCGAACCCCAGCCCCAGGGGACAGCCCCCACCCCCACACCCCCCAGCCCGACCCCCCCCTCGGCCCAAGCCCCCACGCAACCTGTGGCCGCGCCCGTGCCTCAGGCCACCCGGGAGACGCCACCCCCCAACCCCTTCGTCCCCCTGGTAGTGGAGGGGCCAGCCCCAGTGCCCCTGCCCACCCCCGCCCCGGCCCCCGCGCCCCAGCCGGTGCCCACGGGAGCCCCGGTGCGGGTGAGCCCGGGAACTGCCCTGCCCACACCCCGGGTCTCCACGGCGCCCCGCCCCCTGCCGGGCACCGCCGGTGCCCTTCCCGCCCCCAAGGTACTCACCCCCTCCCCCAGGGCCGAGATACCCCCGGCCCAGGTGGAGCCCGAGGTGGCCCTCACGCCACCCACCGGGCTGGTGGAAACCCCTCTGCCCCAGGAGGCCCAAGAGGCCCGGCCAGCCCCCGAGACTGCCGCGCCCCCAGGGCCTGCCCCCCTTCCCAAAACCCCCCTGCAGGCCCTCGTGGAGGAGAAGGCCCTCAAGCTCTCCGGCACCCTCCTGGGGCCGGTAAGCGTGGCCATCCTGGAGTCCAAGGAAGGGTACTTGGTGCTCCCCGTGGGTAGCCCCATTCCCGGAAGCGAGGCCGTGGTCCGCCGCATTGAGGGGGACCGCGTGGTTTTGGCGCTGAAGGACGAGACCCTGGAGATTGTCCTGGCAAATGTGCAAGCTGGAGGTGGTCAGTGAAAGGAACCCTTTTTAAGCCTCTTATTCTTTGGGCCCTGGTGGCCCTCAGCCTCGAGGGCCTGGCAGGGAGCTTCCCCCAAGAGCCCCGCTTCAACGTCAAGGTGGACCTCAAGGTCTCCGAAAGCCAGGCGCGGGCCGGGCTCACCCTGCCCCTGGACGTGGTGCTGGAGGCCTTGGCCCGTAGCGTGGGCCTGCAACCCCTTATCTACCGGGCCTATGACCCCTCCGGCGATCCTGCGAAGGCCCAGCCCCCCTTGCCCAACGTGAAGCTGGACTTCCAGGGCAAGCCCTTCCGGGAGGTATGGGACCTCCTCTTCGCCACCTACGGCACCCAGTTCAACCTGGACTACCTCTTCCTCCCCCCGGACGTGGTGGTGGTGGCCCCCACCCAGGTGATCACCGCCTTGGTGGACGCCCCAAGCCGCGTGGGCGCGGCGGAAAGGCGGCCCTATCTGGTGGCCATCCCCGAGATCGCCTACCGGCGTACGGAAACCGACGCCCAGGGCCAGACGCGCACCGTGGTGAGCATAGACGGGGCCAAGGGCTGGGTGCAAAGCGACCTCCTCCCCTTCCTTTCCCGCGAGGCCGCGGGGCTCAGCGCCAACTGGATCGTGGTGGAGGAAGGGGGCAAGCTCAAGGCCCTCCTTTCCGTGCTGGCCACCGCCGAGCAGCACACCCGCTTCTCGGACATCCTGCAACGGGCGGGGATTGACTTCCGCCCCCTGCCCTCCTTGGTGCTACCCAAACCCCGGGTAGAGCGTTCCTACATCCTCACCTACGCCACCTTCCCTGAGCTCCTGGCTTTCCTCCAGGCCCAGGTGCCCGAGGCCCAGATCGCCGTGATCCCCACGGAGCCCAGGAAAGCCCTGGTGCGGGCTACCGAGGAGGACCACGCCCGCCTGGTGGAACTCCTCAAAGCGGCAGACGTGCCCCGCCCCACCCCCACGGTGCGCCGGGTATATGCCCTGCAGAACCTCACCTTCAGCGAGATCCAAGGCCGGCTCAAGCCCCTTTTGGACAAGGAACTCCCCAAGGCCCGCCTGGAGGGGGTGCCGGGGAACCCCAAGGCCCTGCTCCTCGAGGCCACGGAAACCGAACACGCCCTCTTTGCCGAAATCCTGAAGGCGGCGGACGTGGTGCCCCAGGTGGCCCCGCCCACCCAGGAGACCACCCTGCGCCGCCTCTATCCCCTGCGCTTCGCCGACGCCGAGAAGGTGGCCCCCTTCCTGGCCCGGGAGGTACCGGGCATCGTGGTGCAGACGGTGCCGGGCCAGCCGGTCCTCTCCGTGCGGGGCACGGAGAAGCAGTTGGCAGAGGTGGAAAGCCTCCTCGCCCAGATTGACCGGGCCCCCGAGCAGGGCCCACCCGTCTTCCAACGGGCCTACCAGCTTTCCAACGCCAAGGCCTCCGACCTGGCCAAGGTGCTGCAAGAGGCCCTTCAGGCCCGTCAGGCCCAGGCCCAACCCCAGCCCCAGGGCCAGGCCCAGCCCCGCCAGGCCACGGTGGTGGCCGACGAGCGCACCAACACCCTGATCGTCACCGGCACCCAGGAGGACCTGGCCCTGGTGGAGGGCCTCATCCCCCGGCTGGACCAGGCCGTGCCCCAGGTCAACCTGCGGGTGCGCATCCAGGAGGTGCAGGCCAACCTCACCCGCAACCTGGGCCTCAAGTGGAACACCGTGGCCGGGGGCAACCTGGTGGCCAGCATCGTGGACAGCGGCCTCTCCCTGATCTTTGACAGCACCCGGAGCCTGGCGGCTCTGAACATCCTGGCCACCCTCGAGGCCCTCCAGCGCCAGGGCCTCTCCCGCGCCCTGAGGGACGTGAACCAGACGGTCCTCAACAACCAGACTGCCCGCCTGCAGTCCGGCGAGACCTTCCTCATCCGCCGCATCGTGGGGGACCGGGTGGAACGGGTTCCCTTTGACATCGGCATCATCGTGGAGGTGACGCCCCAGATCACCGCCGACGGCCAGATCCTCCTCAACATCAAGGCCGAGGTCTCGGGCAACGTGCAACGCAACCCCGTGGACGGGGACGTGGACCGCTTCACCAAGCAGGTGGTGACCACCACCCTGAGGGTGCGGGATGGGCAGACCGTGGTCCTGGGCGGCCTCACCTCCCAGGAAAGCAACCAGGTACAGCAGGGAGTACCCCTCCTGATGGACATACCTCTGATCGGGGAGCTCTTCAAGCAACGCACCAACGAGAACACCGACCGGGAGCTCCTGGTGGTCATCACCGCCGACATCCTCAAGGAGACCGCCGGCCGCTAAGCCCACCCCCCTCGCCCCCCGGGCCCCCTGGACCCGGGGGGTTTCCCTCCCTACAATGTCCCCATGAGGTTCCTGACGGCAGGCGAGTCCCACGGCCCCGAACTGCTGGCCATCATTGAGGGGCTTCCCGCGGGGCTTCCCCTCACCGAGGAGGACATCAACCCCTGGCTGGAGAAGCGCCAAGGGGGGTACGGCCGGGGGCGGCGGATGGTCATAGAGAAGGACCGGGTGGAGTTCCGCGCCGGGGTGCGGGCGGGGCGGACCACTGGGGCCCCGGTGGCCCTGGCCATCCGCAACGCCGACCACAGGAACTGGCTGGAGGTCATGGACCCCGCCCCGGGGAACGAGCCCCGCAAGAAGGCCCTCACCGCGGCCCGGCCCGGCCACGCGGACCTGGCCGGGGGGATCAAGTACGGGCACAAGGACCTGAGGGACGTGCTGGAAAGGGCCAGCGCCCGGGAGACCGCCATGCGGGTGGCGGTGGGGGCGGTGGCCTACAAGCTCCTCTCCCTCCTGGGGGTGGAGGGGGTGGGCTACGTGCCGGGGATGGCCGGGGTGTGGGCCGAGGTCCCCTTCGCCTGGGAACTGGTGCCCCGCATTGAGGCAAGCCCCCTGCGCATGACCGACCCCCAGGCCGAGGCCGAGGTGATCCGCCGCATTGACCAGGCCAAGGCCGAGGGGGACACCCTGGGGGGGGTGATTGAGGCCCGGTTCCGGGGCCTGGTGCCGGGCCTGGGGAGCCACGTGCACTGGGACCGGAAACTGGACGGGCGCCTGGCCCAGATGGCCCTCTCCATCCCCGCGGTCAAGGGGGTGGAGATCGGCCCCGCCTTCCAGAACGCCATGAAGCGGGGTTCGGAGGTACACGACGCCATCTACTGGAACCCCGAGCGGGGGTTCTACCGCACCACCAACCGGGCCGGGGGGCTGGAGGGGGGGATGACCACGGGGGAGGAGCTGGTGATCCGGGCCGCCCTGAAGCCCATCGCCACCCTGATGCGTCCCCTGCCCACGGTGGACGTGGTCACCCACGAGCCCAAGGACGCCGCCCGGGAGCGCTCGGACACCACGGCGGTGCCCGCGGCCAGCGTAATCCTCTGTGCCCTTTCCGCCATCGTCCTGGCCCAGGCCTACCTGGAAAAGTTCGGGGGGGACACCCTGGAGGAGATCCAGGAGCGGGTGGAGCGGTACCAGGCCCGGGTGCGGGCCTACTGAAGGGCGTAGGATAGGCCCATGGCCCGCCTCGAGGTCCCCCGCCCCGCCACCTTCGTGAGCCTCACCGGGTTCATGGGGGTAGGGAAAAGCCGCATCGGGCGGGAGCTGGCCCGGGCCCTCATGCTCCACTTCATTGACCTGGACCGCTACATTGAACGGCGCACCGGCCTCTCCATCCCCGACATCTTCCGCCACCTGGGGGAGGAGGCCTTCCGGCGCATGGAGAAGGAGGCGGTGCGGGAGCTTTTGGGAAAGGACTTCCTGGTCCTCTCCCTGGGCGGGGGCACCTTCATGGACCCCGAAAGCCGCCGGGCCCTCCTGGCCCGGGGCCCCGTGGTCTGCCTCTGGGCGAGCCCCGAGACCATCCTGGAACGGGCCACCCGCAAGCCCGGGGAGCGGCCCCTTCTGCAGGTGGCCAACCCCCTGGAGCGCATCCGCACCCTCCTGGAGGAGCGGGCCCCCATCTACCGGGAGGCCCACGTGCACGTCTCCACCGACAGCCGGCAGGTGGACGAGGTGGTGGAGGAGATCGTGGCCAAGCTCTGGGACCATGCAAAGGCTAAGCGTGCGTAGCCCTATTCCCTACCCCATCTGGATTGGGGAGGGAGTGCTGGCGGAGCTTCCCCCCTTGGAGGGCCCCGCCGCCCTCCTCTACGACCGGGCGGTGGCGGGCTTCGCCCAGGAGGTGGCCGAGGCCCTGGGGGTGCGGCACCTTCTGGGCCTTAAGGGAGGCGAGGGGGCCAAGACCCTGGCCGTCTACGGGGAGGTCCTCTCCTGGCTGGCCCAAAGGGGCCTTCCCCGGAACACCACCCTCCTGGTGGTGGGCGGGGGCACCCTCACGGACCTGGGGGGCTTCGTGGCCGCCACCTACCTGCGGGGCATCCCCTACCTGGCCTTTCCCACCACCACCCTGGGCGTGGTGGACGCCAGCGTGGGGGGGAAGACGGGTCTCAACCTTCCCGAGGGCAAGAACCTGGTGGGGGCTTTCCACTTCCCCAAGGGTGTCTACGCCGAGCTCAAGGCCCTGAGGACCCTGCCCCCCTTCACCTTCAAGGAGGGGCTGGTGGAGGCCTTCAAGCACGGCCTAATCCAGGGGGAAGAAGCGCTTCTAAAGGTGGAGGACCTCACCCCGGAAAGCCCCCGGCTGGAGGGCTACCTGGCCCAGGCGGTGGCGGTGAAGGTGGCCATCACGGAAAGGGACCCTCTGGAAAAGGGGGAAAGGCGCCTCCTGAACCTGGGCCACACCCTGGGACATGCCCTCGAGGCCCACACCCACCACGCCCTGCCCCACGGGGCGGCGGTGGCCTACGGCCTCCTCTACGCCGCCTTCCTGGGCCGGGCCCTGGGGGGCGAGGACCTGGTGCCCCTGGTGCTGGGCCTCCTGCGCTGGCTGGCCCCACCCCCGGCCCCCCTGGTCCCCTGGGAGGAGCTTCTCCCCTACCTCCTGCGGGACAAGAAGAAGGTCTCCCAGGACCTCCACTGGGTGGTGCCCATGGCCCCCGGGAGGCTGGTGGTCCAGCCCGTGCCCGAGGAAACCCTCCGGAGGGCCTACGCCGCCTACGAGGAGGCCCTGCGCCGGGAGGGGCTGGGGGCCTAGAGGCCCACGCCCACGGGCCGGAGCACCCCCCGCTTGGCCTTGCCGAAGTCCAGGGGGAAGTCCCCCACCGGGGTCCGGAGCACCACCAGGGCCAGGGCCAGGTCCTCCCCCGGCCACTCCACCCCCTCCCCGGTGGCGAAGCGGAGCGCCCGGGGGTCTTCCGGGAGTAGCGCCAGCCGGGGCAGGACCGGCCAGGGGAGGCTGGCCCCAAAGGCCAGGGCCAGGGCCCTGGAGGGGCGGAACCTTCCCTTCTGGACCACACCCAGGTAAAGGCCGGGGGCCGGGGCCCGGAGGCCTGCCAAGGCGGGAAGCCCCTCCGGGAGGAGGTAGAGGTGGCCGGCCCGCTCCAGGAGGGGGCCCTCCAGGCTAAGCCCTGCCTCCTGCAAAAAGGCCGCCAGGGCCCTCTTGGCCTCCGGGCCAAGGGGGGCAGGGCGCTCCTTGGGCGGGGTGGCCCAGGTTCCCTCCTCCCGGCGCAACCGGGCCAGGAAGTGCCCCTCCCCCTCGAGGCGGTGGGGCCAGAGGCGGGCCGTGAGGGCCAGGTCGGGGCGGCCATCCCCCCACTGCGGCACCCCGGGGGCAAAGAGGGGGTGGAAGCGGGCCTCCTCCAGGTGGAAGCCCGGGTGCTCCCGCAGGAAGTGGGCCACCACCCCCTCGTTCTCCTCCGGGGCGAAGGTGCAGGTGGAGTAGACCAGGACCCCCCCGGGGCCCACCAGGCGGGCCGCCTCCCTGAGGAGGGCCTTCTGCACCTCGCTGGCCCGCCGGGGGGCGGAAGGCCCCCAGTGGCGGAGGGCCTCCTTGTCCTTGCGGAACATCCCCTCCCCCGAGCAGGGAGCGTCCAGGAGGACCCGGTGGAAGTAGGCCCCATAGGCCTCGCCCAGGGCCCGGGGCGGGGCCTGGACCACGGCTAGCCGAGCCCCCCAGCGTTCCACGTTCTCCAGAAGCCCCCGCACCCGCTTGCCATCCACCTCGTTGGCCAGAAGGAGCCCCTCCCCCCGCATACGGGCCGCCAGGTGGGTGGTCTTGCCCCCGGGGGCCGCCGCCAGGTCCAGGACCCGCTCCCCGGGCCTTGGGTCCAGGAGCACCCCCACCGCCTGGGCGCTGGGCTCCTGGATGTAGTAAAGCCCGGCGTAGAAGTAGGGATGGGGCCCGGGCCGGGCCTCCTCGGGGTAGTAAAACCCCTCCGGGCACCAGGGAATGGGCCTTAGGGGCCATGGGGCGATCCGCAGGAGGTCCTCCGGGGAGAGCTTCAGGGTGTTCACCCGCAGGCCATAGGTGCGGGGCCCCTGGGTGAGGGCCTTTAGAAAGGCGGGAAACTCCTCTCCCAGAAGCTCGGCCATGCGGGAGAGGAAGGCCTTGGGCAACACCCGAGTACCCTAGCACGAAAGGCCCCCGCCCTACAATGGACCCGTGGGAGGAGCCCAGCGAAGACCATCCCGCGGCCGCCAGCTTTTGGCCCTCGAGGTCCAGCCATGATCCAGGCCATCGGCACCGACCTGGTGGAGATCGCCCGCGTCCGGGGGCTGCTTTCCCGCCTGGGCAAGCGGGCCCTAGAGCGGCTTTTCACCCAGGAGGAGCTGGCCTACGCCCTCCGCCACCAGGACCCCGCCCCAAGCCTCGCCGCCCGCATCGCGGCCAAGGAGGCCTTCCAGAAGTGCTGGCCCGAGCCCCTGGCCTGGAAGGCGGTCTGGGTGGGCATGGAGGGCCGGCGGCCTGTGCTCCGCTTCACCCCGGCCCTTGCCGCCCGCCTGGAGGCCCAGGGCCTGGTGGCCCACCTCTCCCTGAGCCACGAGCGGAACCACGCCCTGGCGGTGGTGGTGCTGGAACTCAGGGCACCAGGCGCAGGATGAAGGCGTAGGTGTACATCTCCCCCTGCCCGGCGGCCATGGCCCCCTTCACCATGTTCCAAAGGGCCAGAACCAGCAGGGCCACCCCCAGGGGCAGGGCCAGGACCAGGCCCACCACGGTGATGGCCAGCAGCCAAACGGCTAGGCCATAGAGGGTGTAGCTGATCTGCCCGTTCAGGGACTCCTTAGCGTGGGCCTGGACAAAAGGGCTTTTAGGCCCCCACAGGAGGATGGCCAAGGGCAGGAGGATCTGCCCGATCAACAGGAAGTAGCCCACCAGGGGAGCCAGGTGGGCCACCGCGGCCCAGGTGCGTTCGCTATCGGACATGGACCCAGTTTAAGCGCATCTTCCGCAAACTTCAACCAGAAAGCCGGGCCTCCTCGGTCTCCTCCACCTCCTCCCGGATGCGGATGGGCCCTTGTTTTTCAGGTCGGAGGCCGGTTTTGTCCTGGTAGAAAGCGCGGATGGCCTCAAAGTCCCGCCTGAGGTCCCCCGTGGGCCAGAGGTAGGCCCCAATGCCCACCTCCTTGCGGCGGAAGTCCGCGTAGCCCAGGGCGATGGGCACCCCCGCCTTCAGGGCCATGTGGTAAAAGCCCGTGCGCCAGTAGGGGGCCTTGCCCCGGGTACCCTCGGGGGTGATGAGGATGGCTATCTCTTCCTCCCGCGCCAGGATCTCCGCCACCTGGTCCACCAGGTTGCTGCGGCGGGAGCGGTCCACGGGGATGCCCCCCAGAAGGCGCATGAGAAGCCCCAAGGGGGGCTTAAAGAGCTCCTTCTTGCCCAGCCACCGGGCGCGGATGCCCAGGGCCCAAAGGGCCAGAAGCCCCACCACAAAGTCCCAGTTGGAGGTGTGAGGGGCCCCGATGAGCACGTATTTCCTGCTGGGCGGCTCGGGCATGAAGTAGCGCCAGCCTGCCCGCCCAAGAAGCCAACCGGCCAGCTTGCGCATACCCCGCCAGTATACCCCCCTGTGCTACACTGGGGGAAGGCGGGGTGGGGCTTTCCCCACCCCTCTTTTGTGGGGTGAGGATGCACAAGGTTGTGATCGTGGGCCGGCCCAACGTGGGCAAGTCAAGCCTTTTCAACCGCCTCCTGGGGAAGAGGAGCGCGGTGGTGGCCGATGTGCCCGGGGTCACCCGGGACCTCAAGGAAGGCGTGGTGGAAAGCGAACAGGGCCGCTTCCTCCTGGTGGACACCGGGGGGCTCTGGTCGGGGGACCGCTGGGAGAAGAAGATCCAAGAGAAGGTGGATCGGGCCCTGGAGGACGCCGAGGTGGTCCTCTTCGCCGTGGACGGCCGGGCCGAGCTCACCCAGGCGGACTTTGAGGTGGCCGAGTACCTGAGGCGCAAGGGCAAGCCCGTGGTCCTGGTGGCCACCAAGGTGGACGACCCCCGGCACGAGCACTACCTGGGCCCCCTCTACGCCCTGGGCTTCGGCGACCCCATCCCCACCTCCAGCGAGCACGCCCGGGGGCTGGATGAGCTCCTGAAGGCCATCTGGGCCAAGCTCCCCGTGCGGCAGATGGACTCTGGGCCCGAGGTGGCCAGGATCAAGCTGGCCCTGGTGGGGCGGCCCAACGCGGGCAAAAGTAGCCTCCTGAACGCCATCCTGGGGGAGGAGCGGGTCATCGTCTCCGAGGAGCCCGGCACCACCCGGGACGCCATAGACGTGGCCTTCCGCTTCCGGGGGCAGGACTTCCTCCTGGTGGACACCGCCGGCATCCGCAAGCGCCCGGAAACCCTGGTGGAGGAGCTGGCCATCCGGCGGAGCCTGCGGGCCATAGAAGAGGCGGACGTGGTCCTCCTGGTGGTGGACCCCTTCCAGGTGGGCGACCGGGAGCTCAAGCTGGCCAACCACGCCCTGGAAAAGGGCAAGCCGGTCCTCCTGGTCATCACCAAGTGGGACCTGGTGGGCAAGGAGGAGGCCCCCAGGGTGCGCCGGGAGCTGAGGGAAAAACTGGTCCACCTGGAACACCTGCCCCGGGTCTACACCTCCGCCTTTACCAAGCAGAACCTGGAGCGCATCTTCAGCGAGGCGGTGCGGCTTTACGAGCTCAACCACACCCGCATTCCCACCGCAGAGCTCAACCGCTGGCTGGGGGTCTGGACCGCCAGAGTCCAGCTCCCCAACTTCAAGGGCAAGCCCCTGAAGCTCCTCTACGCCACCCAGCCGGAGGTGGCCCCTCCCACCTTCGTCTTCTTCGTGAACCACCCGGAGTTCGTGACCCGGGCCTTTGAGAACTACCTGAAAAACCGCATCGGCGAGGACCTGGGCCTCAAGGAGGTCCCCTTCCGCCTGGTCTTCCGCGGGCGGCGGGAGGAAGGCTAGCCCCTGGCCCCCTGCAGAAGCCCCACCTCTTCCATAAACTCCCGGATCACCCCCAAAAAGCGCCGCCCGTCCAGGAGGAGCATGAAAAGGGCCCAAAGGAAGGCCTCCTGGAAGGCCTGGGGAGCCAGGCGGTGGGCGAAGAGGAAGGGGGCGAAGGTGGGGGGCACCTGGAGGAGCATGGAGAGGCTCTTCTTGGGAAAGCGTAGGAAGAGGACCAGGCTGAAGACCACCCAGGCCCAAGCAGGTCCCAAAGGCACCAGCCCCGCCCCCACCAGATAGGCGAACCCCGCCCAGGCTA
Source organism: Thermus igniterrae ATCC 700962 (assembly GCF_000376265.1). Classification (GTDB taxonomy): domain Bacteria; phylum Deinococcota; class Deinococci; order Deinococcales; family Thermaceae; genus Thermus; species Thermus igniterrae. The sequence goes on from NZ_AQWU01000037.1 coordinate 17,259, forward strand.
GCCCCGCGTCCAGGGGGTAGTCCCAGGGGGCAAGGGGGGAAGGCCTGCGGGAGGCCCGGGCCAGGAGGCCATCCAGCACGTCCAGGGTCCAGCCCAAAAGGAGGAGGCGGACCACCGTGGGCAAGGTCTCGAGGCCTTCCCCCACCCGAAGGAGGAGGAGAAGGACCACCCCGGCCCGGGCCAGGGTGGCCAGGTCGGCCCCCAGACGGTACAGCCTAGGTCCAAGGGTCTCCATGGAGCAGGGCTTCCATCCCCTCCACCGCCCCCAGGCGCAGGGAGAGGCGGGCCAGGGGGGTGAGGGGGGTGGGTTCAGGGTTCACCTCCACCAGGTAGGCCCCGGCGGCATGGGCAATGCGCCCCAGGGAGGCGGCGGGCTCCACCTCGGCGCTGGTGCCGATGATGAGGGCTACATCGGCCTCGGCGAAGGCCCGCTCAGCCCGCGCCCAGGCCCCTTCAGGCAGAAACTCCCCGAACCAGACCACATCGGGCCTAGCCCGGTGCCCGCACCGGGGACAGAAGGGGGGTGGGGTAAAGGGCTCGGGGAGGGGGAAGCGGTGGCCGCAGGCCTCGCAACGGGCCCGGAGGAGGTTGCCATGGAGCTCCACCAGGTTCTGGCTGCCCGCGCGGGCGTGGAGGCCGTCCACGTTCTGCGTGACCAGGAGGAAGCTCCCTCCCCGGGCGAGCACCGCCTCCTCCAGGCGCACCAGGGCGTGGTGGGCGGGGTTGGGCTTTGCCTGGCGCACCTTCTCTATGCGCCAGGCATACCAGGACCAGACCCTTTCCGGGTCCCGGGCATAGGCCTCGGGGGTGGCGTAGTCCAGGGGATTGAATTCCTTCCAAAGCCCCGCCGCGTCCCGGAAGGTGGGGATGCCGGAGGGCTTGGAAATGCCGGCCCCCGTGAGCACCGCCAGGTGCCGGGCCCCCCTTAGGCGCTTTCTGGCCTCGGCCAGGTGTAGCATCCCCCTCATGCTACCCCCAAGGCGGTATCCTCGGGAGGATGAGGCTCTTCACCCCCGAGGCCATGCGGGAAGCCGACGAGATGGCGGCGGCAAGGGGCTACCCCACCCTCCTCCTCATGGAGTGGGCGGGGATGAAGGCGGCGAGGGTCTACCGGGAGGTATTCGGCAAGGCCCCCGCCGTGGTCCTGGCGGGCAAGGGGAACAACGGGGGGGACGGGCTGGTCCTGGCCCGGCACCTCCTCCTAGAGGGCCTTCCCGTGCGGGTGTATGCGGCGGAGGGGCAAGGGGGGGATGCCCTTCTGGCCCGGGAAGCCCTGGAGGCCCACGGCCTGGACCTCTTCCCCCTGGAGGAGGCGGCTTGGGGGCCCGGGGAGGTCCTGGTGGACGCCCTTTTCGGCACCGGGCTCAAGGGGCCCCTGGAGGGGTTTTATGCCGGCCTGGTGGACCGCATGAACGCCTCCGGCCTCCCGGTGCTCTCCCTGGACCTGCCCTCGGGCCTTCCCTTCGCCCCCCACGTGCGGGCCACGGCCACCGTGGCCTTCGCCGCCCTCAAGACCCCCCACCTCCTCCACCGCGAGGCCTGCGGGCGGCTCTATCTGGCGGAAATCGGGCTCCCCAAGGACCTCCTGGCCCGGGAGGACCTGCCCGAGGTGGCCACCCCCCAGGCCCTGAGGCCCCTCCTCCCCCACCGTCCCCTCACCGCCCACAAGGGGAGCGTGGGCCGGGTGGGGGTGCTGGGAGGGTACCGGGGGGAGGGCTTGCGCTACGCCGGGGCCCCGGTACTGGCTGCCTTGGGGGCTTACCGCATGGGGGCGGGGCTGGTGCACCTGGTGGCCCCTGAGGGCACACCCTTAGAGCCCCTCGAGGCCGTCTTCCACCCCGCCTCCCACCCCACCCTTCCCCCCCTCAAGGCGGAGGCCCTGGCCGTAGGGATGGGCGGGGGGCCGTGGGGCAGGGGGTGGGCGCTAGAGGCCCTAAAGGCCCGTCTCCCCACCGTCTTGGACGCCGACGCCCTTCACCTCGAGGTGGCCGAGGCCTACCGCAAGGCAGGCATCCCCACCGTCCTCACCCCCCACGCGGGGGAGGCGGGGAGGCTCCTTGGGGCTTCTCCCGAGGAGGTGGCGAAGGACCCCCTGGGGGCGGCCCGGGCCCTGGCGGAGCGGACAGGGCTCACCGTGGTCCTCAAGGGGAACCCTACGGTGGTGGCGGAAGGGGACCGCCTCTTTGTGAACTCCACGGGCAACCCCGCCCTGGCCACGGGGGGGACGGGGGACGTGCTGGCAGGCGCCATCGCCGCCCTGCTGGCGGCGGGGCTTAGGCCTTTTGACGCGGCCAGGCTTGGGGTCTATCTCCACGGCCTGGCCGGGGACCTCCGGGCCGGGGAAAAGGGGGTGGGGCTCCTCGCCCGGGAGGTGGCGGAGGCTCTTCCCCGGGCGCGGAGGCTTTTGGAAGGAGGGCAGGCGCCCTGGCCCTTTTCCCGGGTATGAGCGCCTCCTCCTGCCCTCATTCAGCGGATAACCTTACCCTCGGCCTTGCTATATGAGTAGAAAAGGAGCTCGCCCAGGAAAAGCCCCAAAAAATACGGGGTACCGGCGGGTCCTTGAAGGAAACGGGTCCAGTACCCCGGGCTAACCAGCTCAACGAAATAACCAACCGCCAAAGTGGCTGCTAGGAGAGCCACCACTTCTTTCCTGTTCGTTAAGCGCACCTGCCCAAGGGAGACATAGTCCAACAGGGCCCCGGAGATAACCCCAAGGGCAAAGGTAGCGGGTCCGAGGACACCCTCAAACCGGAGGGCTAAGAGCCCTAGCCCAACAGAAATGCCCAAGGCTAGCGTTCTCTTTGCAAGACCCCAAAGCCTTTGAAATCTATCCATAGCAGCACCTCCTACCTACAAACATTTTGGCAAACCTCGGTACAAACAATTCGCGAAACGGCCTCGCAAGACCACGCACCCCCAACGCGCCTACAAGCATACTCAACAACCGGTCGGCAAACCTGTCGACAGACAAGGAAGCAGACAGGATTGAGGCTTGATCCACCTCCGCCACCCCCGCCATCCCCCGGATCCAGACAAGGCTGGGCGCCACAGCTGAGGGGCGAAACCTGCTCCTCCACCCCCGCTTTCTCAAAAGGTTTCACCATCTCATCGCCCGGCAATGGGCAAGAAGGCCCTTCTTGAGAGAAGGGTATGGCCTGAGCCATGGCCACCGGCAAACCCAAGACATAAACACAAGCCCTCCTAGCGTGGCCAGCTTCATTGTACCACCTCCACCCCTAAGATAGGNCTTCTTCTTCTTGTCTAAACCCCAGAAAGCTCCTGGTATTCTGGGGGCGGTGTAGGACGTATGGATCACCCAACCCGCCTCTATGTCCCCGCCACCCTGGCCAACCTGGGCTCGGGGTTTGACGCCTTGATACCCTGCCCCTCATCTAGAGAACTGGAAGTAGGCCGTCCTCATGCCCCCAAGAAGGATGCTGGTAGAAGGCGGGCTGGTAAGCGGGTCTGTACTCCGCCACCCACCCCTACCGGTCCCCTTCA
>NZ_AQWU01000038.1 GCF_000376265.1 Thermus igniterrae ATCC 700962
GGCCTGGGTTTTGGTGGCGGAGGTCGGCCATGGGCTTGCCTTGGTTGTAGCGGTGGAGGGTGTCCCGGACCCAGCGGGTGGAGTAGCCCAGGGTTTGGGCGACTTTTGGGATGGGGTGGCCGGTGGCGAGGAGCCAGAGGGCGTGCCAGCGGGAGCGTTCTATGGGGTCTTGGCTTTCCCGGTACAGGGCGTGAAGGTTATCCGGGTGATGCTGCAGCTTGAGTTGCAGCCGGGGGCGGCGTTGGTGTTTGGCGAGGTCCATGGCCCCATTCTACGGGAGAGGACTAGGGGGATTTCTTATTACACATAACTCTTGACACGACCTGGGCTAGGCCTCCAGGATTTCCAGCGAATAGCTCCTCGGGGTGCACGGGGTATATGATACAAACCCCTCATTTTTGTATCCCAAGCTCCGCTTTGGGATATGGGCATATCACAGGACCACCACCTGCTTCGCCTTGGCCAGAAGCTCCTTCAAATCGTAATTCACGCTGGTGGCCCCGAAGTCGGGCTCCCGCACGAAGGGGGTGGGAATGTAGTGCACTCGCAAGGCTTTCTCCCCGTCCGTCTCCACCACCGCCAGGAACCAGGAGGTGGGCTTGTTGAGGGCGGTGAGGATCTGGGTGCGGGAAAGGGTCACCACCTCCGAGCCCGGCCCCTTGCCCTTGACCTCGATGAAGCGGAGGGTGCCCTGGAGGGTACGGGACTCCACGTCGTAGCCAGGCCATCCGGGGGGCATCTCCTTGGGCTCGTGGCCCAGCCGCCGCTCCGCCAGAAGGACCGCCTCCACCGCCAGCCGCTCCAGGCGCCTTTGCGCTTCCAACTCGGGGGCTTCCACCTTGGGCGTCAGCGGGGGCACCACCAGGATGGCCTGGGAGAGGCGGGGCGGGAGGGACTGAAGGTGCCTGGCCGCCTCCAGCTCCCGCTCCCGCCGCTTTAGACGCTCCCTTAGTTCGTCCGCCCTCCGGCGGGCCGCCTCCGCCCGGCCCGAGGCCCCCGTCTTCCCCGCCTTGGCCCGTTCTTCCTCCCTGGCGGCCAGGCTGTCCCAATGGTAGATCTCCGAAAGGAGCCTCTCCCGCACCGCCCGGAGGGTGCGGTCCACCTCCGCCTGGCGGAAGCGGCGCACCTCCTCGAGGTGTTCCTTGGCCAGCCTAGCGGTGGCGTAGGCCTCCGCCTGGGCCAGAAGCCCAGCCGTGTCCCAGCCTTCCCAAAGCCCGAAAGCCTCGGCTCGCTCCTCCTCCGTGGCCGGGCGTAGGTCTAGGTAGGGGGCGGGCCCCTCCTCCCGCACCTCTCCCTTAGGGCTGAGGCTCAGGTAGAGGAAGCGGCGGGAAACAGGGCCGTGGGCGTCCCGCACCTCGTGCTCCAGGGCCAGGAGGAGGCGGGGGGTTGTGGCGTTCTCGTCCACCAGGACCGTCCCTCGCTCCAGGTTATGGCCCCATTCCCGGAGGACTGCATCCAAAACGCCCTCCAGCAAGGGGTGCCCCGGCACCAGGAAGTCCGCCACCGGCTTCCCAGGAAGGCTCACCTTGCCCTTATGGAAGGTGACCCGGGTGTAGCTCCGCAGGACCCCCGGCCTGGCCTCCCGTACTTTGGCGGGCACGAAGCTCACCTCCATCCGCCCTTCCTCCCGGAGGTAGGCGGTGCCCCCCAGGGCCTCCAGGGCCTCGCGGAAGAAGCTTCCCAGGTAGTGGGGCTGGAGCCTGCGGGCCTCGGCCCGCTCCATGTCCAGGCGCAGGGCCTCCAGGCGCTTGGGGTCCAGGACCTCAGCGGCTAAGGCGTTTTGCAGGAGCTTCTCCAGCCGTTCCCGGTCCACCGCCCCCTCCACCTGGCGGAAGAGCCGGGCCCGCACCTGGGGGTCCTCCCCGTAGCGGATGGCCTCGAGGAGAAGCTCCTTGAGGGGCCTTTCCTGAAAGAGCCTGCCCAGCACGTCAAACACCCGCCCCCCCAGGGCCTGGCTGGCCTCCTCCAGCTTCCTGAGGAGGCGCAGGTAGACCTCCCCCTCCCGGGTGTTCTCCGCCACCAGGTTCCACATGTGGCAGACCTCGGTCTGGCCGATGCGGTGGATGCGGCCGAAACGCTGCTCCAGCCTGGCGGGGTTCCAGGGGAGGTCGTAGTTGATGAGGAGGTGGGCCTGCTGCAGGTTCACCCCTTCCCCAGCGGCGTCCGTGGCCACCAGGATGAGGACCTCCCGGTCCTGGGTGAAGCGGGCCTGGCGCAGGCGGCGCTCCTCCCGGGAGAGGCCGCCGTGGATGGCCACCACCTGTTCGGGCCGCCCCAGGTAGGCCTGGAGGCGGCTTTCCAGGTAGTCCAGGGTGTCCTTGTGCTCGGTGAAGACGATGAGCTTGCGCCCGCGGATGCGCTTGTCCTCCAGGAGGGTCTGCAGCTCCTGCCACTTCCGGTCCTGCTGCCCCCGGAGGAGGGCCTTGGCCTGGGCCTCGAGGCGCCTTAGGGTGGCGATTTCCGCCTCCAGCTCGCTCAGGGTGCGGGCGGCGGTGGCCTGGTCCAGCACCTCGGGGGCGGCTTCCAGTTCCTCGTCGGGAAACTCCTCCTTCTCCTCGATGTCCTCCTCCTCCAGGGTGGGGAAGGCGAGGAGGCCCCGGCGCACCTCCTCCCGGCGGGCCTCGAGGCGCTTCCGGCGCCTCTCCAGGGAGCGGTAGATGGCCAGGGGACTGCTGGCGAGCCGCCTTTGCAACAGGGTGAGGGCGAAGCCCACGGTGCGCCTTTGGCCTTCCTCGAGGGCCTCGGCCCGGTTCATCTCCTCCCGCACGTAGTCCGTTACCGCCTCATAGAGGCCCATCTCCTCGGGGGAGAGGCTGTAGGCCACCGTGTAGGCCCGGCGCTCAGGGAAGAGGGGGGTGCCATCGAAGCGCACCAGGTCCTCCTTCTGCCGCCTGAGCCATAGCCCCTGGGCGTCGGGCGGGGGGCTATTGGGCCGGGGCTTGCCCAGGAAGCGGTCGGGGTCCAGGAGGGCGAGGAAAAGGCGGAAGTCCTCCTCCTTGCCCCGGTGGGGGGTGGCGGTGAGGAGGAGGAAGTGCTTGGCGCGCTGGGAAAGCTCCTGCCCCAGGCGGTAGCGGCGGGTGGCTTTCACCTCCTGGCCGTAGTAGGAGGCGGCCATCTTGTGGGCCTCGTCCACCACCACCAGGTCCCAGTCCACCTCGAGAGCTTTCGCCGCCACCTCGGGAAAGCGGGCTAAGCCGTCCATGCGGGCGATCCAGAGGGGGTGTTCGCGGAAGGGGTTGCCCTGGGAGGTCTCGAGGGTGAAGCGGGAGAAGACCCGGAAGTCGAGGCGGAACTTCTCCCATAGCTCTTCCTGCCACTGGAGGACCAGGGCGCCGGGGGCCACCACCAGGCACCGCTCCAGGGCCCCCCGGAGGGCCATCTCCCGGATGTAGAGCCCAGCCATGATGGTCTTGCCTGCCCCGGGGTCATCGGCCAGGAGGAAGCGAAGGGGGGTTTTGGGGAGGAGGTGGCCGTAAACGGCCTCGATCTGGTGGGGGAGAGGCTCCACCAAGGAAGCGTGTACCGCCATCATGGGATCAAAGAGGTAAGCCAAGCGGATGCGCTTGGCCTCGGCGGCTAGGCGGAAGAGATCCCCCGGGGCATCCAAGGGAAAGCGAGGCGCTTCCTCCACCTGGAGCAGGGCCAGGTCCTCGGGATAGAGGAGGGCTTCCCCCAGCTGGCCGTCTGGGTCGCGGTAGGTCACCTGGAGGGTTTCCCCCAAGAAGCGCACGTGCTCCACCATCACGCCCTTCCCAGGCAAAAGGCCCAGGAGGCGTACCCCTGGGCGCACCCGCTCGGGGGTTAGGGAAGGTTCGAGGGCCATGAGAACAGCTTAGGGCAAGGGGGGTGTACCTGTCGGGTCAATCCGAACATGGGCCATTTTGTGGAAAAGGACCAGAAACGGGGGGCTATTTGGGGGGCTGTTGGAGCCGGAAGTAGGGGGATACTCCCGTACTATACCGGAATACAGTAATCATAAGGACGGGATATCCCGTAGCTATCCGTACGGGTACGTATGTACCTTTTGGGCCTGATAAGCGTGAGGTCGGTGGTTCAAGTCCACCATCGCCCACCAAAGGGCCCCAGGCCTAAAAGGCCTGGGGCAAAGTCCTTTATGGCCTTTCCTGGCCCACCCGCACCACCAGGGTGTCGGCGATGAGGTCGTGCCAGGCCTGGCGCCTGGGGTGGAAGAAGGCCCAGAGGTAGCCCAGGAGGAGGGGCAAGGTGGAGAGGGTTTTCCCCACCACCTCCCGCATGAAGGCGGTGAGCCAGTCCACGGGTTCCCCGTGGGTGCGCACCACCCGAAGGCCCAGGGCCATCTTGCCCGGGGTGGCCCCGTAAAGGGCGGTGAAGGCCACGTAGTAGGCCCAGCTGGGCACCCAGTTGAAGAGGAGGTCCTCCAGGGGGGTGGTGGTGAGGGGGTTGACTCCCGCCAGGGCCATGAGGAGAAGGCTTATGGGGACGAGGATGAGGCCGTCCACCAGGGAGGCCACCAGGCGGCGCCAGGGGCTGGCCACTACCACAGGCCACCCCCCAGGTAGCGGTACTCCAGGCGGAAGCGGCTTTGGGTGAGGAGGGCCAGGAGCCGTTCCGTTTCCGTGGTGCCAGATCGGAAGGAGAGGGTGTCGTCCAGGAGTTCCTCCAGGAAGCCCTTGGGTTTCTCATAGCGCACGAGCCGGTACGTCTCCAGCCCCGCCAGCTCAGCGGCGCGTTTTTCCGCCTCCTCCAGGTAGCCTTCCCGGTCAGCGAGGCCCAGGGCCACGGCCTGCTTCCCCGAGTAGATGCGGCCGTCGGCCAGGGCCCTGACCCGCTCCAGGGGTAGCCTGCGCCCCTCGGCCACCCGGCGGAGGAAGAGCTCGTAGGCCTCCTGCATGTAGCGCTGGAGCACGGCCCTCTCCTCAGGGGAGAGGGGCTTGAGGCCGGAGGCCATGTCCTTGAGGGCTCCTTCTTTGAGCACCTCCACCCGGATGCCAAGCTTTGCCAGAAGGCCGCTCACCTCGGGGATGGTGGAGATGACCCCGATGGAGCCGGTGAGGGCCGTTGCGGGGACGAAGACCTCCCGGGCGGCAGTGGCCACGTAGTAGCCCCCGCTGGCGGCCACGCTGCCCAGGGCGGCCACCAGGGGCTTTGCCTGGTCCAGGGCCTTTAAGGCCCGGTGGATGGCCTCGGTTTCCGTAACCGGGCCCCCGGGGCTTTCCACGTGGAGGAGCACCGCCTTGACCCCGGGGTCTTCCCGGGCCTGGCGCACCTGGGAGAGGAAGTCCTCCAGGGCTTGGCCGGTGGGGATGCTTCCCTTTAGTTCCAGTAGGACCATCTTCTCCCCCCGGCCCCGGAGGGTGGTTTCCTGCCAGGGGCGGCCTGTCTCTTCCGGGCGGAGGAGGCGGCCAAGGCCCACTACCAGGGCCATGACGCCCAGGAAGAGCAGGAGGGCAAGCCAGCGTTTGCGGTTCATGCTTCCAAGGTAGCACGGGGGTATCCTGGGCCCGTGCTGCGGGTGGTGGTCAAGCCAGGCAAGGAGCGGAAGATCAAGAACTTTTACCCTAACCTCTACCGGGACGAGGTCCAGGAGGCCCCAAAGGAGGCAGGGGTGGCGGAGGCGGTGGGGGAAGGAGGGGAGTTTCTGGCCGTGGGCTACTTTGACCCCGCCTCCCGGGTCCCCTTCCGGGCCTACCGCTTTGACCGGGGGCCATTGGACCGGAAGTTCTTCCTTGGCCGCTTCCAGCGGGCCCTAAGGCGGCGGGAGGGCCTGGGGAGCTTCTACCGCCTGGTGCATGGGGAGGCGGACGGGCTACCCGGGCTGGTGGTGGACCGGTTTGGGGAGGTCTTGGTCCTGCAGGTGCGCACCCGGGGGATGGAGGCCCTGCGGGAAGTTTGGTTTCCTGCCCTCCTGGAGGCGGTGGCCCCCAGGGGGGTGTACGAGCGGAGCGACGTGGAGGCCAGGCGGCAGGAGGGGCTTCCCGAGCGGGTGGGGGTGGTCTTTGGGGAGGTGCCCAAGGTCCTGGAGGTGGAGGAGGATGGCCTCACCTTCCCCATCCCCCTGGCCCTAGCCCAGAAGACGGGGTACTACCTGGACCAGCGGGAAAACCGCCGCCTTTTTGAGGCCATGGTGCGCCCGGGGGAGCGGGTTTTGGACGTCTACAGCTACGTGGGGGCCTTCGCCCTGCGGGCGTCCCGCAAGGGGGCCTACGCTTTGGCGGTGGACAAGGACCTCGAGGCCCTTGCGGTCCTGGACCGGGCGGCCCTGAGGGCGGCCCTCCGGGTGGATATCCGGCACGGGGAGGCCCTTCCCGTGCTCCAGGCCCTGGAAGGCCCCTTCCACCACGTCCTCCTGGACCCCCCCACCCTGGTGAAGCGCCCCGAGGAGCTTGCCCCCATGAAGCGCCACCTGGTGGACCTGGTGCGGGAGGCCCTGCGCCTTCTCGCCCCCGAGGGGTACCTCTGGCTTTCCGCCTGCAGCTACTACCTGAAGGCGGAGGACCTCCTGGAGGTGGCCCGCCGGGCCGCCGCCGACCGGGGGGTGCGCCTCAGGGTCCACGCCCTCACCCACCAGCCCAAGGACCACCCCTGGAGCCTGCACGTGCCCGAAAGCCTTTACCTCAAGACCCTCATCCTCCAGGAGGACGCCCTCTGAGCCTTACCCCTGTATGATGGGAAGCAGGCACCCGTAGGGTGCGGCAAAGGAGGCAAGTATGGAAGTGGCACGGGGTTTGGAAGGCGTCCTGTTCACGGAAAGCCGCATGTGCTTCATCGACGGGGAGGCGGGCCGCCTCTACTACTACGGCATCCCCATCCAGGAGCTGGCGGAGAAGAGCACCTTTGAGGAGACCACCTTCCTCCTACTCCACGGCAGACTCCCCAAAGGGGAGGAGCTGGAGGCCTTTAAGCGAGAGCTGGCCCGCCGGCGGGCCCTGCCGGGCCACCTTCTGGACTCCTTCCGCCGCTACCCCCTCTCGGCCCACCCCATGAGCTTCCTGCGCACCGCGGTCTCCGAGCTGGGGATGCTGGACCCCACCGAGGGGGATATCTCCAAGGAGGCCCTCTACGAGAAGGGACTGGACCTCATCGCCAAGTTCGCCACCATCGTGGCCGCCAACAAGCGGCTGAAGGAGGGGAAGGAGCCCCTGGCCCCCCGGGAGGACCTCTCCCACGCGGCCAACTTCCTCTACATGGCCAACGGGGTGGAGCCGAGCCCCGAGCAGGAGCGCCTCATGGATGCCGCCCTCATCCTGCACGCGGAGCACGGCTTCAACGCCAGCACCTTCACCGCCATCGCCGCCTTTTCCACGGAAAGCGACCTCTACTCCGCCATCACCGCCGCCGTGGCCTCCCTCAAGGGCCCCCGGCACGGGGGGGCCAACGAGGCGGTGATGAAGATGATCCAGGAGATCGGCTCCCCGGAGCGGGCCCGGGACTGGGTGCGGGAGAAGCTGGCCAAGAAGGAGCGCATCATGGGCATGGGCCACCGGGTCTACAAGGCCTTTGACCCCCGGGCGGGGGTGCTGGAGCGGCTGGCCCACCGGGTGGCGGAGGCCCACGGCCACTCCCGGGAGTACCAGATCCTCAAGATCGTGGAGGAGGAGGCGGGGAAGGTCCTGAACCCCCGGGGCATCTACCCCAACGTGGACTTCTACTCCGGGGTGGTCTACTCCGACCTGGGCTTCGGCCTGGAGTTCTTCACCCCCATCTTCGCCGTGGCCCGCATCTCCGGCTGGGTGGGGCACATCCTGGAGTACAAGCTCCTGGACAACCGCCTCCTGCGCCCCGATGCCAAGTACATCGGGGAGCTGGACGTGCCCTACGTCCCCCTCGAGGCCCGCGCCTAAAGCCCCCCTTACCCCGCCCTGGCCCCCGGGGGCCAGGGCGGGTTTCATAGCCCGCAGAAGGCCTCGTAGTCTATGAGTTCCCGCTGGGTGGGCTGGTCCCCGCACACGGGGCAGGCGGGGTTGCGCTGGACCTTAAGCTTGCGGAACTGGCCCTCCAGGGCCTCATAGAGCAGGAGGTGGCCGGCCAGGGGCCTGCCCAGGCCCAGGAGCACCTTCAGGGCCTCCGTGGCCATCAGCGCCCCCACCACCCCGGGCAGGACCCCGAAGACCCCGGCCTCCGCGCAGGAGGGCACGCTCCCCGGGGCAGGGGGTTTGGGGAAGAGGCACCGGTAGCAGGGCCCCATGGCCCCTTCCGCCGTGGGGTGGTGGAAGACGGCCACCTGGCCGTCAAACTGGTAGATGGCCCCGAAGACCAGGGGCTTGCCCAGGAGGACACAGGCGTCGTTCACCAGGTAGCGGGTGGGGAAGTTGTCGGAGGCGTCCACCACCAGGTCGTAGCCCCGGAGGATTTCCAGGGCGTTTTCCGCGGTGAGGCGCAGGGGGTAGGCCTCTATCTGCACCAGGGGGTTCAGGGCCTTTAGCCGTTCCTGGGCCACCAGGGCCTTGGGCCGGCCCACGTCTTCTGTGGCGTAGAGCACCTGGCGGTGGAGGTTGGAAAGCTCCACCCGGTCCATCTCCACGATGCCCACCCGCCCCACCCCGGCGGCCACCAGGTACTGCAGCACCGGCACCCCCAGGCCCCCGGCCCCCACCACCACCACGGAGGAGCCCTTTAGGCGCTCCTGGCCCTCGGGCCCCACCTGGGGCAGGATCATCTGGCGGTGGTAGCGATCCAGCTCCTCACGGGTCCACATGGGGGCTCCTCAGGCCTCGCGGGTGCCGAAGCCGGGGGGGAGGAAGTCGGGGTAGTCGGGGTTGCCCTTGCGGTCGGGAAGCCGGGGCACCAGGTCCGAAGGATGGGGCTCCCCCTTGCGGCAGTAGGGGCAGTCCTGGCGCACCTTGTAGCGCACGGGCTTGGCGGGGATGCCCAGGGCGATGGCATGGGGGGGCACGTCCCGGGTGACGACGGCCCCGGTGCCCACCATGGCGTCGTCCCCGATGCGCACCCCGGCCAGGATGGTGGCGTGGTAGGTGATGCGCACCCCACTGCCGATGATGGTCTCCTTGAGGGTCACGTCGGGGGAGGCCAGGACGTGGTGGGTATGGCTGTAGACGTTCACGTAGTCGGAGAGGGAGGTGCGGTCCCCGATCTTGATGCCCCCGATGTCGTCCAGGAGCACGTAGCGGTGGACCACCACGTCGTCGCCCAGCTCCAGGTTGTACCCCACGGAGAACTCCACGTTCTGGAAAAACTTGGGGTTTTTCCCCACCCGCTTGAAGATGAAGGGGGCCAGGGCCCGCCTTATGGCCACCCCGGAGTGCACGGACTGGCCCAAGGGGGTAAGGTCCAGCACCTTCCAGAACCAGAGGAGGGGCTTCACCCTGCGGAACTTCTCCGGGTCGGTGGCCGCGTAATGCTCGGCCTCAAAGGTGATGCCCTCGGGGTCCAGGCCCAGGGCGGCCAGGGGGTTGGCCTCCAGGAGTTCCGCGTAGGGCCGGCCGTAGAGGAGCCGGGAGAGCTCCTCCCGCACCAGGGCGTTCCGGTCCACGCTGGGGTCGGAAAGCTGCTCCACCAGGCTACCCAGGAAGCGGTCCAGGGCCTTCTGGTGGAGGGGTGCGATCTCCTTGGGCAGAAGCCAGGGCATAGGGCTATGCTACCGGGAAGCCGCGGGATGGGAAGGGGGGAGGCTTACCCTATGGAGGAGCGGTAGCCCAGCTCCCGCAGGGCCTCGGGGTCCTTGCGCCAGTCGGGGTAGACCTTGACCTCGAGGTCCAGGTAGACCTTGCGGTTCAGGAAGACCTCCAGTTGCTTGCGCGCCGCCTGGCCGATCTCCTTCAGCTTCCTCCCCCCCTCGCCGATGACGATGGCCTTCTGGGAGGGGCGTTCCACGTAGAGCAGGGCCTTGATGTAGAGGACGCCGTTTTCCCGCTCCGCCACCTCCTCCGTCTTGACGGCCACCGCGTAGGGCACCTCGTGCCACAGGCGCTTCATGGCCTCCTCGCGGATGATCTCCGCCACCCACTCCCCGAAGGTCTGGTCGCTTTTGGCGAAGTCCTCGGGGTAGAAGAAGGGGCCCTCGGGGAGGAGGGCCAGGAGCTCGGCCTTGAGCTCGGCCACCTGGCGCTCGTCCAGGGCGGAAAGGGCCCGGGCCTCCGCCTGGGGCAGGAGGGCATGGTAGGCCTTGAGGGCCTCCTCGGGGTACTTGGCCGCGTCCAGCTTGTTGCCCACCAGGAGGATGGGCACCTGGCCCACCAGGGGCCTTAAGGCCTTGGCCACCAGCTCGTCCTCCGGCGTGGGGGGGTGGCGCAGGTCCACCACCCAGACCACGGCGTTCACGTCCGCCAGGGCCTCGTAGACCTCCTGGTCCATGAACTCCCCCAGGGCGTCCATGGGCTCGTGGAGGCCTGGGGTGTCCACGAAGACGATTTGGCGGTTCCCCTCGGTGAGGATGCCCCGCAGGCGCTTGCGGGTGGTCTGGGGACGGGGGCTGATGGGGGCCACCTTCACCCCCAGCAGGTTGTTGAGCAGGGTGGACTTGCCCACGTTGGGCTTGCCCACCAGGGCCACAAAACCGGAGTAGGTCTTCCCTTCCATGGTTAGGTGATCCCGGACCCCTGGGATTGGCCCTTGGGCCTGGGTCCGGCCCTTCCAGGCCTTTCAGTATACTCCCTCCCGTGGACCCCCTGGCCCTGGCCCTCCTGCCCGGCATCGGGCCCAAGCGGCTTTTGGAGCTTCTGGAGGCGGAAAATCCCGTGGAGAGCCTTAAGGCGCGCTTCCCCCAGGCCGCGGGCTTCTGGACCGAGGCCGTGGCCCGGGCGGAGGCGGAGCGGCAAAGGGCGGCCGCCCTGGGCTTCCGCATCCTGGGCCTTTGGGAGGAGGGCTTTCCTGAGGGGCTTCGCCGGTTGCCCCAGCCCCCCACCCACCTTTACCTCAAGGGAGACCTGCCGGAGGAGGGGAGGGCCGTGGCCCTGGTGGGCACCCGCCGGGCCTCTTCCTGGGCCCTGGCCTTTGCCCGGAGGCTGGCCCGGGAGCTGGCGGAGGCGGGGCTTTATGTGGTTTCGGGCCTGGCCCGGGGGGTGGACCGGGAGGCCCACCTGGGGGCCCTGGAAGGGGGTGGGCGCACCCTGGGGGTCCTGGGAAGCGCCCTGGACCGCCTCTACCCCCCTGAACACCGCGCCTTGGCGGAGCGCATGGACCTCCTTTCGGAATTCCCCCTGGGCACCGGGCCTAAGCCGGAGTTCTTCCCCCGGCGCAACCGCCTGATCGCCGGGCTCTGTCGGGCGGTGGTGGTGGTGGAGGCCCCCCTGGACTCCGGGGCCCTTATCACCGCCCGGTACGCCCTGGAGCTGGGCAAGGAGGTGCTGGCGGTGCCGGGCAGGCCCACCGACCCGGGCTCCCTGGGGGCCAACCGCCTCATCCAGGACGGGGCCTACCCAGTGCTCTCCGCGGAGGACGTCCTCTCCTACCTGGGCTTTGCTCCCGGGCGCCGGGAGGAACCTGCCCTTTCCCCGGAGGAGGCTGAGCTCTACGCCCTCCTCCGCCAGGGGGAGGCCCTCCCCGAGGACCTGGCGGGGGCCCTGGGCCTGCCGGCGGAGCGGGTCCTGGCCCTCCTTGCCCTTCTGGAGCTCAAGGGCCTGGCCCGGCCCCTTCCGGGCGGGCGGTACGGGGCAGGCTAGGGGCCGGGGCGCAGGCCTTGGGGGGCTTACTTGGCCTTTTCGTAGAGCTTCTTGGCGATCTCGTAAAGCTCGCCCGGGTGGAACTCGGGGGCGAACTCGGCGGCGTCGTGGCCGGCGTCAAACACCGGCCCGCCCGTGGGGGGCCCGTCCACCACCACCACGGGGCTGCCGTCCTCGGGGGAGGCCCCGCTCCACACCAGGCCCAGGTCCTGGTAGTCCGAGGGGCTGAAGCGGTAGAGGTTGCGGTGGAAGCCCAGGTCCATGTACTTCTTGGCCTCGGGGAACTTGCTGTTGTCAATGCGGGGAATGGGGAGGAGTTTGGTCATCTCCACCCCGGTGAGGCTTTCCAGGGCCTTGCCGTAGGCGGCGGCGTGCACCCCGCCCCGCACCAGGAGGTAGCCGATCATCTCCCGGGCCACGGGGTTATCCGTCATCTCATACACCCGGAGTTTGTGGGTGCGGGCGGCTACCTCCAGGAAGAAGTTGTGGAGGAGGTCCAGGATCAGGTTGCCGCTGGTGAACACGTACTCCCCGTGCCAGTGCTCCCCCATGGCCCCCATGACCAGGCTGTTGGCCCCGCCGGCGATGAAGTGGGCGGCGTTGCGGGCGTCCTTGGCATAGCCCAGGGGGGCCTGTACCGGGTCCACCCCCTCCTCCAGGTCCTGGCCGGGGTTCTTGGCCAGGAGGCTGTTGATGGTGGCCGCCACCAGCTCAATGTGCCCCAGCTCCTCGGTGGCGATGTTGGCGATGAGGTCGTAGTAGGGCTTCAGGGCCTTCTTCCCCCGGAAGTTGAAGGACTGGTACATGTAGTTCATCAGGGTGGACATCTCCCCAAAGCGCCCTCCCAGGAGGGCCTGCACCGCGGCGGCGGCGTTGGGGTCCTGCTCCTTGGGCATGGGCAGTTCGATCTGCAGGCGGTCTATCCTCAGGAACATCCTTCACCTCCTGCCTGGCCGGGCCAGGCACTTCCCACCCTAGGGACCCTCTGGCCATAAGTCCAATAGAACTTTTTGCCCCAGCAAATAAACTGGATTTATGACCCTGGACCAGCTGCGCTACCTGGTGGCCCTGGCGGAGGAAGGAAGCTTCACCAAGGCGGCGGACCGGGTCTACCTGACCCAGCCCGCCCTAAGCGTGCAGATCCGCAAGCTGGAGGAGGAGCTTGGGGTGCGGCTTTTTGACCGGCGGGAAGGAAGGCCCACCGAGGTGGGGCGGGCGGTGGTGGCCCAGGCCCGGAGGGTTCTGGAAGAGGTGGAGCGCCTGAAGGCCCTAGTCCGCGGGGACGAGGGTTGCTTCCAGGGTCCTTTCCGCGTGGGGGTGATTCCCACCCTGGCCCCCTACCTCCTGCCCCGCCTTTTGCCCCGCTTCACGGCCCGCTATCCGGGCCTCGAGGTCAGCGTGCGGGAGGAGCTCACCCCTACCATCCTGGCAGAGCTTCAGGAAGGCAGGCTGGACGCGGGGCTGGTGGGCACCAAGGAGGGGGGCTCTGGCCTCTTGGCCCTGCCCCTCTTTGAGGAGGCCTTTTGGGCCTACGTCTCCCCCCACCACCCCCTCTACGGGCGGGAGGCCATCCACCCCCTGGAGGTTCCCTTGGAGGATACCTGGGTCCTCTCCGAGGGGCACTGCTTCCGGGAGCAGGTTCTGGCCGTATGCCGTCCCACCTTGGGCAGGCGGCGGGTGGAGTTTCAAAGCGGGGACCTGGAGACCCTCATCCTCCTGGTGGAGGAGGTGGGAGGGCTCACCCTCCTGCCCGAGGTGGCCCTCTGGACCCTTCCCCAGGCCAAACGGGCCCACCTGCGCCCCCTTTCCCCCCCGGGGGCGGGGCGCACGGTCCACCTCCTCCTGCGGGAGGGAAGCCTTAAGGCCCCGGTGGCCAAGGCCCTGGGGGAGGAGGTGGCACGGCTTTTCCAGGCCTTACGCAAAGGGGATTTGTAAGGAAGCGCTATGATGGGGGCGGAGGTTCGCCATGACCAAACCCGAGGCCAAGGGTGGGGACGTGCAGATCCGGGCAGGGCTCATCTGGATGAATGGAGCCCTGGTGCCCCAGGAGGAGGCCAAGACCAGCGTCCTGAGCCACGCCCTCCACTACGGCACCAGCGTCTTTGAGGGCATACGGGCCTATGAAACCCCCAAGGGGCCGGCCATCTTCCGCCTCAAGGAGCACGTGCGGCGCTTCTACAACTCCGCCAAGGTCCTGCGCATGGAGATCCCCTTCGCCCCCGAAGCGCTGGAGGAGGCCATCCAGGAGGTGGTGCGGAAAAACGGCTACAAGAGCTGTTACATCCGCCCCCTGGCCTGGATGGGGGCCAAGGCCTTGGGGGTGAACCCCCTGCCCAACAACCCCGCCGAGGTGATGGTGGCCGCCTGGGAGTGGGGGGCCTACCTGGGGGAGGAGGCGGTGCGCAAGGGGGCGAAGCTCATCACCAGTTCCTGGGCCCGTTTCCCCGCCAACGTGATGCCGGGTAAGGCCAAGATAGGGGGGAACTACGTGAACTCGGCCCTGGCCAAGATGGAGGCGGTGAGCGCCGGGGCCGACGAGGCCCTCCTCCTGGACGAGGAGGGCTACGTGGCCGAGGGGAGCGGGGAGAACCTCTTCTTCGTGCGGGACGGGGTGATCTATGCCCTGGAGCATTCGGTGAACCTGGAGGGCATCACCCGCGACTCCGTGATCCGCATCGCCAAGGACCTGGGCTACGAGGTCCAGGTGGTGCGGGCCACCCGGGACCAGCTCTACATGGCCGACGAGGTCTTCATGACCGGCACCGCCGCCGAGGTGACCCCGGTGTCCATGATCGACTGGCGGCCCATCGGCCAGGGCACCGCTGGCCCCATCACCCTGAGGCTCCGCGAGGTCTACCTGGAGGCCGTGCGCGGCCTGCGTCCGGAGTACGAGGCCTGGCTCACCTACGTTATTTCCTGAGCCAGTCCTCCAGGACCTTCTGGTAGAGCTCGGGCTCCAGGCGGGGCTCCTGGTAAAGCCCCGCCTGGAGCCGTTGCCGCTGGGCCTCAAAGAGGATGACCGCCGCGGCCACGGAGACGTTGAGGCTTTGCACCATGCCCAGCATGGGGATGCGGATGGCCCCATCCGCCAGGGCCAGGGCCTCCTCCGAAACCCCCCACTTTTCCGCCCCCAGGAGGATGGCGGTGGGCCTTGTGTAGTCCACCTGGCGGTAGTCCAGGGCGTCCTCCCTTAGGGCGGTGGCGTAGACCCGGAAGCCCCGGGCCCGCAGGTGGGCGTAGGCTTCCTGGATGCTGGGGTGGACCCGGAGGTAGACCCACTTGTGGCTTCCCCCGCTGGTCTCGTTAAAGGTGGGCACGCCCCCCGTGGGGTTCACCGCGTGGGCCTCGAGGACCCCCACGGCGTCGCAACTGCGCAGGATGGCCGAGAGGTTGTGGGGCTTGTGCACGTTCTCCAGGAGGACGGTGAGGTCGGGCTGCCGCCGGCTCAGCACCTCCTCTAGGCGCTTCCTACGGGCCTCGGTCACGGTTCCTTAGCTTAGCGATTAGGGGCTTCAAAAGGGAGCGCTTGAGCTTGAGGGCCTGCCGGTTCACGATGAGCCGGGCGGTGGAGTGGGCCAGGACCTCCACCTCCACCAGCCCCGCCGCCCGCAGGGTGGCCCCGGTCTGCACCACGTCCACCACCGCGTCCGCCAGGCCGGTGACCGCGGCCAGCTCAATGTTCCCGCTGAGCTCCACCACATCGGCCACCCAGCCCCGCTCCTTCAGCAGCCGGGCGGTGAAGGTGGGGTACTTGGTGGCGATGCGGCGGATGGGGGAGGTATCCCCGGGGCGGCGGATGAGGGAAAGCCGGCAGGCGCCGAACCCCAGGTCCACGGGCTCGTAGAGGTCGCGGCCCGAGTCCAGGAGGACGTCCTTGCCCACCACGCCCACCTCGGCGATGCCCAGGTCCACGTAGACGGGCACATCCTTGTTGCGGAGCTCCAGCAGGGCAATGCCCCCCTCCCGGCCGTGGAGCAGGGCCCGCTCGTCCTCCACCGGGGGCAGGTCCAGGCCTGCCGCCTTGAGGGCGGCGTAGGCCTCCTGGAACATCCGCCCCTTGGGCAGGGCCAGGGTGAGCAGGTAGCGCCTCATCCCACCTCCCAGATCTCCTCGCCCCGGGCCAGGTAGGGAATGCCCCGGGCCCTGGCGTGGGCCAGGGGGTCCTCCCCGTAAAAAAGCTCCACCCGCTTCTCCCCGGCGAAGCGCTTCAAGGCCTTCAGGTCCAGGGCCAGGACCTGGGGGGCTTCCTGGGTGCTCGGGGGCTTTAGGGCCTCCAGGAGCCGCTCCACCCCCAGGGCGAAGCCCGCTGCCTTGGGCCATAGGGCCCCATCGTACCGCCCGCCCCCCAGGAGGGGGAGGCCGAACCCCGGGGTGTAGGCGCGGAAGAAGATGCCCGAGTAGTACTCGTAGCGCCGGGCCATCCCCAGGTCCAGGAGCACCGGCCGCTCCAGGAGCTCCAGGGTCTTCTCCAGCTGCACCAGGGCCTGGCGGGCCCGGGGGGGCAGGGGAAGGGCCTTGGCCTCCTCCAGGACCTCGGCCTCCCCGTAAAGGTCGGGCAGGGCCAGGAGGGTTTTGGCCACCTCGGGGGAGACGGGGTAGCGGCTTAGGAGCTCCTCCAGCTCGGGAAGGTTCTTGCGGTGGATGGCCCGCTGCGCCGCCCGTTGCGCCTCCTCGGGCAGACCCGAGGCCCGGAGGGCCTCCCCCACCAGGCTGGGCAGGCCCACCTCCACCACCCCCTCCACCCCCAAGGCCTCCAGGGCGGCAAAGGCCAGGTGCAGGACCTCGGCGTCCGCCAGGGGCCCCGTGGCCCCCAGGAGCTCGAGGCCCACCTGGGTGTACTCCCGGAAGCGCCCGAGCTCGGCGTCCGCCTCCCGCAGCCAGAGGGACCCCGCGTACTGGAAGCGGTAGACCCCTTCCCCCAGGTGGGGCCGGAGGAGCTTGGCCAGGAGGGTGGTGAACTCGCTCCTCAAGGCCAGGACCTCTCCGGTGCGGTCCACCAGCTTGAAGGCCCGCTCCGCCAGGGGGTGCTGGGGGTCGTAGTTCTCCAGGGCGGGGAGCTCCACGGGCTCGTACCCGTGGCGCCAGAAGAGGTCCTGGAGCCGCCCCATCACCTCGGCCTTGAGCCGGGCCTCGGGGGGCAGGAGGAAGCGGGTGCCCTCGGGGATCATTCCTTGACCAGGACCTCCACCGCCAGGATCCGGTCCCGCTCCCCGCCGGCCCCCGGGCCCTCCGTGGGGGCCAGACGCCTGACCACCTCCATCCCCTCCACCACCTTGGCGAAGAGGGTGTACTGCCCCGTGAGGTGGGGGGTGGGGCCTAGGGTGATGAAGAACTGGCTCCCGTTGGAGTTGGGGTCCTGGGTGCGGGCCATGCCCACCATGCCCTCCCGGTCAAAGGCCAGGCCGGGGGCGATCTCCAGGCCAAAGGTGTAGCCCGGACCTCCCCGGCCGGTGCCCGTGGGGTCGCCGGTCTGGGCCACGAACCCGGGGATGACCCGGTGCCACACCACCCCCTCAAAGTAGCGATGCAGGGCCAGGAAGACGAAGGAGTTCACCGTGTTGGGCGCCTCCTTCTCCAGGAGGTCCAGGAGGATCTCCCCCTGGGTGGTCCGGATGCGGGCGTAGTAGTCCTTGCCCGCCTCCATCACCTTCTCGGGGGCCTTGAAGGTGCGCACCGGGGTCTCCGAAAGGTAGGGCAGGGGTTTCATGCTCTCACCTTGGCAGGCGCCAAGCAGGAGGAGGAGGGGGAAAAGCCAGCGCACCCCCATAGCCTACACCCTGGGCAGGGTAATCCCCTTCTGCCCCTGGTACTTCCCCCGGCGGTCCTTGTAGGTGGTCTCGGGCCTCGGCCCTTCCAGGAAGACGATCTGCACGATGCCCTCGTTGGCGTAGACCTTGGCGGGCAGGGGGGTGGTGTTGGAGATCTCCAGGGTGACGTGGCCTTCCCAGCCGGGCTCCAGCGGGGTGACGTTGGCCACGATGCCGCACCGGGCGTAGGTGCTCTTACCCAGGGCGATGGCGATGACGTTTTCCGGCATGCGGATGTACTCAATGCTCCGGGTAAGGGCGAAGGAGTTGGGGGGGATGATCACCTCCTCCCCCTCGTACTCCACGAAGCTCCTGGGGTCAAAGCCCTTGGGGTCCACCACGGTGGAAAAGACGTTGGTGAAGATTTTCCACTCGGGAGCCGCCCGCAGGTCGTAGCCAAAGGAGGAAAGGCCGTAGCTGATCACCCCCTCCCGCACCAGCCGCTCCTCAAAGGGCTCAATCATGCCCTTTTGCGCCATCTCCCGGATCCACCAGTCCGGCTTAATCATGCCTTCAACTATACCGGCTAGACTGGCCCTATGCGGAAGCTCTGGCCCCTTCTCCTCCTTCTCGCCGCCTGCGGCACCCAGGACCCCACCGGGGTGGGGGTGGAGCCCCTGCGCCTCACCAGCACCAGCCTGCCCCCCGCCTACCTGGGGGAGAGCTACAGCCACGCCTTCAGCGCCGAGGGGGGGGTGCGCCCCTACACCTTTGCCCTCGAGGGCAAGCTCCCCCAGGGCCTCACCTTCCAGGGGGGGCGGCTTGCCGGGGTGCCCCGGGAGAAGGGCCAGTTCCCCCTCACCCTCACCGTGGAGGACGGGGCCAAGAACAGCCGGGTGGGGCGCCTCACCCTCAATGTCTCCGACCCGCCCCCACCCAGGCTCACCCTGGTGGCCCCCCCGGCCCAGGTGGAAGGGCCCTTCCTCCTCCTCGGCCGGGTGGAGGTGCGGGAGGCGTCGGGGTTCCAGCTGGAGCTGCGCCTCCCTGACCTGGCTCCCGACCTCCAGACCTTAAGGCCGGCAAGCCCCGTCCACCTCCTGGACTACGATGCCACCACCGGCCTCTTGCGGCTGGACATGGCCTTCGCCAGGCCGGTGAAGGACCAGGAGGCCTTCCGCCTCCTCCTGAACCCCCTCAAGCCCCTCACCCCCAGGCTCACCCCCCGCCTGGTCCTCTACGACAAGGAGGGGAAGCCCCTGGGCCAGGCCCTTCCCCGGGGCAAACCCTTCGCCGAGCTTCTGGCCCTGGCCCAGGCCTGGGGGAAGGAGGGCAAGGACCTCAAGGGGGACCTGGACGGGGACGGCCGGGTGGGGGAGACCGACCTCAAGGCCCTGGCGGCGGGGTACTTCCCCAAGGTGGAGAGCTCCCCAAACCCTACCCCTCCTGCCGGGAGTGAGGAGGGTCCATGAGGGGGTGGGTGAGGCCCCTCCGAAGGGAGGACCTCCCCGCCTATTTGGCCCTGCGCCGGGAGCTTTGGCCCGAGGCGGGGGAGGAAGGGGTGGAAACCCTTTTGGAAGGCCTCCGGCAGGCGGCCTTTGTGGCGGAGGTGGAGGGGGAGCTGGTGGGGTTCGTGGAGGTGGGCCTCCGCCCCTACGCGGAAGGGTGCGAGACGAGCCCCGTGGGGTACCTGGAGGGGTGGTACGTGCGCCCCCCCTGGCGCCGGCAAGGGGTGGGTCGGGCCCTGGTGGAAAGGGCCGAGGCCTGGGCCAGGGCCCAGGGATGCACGGAGATGGCCTCGGATGCCCAGCTGGAAAACCTCCCGGGCCAGGAGGCCCACCGCCACCTGGGTTACCAGGAGGTGGAGCGGATCGTCTGCTTCCGCAAGCCCCTCTAGAGGGCCCTGCGGATGGCCTCCGCGTCCTCCTTGCGGTAGCCGTAGAGGGTCACCTCCAGGGTGTCAGGGGCCTTTTTAATCTCCTCCAGCATCACCCGGGCCACGGCCTCCACGGGAAGCCCCCCCACCCCGGTGCCTAGGAGGGGGAAGGCCACGGTCCTCAGGCCCAGGGCCACCGCCTTCTCCAGGGCGCTTCGGGTGGCCTGACGCACGGTCTCCAGGCTGGCGGGCTCGTCCCCCAACACGGCGGCGTGGATCACGTGGCGCACCCCCAGGTTCCCCGCCCCGGTGACCGCAGCCTCCCCCACCCGGATGGGTCCAATCCGGTCGCATTCCTCCTGGATGGAGGGCCCCCCTTTGCGCAGGATGGCCCCCGCCACCCCGGCCCCCAGCTTCAGGTGGTTGTTGGCGGCGTTCACCAGGGCATCCCCGCGGAACTCGGTGATGTCCCCCTCTGCCACGCGGATGCGGGCCATGCCCCTATTTTCCCGTACAATGGGCCTGATGTCACGGGATCTTCTGGGCCTCGAGGGGCGGATCGTCATGGTGACCGGGGCCGGACGCGGCTTTGGGCGGGCCATCGCCCACGGCTACGGCAGAAACGGGGCCACGGTCATCGCCGTGGACCCCGATGTGGAGCTGGCCACGGGGGTGGCCTCCGAGGTGGAGGCCCTGGGGGCCACGGCCATCCCCATCCGCGGGGACATGAGCGTGGTGCTGGACGTGACCAGCACCTTTGAGAAGGTGGAGGAGCTTTTTGGCCTCCTGGACGGCATCGTCCACGTGACCACCGCCGAGAGCAAGACCCCCTTCGTGGAACTCCTGGAGGGGGAGTGGTACGACCTCATGAGCCAGGACGTGAAGAGTAGCCTCTACGTCCTCCAGCAGGGTCTCCGCCACCTGGCGGGGGGCGGCTTTGTCACCCTGGTTCTGCCCCCCTCGGCCCGCATGGAGCCCCACACCCTTTCCGTGCGCAAGGCGGTGGAGGGGCTCATTGAGGGGGCAAGCCGCACCTTCCCCGGGGTGCGGGTGAACGGGGTGGTGCCCTCCCGCGACCCCGTGGGGGAGGCCTACGACCAGGCCCTGGTGCGGGCGGCCTTGGGCCTCGGGTCCATGGTCTCCGAGGGGATTCGCGGGGTGGTCCTGGAGGTCCAGCTCCCCGAGCCCCCCGTCTCCCCCGAGGTCTACGAGCTCCTGCGGGAAGTCCCATGAAGTGCCCCTACTGCGGCCACGCGGACACCCGGGTGGTGGACTCGAGGCCCTCGGACGAGGGGGCGGCCATCCGCCGCCGCCGGGAGTGCCCCGCCTGTGGCCGCCGCTTCACCACCTACGAGCGCACCCAGCTGGAGCCCCTCATGGTGGTGAAGCGGGATGGGCGAAGGGAGCCTTTTAACCCGGACAAGCTCCTTCGGGGCCTCCTCCTGGCCTGCGAGAAGCGCCCGGTGGACCAGGAAGCCCTGCGCCGCTTTGCCTACACCTTTGAGGACCAGGTGACGGGCCCCGAGATCACCTCCGAGGCCATCGGCCTCAAGGCCATGGCCTTTCTCCGCGACCTGGACCACGTGGCCTATATCCGCTTTGCCTCCGTCTACCGGGAGTTTGACTCGGTGGAGCGCTTCATTGAGGAGATCCGCCGCCTAGGGGGTGTGGGCTTGCCTAGTAAATTGCCTTGTACCCCGGAGGGGGCGGGAGAAGGGAGAGAAGAACCCTAAGGCCGTAGGCGATGAGCTCCAAAAGCGCCCGCGCCATGGCCGTCCAAGGCTTCCGCTCCCAAAGGTNCCCCCCACCCAGCCGCGTCTTCATCCCCCCAAACACCCCCTCCACCACCCCGCGAAACCGGTACACCTCGGGGTCCCACCCCTCCCGCGCCCGCACCCGCGCCTCCTCCCTGGCCTCGCCCCCGCCCCGAAGCCGGATCACCGGCCGCAC
>NZ_AQWU01000039.1 GCF_000376265.1 Thermus igniterrae ATCC 700962
AGAGACTGTCGTAAAAGTCCGCTATACTTGAAGGGTGGCTTCTACACGGAGATCTTACCCCAGCGACCTGTTGGACGCGGAGTGGGCCATCCTGGAGCCGTTGATCCCCGCCCCCAAGCCCGGTGGCCGACCCGCAAAGGTGCCGAGGAGGGAGATCGTCAGCGCCATACTTTACGTCCTGGAAAACGGCATCAAGTGGCGGGCCATGCCTCACGACTTGCCCCACTGGTCCACGGTCTACCACTACTTCCGCAAGTGGCAGAAGGAAGGGGTTTGGGAGAAGGTAGCTCAGGTTCTGGCCCGTCGTGACCGGGAGCGGGGAGGACGATATGCCTCCCCGAGTGCCCTGGTTATGGACAGCCAGTCGGTGAAGACGAGTGAAAAGGGGGGCCCCGGGGACACGACGGGGCGAAGAAGGTCAAAGGGAGGAAGCGGCAGATCCTGACGGACACGGGGGGTCGTCTTTTGAAGGCCTTTGTCCACCCGGCCAATGAGCACGACAAGTGGGGTGGGCAGGCGTTGCTTTTGGGGATGGACCGCTCCTTGTGGCCCCGGGTAGGCAAGCTCTTTGTGGACTGGGGCTACCGGGGTTTGCGGGAGGTGGCTAGGGGGCTGGGACTGGAGCTGGAGGTGGTGGCCCGTCCTTACGCGGGGGTGCGGGGGGTCTGGGTGCGGGAGGGGGAGGAGGTGCCGGAGATCCCGCGGGAGGGTGGGTTCAAGCCCCTGCCCAAGCGGTGGGTGGTGGAGCGGACCTTTGCCTGGATGGGGCGAAACCGACGGCTGGGGAAAGATTACGAGTACCACCCTGAGGTAACGGAAGCCTGGCTGTATTTAGGCATGATACGCTTGCTGGTGAAGCGGCTGGCCAGGGCCGCATAAGCTGGAGGAGGAGACTTTTACAACGGTTTCTCACACCCCCTACTCCCGGCGGAGCCTCGCCACCTGGGCCCGGGCGATGGGGAGGCGGGGGTCTTCCTGGGGTAGCCTCTCCAGGAGGGCTTCCCAGACCTCCAGGTCTTCTTTCAGGCGCTCGGCCAGGAGGAAGAGGCTTTCCGTGTCCCCTTGGGCCAGCACCGCCTGCTTCAGGGTCTCCTCCAGCTCCAGGCGGAGTTCCTCCACCCCCGGGGCCTGGCTCCAGGGGAGGAGGGGGCCTTGGTAGAGGGCCAGGGCCCCCTCCAGGTCCCCCCGGGAGAGGGCCTTAAGGAAGGCTCCGAGGTCCGAGGGGGGAGGGTTTTCCAAGCGGTAAGGGGAACAGGAGATGCGGAAGCCCTTCTCCCGCAGGCGGTGGAGGAGGGCCTTTAGGGCCCCCGGGTTGGGCTCCCCGTAAAGCGCCTCCCCCAGGGCCTCTCCCGAAAGGCCTGCCTCGTGGGCGAGGAGGAGGGCCAGGGCCTCGGTGCCCCTGGGGCCCAGGGAGGGGAGGGGGCCTCCCCCGAGGAAGCGAAGGAGAGGGGTTCCGGCCTCTCCCAAAAGGAGGGCCCGGGCCTCCGGGCGGAGAGCGGGGGCGAGCCCCGGGGCCAGAGGGGCTTCCACCTCCACCCCGAGGGCCTTCAGGCGGGCTTCAGCCAGGAGGGCGTAGAGCGCCCCCTCCTCCCGCAGGAGGCCGTGGGCGGCGAGGAGGTGGGCCTCATCCCCCTCCCCAAGCCCCCGGGCCAGGAGGTAAAACCCCCAGGGCCAGCCCTCCCGGGGGAGGAAGGCCTTAGCCCCTTCCAGGAGGAGCCGGACCTCGGGGGGGTCTAGGGCCAAGGCCCCGAGGACGAGGAAGCTCGCGAGGCTTTGCGGCTCCAGGAGGGGGAGAAGGCCCCGGAGGAGGTTTTTGGCCCGCCTTGGGCTTCCCCGGAGGAGGTGAGTCAGGGCCAGGGTGTGCCCCACGAGGAGGCGCACCCCGGGGAAGGGGTGGGGCAGGAAGGGCTCCGCCTCCTCCAGGACCTCCGGGAGGGGCTTCGTGCCGAAGAGGAGCTCCAGGCGCAGGTGGTGCAGGATGGTCCAGGGGGAGGGGTCCTTGAGGCGGGCGAGGGCGGCGTGGGCCAGGGCCTCGGGCCGGCCCAGGCGCTCCAGGGCGATGGCCAAGGCCAGGTGGAGCCGGGCCTCCCCCTTGGCGTCCCCCCCGAAGCGGTGGAGGGCCTCCTCCAGGGCCAAGGCCCCCGCCTTTGGGGGGAGGGCCAGGCCCAGGTGGTAGAGGGTGAGGGGGGTCTGGGCCCTTTGGGCGGCCTCCAGGGCCAGGGCGCGGTAGGCCTGAAGGTTTCCCCGCCTCGCCTCCACGAAGCCGAGAAGGGCGAGGCGCTCCGCCTCCAAAGGGCCCTCCTGGGGAGGAAGGAGAAAGGCCTGGGCTTCCCGGTCCCGTCCCTTCTCCAGGAGGCGGAGGGCCGTGGCGGGGAGGGGCTCGCCCATAGGGGAAGCCTACAGGCCCCCTCTTTCCTTGGGAGGGAAGGAAGCCACATTGGAAGGGCGCCCCTTGGCCTTGCGTCCGCGTCCGATCACGGCGCGGCTGCCTGGCTTTCCTTAGCGTCGGGAAGGAGGCGCTCCACCTCCCGCGCCCCGGGAAAGAGGTAGCCGGAAAGCCCCCAAAGCACCCCCAGGCTCCCGAAGAGGAGGAGCATGAGGGTGATGCCTTCCCCCTGCCCGTACCGGGGGCCGAAGACCCGGTCGGCCAGCGGCCCCGCAAGGAGCATGGCCAAGGGGTTGGGGGCCCCCTAGCTCAGGCTTCGCCTTTTAGGATGGCCTCAATCTTTTCCAGGGCCTCCTGGGGCAGGTCCACCCCCGCCGCTCCCAGGTTCTCCCGGATCTGCTCTGGGCGGGTCGCCCCGGTGATGGCGCTAGAGATCCCGGGAAGCCTCAGCACCCAGGCCAGGGCCAGCTGGGCCCGGGTGAGGCCCAGCTCGTCCGCCACCGCCTTGAGCCTCAGCACCTTCTTCCGGTTTTCCTCTGTGAGGAAGCGCTCGGCGAACTGGGAGTAGCGGGCGAAGCGGCTTTCCTCGGGGATGCCCTCGTCGTAGCGCCCGGCGAGCATGCCCATGGCCAGGGGGCTCCAGACCACCAGGCCCAGGCCAAAGCGCTCGGCCTCGGGGAGGATCTCGTTTTCCACCCGCTCCCGGTAGAGCATGGAGTACTGGGGTTGCTCCACCACCGGGGGGTGGAGGCCGTTTTCCCTGGCGAAGGCCACCGCCTCGGCGATGCGGGCGGCGGGCCACTCCGAGGTACCCCAGTAGAGGGCGTAGCCCTTCTCCACGATGGTGTGCATGGCGTAAACGATCTCCTCCATGGGCACCTCGGGGTCGTAGCGGTGGGCGAAGAAGAGGTCCACGTAGTCGGTCTGAAGCCGCTTTAGGCTCCGGGTGATGCTTTCCAGCAGGTGCTTGCGGCTCAGGCCCCGGTCGTTGGGGTCCTCAGACATGGGCCAGTAAGCCTTGGTGGAGAGGACCAGGGTGTGCCGGGGGAACTCCTGGAGCACCTCCCCCATGACCTCCTCGGCCAGGCCCCGGGCGTAGACGTCCGCGTTGTCAAAGAAGTTGACCCCGCCCTCATAGGCGATCTTCACGATCTCCCGGACCGTTTCCTTGTCCTTGACCACATCGCCGAAGGTGACCCAGGCCCCCAGGGAGATCTCGGAGACCTTGAGGCCCCACTTGCCCAGCTTGCGGTAGCGCATCTCGCCCATGGCTACCGGAGTCTACCCCTTGGCGTCCTAGCTGACCAGTGGGTCAGTCCCCTTCCACCTCCAGCACCCCCCCGGGGGCCTGGAAGCCCACCTGCTTGTGGGTCCCGTCGCAGAAGGGCTTGTTGGCCGAAGCCCCGCAGCGGCAGAGGGAGATGCGGGGCCTTTCCCGGACCTCCTCCTTTTCCCCCAGCCGGATGCGAAACCGCTTCCCCTCGAGGCGGATGGGGCCGTTCTCCACGAACTCCAGCCTCATGCCCTCATGCTAGCGAAAAAGCCGGGCCAGGAGGGGGACCAAGAGGAAGAGGAGGAAGACCCGCACCGTGTGGAAGACCCCCACCAGGGCGGGGTTCCCCCCCTCGGCCTGGCTCAGGGGGCCCATCCCGGTGATGCCCCCGGGGGCGAGGGCGAAGAGGAGGCGTTTGGGGGTCTGGCCCAGGGCGGGGGAGAGGAGGAAGGCCAGGAGGAGGGCGAGGGGGAGGAAGAGCAAGGCGGCCAGGGCCGCGTAGGGGAGGAGGCGGGGGGATAGGAGCTCACGGCGGAAGGAGAGGCCCACCAGTACTCCGGCCAGGAGCTGCACCATGAGGTCCAGGCCCCATGGTATACTCCGTCCAACTATGAAACGCCTCTTGCGGGCTTTGGCCTGGCTCTTGGGTCTTGCGCTTCTTTTGGGCTTCCTGGGCGGGCTGGGGGCCTACCTCTTCCTGCGGGCCTCCTTGCCCCAGACGGCCGGGCGCCTGGGCGTCAAGGGCCTTTCCGCCCCGGTGGAGATGGTGCGGGACCGGCACGGGTTGGTGCGCCTCAGGGCCCAGAGCCTCGAGGACCTCCTCTTCGCCCAGGGCTTCGTCCACGCCCAGGAGCGGCTTTGGCAGATGGAGTTCCAAAGGCGGGTGGGCCAGGGCCGGCTTTCCGAGGTGCTGGGGGAGGCCGCGCTGGCCCAGGACCGCTTCCTCCGCACCTGGGGGTTTTACCGGGCGGCGCAAAGCGCCTACGCCAGGCTTTACCCCGAGGAGAAGCGGGCGGTGGACGCCTACGTGGCCGGGGTGAACGCCTTTTTGCAAAGCGGAGCCCCCCTGCCCCCGGAGTTCCGCCTCCTGGGCTTCCGCCCCGAGCCCTGGACGGGCCCCGACGTCCTGGTCTGGGCCAAGATGATGAGCTTTGACCTCTCGGGCAACTGGGAGGAGGAGCTTTTGCGCCACCGGCTCCTGGCCCGGGGGGTGAGCCCCGAGCGGCTTTTAGAGCTCCTTCCCCCCTACCCCGAGGACGCCCCCACCATCCTGCAGGCCCAGGACCTCAGGCTTTCCCTCCCGCGGGAGGAGGCCCCCGCCGCCCTTCGGGGGATGGCCCCGCCCCGCTTCCTGGAGGCCAGCAACAACTGGGTGGTGGCGGGAAGCCGCACCACCACCGGCAAACCCCTCCTGGCCGACGACCCCCACCTGGGCCTGGGGGCGCCCAGCCTGTGGTTCTTGATGGCCCTCGAGGCCCCGGGGCTTAAGGTGGTGGGGGCCTCGTTGCCCGGGGTGCCCGGCATCGTCATCGGCCACAACGACCGCATCGCCTGGGGGGTGACCAACGTGGGGGCGGACGTCCAGGACCTCTACCTCCTGGAGGACGTGGAGGGACGGGGGTACCGCCACCGGGGCCAGGTGGTGCCCTACCGGGTGCGGGAGGAGCGCATCCGGGTCAAGGGGGGCAAGGAGGAGGTGCTCCGGGTGCGGGAGACCCTCTACGGCCCGGTGATCACCGACGCCCTCAAGGACCCCCCCAGGACCCCCATGGCCCTGCGCTGGGTGAGCCTGGACCCCGAGGACCACCTCCTCATGGCCTACCTGGGGGTGAACCGGGCGGGGAACTGGGAGGAGTTTAAGGAAGCCCTCAGGCACTACTCCGCCCCCAGCCAGAACTTCGTCTACGCCGATGTGGAGGGCAATATCGGCTACATCGCCCCCGGGAAGTTTCCCATCCGCAAGGCGGGGCACACAGGGATGGTGCCGGTCCCGGGGAATGGGGAGTGGGACTGGCAGGGCTACCGCGCCCCCGAGGAGTGGCCCCAGGTCCTGAACCCGGAGGCGGGCCTCATCGTCACCGCCAACCACAAGGTGACCCCGGCGGGCTTCCCCTACGCCCTCACCTACGACTGGGCTGAGCCCTACCGGGCGGAGCGCATCCTGGAGCTCCTTGGGGCCAAGGAGCGCCTTTCCCCGGAGGACATGGTGGCCATCCAGCTGGACCAGAAGAGCCTCCTCTACCGGGACTTCCGCCCGGTGCTGGAGCTTCTCACCCCCCTTTCCGAGAGGAGCCGGGCCTGGCGTGAGCGGCTTCTCGCCTGGGACGGCACCATGGCCCCCGGTTCCCAGGAGGCCCTGGTCTTTGCCCTCTGGTACACGGAGCTCACCCGCCTCCCCGCCAGGGAGGTGGGCCAGGCCTTCTGGGACGAGCCCCGCTACTTGCTGAAGGCCCTGCGCACGGGGGACCCCAACTGCGACCAGCCGGAGACGGAGTACCGGGAAGGCTGCCTGGACTACGCCGGCTTGGCCCTGGAGAAGGCCCTGGACCGCAAGGAGGCCCTCCGGGCCCGCACCTGGGGGGAGGTGCACCGGGCCAGCTTCCCCCACGCCGTCCTCACCCACACCCCCCTAAAGCGCCTCACCGACCGGGGGGTGGCCTTCGGGGGGGATCGCTACACGGTGAACGTGGGCCCCTTTGACCCCGAGACCCTAAGGATGACCCACGGGCCCAGCTACCGCCAGGTGGTGAACCTGGCGGACCTCGAGGCCTCCCTTTTCATCCACCCCATGGGCCAGTCCGGCCACTTCCTCTCCCCCCACTACGCCGACCTCCTCCCCCTCTGGGCCCGGGGGGCCTACCTGCCCATGGGCCTGGCGGGGGAGGGGAGGACCCTCTTGCTGGAGCCCGCCCCCTAGACCTTCTCCTCGCCGTTTTCCAGCTTCTGGAAGTGCTCCAGGGCCTCCCGCACCTTCTCGTGCACCCAGTAGGCCTTGCGTCCAAAGAGGAGCTCTATGGCCCCGTCCACCTCCTCCACCGCGTAGAGGTGGAACCGCCCCGCCTCCAGGGCCTCCACCACCTCCTCCCGCAGGGTGAGGTGGGGGAGGTTGGCCCGGGGGAGGACCACCCCCTGGGTGCCCGTGAGGCCCAGGGTGCGGCAGACCCGGTAGAAGCCCTCCACCTTCTCCGCCACCCGGCCCACCGCCAGCACCCGCCTCGTCTGGTCTATGGCCCCGGTGACCGCCAGGTCCTGGCGCAGGGGGAGTCCGGAGAGGGCGGAAAGCACCGCCAAAAGCTCGGCCAGCCCCGCGGAGTCCCCCTCAATCCCCCCGTAACTCTGCTCAAAGACCAGGCTCACCGTGGCGGAGAGGGCCCCCACCGGGGCGTAGGTGCCCCGCAGGTAGCCCGCCAGGGTGAGGACCGCCTTGTGGAAGACCTGGCCCCCCAGGCCCACCTCCCGGTCTATGGACAAGACCCCCTCCCGCCCGGGACCCGCCTGGGCGGTGATGCGCACGGGGCGGCCCGTGGGCAGGGGGCCCTCCACCACCACCAGGCCGTTCACCTCCCCCACCCTTTCCCCCTCCACCTGCAGGGCCACCACCCCCTCCCTTAGCTCCTCCAGGTAGAGGGCCTCCTCCAGGCCGAAGCGCTCCTCCCGGGCCCGCACCGCCTCCTTGACCGCCTCCCGGTCCACGGGGCGCCGCAGGGCTAGGGCCTCCTTGGCCAGGTCCAGGAGGCGGTAAAGCCGGGCGTCCAGCCGCTCCCGGTGCCCCGCCAGGCGCCGGGCCTCGTCCGCCAGGGCCGCCAGGCCCTCGGGGCTTAAGGCCACCCCCTCCTTCTCCAGGAAGCCCCCCAGGTAGGCTACGTTCTCCTCCGTGTAGGGGATCTCCGGGCTGAACTCCACCCGGAAGGGGAATAACTCCAAAAACTCCTCGTCCTCCTCCAGGAAGGCGATGACCTCCGGGGGGCCCACCAGGAAGACCTGGGCCTTGAGGGGGGCGGGCTTGAGCCTGGGGCCCTTCACCTCCGGCCGGGGGGCCAGGGGCTCCACCTCTCCCGTGGCCAGGGCCCGCTTCAAGAGGCCGTAGCTCCCCAGCTCCCATACCCGGTGGGCCTCGAGGACCAAAACCCCCCCGGTGGCCCGGTGCAGGGCCCCGGGGCGCAGGAGGCCCAGGTGGGTGGAGAGGGCCCCCTCCCGCATCTCGTACTCCAGGTGGCCCAGGAGGCGCTCAGGGCTGGGGTTGGGCTCGTAGACCACCCGCTCCCCCCCCTCCACCAGAAGCCGGGGGAGGAGCCTTTCCAGGGGGGGTTCCTCCTCCAGGGCCGCCGCCCGCAGGAGGGTTTCCAGGATCCAGTCCAGGTAGCGCCCGGCCTGGGGGAAGCGGCCCTTGAGCTCCTGGGCCTTGGGCAGGAGGAAGCGCTCGGCAAAGCTCCGCCTTAGGGCGGCCACCTCGGCCTCGGCCCGCTGCCGCACGTCCACGTAGGCCAAGATGGTCTCCTCCAGCTTGGCGGAAAGCTCCGGGGGCAGGGGGCCCTTGCCGGAGAGCCTGAGTCCCTCTTCCCCCTCCAAAAGGGCGAAGCCGTAGCCCTCGGCCTCCTGGGCCAGGCCCTTGAGGAGGGCCTCCGCCTCCTTTTCGTAGCGGGCTTCCACCAGGCTCTTGGCGTAGAGGAAGCCCTTTTCCCGGAAGAGGGCCGGGGTGAACTCGGCGAAGAGGGCCTCCACCCCCTCCACCAGGGCCCGTCCCTCCCCCGGGGGCAGGAGGAGGGGGAAGGCCTCCTCCCCCAGGGGCAGGTAGACCAGCTCCTCCTTGGGGAAGCTCCGGCCCTCCAGGTAGGCCAGAAGCCTTTTGCGCTTGCCCAGGCCGCTTGGGCCCACCAGGTAGCCGTGGCCCCCCTGCCGGAAGGCGGCCTCGAGGGCCTTCAGGGCCCGCTCCTGGCCGAAGAAGGGCGGGGCGGGCTTGGGGCTTGTGGGGGGGGTGAACCAGGTAAGGGCAGAGACCCGCATCGGGCCCACTATACCCGGACCCCTGCCCCTTGGGCCTTGGGGTAAACTACCTCCAAAGGAGGGATTTCATGGTGAAGGTGGAGGTGCTGGGCATGATCCTGGCGGGGGGGCAGGGAAGCCGCCTCTACCCCCTCACCGCCAAGCGGGCCAAGCCCGCGGTCCCCTTTGGGGCCAAGTACCGCATCATTGACTTCGTCCTCAACAACTTCGTCAACTCCGGCATCTACGCCATGTACGTTCTCACCCAGTTCAAGGCCCAGTCCCTCACCGAGCACATCCAGCGCTACTGGCGCTTCGGGGCCTTTTTGGAGGACCACTTCATCCTCCTGGTCCCCGCCCAGATGTACCGCTACGAGGAGCTGGGCCCCGTGTGGTACCGGGGCACGGCCGACGCCATCTACCAGAACCTCCACCTGGTGCACAACCACAGCCCCCAGGCGGTGGCCATCTTCGGGGGGGACCACATCTTCAAGATGAACGTGCGCCACATGGTGGAGTACCACTACGAGAAGCGGGCGGACATCACCATCGCCGCCTACCCCGTCCCCCTGGAGGAGGCGAGCCGCTTTGGCGTTTTGCAGGTGGACGCCGAGTGGCGCATCACCGAGTTCCAGGAGAAGCCCCAGGTCCCCAAGCCCATCCCCAACAAGCCCCACCTGGCCCTGGCCTCCATGGGCAACTACATCTTCCGCACCGAGGCCCTCTTTGAGCTTCTGGAGGCCGATGCCAAAGAGGCCAGCAGCAGCCACGACTTCGGCAAGGACGTGATCCCCCGGGCCCTAAAGGAGGGGTACAGGGTCTACGCCTACGACTTCCACCGCAACCCCATCCCCGGGCAGGAAGGCCCCAACCTCTACTGGCGCGACGTGGGCACCCTGGACGCCTACTTTGAGGCCAGCATGGACCTGGTCAAGGTCATCCCCGAGTTTGACCTCTTCAACCCCGAGTGGCCCCTGCGCACCGCCAACCTCTTCAGCCCGCCCGCCAAGTTCGTCCACGAGACGGGGGACCGGGTGGGCCGGGCCCTGAACAGCCTCCTGGCCGGGGGGGTGATCGTGAGCGGGGGGACGGTGCGGGAGAGCGTCCTCTTCCGCCGGGTGCGGGTGAACTCCTACAGCCTGGTGGAGCGCTCCGTCCTCTTTGACGACGTGGAGGTGGGCCGCTACTGCCGCATCCGCAACGCCATCATTGACAAAAACGTGAAGATCCCACCCCACACCGAGATCGGCTACGACCTCGAGGCCGACCGGGCCCGGGGTTTCACCGTGACCCCGGAAGGGGTGGTGGTGGTGCCCAAGAGCTACCGCTTCTAGCCATGGAGAAGCATCCCGGTAAGCTCTTCTACCGGCTCTCCCGCCTTTTTCCCGGGGATGAGCTCCCCCTCAAGCGCAAGCCCAGGGCCAAGGTCTACGCCAACCCCCTGGAGACCCAGGCCCTGCCCCCGGCCCGCCCCGAGGGGGGGCCACCCCTCTTCCGGGCCCTGGCCCACCTCCGCCCGGCCCTCCCCGAGGTGGGGGCCTCCTTGACCCTGCAGGACCTTTCCCAGGTCCTCTACCCCCTGGCGGAGCGCCGGGGGGGGCGGGGGTTCCCCTCGGCGGGGGAGGCCTACCCCCTGGAGGCCTACCTGGTGGTGCGCCGGGTGGAGGGGGTTTTCCCGGGGGTCTACCACTACTTTCCCAAGGAGCACCAGCTCTTCCAGCTGGCCCTGAGGGTGGAGGAGGCCGCCTGGTCGGAGGCCCTCGTGGGCTTGGCCCTGGAAAGGGCGGCGGCCCTTCTAGTCCTCACCCTGGTGCCGGAGCGCAGCGAGGCCCTCTTCGGCCTCAGGGGGTACCGGTACGCCCTCCTGGAGGCCGGCTACGCCACGGGCCTGGTCCTCCTGGCCGCCACCGGCCAGGGGCTTTTTGCCTATCCCGCGGAAACCTTTTACGATGAGGTCGTGGTCCGGCTCCTGCGGCTACCCGAAGGGGAGTATCCCGCGGTGGTGGTGATTCTGGGACGCTGAGTATTCGGGAAAGGGTTATGGCGCATATTCTTTTGGTGGAGGACGACCCCCAGGTGGGGGACCTGGTCAAGCGCTTCCTGGAGAAGGAGGGCCTCCAGGTGGCCTGGGTGCGCACCGGGCGGGAGGCCATGGACCGGGCCCACGGGACCCCCAGGCCCGACCTGGTGGTCCTGGACCGGGGGCTTCCCGACCTGGAGGGGCTGGAGGTGCTCAAGGCCCTGAGGGACCTGGACCCCTTGCTCCCCGTTTTGCTCCTCACCGGGCGCGCCGACGAGGAAAGCCGGGTGGAGGGCCTCCTGGAGGGGGCCGACGACTATCTGGGCAAGCCCTTCTCCCTCAAGGAGCTCCTGGCCCGCATCAAGGCCCTCCTGCGCCGGGCGGGCAAGGAGGGCAGGCGGCGCTTTGGCCCCCTGGAGCTTGATTTGGAGGGCAGAAAGGCCTACCTGGAGGGGGAGCCCCTGAGGCTTTCCGCCACCGAGATGAACCTCCTCCTGGCCCTGGTCCAGGCCCCCGGCCGGGTGTACACCCGGGAGGAGCTCTTGGAGCGGGTCTGGGGGCCGGACTTTGAGGGCTCGGAGCGGGTGGTGGACGCCTACATCCGCCTCCTGCGCAAAAAGCTCAAGGACGACCCCGAGGCCCCCCGCTTCATAGAGACCGTGGTGGGCCTGGGGTACCGCTTCCTGGGGGAGTGAGGTGGAGGCGGTCTTCGTCTACGGCACCCTGAAGCGGGGGGAGAGGAACCACCCCCTGGTGGCGGACCACCTCCTGCGGGCGGTCCCGGGGTACGTGGAGGGCTTTGCCCTCTACCACCTGCCCCCGGGGGGAGAAAGGCCCTACGCCTACCCCGCCATGGTGCCCGGGGCGGGGCGGGTGTTCGGCGAGGTCCTCTTCCTCCGGGAGGAGGCCCTGCCCCTTCTGGACGCCCTGGAGGAGGAGGGGGTGGAGTACCGCCGGGTGCGGGTCCGGGTAGAGACCGAGGAAGGAGCGGTGGAGGCCTGGACCTACCTCTACCTGGAGGAACCCCAGGGAACCCCGCTTCCTGAAGGGGTGTGGCGGGGGGAGGGGGAGGCCCCGTGAGGGTGCTCCAGGTGGTCCCCGAGGCCTACCCCCTGGTGAAGGTGGGGGGGCTTGCCGATGTGGTGGGGGCCCTGGCCAAGGCCCTCAGGCCCCTGGGGGTGGAGGCCACGGTCCTCCTCCCCTGGCACCGGGGCCTCGAGGCCCGGGGGGTGGGGGAGGTGGCCTACGCCTTCGCCGGGCGGGAGGAGCGGGCCCCCCTGGGGGAGCGGGTGGAAGGAGGGGTGCGCTTCTGGCTCCTTGGGGTGGCGGGGTTTGACCGGGAGCGGGTTTACGGCTACCCCGACGACCCCGAGCGCTACCTGCGCTTCGCCCTGGCCGCTTCCCAGGTGGCCCGAGGGTTTCATCTGGTCCACGCCCACGACTGGACCACCGCCCTCTTGGCCCTCACCGCCCCGGTGCCCGTGGTCTACACCATCCACAACCTGGCCCACCAGGGCCTGGTGGACCCGGCCCCCTTCTTCCACTGGACCGGGCTCCCCTGGGGGCTTTTCCACATGGAGGCCCTGGAGTTCTACGGCCGGGTGAACCTCATGAAGGGGGGGATCGTCTTCGCCCGGGCCCTCACCACCGTAAGCCCCACCTACGCGGAGGAGATAAAGACCCCGGAGTTCGGCATGGGGCTGGAGGGGGTCTTGCGCCGGCACGCGGGGAAGCTTTGGGGCATCCTGAACGGCCTGGACACCGAGGTCTTTGACCCCGCCCATGACCCCCACCTGCCCGCCCCCTACACCCGGGCCCGTCCCGAGGGGAAGGCCCGGGCCAAGGAGGCCTTCCGGGCCCGTACGGGCCTTAAGCCCCCCGTCCTGGCCTACGTGGGCCGCCTGGACCCCCAGAAGGGCCTGGACCTCCTCCTGCAGGCCCTGCCCACCCTCTTGGAGCTGGGGTTTAGCCTCTACGTCCAGGGGGTGGGGGAGGAGGGGCTGGGGAGGGCTTTCCGGGAGGCGGAGGCGGCCCACCCCGGGCGGGTGCGCCTGGTGGCGGCCTACAACGAGGCCCTGGCCCGCCTGGCCTACGCGGGGGCCGAGGCCCTGCTGGTGCCAAGCCGCTTTGAGCCCTGCGGCCTGGTGCAGATGATCGCCCAGCGCTACGGCACCCCGCCCGTGGCCCGGGCGGTGGGGGGCCTGAGGGACACCATTGAGGATGGCCGCACCGGGGTCCTCTTCCAGAGCTACCACCCCGAGGGCCTCCTTTACGGGGTCTTGCGGCTTTTCCGCCTGGGGCCAAAGCGGCTTGGGCTTTCCGGCATGGAGCGGGACTTCTCCTGGGAGGGGCCTGCCCGGGCCTACCTGGAGGTCTACCGCCGGGCCCTGGGCTAGCATGGAGGGGATGCTGGCCGACCTGAAGGCAAAGGCCCTTGCCGGCGACCCCGAGGCCCAGGCCCTCCTCCGCTTCCTCGCCCTCCTCAGGGCCAAGGACTACCCCGGGGCCCGGGCCTATGCGGAGGGCTTCTCCGGGGAACTAAAGGAGCGGCTCCTGGGGGGGCTTGCCCGCCTGGAGGAGGCCCCGGAGGGCCTCGAGGACCCCCTCTTCGCCGCGGAGCGGGAGGTGGTCCTGGGGGTGCGGGCGGTGGGGGAGGGGAGGCGGGCGGAGGCGGAGGCCCACTTCCAAAAGGCCCTGGCCCTGGACCCCGAGCACCACCGGGCCCTCACCAACCTGGGGAACCTCTTCCTGGAAAGGGGCGACCTGGAGGCCGCCTTGGACTTCTACCAGCAGGCCCTGAAGCTGGCCCCGGAGGACCCCCTGGTCCACGAGAACCTGGCTGCCCTCTACAAGCGGAAGGGAAACCTGGACCAGATGGTGGCCCACCTCAAGCGGGCTACCCGGCTCAAGATGCGCCCCTCCCCGCCCCTAGACCCCCTGACCGGCAGGCGGGAGCGCCGCTTCCGCCTGCCCCTTTGGGCCTGGTTCCTCCTGCTGGCCCTCCTGGCCTATCTTTTCCTCCACAAGCCTTAGCGCCTGGTCCAGGGCTTCCAGGGAGCGCCCCTCCGAGAGGAGGCGCCGCCAGGCCCGCCCTCCCGGCTGGCCCCGGAAGAGGTTGAGCATGTGCCTGAGGACCGCCCAGGGGGGCGTGCCCCTCAGGGCCTCCTCCTCCAGGTAGGCCCGCATGCGCCGGGCCACCTCGAGGCGGCTGGCCTTCCGCCCAAGCCCGAACACCCGGCGGTCGGCCTCGGCCAGCACGAAGGGGTCCTCGTACACCGCCCGCCCCAGCATCACCCCGTCCACCCGCCGGAGGTGGGCCAAGGCCGCCTCCAGGGTGCGCACCCCCCCGTTCAGGACGAAGGTGAGCTGGGGAAAGTCCCCCTTCAGGCGGTAGACCCACTCCGGGCGTAAGGGGGGTACCTCCCGGTTGGCCTGGGTGGAAAGGGAGAGAAGGGCGCTCCGGGCGTGGACGATGAAGACTCCCACCCCCGCCTGGGCGAAGCGCTCCACCAGGCCCGCCAGGCCGGGGTAGGTCTCCTGCCCCTCGAGGCCCAGGCGCATCTTCACCGAGACCGGCACCCGCACCGCCTCCACCATGGCCTTCAGGATCTCCGCCACCCTAAGGGGGTCCAGGAGGAGGCAGGCCCCGTACCCCCCCTCTTGGGCCTTCTCCGAGGGGCAGCCCAGGTTCAGGTTGACCTCGTCGTAGCCGAAGGCCTCCCCGATCCGCGCCGCCTCCGCCAGGCTTTGGGGGTCCGAGCCCGCCAGCTGCAGGGCCAGGGGACGCTCCTCGGGGTGGAAGGCCAGAAGCCGTTCCCGCCTCCCCCGGAGCACCCCCTGGTCCACGGTCATCTCCGTGTAGAGCCGCACCCCCCGGCTCACCTGGCGGACCAGGTAGCGGAAGTGGCGGTCCGTGCGGTCCACCATGGGGGCCACGGAGAGGCGGTGGTCAGACACCCTTCAGGACCTCCTCCGGGGATAGGGGTCTGGGCTCGCGGAAGGCGATGTTCTCCCACTCCCCTTCCTCAATCACCTCCAGGCCGGGGTACCTGGCCCGGAGGTGGACCACCACCTCCTGCACCAGGTCGTCCGGGGTGCTGGCGGCGGAGGTGAGGCCGAGGCTTTCCACCCCCGCAAGCCACGCCTCCTGCAGGTCGCGGACGCTTTCCAGCCGGTAGGCCCGGCCGGTGAGGGCCTGGGCCAGCTCCAAAAGGCGCATGCCGTTGGAGGAGTGGGGGCTTGTGAGCACCAAGAAGGCCTGCACCCGGGGGGCGATGCGCTTCACCGCCTCCTGCCGGTTCTGCGTGGCGTAGCAGAGGTCCTTTCTGGCGGGGACCACCAGCTTGGGGAAGCGCCTCTTGAGGATTTCCAGGGTGGCCAGGGTGTCGTCCACGCTTAGGGTGGTCTGGGTGAGGACCACCACCCGCTCGGGGTCGGGCACCTCCACCGTGTGGGGGTCGGCCAGGCGGGGGTCCTTGCCCACGTGGGTGTGGACCGCCACCAGGATGGTCCGCTCCGGGGCCTCCCCGTAGGTGCCTTTCACCTCCTGGTGGTCCGCGGAGTCCCCCACCAGGAGGATCCAGTACCCCTCGCGGGCGTAGCGCTTGGCCTCGTTGTGCACCTTGGTCACCAGGGGGCAGGTGGCGTCCAGGATGTTCAGCCCCATGGCCGCCGCCTGCCGGCGCACCTGGGGGGGGTGGCCGTGGGCGGAGAAGACCAGGGTACCCGCCAGGCGCCGTTGTTGCCCCAGGGCCTCCACCTCGGCCAGGTCCTCCACGAAGTGGACCCCCTTGGCCCTCAGGCGCTCCACCACCGTCTTGTTGTGGACGATCTCGTGGTAGACCACGAGCTCCCCTTCCTCCCGAAGCGCCTCGGCCCAGCGCTCCACCGCCTCTATGGCCATGACCACCCCGGCGCAGAAGCCTCGAGGCCGGGCCAGGTAGAGGCGCTTAAGCCCCCCGTCCATGCCCCCCATTCTAGGCCCTGGGGTCCTCCGCCTTTGTGCCCTGGGCGAGGACCCGGGCCGCCACCTCCCGGGCGAAGGGGGTTTTGGCCCTCTCCAGGGCCTTGCGGGCGGTCTCCCGGCCCTTGCCCCCGGGGCGGAACCCCTCCTGGGCCAGGGCCAGGAGGGCCAGGGCGGCGGCGGGGAAGGGGAGGGCGGCCTTCTCCAGGAGGCCAAGCCCCTCCCCATAGCGGTGGAGGGCCTCCCGGTACTCCCCCTGGAGGAGGGCCTGGCTTCCTGCCTGGAAGGCCCGGGCCGCCAGGAGAAGCCCCTCTCCCTCCACCAGGGCCTCCCCGGCGGCCGCGGAGGCGTGGGCCGCCTCCACCAGGCGCTCCAGGGCCAGCGCCCGCTCCCCTTCCGAAAGGGAGGCGTAGTGGGCGCGGAAGAGGGGGGCGAACCAGGAGAGGCGAAGGGGTTCCACCAGGCGGAGGGTTTCCCCCTGGGCCTCCACCTGGTGCCCCAGGGCCTTGAGGAGGGGCACCAGCCGGGGAAAGCGGGCCCGCACCTCCTCCCGCTTGGCTTCCCCCTTCAGGGCCAGGAAGAAGCGGAAGCCCGCTACTCCTTCCACGCCTCCACTTCCTTGTACTGCACCAAGGCGGCGAAGAGGGGAGCGGAGCCCTCGGCCACGGCGAACCGCACCTCCACCAGCACGGTGTTTTCCGGCAGGTCTTCCACGAAGCGGTTCAGCCTCTCCTGGAAGATGTCCGGATCGTTGGCGGTGATGACCTTGAAGCGCACCCCCTGCATGGCCCCATTATGCCCTGCGGGCCACCAGGGCGGTGAGGAGGTCCAGGAGCTCCTGGGCCGCCTGCCGTTGGGGGAGGGCTTCCAGGTGGGGCTTTAGGGTCCCAAGGCCTTCTGTCATCAGCCTCAAGGCTTCCTCCTTGGCCCAGGCCACGGCCCCCGAGGCCAGGAGCCTCTCCCAGAGCCAGCGCACCTCGGCCTCGGGTTTTGCCTCCCGGGGCAGGCGGAGGAGGGCCCTCGCCCGCGCCCCTTCCTCGGGAGTGGCCCCTTCCAGGAAGCGGATGAGGATCAGGGTGCGCTTGCCCTCGTACAGGTCCCCGGCCCGCTCCTTGCCGTAGGCCTCGTCCCCCTCCAGGTTCAGCACGTCGTCCATGATCTGGAAGGCCACCCCCAGCTGGAGCCCGGCCGCCTCGTAAAGGGGAGGAGGGGCGTGCCCGGCCAGAAGGGCCCCCAGGCGCAGGGGGGCCACGGCGGTGTAGTAGGCGGCCTTGTGGGCCACCATGCGGTGGTAGTCCTCCGGGGTGAGGTCCAGCCGGCCGGAGAGGGTCCAGAGGAGGTCCAGGTGCTGGCCGTAGGCGGTGCGGCGCACCACTTGGTGGAACTCCCCCAGCACCCCCGGGCCCCAAAGCCCCGCCTCCAGGCCCTCCTGGAGGAGCCCCCACATCTCCCCGTGCAGGGCGTCCCCCGCGTTCAGGGCCAGGGGCATGGGGTGGAGACGGTGCAGGGTGGGCCTTCCCCGGCGCTCCTCGGAGGCATCTTCAATATCGTCGTGGATGAGCACCCAGTTCTGGAAAAGCTCCAGGGCAGTCCCCGCGGCCAGGGCGGCTTCCCAGGAGGCCCCGTGGGCCAGGCCGGCGTAGACGGTGAGCAGGCCCCGGAGCATCTTCCCCCCCCGCCGGGGGTAGTCCTGGAGGAGGGCCTGGTACAGGGGGTCGGGGTGGGCCAGGTGAGCGAGAAGGCGCTCCTGAAGGGCCTGGCGAACTTCCTGGGGTGCGGGCGTCATGCTATACACTTTAGGCCATGCGCGGCTACGCCCTGGGCCTTTTGGCCCTCAACCTCCTCACCCTCCTCTGGGGCACCACCTTCGTGGTGGTGAAGGGGGCGGTGGCGGAGATGCCCCCAAGCCTCCTGGTCTTCCTCCGCTTCCTCCTGGCCAGCCTCTTCTTCCTGCCCCTGGCCCTGCGCCTGCCCCGGGGGGTCTGGGGGCCGGGGCTGGAGCTTTCCTTCTGGCTCCTCCTGGGCTATGCCTCCCAGGCGGTGGGCCTCCTCTACACCTCGGCAAGCCGCAGCGCCTTCATCACCGCCTTGAACGTGGTCCTGGTGCCCCTCCTCCTGGGCCTGGCGGGGCGCCGGGTGGGCCCCGTGTGGCTGGCGGCCCTCTTGGCCTTCCTGGGGGTGGGGCTTCTCTCCTACGACCCCAGGCAACCCCCCCTGAACCTGGGCGATCTCTGGACCCTGCTCACCGCCCTCACCTACGCCCTTTACATCGTGCGCCTCGAGGTCCACGCCAAGGCCTACCCCTCCTTGCCCCTCACCGCCGTGCAGGTCTTGGGCACCACCCTCCTGGCCCTGCCCTGGGCCCTGGCCGACGGGGTGAGGCTGGAGGGGGTGCCCTGGGGGGCGGTCCTCTACCTGGGGGTGGCGGCCACCGCCCTCACCACCTGGCTCCAGACCTGGGGGCAGAGGTACGTGCCCGCGCCCCAGGCGGCCATCCTCTACACCCTGGAACCTGTCTGGGCCACCCTCTTCGCCTTCCTCCTCCTGGGGGAAAGGCTGGGGCCTAGCGGCCTCCTGGGGGCCTTCCTGGTGGTCCTCGCCACCTTGGGGGCTATCCGCCGATCCCCAGCATGACCCGCTGGCGCAGGGTGGGCAGGGTGTTGCCGAAGGCGGGCTTGCGGTTGGTGGCCATGAGGACGGCGTCCACCAGGGCTTCCACCGGCTCGGGGGCGGCGAAGGCCCAGGCGATGTCCATCTCCAGGTCGGTGAGGAGGCAGGGCCTGAGCTTTTTGTCCGAGGTGAGGCGAAGCCTGGAGCAGTGGGAGCAGAAGGGCTCGGTCACGGGGTTGATGAAGCCGAGGGTGCCCTGGGCCCCCGGCACCTTGAAGACCCGCGCCGGGGAGGTGGGGTCGTGGGGGACGGGTTCTAAGGGGCCAAAAACCGCTTCTATCCGGGCCCGGGTTTCCTTCCCCGGCACAAAGCGGCGGCGGTACTCCTCGGGGTCGGAGTTGTCCAGGTGCATGTACTCTATGTAGCGCACGTGTAGGGGGCGCTCCAGGGAAAGGCGGGCCAGGGGGACCACCTCCTCCTCGTTCATCCCCCGGATGACCACCGCGTTCAGCTTTACCGGGTGGAGGCCCAGTTCCAAGGCGGTCTCTATGGC
This sequence comes from Thermus igniterrae ATCC 700962, assembly GCF_000376265.1. GTDB lineage: Bacteria > Deinococcota > Deinococci > Deinococcales > Thermaceae > Thermus > Thermus igniterrae. The sequence continues at coordinate 18,789 of NZ_AQWU01000039.1, forward strand.
CTCCAGAACCCGCTCCACCTTCCCCCCGCGGGTGATGCGGGTGAAGACCTCGGGGGTGATGGCGTCCAGGGAGATGTTCACCCGGTTGAGCCCCGCCTGGACCAGCTCCTTGGCCCGCCGGGGGAAGAGGAGGCCGTTGGTGGTGATGGCCACGTCCTCTATGCCCTCCTTGGCCCGGGCCCGCTCCACCATCTGGGGCAGTTCCTTGCGCACCAGGGGTTCCCCGCCGGTGAAGCGCACGGCGGAGACGCCCAGGAGGGAGGCGGCCTCGAGGAAGGCGTCCACCTCCTGCACCGTCAGGGTGCCTGGGGGCTCGGCCATCTCCAGGCCCAGGGGGTGGCAGTACAGGCAGTGCAGGTTGCACCGGGGGGTGACGGAGATGCGTACGTCCTTGATGATGCGCCCGTAGTTGTCCAGAAGCCTCATCCTTCCCCCCTTTGCGGACTATACTACCCCCCTTTGGGGCGCACAAGGTGCCCAAAAAGACAAACCCCCCGAGGGCTAAGCCTTCGGGGGGTATAAGGGTCAGGTTCACCTTTGGAGCGGGAGACGGGACTTGAACCCGCGACCCCGACCTTGGCAAGGTCGTGCTCTACCGACTGAGCTACTCCCGCAAGGGAAAAATCCCCCGCACCGACCTACTCTCCCAGGACCCTGCGGTCCCAGTACCATCGGCGCTGGCGCGTTTCACTTCCGTGTTCGGAATGGGAACGGGTGGTTCCACGCCGCTATGGGCACGGGGGATTCTCGTGTTTTGGCTTTCAAAATGCCCGCACCGCCTTTGGGGCGGGGGACCTTGGCTGGGGTGGCCATCAGGGCAAAAAGGGTCAAGACCTCGGACGATTGGGACCGGTCGGCTCAACGCCTCACGGCGCTTACACCCCCGGCCCATCCACCGGGTCGTCTTCCCGGGTCCTTACCGGCTTTACACCGTGGGAGGCCTCATCTTGGGGCAGGTTTCCCGCTTAGATGCTTTCAGCGGTTATCCCTCCCGCACATGGCTACCCAGCGTATGCCCCTGGAGGGACAGCTGGGAAACCAGAGGTGCGTCCCTTCCGGTCCTCTCGTACTAGGAAGAGCCCCCCTCAAGCCTCCTGCGCCCGTGGCGGATAGAGACCGAACTGTCTCACGACGTTCTGAACCCAGCTCGCGTGCCGCTTTAATGGGCGAACAGCCCAACCCTTGGGACCTTCTTCAGCCCCAGGATGCGACGAGCCGACATCGAGGTGCCAAACCTCCCCGCCGCTGTGGACGCTCGGGGGAGATCAGCCTGTTATCCCCGGGGTAACTTTTATCCGTTGATCGATGGCCCTTCCACACGGGACCACCGGTTCACTAGGCCCGGCTTTCGCCCCTGCTCGGCTTGCAGGCCTCACAGTCAGGCTCCCTTCTACCCTTGCGCTCTCCGGCGGATTTCCGTCCCGCCTGAGGGAACCTTTGGGCGCCTCCGTTACCTTTTGGGAGGCGACCGCCCCAGTCAAACTGCCCGCCAAGCGCTGTCCCCAATCCCTTGGGTTAGGCCCCCAGCCGCATCAGGGTGGTATTTCACCGGCGCCTCCACCGCCCCCGAAAGGGCGGCTTCCCAGGCTCCCACCTATCCTACGCAGACGCGACCAAGAGCCAACACCAGGCTGCAGTAAAGCTCCACGGGGTCTTTTCGTCCTGCCACGGGTAGGCCGCATCTTCACGGCCAGTTCAATTTCACCGGGTCCCTCGCCGAGACAGCGCTCCGGTCGTTACGCTTTTCGTGCAGGTCGGAACTTACCCGACAAGGAATTTCGCTACCTTAGGACCGTTATAGTTACGGCCGCCGTTCACCGGGGCTTCGGTTCAGGGCTTGCACCCCTCCCCTTGACCTTCCGGCACCGGGCAAGCGTCGCTCCCTATACCTCCTCTTACGAGTTCGCAGAGAGCTGTGTTTTTGGTAAACAGTCGCCAGAGCCTGTTCACTGCGGCTCGCCCGAAGGCGAGCACCCCTTCTCCCGAAGTTACGGGGCTAACTTGCAAAGTTCCTTGGCGAGGGTTATCCCGCGCGCCTGAGTGCTCTCGCACCCGCCCACCTGTGTCGGTTTGCGGTACGGGTTCCCGTGGGTTGTGCTTAGAGGCTTTTCTCGGCTCCCTGGCTTCGGAGGGTTGTCACCCTCACGGGCTTCCCCACCACGCAGAGCGTACGGGAGGCGGATTTGCCTACCTCCCACCCTGCGCTTCTGGCCGGGCTCGTCCATGGCTCCGGTCCCCCTAGCCTAGAGCGTCCCCCCATCGCACCCACGGGAAGGGCCGGAATATTAACCGGCTGTCCTTCGGCTACGCCTCTCGGCCTCACCTTAGGCCCCGCCTAACCCTACGCTGACGACCATTGCGTAGGAACCCTTGGGCTTACGGCGACAGGGATTCTCACCCTGTTTATCGTTACTCATGCCGGCATTCGCACTTCCCTTACCTCCAGCCGCCCTCGCGGACGACCTTCGTCGGCATCGGGAACGCTCCCCTACCGCCTGGGGCATACACCCCAGACCCGCAGCTTCGGCGCTGGGCTTAAGCCCCGATCATTTTCGGCGCAGCGTCACTCGACCAGTGAGCTATTACGCACTCTTTAAAGGATGGCTGCTTCTAAGCCAACCTCCTGGCTGTCTCAGCAACGCCACATCCTTTCCCACTTAGCCCAGACTTCGGGACCTTAGCTGGCGGTCTCGGTTGTTCCCGCGCTTGGACGCGGACGTTATCGCTCGCGCCCTCACTCCCAGGCTCCACCTGGGACCCTTCGGAGTTTGACAGGGTTTGGTAGGCTGGTGGGCCCCCTAGCCCTATCAGTGCTCTACAGGCCCCAGTCAGCACCTGAGGCTGACCCTAAAGTCATTTCGGGGAGAACCAGCTATCTCCGGGTTCGGTTAGCTTTTCACTCCTAACCCCAGCTCATCCGAGGGGTTTGCATCCCCCACCGGTTCGGGCCTCCACTGGGTTTCACCCCAGCTTCACCCTGGCCAGGGCTAGCTCACCCGGTTTCGGGTCCACGGCCGCGGACTAAACGCCCTGTTCGGACTCGGTTTCCCTACGCCTCCGCCTCATCGGCTTAAGCTCGCCCACGACCGTGAGTCGCCGGCTCATGCTTCAATAGGCACGCCGCAACCCCCAAAGGGGCCGCGACTGCTTGTAAGCCCACGGTTTCAGGCTCTATTTCACTCCCCTCCCGGGGTTCTTTTCACCTTTCCCTCACGGTACTGGTTCACTATCGGTCACCCGGAGTACTTAGCCTTAGGCGGTGGTCCGCCCAGATTCCCCCATGGCTCCACGAACCACAGGGTACTCGGGTACCCTCACCTATCCCCNCACCTTTCGCCTACAGGGCTTTCACCTTCTCNGGCGCTGCTTCCCAACAGCTTCGGCTAGGCTGGGGATTCGGTATCCGAGGGCCCCACAACCCCGCCCGGACAAGCCAGACGGTTTAGGCTCTTCCCCTTTCGCTCGCCGCTACTCAGGGAGTCGCTTTCGCTTTCCTCTCCTCTGGGTACTGAGATG
>NZ_AQWU01000040.1 GCF_000376265.1 Thermus igniterrae ATCC 700962
ACCTTTGGGAGCGGAAGCCTTGGACGGCCATGGCGCGGGCGCTTTTGGAGCTCATCGCCTACGGCCTTAGGGTTCTTCTCTCCCTTCTCCCGCCCCCTCCGGGGTACAAGGCAATTTACTAGGCAAGCCCAGGCGCCTTGGCCCCGGGGGTTCCCACAGGGGGTTTGCGAAGCCTTAGGCAAAAGCCCGAAGGAGGATGTCCAAGGTGACCTCCAGCCAGTCCAGGTGGCGGCGGGCCTCTCCTTTTGGGGGGTTGGGGAAGAGCCAGGCGGGGTAGGCCTGGGGGTCGGGGGCCAGGAGGCGCACCGGGGCCCCGGGAGCCTCCTGCCACAGGAGGAGGCGCAGGGGCCACCCCAAGAGGCCCTCGGGGTGCTCCTCCAGGAGAAGGGCGGTGAGCTTAGGGGCTTCCAGCTCCAGAAGAAGGGCGGCCCGGGAAGGGGAGTCGGCCCAGGCGCTCACTGGGTGGGCCGCCACCACCCGGTACCCTTCCCCTTCTGCCCGTTCCGCCAGGAGCTGGGCCGCCTGCACCAGGTCCTGAAGCCGTAGGGTGGCGGTGCGGGTGGGGAGAGGGCTGACCCGGGAGGGCGGCTCGGGGAGCATTCCCGGTGCTTTCTCTGCCCTGAGCACCTCCTTCATGATCCGGGCGGCCTCCACCCGGCAGGTGGAGCACTGCGGGTTGCCCCCGCTGGCTTGGACCAGGGTGGCCGAGTCCCAGGTGGGGTTCTGGGCGGCTATCCGCCGCACGGCCTCGAGGGTCAGCCGGTGCTCGGGGCAAAGGTAGGGCCCGGGGTCCTGCCAGCCCCCTTCCTCCGCCAAGCGGGCTTCCCAGAAGGCTTCCTCCAGCTGGGCTAGGGCGTCCCGAAGCGCTTCCTGGGAAAGCCCCTGGGCCAGAAGGCGCTCCTCTTCCTCCAGAAGCGGCACCTCGTAGCGCAAGAGATGCTCCAGGGCCTTTTGGAGCATCGGGTCTTGAGCCTCGGGCTCCTGGGTCAAGGCCCGGAGGCTCTGGCTGGACCAGGGGTTTTCAGGGAAGCGAAGGCTTAGAAGGGGAAGGAGCAGGCTCCGGTACTCCTCGGTGAGGGCCTGCTTCTCTTCCATGAAACGGTAGACCTCGCCGCGCACACCCCACCTCAGCAGATTCGGGGGAGGAGCTCTTCCACCGGCATTTCCAGGATGCGGCGGGTGCCGTAGGCCGTCTCCACCACCGCCAGCCCCTGGGGCTTGCGCACGATGTCCCCGATGATGGCGGCCTGCTTTCCCAGGGGGTGGCGCCGCATGGCCTCCAGGGCCGCTTCGGCTTCCTCCTTGGGCACCACCACCAGCACCTTGCCCTCGTTGGCGGCCAGGAGGGGGTCTATGCCCAGCATCTCGCTGTACTCCACCACATCGGGGTGGAGGGGGATCTGGTGGTCAAAAATGCGGATGCCGAAGGGCTTGCCCAGGACCAGCTCGTTGGCCACCGCCGCCAGCCCTCCCCGGGTGATGTCCCGCAGGAACTTGGTCCCCGGGGCCGCGGCCAGCACCGCCTCCACCAGGCTGTTCAGGGGGGCCACATCGCTCCTAAGGGCCAGGGTCAGCTCAAATCCCTCCCGTTGGGAGAGCACGGCGATCCCGTGGTCCCCCAGGGTGCCGTTCACCAGCACCACGTCCCCTGGGGCTACCCGGTGGGGGCCCAGGTCCCGGCCCGGGGGGATGAAACCCACCCCGGCGGTGTTGATGAACACCCCATCCCCCTTGCCCCGTTCCAGCACCTTGGTGTCCCCGCAGACGATGGCCACCCCGGCCTCGTCAGCGGTGGCCTTCATGGACTCGGCGATGCGCACCAGGTCCTCCAGGGGAAAGCCCTCCTCCAGCAGGAAGGCGGCGGAGAGGTAAAGGGGCTTGGCGCCCACCACCGCCAGGTCGTTCACCGTACCCGCCACCGCCAGGCGGCCGATGTCCCCTCCGGGGAAGAAAAGGGGCTTGATGGCGTGGGAGTCGGTGGTGAAGGCCAGCCGTCCCCCGGGATTTTCCAGGATGGCGGCGTCCGTGAGCTCCTTAAGGGGTTCCGAGCCGAAGGTGGCGGCGAAGACCTCGGTGATGAGTTCCAGGGTGAGCTTGCCCCCGCTCCCGTGGCTCAAGCGCACGCTACCGTAGCGCTCTACGTGGGCTTTTTTGCCGGCTTTCATTCACACCTCCACCTCAATGCGCCCCCGGTCCATGCCGTAGGTGTACCAGGCGCGGCAGGTGCCCTCGTGGCTCACCATGCAGGGGCCGTAGGGGTTGTCGGGGGTGCAGAGTTTGCCGAAAACCGGGCACTCGCTGGGCCGCACCAGGCCCAGGGTCACCTCGGCGCAGCGGCAACCCTTGGGGTGTTCCCGCTCGCTCCGGGGAAGGGGCCTGGCGAAGACCTCTTTGAAGCGCTCTTCCGCGCTGTAGCCGCGGTAGGCTTCCCGCAGGCGGAAGCCCGAGTCCGGGATGACCCCAATTCCCCGCCAGCGTTGGGGCACCAGCTCAAAGACCTCAAAGAGCTCCTTCAGGGCCAGGGTATTGCCCTCGTAGGGGATCACCCGGCGGTAGGTGTTCTCCAGGCGGGGCTTTCCCTCCTTGAGCTGCAGGAGTACGGAGAGCACCCCGCTCAGCACGTCCACCGGCTCAAACCCCGCGCTGGCGCAGGCGATGCCCAGGCGGGGCAGGTGCTCGTAAATCTTCAGGCCGGTGATGGCGGCGGCATGGCCCGGCAGGAGGAAGCCCTGTACGTCAAAGCCCTCGAGGGTAGGGAGCATGGAGGTGGCCGGGGGGGTGTAGTAGTTGGCCTCGAGGAGGCTGAAATTCCCCGGGGCCCCCCGCTTCAAAAGAGCGGCCACCGCCACCACCGTGGTCTCAAACCCTACGGAGAAGAAGACCACCTCCTTGTCGGGGTTCTCCCGGGCCAGGCGGGCCGCGTCAAACACCGAGTAAACCGCCCGCACATCCCCGCCCCGGGCTTTGGCGTCCAGAAGGCTCATGCGCACATCCCCGGGACGCCCATCCCGTAGAGGAATACCCCCGGGCACCGCCAACATGTCCCCGAAGGAGGCCAGGATAACCCCTGGGGTGAGGGCCAACTGGATGGCCCGGTCAATGTACTCGGCATCGCACACGCACACCGGGCATCCCGGCCCCGCCAGGAGCTCCACGCTTTCGGGAAGGAGGTCCCGCAGGCCGTACCGCCCGATTTCGTGCTCGTGGGTGCCGCAGATGTGCATGATTTTCACCGGGCGGCCCAGCTCCCTGGCCACCTCGGCGATGCGCTCCTTGAGGGCCAGGACCAGCTTGGGGTCTTTGTAGACCTCGGGGTCGTAGCTCACGAGGCCTCCTCTCCCAGGTAGAAGCGGATCATGGCCAGGTTCTCCCGGGCGTCCTCCTCCGTGATTTTGGCGATGGCCAGCCCGGCGTGGACCACCAGCCAGTCTCCTTCCTTCACCGTCCCTACCTGCCCGGTGAAACAAAACTGCGTGCCGCTACCCACCTGTACCAGGCAGGACTCTTCATCCAGTACCTTTACCACTTTGTAGGGAATTCCCAGGCACATGCTCACCTCACCCCTTCACCCTAGCCCAGACCCTCCAGGGCCATTTGTCCCAAGGCGGCCTGGCCCAGGGCAATCCCTCCGTCCCCCACGGGGACCTCCTGGTTCCAGAACACCTGGAATCCTTCCCGCCGCAGGGCCTGCACCACCCTGGCGTGGAGGAGTTTGTTGTGCCAGACCCCGCCGGAAAGGGCCACGGTCTTGAAGCCCAGGCTTCGCCCAAGGGTCAAGGCGGCCTCCACCACTCCCTGGGCCAGCCCCAGGTGGAAGCGGCGGGCCACCTCTTCCCGGGGCTCTCCCCGCCTCAGGTCTTGCAGGAGGGCCATTAAGAGCGGCCGGTAGTCCCAGCGCCCTTCCCGGAAGGGAAAGGGGTATGCCTCTTCTCCCCGACCTTGCCGGGCCAGGGCCTCCAGCCATATGGCCGCCTGCCCCTCGTAGCTCATGCGTCCCCGGAAACCGCAAAGGGCCGCGGCGGCATCAAAGAGCCGCCCCAGGCTGGAGGTCTTTGGGGTGCGGGCCCCGCTTTTGAGGAGGCTTAGGGCCACGGCCACGGGCTTCTCCCCCAGGAAGGGGCGCCAGAGGGCCTCCTCCTGTCCGATGAGGAAGCCCACCGCCGCCTGCTCCGGGTAGCGGGCGGCGGCCTCCCCTCCGGGCAGGAGGGCAGTGTCCAGGTGGCCCACCCGCTGCAGGGCCCAAAGGGGTCCCGCGAAGACCTCCCCGCCCCAGACAGTGCCGTCTTCTCCCAGGCCGGTGCCGTCAAAGGCAAACCCCAGCACCGGCTCCTCCCAGAGGCCGTGTTCCGCCACCACCGCGGCGATGTGGGCCCGGTGATGCTGTACGGCGAGCTTCGGCCCCGGCAAGGCCTCGGCGTAGCGGGAGCTGGGGTAGTCGGGGTGGAGGTCGTGCACCACCAGGGCTTCCTCCAGGGGGACCCGGTACATGCGGGTCAGGTCGTGGAGGGTTTCCACAAAAGCCTGAAAAGCATCCAGGTTATCCAGGTCCCCGATGTGCTGGCTCACGAACACATAGCCCTCGGTGGCCAGGGCGATGGCGTTCTTAAGCCCAGCTCCCAGGGCCAGGATGGGCTTTTGGAACCGGGGGTGGCGCACCACGGGGCTGGGGGCGTACCCCCGGGCGCGCCGCACCATGGCGGGCCTCCCTTCCAAGAGGGCCACCACCGAGTCATCCACCCGCCGGGCGATGGGACGCTCCCCCACCAAGAACCCCTCGGCCAGGCCCTGGAGGCGCTCAAGGGCCTCCTCGTCCCGGTAGGCGATGGGCTCGGAGGAGCGGTTGCCGCTGGTCATCACCAAGAGGGGTGGGGCCCCTGCCCAGAAGAGGAGGTGGTGGAGGGGGGTATAGGGGAGCATGACCCCGATCTCCGGCACCCCTGGGGCCACCTCAGGCGGCAGGGTCTTAGGCCCCCGTTCCAGGAGGACGATGGGCCGGGCGGGGGAGGTGAGGAGGGTTTGGGCTTCCGGGGGAAGAAGGGCATACCCCTCCAGGGCCTCCAGGTCTTTGGCCATGAGGGCGAAGGGCTTGTCCTTGCGGTACTTGCGCGCCCGCAGGCGGGCCACCGCCTCGGGGTTTTGCGCGTCGCAGGCCAGGTGGTAGCCCCCAATTCCCTTCACCGCCAGGATGCGCCCTTCCCGGAGCCAGCGGGCCGCCAGGGCGATGGCCTCTTCCCGTTCGGCCACCGGTTGTCCTTCCCCGTCCAGCAGGGCATAGTGGGGCCCGCACTGGGGGCAGGCCACGGGCTGGGCGTGGAAGCGGCGGTCCAGGGGGTCTTCGTACTGGGCCTGGCACCGGGGGCAGAGGGAAAAGTCCCGCATGGTGGTGCGGGGGCGGTCGTAAGGGAGGTCCAGGAGGATGGAGTACCGGGGGCCGCAGTGGGTGCAGTTGATGTAGGGGTAGAGGTACCGGGGGTCTGCCGGGTCAAAAAGCTCCCGGAGGCATTCCTCGCAGACGGCCAGGTCAGGGGAGATGAGGGTGATGGGAAGGCCCTGGGCGGCGCTTTCCCGGATGACGAAGGTCCCTTCCTTTCCTCCTACTTCCCGGGCCACCACCTCCACCCCTTCCACCCGGGCCGCCGCAGGGGCCTGGCGCACCAGGGCCTCCTGGAAGGCCTGTAGCCGCTCCTCAGGCCCGGAGGCCTCAATCAGTACCCCCTCGGGGTCGTTCAGTACCCAGCCGGAGAGGCCCAAGCTCTGGGCCAGGCGGTAGACAAAGGGGCGGAACCCCACCCCCTGGACCACGCCCCGGACCCGCAGGCGCAGGGTGAGGCCTTCAGCCGAGGTGTGCCCGGAGGAAGGCATACCAGCCCTCCATACCCTGGCCCGTTTTGGCGGAAACCTCCAGAACCACCGCCTTGGGGTTGACCCGGTGCACGTTTTCCAGGGCCTCCTCCCGGGCGAAGCCCACCGCCTCCGCCAGGTCCACCTTGCTGACCACCACCGCCTGGGCGGTCTTGAACATGGTGGGGTACTTCAGGGGTTTGTCCTCCCCCTCGGTTACGGAGAAGAGGACCACCCGGAGGTGTTCCCCCAGGTCGTAGGAGGCGGGGCAGACCAGGTTGCCCACGTTCTCAATGAAGAGGACCTCGAGGGCCTCCAGGTCCAAAAGGGCTGCCGCCCGGGCCACCATGGCCGCCTCCAGGTGGCACACCCCTCCGGTCTGGATCTGCACCGCCGGGGCCCCTGAGGCCCTCAGGCGCTCGGCGTCGTGGTCGGTGGCCAGATCCCCTACGATTACCCCTGCCCGCAGGGGGAGTTCCCTAAGGGTGCGGGCCAGGAAGGTGGTCTTTCCTGACCCTGGGGAGGAGAGGACGTTCACCACCCTGACCCCGGCGGCGTCAAACCGGGCCCGGTTCTCCTCGGCTAGGCGCTGGTTGAAGGCTAGGACGCCTTTCTCCACCTCCACCACTCGGCCGCGTTCCTCGGTGTTCCCGGCCAGCAGGCTCAGGCCGATTTTGCGAAAACCCTCGGCGCTCATCTAGATCACCTCCACATAGCTCAGGACGAACTCCCGGCCCTCCAGCACCTCGGCGCTAGGCTCCCCGCACCGGGGGCAGAGGGCGATGCCGTAGCGGTCCTCCGAGAGGAAGGCCTCCTGGCAGTGGGGGCAGTAGCTCTTCAGGGGGACGTGCTCCACCGCAAGCTCGGCCCCCTCGCAAAGCGTTCCCGGGGAGACCGCCTCAAAGGCGAAGCGCAAGGCCTCCTCCACCACCCCCGAGAGGGCTCCCAGCCGGAGGCCAAGCCGCCGTACCCGGCTTGCCCCGTGCTGCCGGGCGGCCTCTTCTGCCAGCCGTACCAGCTCCTGGGCCAGGCCGACCTCATGCATGGAGGATGGCCTCCAGGTCCACGTCCTCCTCCCCGGCCTCCGGCACCGGCTCGGGGTGTATTCCCCAGGCCTCGAGGACCCCCAGGGCTACGGCTTCCATGGCGGGTAGGCGGGCCCGGATGCCTTCCGAGAGCCCAAACTCCAGGGTCTCCCCCTTGATGGCGGCGGGGGTGACCCCCATGGCCACCACCGCCACCTTTTCCGGCCGATCCCCGTGGAGCTCCATGGCCGAGAGGAGGTCCAGGATGCCCCACTCGTGGGAGGAGAGCTTGCCAAAAAGGGCCAGGTTCCCCAGGGCCTCTGGAGGGAAGCGGTACACCGCTCCCACCTCTCCCGCCAGGGCGTCCAGGAGGAGCACCTGGGGATACTGGGCCAGGAGGGGGAGGAGGTGCCAGCCCAGGGCTCCGCCGTCTTTGAGCTCCACCCCGGGGGGGAAGCGGTAGCGGCGCCGCAGGCGGTGGAGGAGGTGCACCCCCACCCCCTCGTCCCCATAGAGGATGTTGCCCAGGCCCAGGACCAGGCAGCGCTTCATGGTTTCTCCACCGCCTTGTACCCCGACACCATGGCCTCGAGGAGCAGGGTGCGGGCCCGGATGCTGTTCCACACCACCATGTAGACGTGCAAAACGCTGAAGAGGATGATGCCCCACATGAACCAGTGGTGCCAGATGCGCACCTGGGCCAGGCCGCCCATCCAGATCTCCAGAGGCTTCAACACCCCGGCCAGGGTGCCCGCCAGGCCCTCGGGCTGGTAGGGGGCCGCCAGGAGGATGCCGGTGACGCTGATGCCCAGGATGAGCAGGTAAAGGGCGATGTAGGTGAGGTACTGGAGGGGACCGTAGTTGGAGTAGACGTGCACGGGGTGTGCCTTGCGCAGGAAGACGTAGTAGGCGATCTGCTCCCGCCAGGCCTGGCGGTCAAAAAGGACGCGTCCCATGCGCAACTCGTCCCCTAAGCCCAGCCTGCCGTCCGAGCGCACGAAGAGGAACTCGTAGATGCGCACCAGGGTGAGGGCGATGAGCACCCAGCCCAGGAGGACGTGGGAGGCCCGGATGTAGGTTTGGACGAACTTGAAGGCAGTGGGAGTGAGGAAGTCCCGCCCCAGGAAGGGGTAGGCGATGTAGAACCCGCTCACCACCAGCCAGATGAGGATGGCAAAGCGGATCCAGTGGGCCGCACGGGTGAAGCGCCCGAAGACGTAGCGAACGGCCACCACCTCCTCGCCCCGCTTCAGCAGGACGTGTCCCTCGCGTTTCAAAAGCATGGCTACACCTCCACCTTCAGATGGGCCACCTCCCGGCCCTGGGGGTCAATGAGGTGGACGGCGCAGGCCAAGCAGGGGTCAAAGGAGTGGATGGTCCGCAGGATTTCCAAGGGCTTTGTGGGGTCATGAAGGGGTTGCCCTATGAGGGAAGCCTCGTAGGCCCCTCGCTGGCCCTTGGCATCGCGGGGGCTCCCGTTCCAGGTGGTGGGCACCACCGCCTGGAAGTTCTCCACCCGTCCGTTTTTGATAACCACCCAGTGGGAAAGGCCGCCCCGGGGCACCTCGGTGGCCGAGAAGCCCTGGCCGTCTTTGGGCTGGTAGGGGGTGAAGAAGCGCTCGTCCCCCTTAGAGACGTTGGCAATCAGCTGGTTCAGGAAATGGTCTGCCTTGCGGGCCACCAAAAGGGCGTTGAGGCCCCGGGCCACCGTGCGGCCCACCGTGGAATACCAGAAGCGGAAGGGAACCCCGATGCGTTCCACAAAGCCGTCCATGGCCTCGCGGATCTCCTGGTGGCCGGAGGCGTAGCCCACCAAAAGACGGGCCAGGGGCCCCACCTCCATGGGCTTTCCCTCGTAGCGGGGGGTCTTGAGCCAGGAGTACTTGCCCTCCACCTGGAGGGTGTGGTCGGGGTTCAGGCCGGTGTAGTGGGGGTTGGTCTCCCCCTCAAAGGGGTGGAGAGGCGTGTCGTCTCCCTTGGAGTAGGTGTACCAGGCGTGGCTCACCTCCTCGGCGATCTTCATGGGGTCCAGCTCGTACACCCGGGAAAGGTCCCGGTTGAGCACAATCCCCCGGGGGAAGTAGTGCTCCCGGTAGGCCCAGTCCTCGTTATCCAGGGGAAGAGCCCCAAAGCTCATGTAGTTTCCAAGCCCGCCTCCGTACCCTGCCAGGGCCTCCTCCTTGTAGCGCTCCGCCAGCATCCGGAGGTCGGGTAGGTAGGCCCGTTCAATGAAGTCCCGCACCTGCTCCAGGAGGAAGCGGTACTCCCCCAGACGCTGGGCGCTGAGGGCATCCCGGACCGCGGTGACCCCGCCCACCACCAGGCTCTGGGGATGGGGGTTCTTGCCCCCCAGGATGGCGTCCATCTGGGCCGCCAGACGCTGGATGGCCAGGTTGTCCAGGTAGTGGGAGGCCATCACCAGGTTCTCCTCGGGGGTGAGGCGGTAGCCGGGGTGGCCCCAGTACCCGTTGGCGAAGGGGCCCAGCTGGCCGCTGGCGGCGAAGCGCTTGAGCCTTTCCAGCACCTGGCGGTAGTGGCTTTCAGAGGCGTTGTAGGGGTTGGGGTGGTAGCGGTGGGCCACCTCCACTGCCTTTGCTGGGTCGGCCTTCAGGGCGCTCAGCACGTCCCACCAGTCCAGGGAATGGAGCTGGTAGAAGTGGGTGGGGTGGTCCTGGAGGATCTGGGCGATCCAGAGGAGGTTGCGCACCAGCCTGGCGTTCGGGGGAATGCGCACCCCAAAGGCGCTCTCCACGGCCTCAATCCCCCGCTCGTAGTGGTGGTAGGTGCAGACCCCGCAGATGCGCTGGGCAAATAGGCCCACATCCCGGGGGTCCCGGCCCCGGAGGATGAGCTCAATGCCCCGGAAGGCCGTGCCCGAGCTGTAGGCGTCCTTGATGGTGCCGTCTTCCCCCAGTTCCACCTCAATCCGCAGGTGCCCTTCAATCCGGGTGATGGGGTCCACCACGATGCGCTTAGCCTCTGCCATGCTCACTCTCCTTTGGGGGGTTCTTGGCTTTTGGTCACTTCTTCCTTGCGCTCCAGGAAAGCCTTGAGGGCAGTCATGGCCGCGTGGGCCACGATGCCCACCCCGGCCAGGCCTAGGGCCCAGCGCCCCAGGCGGTCAGCGGTGGCGTCATTGAGGATGGGGGGCTGGTACACCCGGTAGGCCACCGGGGCCTCAAAGGGGGTCAGGCGGTCCCAGAACCCCGGCTCGCTGCATCCGATGCAACCCCGGCCCACCTGGACGGGCCAGGAGGTGCCCTGGTTGAAGCGCACCACCCCGCAGTTGTTGAAGGTGAAGGGCCCCTTGCACCCCACCTTGTACAGGCAATATCCCTCCTTAAGCCCTTTGAGGTCGCTCCAGCCCTCCACGAACTCCCCGGCGTCAAAGTGGCCCCGGCGCTCGCACTTGTCGTGGATGCGCTGGCCGTAGGCCCAGAGGGGGCGGTTGTAGGCGTCCAGCTGGGGGATGCGTCCGAAGAGCACGTATTCCAGGATCGTGCCCACGATGTTCACGCTGTTCACCGGGCAGCCGGGCAGGTTGATGACCGGGACCCGGATGCGCTCCTTGCGCAGGAAATCCTGGACTCCCAGGGCCGAGGTGGGGTTGGGAGCCGCCATGGGGATGCCCCCATAGGCGGCGCAGGTGCCGGCGTTGATCACCGCCAGGGCGTTTTTGGCAATTTTTTTGACGATTTCCACCCCTGTGGTCCCGTGGGGGCCAATGGTGAGGTAGCGGCCCTCGAGGCCCAAGGGAACCGAACCCTCGAAGACGGCGATGTACTGCCCCTTGTAGCGCTGGATGGCCTGCTCCAGCACTTCCTCCGCCTGGTAGCCGGCAGCGGCCATGAGCACCTCGGCGTACTCTATGGAGAGGAGTTCCAGGATAAGGGTGTCCACCGAGGGATTGCTGTTCCGCAGGAGGGCCTCGCTGTTGCCGGTGCAGGACTGGAGCTCCTGCCAGATGATGGGCAGGCGCACGGAAAGCTCCGCCGCCCGGGCAATCCGGGTGTCAAAGGAGGGAGGTAGGCCTAGGGTGGCCGCCATAAAGGCCGACCACTTCAGGAACTCCCGCCGGCTTATCCCGTTTTTTCTTAGGGCGGCGGATAAGGATACCTCGCGTTCGGGTAGGGTGCGTTCCAGGTGGGCCAGATGCCGGTCGGCCTCCTCGGCCAGTTGCTGGGCGCTTTCCGGGGAAAGGGGGCGTATCCGGGGCGTGTCTTCATAAAGACCCTCAAAGGCTCGTTCGGACATGCTCACCTCCTTACCGGGAGAGGGTAGCCGATAAAAAAGGCATTGCGTAGGGGTATTTGTCCCTCTTGACGGAGGGAACCCGGGACATTTGCAACTACGCCCTCCAAGGGAAAGTGCCCAACAATGTACCAAGCCCCTTCCGCGGGGCGCGAAGGAGGTTGCCATGCGCAAAATGGGCTTGCCCGGGGTAGCCTTTTGGCTTCTGGTCCCCGCTCTGGCACATCCCGAAGGGCATGCGGGTGGGTTTGGCTATGGGCTGGTGCACCCCTTGCACGGGCTAGACCACCTGGCGGCCATGGTGGCCGTGGGCCTGTGGGCCGGCCAGCTGGGGGGCAGGTTCCTTCTGGGGCTACCCTTGGCCTTTGTGGGGGCGGCCGCGGCCGGGTGGGCCCTGGGCCTTGGCCTTGGGGCATGGTCGGGAGTGGAGATGGGCATCTTGGCTTCCCTGGCGGTTCTGGGGGCCTTGGTGGCCTTGGCGCACCGGCCTAAAGGGGGCTGGGCCTTTCCCCTGGTGGCGCTTTTTGGGCTGTTCCACGGTTTTGCCCACGGGGCAGAGACCCCCCTGCAGATGCCCGGGGCCTTCGCCGCTGGGTTTTTGCTCTCCACCCTGTTCCTGCACCTGGCGGGGGTGGGGATGGCCAGGCTTTCCCCCCGCCTCGGGACCTCTGGCCAGGGCATGGTCCGGGCCCTGGGGATGGGGACGGTTCTCCTGGCGGTGGCCTTGCTGGCCCTGGCCTAGGGGGTTTGCCTGGGGTTAGACCCATACTCCTTCCATCGGCTATGATGGCCCCCAAGGATGCTGCATGCCTTGGGGGGGCTTTACCTGGAAGGCCATGCCTTCCGCAGGCCTAAGCCGCTTCTCCTCCTGGTTTACCTGGCCCTCGAGGGTCCCCAACCCCGCCGGCGCCTGGCCGAACTCTTCTGGCCCGGGGCCCAGGACGCCCTCAACAGCCTCTCCGTGGCCCTGAACCAGCTCAAGCCCCTGGGGGTGGTGGAAGGGGGTGAGGTCCTCAGGGCCCGGGTGGTCCTGGACGTGGCCGAGTTGCGCCGCGCCCTGGCGGAAGGGGATCTGGAGAGGGTCCGCTCCCTTTACCGGGGAGCCTTCCTCGAGGGGGTGGACTTGCCCCTGGGGGAGGAGCTGGAGGAGTGGGTCTGGAGCACCCGGGAGGGGCTTGCCCTGGAGGTCTTCACGGCCTTGGCCCGCCAGGCCCGGGCCCACTTCGCCCTGGGCTTGGCCGAGGAGGGCCGGGCCCTCCTGCAGGAGGCCCTGGCCCTTCCTGGGGTGCGGTACGCCCTGGAGGGGCACGGGGTGGAGACCCCTCGTCCCGACCCCTTGCCCAAGGAGGTGCGCAAGGCCTTCTGGGCCCTTTTCCACCTGCCCGGCCGGGCGGGGGAGGTGCTACCCCTGGAGCCCGAGGCCCTGGAGCGCCTCTACCAGGAGGGGTTGGTGAGCCCTGGGGGGGTGCCCTTGCCCCTGGCGGCCCTTAAGGGGCTACCCCTGGAGGGCCAGGAGGCCGCCCTGGAGCTGGCCCGACGCCTGCCCCTGCGGGAGGCCTTACCCCTTTACCGCCTGGGGAGGCCCCTCTGGACGGAGGAGGACCGGCGCCGGGCGGGCCAAGCCCTCCTGGCGGAGGCCCGGCGGTGGCTTTCGGAAAACCCCCTGGAGGGCCTGCGCCTTTTAGAGGGGCTTCCCCTGGAGCCCCAGGTCCGCCTGCTGCGGGCCCGGGCCCTGGAGCGGCTTGGGCGCTATGGCGAGGCCCTGGAGGTGCTGGAGAAGGGCATTTCCGCGGACGACCCCGAGGCCGCGGCGGTGCGGGGGGGTATTCTCTTCCGCCTGGGCCGCGTGGCCGAGGCCCTGGAGGCGGCGGAGCGGGCCGCCCGGGGTAGCCCCTGGGCCCAGGGGGAGGCCCTGAACCTCCGGGGGCTTTTGGCCTTCAGCCAGGGCCGCTTCCAGGAGGCCGCAGACTTCTTTGCCCGGGCGGCGGTGCGCTTCCTGGCCGCTGGCGAGACCGCCCGCCAGGTGGACGCCCTGAACAACCGGGCGGTGGCCCTCCTGGAGGCCGGGGAAGGAGGGGCGGAGGCGGTTCTGGCCGAGGCCCTGCGGGCGGCGGGGGAAGCCCCCCTCCTTAGGGCCCGGGTCCTCCTCAACCTGGGGGTGGTGCGGGAGCGGGAGGGCAGGCCGGAGGCGGCCGAGGCCCTCTACCGGGAGTCCATGCGGGAGGCGGAGCGGGTGGGGAGCCTCGAGGCCCTGGGCCGGGCCTGGAACAACCTGGGGGCCCTCTACCACCGCCAGGGGCGTAAGGAGGAGGCCAAGGCCGCCTACCAGCAGGCCCTGGTCCTGGCCAAGGAGGGGCGGGAGTGGGTGCTCACCGCGGCGGTTCTGGCCAACCTGGCCGAGCTCCAGGGAGACCCCGCCAGCCTGGAGGAGGCCATCCACCTCCTGGAGGAGGCCCGCTATTCCGTGCTGGCCGAGCGCTACCAGCGCCGCCTGGAGGCGTTCAGGCCCCGTTAAGCCCCCGGGCTTCAGGATGGAAGGCATGGGTGAGGCAGGGTTGAGGGCGGCCACGGGGTGGGCGTATGGGCAGGAAAGGGTCCTGTAGCCATGCCCGTCTGGGTCCTGGATCTGGCCGGCCATACGGTCCTTTGGGGGGAGGGTAGGCGGCATGTGCAAGAGGTGGTGGCTGGTTTTGCTCTGGCTTCTGGGGAGCCTTTACGCCTGCACCCCCACGGAACCCTCCCTGAGCCTCTTCCCCTCCCGGGCCCGGCCGGGGGAGGAGGTGGAGGCCAGGCTTCAGGGGATGAGGGGTCTGGAGGCCAGGGTGGTGGTGGGCGGGGTGGAGGCGGAGGTGGTCCGCCGTGAGCCAAGCCGGGTAGTCTTCCGGGTGCCCGCCCTGCCCGGAGGGCCCAAGCCCGTGCAGGTGGAGTCGGGGGGCCGGAGGGCCGAGGCCTCCTTGGGGGTTCTGGGAGCGGTGGACCCAAAGCGAATCCTCCTCCGCCTACCCCTGGGGGAAACGCCTAGGCTTCCGGAGGGGTTTACCCTGCTTCAAAGCGAAGACCTTGCGGCCTGTGGCTTCGCCCTGGCCGAGCTGGGCTATGGTGGGGAGGCCTTGGGAAAGGCCCTGGAGGAGCTGGAGGCCCAGGACCCGGACTACAAGGCCGATCCCGAAAGCCTCTGGAGCCTGGGTGGGGTGGCAGGGGGAGAGGCCGTGGGGGCTCCCTTGGCCCACGGCCGGGGGCTTACGGGCCAGGGGGTTAGGGTGGCTGTACTGGACACCGGGGTGGACCCCACCATCCCCCAACTTCCCGGCTACGACTTTGTTGAGGATGACGCTGACCCCCAGGATGCCTTCCCGGGTGGCCACGGCACGGGGGCCGCGGGGCTGGTGAAGGAGGTGGCCCCGGGGGCAGGGATCATCCCGGTGCGGGTCTGCGATGAAAACGGGGTCTGCCGGGCGAGCCGGGTAGTGCGGGGGGTGTGCTGGGTGCTGGCCCACCGGGAAGGCCCCACCGTCCTCAGCCTCAGCCTGGGAGGGGATACCCCGGTGGAGGCCCTGAGGCTGGCCCTGGAGGCCGCCTTGGCCCAGGGCATTCCCGTGGCCGCCGCCGCAGGGAACCAGGGGAAGCAGGGGAGCCCCGCCCACTACCCCGCCGCCTTGGACCTCCCAGGCCTGGTGGCGGTGGGGGCCCTGGAAACGGACGGTAAGGCGTGGCGCCCTGCCCCCTACAGCACCCAGGGGACCTACCTGGACCTGGCGGCCCCCGGCACGGACCTGGACTGTTCCCTACCCGGAGGGGGTAGGGGCAGTTGCACCGGCACCTCCTTCGCCACCCCCCTGGTGGCCGGGGCCATGGCCCTGTGGCTGGAGAAGAATCCGAACCTCACCCCCGCAGGGCTTCAAGAGGCCCTTCTTCAGCACGCCAACCCCCTTCCTTTCCCACCCCAGGCGGTGGGCAAGGGCATGCTGGACCTGAGGAAAGCTCCCTAGCGCTCTTACAGGGACACAAGCCGCCCCAGGGCCCACCCCAGGGGGTAGCCGTCCTTGGGGGTCTGGGCGCCCGCGGTCTTGCGCGTCAGGGGTTCCTGGGCTTCGGGGTGCTCCTCGGGAAGCAGAAGGGCCAGGCGCAGGGCCAGGCGCCCCGAGCCAAAGCCAAGGCGGAGGGGAAACACCTCGGGGTCCTTGAGCCTCTCCTCCAGCTCCCCATAGACCTCGAGGGCCCTCCTCAACCCGTGCTCTTCCGCATATCCCCGTTCCCACTCCGCCACCTTGCCGTAGTACTCCCTGAGGGCCTGCACCAGCTCCGTAAGGGGTATAGCCCCGGCCACCCCGCCCCTTTCCGCCAGGCCCCCCTGGTAGCGAAGGAGGAAGGAAAAGCGGCTTCCCTTGCGGAAGGTCTCCGCCAGGATGACCATCTTGGAGAGGTCTTTTCGGGCGTGGAAAACCCCGATGCGGTTCAAAAAACCCTCTCCCGGGCTGGAGTCGGAGACCCTTAAGGCCCTGAAGGGGTCGCGGTAGAGATCCAGCACCTCCTTGCCCTTGCGGTATTCCCTGTACCCTAGGACCACTCCCTCAAAGCTTTGGTTTTCCCTCAAGGAGAGCTTCCTGGGGGGGTGGATCAGGGCGTCCTTGTCCCCGGGCCTTAGGGGGCGGAACTTCCAGGCCCCCTCCCGGAACTCCACCACCTCCCCCCGCCGCACCAGGGTGTGGAAAAGCCAGGCGGTGCGCAGGGCGCCTTTTAGGGAGGAGCCGGGCAGGTAGGCCCCCAGGGGGGAGTAGGGGAGGGGCCGGTACTCCAGCTGGGCTTCCTCGGTAGCCTTCTGTATGGTTTGCAAGAAGGCGGGGCTGGCGGGTAGGGTGCGCAGGATGGCCTCCTGGGGAATCTGGCCCTCCTGGTAGAGGGAGCGCAGCACCTCTTGGGCGCCCTTGGGGCCGGCGGCCACCCTGCGGAGCAGGGCTTCCCTGCGCTCGGGGGAAAGGGCCAGGAGGAGGCGGCTTAGGTCCAGGAGGTGCACCTTCTTCTGGGCAAAGTCAGGCACGTAGGCATAGGCGGGGTAGCTCTCCCCGGTGCCCACGTGGACCGGGGAGACCAGCTCCAGCTCCAGCCGGTAGGCTTCCAGGAAGCTCATACCCTCACCCCCAGGGGGAAGACCTGCAGGACCTCCACCACCTTTACCCCTGCTTCCGGGGGTTCGTTGGGCGTGGCCTCCAGGAGGCATAGGCCTCCACGTTCCCGATACACGCTACCCTCCCGGGTGCGTAGGTGGGGCCGTTTGAAGGGCTGGCTCCCCAAGTACCCTCCCCCCAGGCGGCCCCAGTAGAGCTCGGCCTCGTAATAGCAGGCCCCTTCCAAAGGCCCGGGGGAAAGGCTGACGAAGGCCGTGGGCTTCTGGGCCTCGGGGAGGTCCACCTCCAGGGGGCCTTCTACCTGGAAGGTCCCTGCCCCCACGCTGGCTAGGCCGCCGTAGCCCATCTCCCCCACGAAGCGAAGCCCTTCCAGGAGGTCAAAGGGCGGTTCCCCCAGGGCATAGACCATGTAGGGGCCGGTGGGGAAGAGGAGGTCCTGGGTGAAGAGGATGCCCCTCCTGGCCCCACCCGTGCCCCGGTCAACCCCCACCCGCAGCCGGCGCATGCGCTCTGGCTCAGGGGGCCTCAGCCCCTTTCGCACCTCATCGGCCTCCAGGAGGGCTTCTTCTCCCCTCTCGGCCAGGGCCTGGAAGGTTTCCAGCCGCACTAGGCGCAGGTTCTTCAGGGCCTTGCGTAGCTCGGTCTCCTCCACCAGGACGGGGGGTAGCTTGGGCCTTGGCAGCCAGCCCTCGGGAAAGGCGCTGGAAAGCCGGAAGGAGAGGGTGGGCAGGCGTTCAAGGAGCTCCTCCAGGGCGGCCCTTCCCTGGGTGTAGCGGTACCACCAGAGGAGCTGGCCCCACAGGGTGGGGGCCCGGGGCAAGGAGCGCACCGGTCCCTGGAAGCGGAGGCGAAAGGCTTGGGCCCGCATCTCACCCTGCCAGGCTTCGCTCTTGGATGAGAAGCCTTTCCTCCAGGGGCAGGCCCTCCTGGGCCTCCAGGGGTTTTTCGGGGTGCAGGAAGTACACCTGTCCGTACCCCCGGCTGATGTGCCCCCCCAGCCCGTCCAGCTCCAGAAGCTCCAGGGCCCGCAGAACGTACTCTCGGAAGTACGTCTCGTCCAGGTCCTCCAACACCCGGTAGACCATCTCCACCCGGAAGCGGGCCCCGGCGGGCACCCGCTCCGTGGTGCGGGGGTTGGCGTTTCCTCCCAGGCGGGGAATGAACACCTCCTGCTTGATCTCCGTAAGGTAGCCGCCCCGGGCCACGGTGCGCTCCAGCTCCTCCTTGGAGTCGGGGGCCAGGTAGGCATCCCGCACCAGGAGGCGGGTGGGCCCCCGCTCCCGGGCCTTGGGGTCGTTTTCCGGGGCCAGGCCGAAAATGCGGGCCACAGGGTCCTTGGGGTCGGGGGAGGCGTAGACGTGCTTTTCCTTGGCCTTCAGGATGTAGTCCCCGCCCAGGCTCCACTCTAGGAGGTAGCGGAGCTTGCCCTTGAGGCTGGAGCCGGGGATGTAGGGCTCGTCCGTGAGGGGGTTGC
Source organism: Thermus igniterrae ATCC 700962 (assembly GCF_000376265.1). Lineage (GTDB taxonomy): Bacteria > Deinococcota > Deinococci > Deinococcales > Thermaceae > Thermus > Thermus igniterrae. The sequence goes on from NZ_AQWU01000040.1 coordinate 17,718, forward strand.
GGATCACGGGGTTGTCCAGGTCGCCGATGGCCATCTGGTCGCGGCTCATGCCGATGCGCAGGCCCGTCTTGGCCAGGAGAAGCGCCTGGATGCGGATGATCTTTCTCAACTGCATCTGGACCTCCTCACTTCCCCAGGGCGTAGAAATAGGCCAGCACGGCCTCCACGTACTTCATCATGGCTTCAAAGTCCTTGGGGCTCTGCTTGCCCGCCTCCAGGGCCTCGTTCATGAAGCTCACGAAGCGCTTGGCGTCCTTGAGGGGGCCTTGGGAACGGGTATTGTAGGCCAGCTTGGCCTTCAGGAGCTCCAGCTCGGGCACCAGACGGGCGAAGGCGGTGGCCTCGTCCCCCTTGCGCTCCTTCTGGAAGCGGTTTTCCAAGGCCCTTAGCTCGGCAAAGTAGTTGCGGAACTGGCTGGATTTCAGCTGACCCTCCTCGGCCAGCTCCTCCGCCACCTGGCGGGCCCGTTCAAAGATCTGGGGGTCCAGAAGCCCCCGCTCCTTGTCCTTGTAGAACTCCAGCACCGGCATTCACGCCCTCCTTTCCCGGTAAAGCGCCCACTGGACCCAGGCGGGAAGGTGGGTCCAGACAGGGTCCTGGTGGTCTAGGAGCCGCAGGTATCTTTTCCAGACGGCCTCGTCCTTTTCCCGAATGCGCCTCAAAGCGTAGGCCAGAAGGGGCTTGTAGCGCATCCGTTCCCCGGGGTCCAGGTCTTCCCTCCAAAACCCCTTCCACAGGCTTAGCCAGCGGTAGGCCTGGGCCTTGCTGACCCGTTCCCCCTTCAGGTCATCTACCAGGCCCTGTTGCCAGTCTCTGAGCCCCTTTAGTTCCCCCCAGGCCACCGCCTGGCCGAAGAGGTAAAGCCGGCCCCGCCCCTGGGCCTTGGCCTCCTTCTCCCCTTCCTGCAGGGCTTCGGCCATCTGGGGCACGGGGGTCTTGGGCCGGAAGAGGAGGAAGCTTCCGGAAAGGGAGAGGGCGGGGTGGCGGGTGTAGAGACGGTAGAGCCTTTCCAAGTCCAGGGCAAAGTCCAGAAGAACGTCCCAGGGACCCAGGAGGAAGAGGTCGTCCCCCCCGGAGTACACGCTGTAGAGGAGGGGGTAGCGCTCCCCCTTCTGGCGGGCCTCGAGGCCGTCCCACCCCAGCCGCTTGGCGTAGATGGCGGGGTTTCGGATGAGCTCCAGCACCTCCACGCTGAAGAACCACTCCAGCACCCGGGAAAGGCTGGCGATGCGGCTTGGGGTGGCCAGGTCCTTCCCTTCGCGCCGGAACCCGGTGGCAAAGGCCTCCCCCATGCGGTCCGCGTCCAGGAGGAGGCCGCCCAGGTAGGGTGCTCCCTCCGACAGGGCGGCCAGTTCCTGGAAGGTGAGGGGGCGGTGCTCGTCCCAGGCCTCTTCCGCTTCCTCCTCGTCCATGAGCCCCTCCTCCAGGACCCAGCGGCGGTATTCCTCCAGGGACTGGCCCTTGGCCCGCAGGGCGTTCCCCACCGTGGGCAGGTGCCCCAGGAGGGGCTTCACCTCAAAGGGTTCGGGGCCCGGGGCGAAGTCAGGCCGGGTGCGGTAGACGTGGAGGGGAGGGTGGGGAAACCCTCCCTGCCCCAGGGCCACCTGCAGGCTGGGGAAGCCCCAGAAGGGCCTGGGGGCACCTTCCTGGAAAAAGCCCACGCGGTCGCTTTGGGGAAGGCGGCTTCCCATCTCTTTTTCCCGCTCGCACCCCGGGCAGAGGCTTCCGGGTTCGTCCTCCCTGGCGGGACGCAGGCCGCAGGCGGCACAGGGGCGGAGGGCCTGGCGCAGGGTGTCCTTGCTGCTTTTCAGGAAGTCCAAGGGCCTGAGCTTGGCCAGGGCCAGTTTGGCGTGGGCCTTCTTAAGCACCCCGGCAAAGTCTCGGAAGTCCTTTCCCCCAAAGGCCACCCAGGCCAGGTGGGGGATGAGGCTTGCCCCATTAGCCAGTGCCCAGCGCCCCCAGGCCTCCTTGGCCGCCTCCAGGGCCTTCTGGGCCTCCTCGGTGTTGGGCAGGAGCAGGTAGAACTTGCCCCCTGCTCCCATGATGCGGTTCAGGGGGGTGAGGCCCAGGGCCTCGAGGATCCCCAGGGCCATGGCCTCCCCCGCCAGGCTGACCTCCAGGCTTCGCGCCCGAAGCCGCTTGGCGATGCCCCCCACCCCGGTCTCCGCCCCGGCGATGCGGTAGATGTGCCCCTGGATGCCCCCCAGGTCCCCCACCACCAGGAGGAACTTCTCCCCTTCCTGGCGGAGCTCTTCCACGGAAGGCGCCTCCCTGTGGTAAAGCCATAGGGCATGGGCGATGGCCGCGGTGAGGCGGAGGTGGTCGTAAAGGGAGACGTCGGGCTCCGACTGGGTGTCGGCGGGGACCAGGGAGAGGGTCTCCTGGAAGGCTGCGGCCAGGTTGAGGAGGAGGGCCCGGGGGGAAAGCCCCGGGGAGGCCATGGCCCGCAGGCGACCCTCCAGCCGTTCGGCGAGCCTGGTGTACACCTCCTTGCGCACGTTGGGTACCTCTTCGGGGTAGAGGGCTCCCGGCCTTAGGCCCTCCCCTAAGGCGTGGACTGGGCTGTGGCCCACCCTTTCCCCTTCCTTTCCCTGTAGCCTCAGCTGGCTAAAGACGGAAAGGAGGGGCACCTCAGGGGGGCTACCCCCGCCTTCCCCCTCTTCCCGCTCCTGGGAGGCGTAGGTGTCGGCCAGGGCCACGCACCACTCCTCCGGGGTTTTTGGCTGGTACTCCGGGCGGTGCCGCCAGCCCTCGTGGTGGCGGCTGGCGGTGCGGGCCAGCCACTCGGGGTCCAGGCCCGCCCGCTGGAAGAGCCGGGCATGGCCCTGGACGAAAAGGGCGGTGTAGGCGGTGTGGGTGCGGTCCGGCACCTCCGGGTCCCGCTGGCCCCAGCGGGCGCGGGAGAGGAGCTTGCCCACATCGTGGAGCAGAGCGGCCAGGGCCACGTGGGTTCCCTGACTTCCCATGTCCTTTAAAGTATATGGGAAGAGCTGACTTCCCTGTGCGGTTTGCACATGCCCCCCTGGCATAATGGGGGCATATGAAGGTCCTCATCCTCACCGTGGGGTTTACCCGTGCCCCCCTCGAGGAGTCCCTGACCCAACACGCCCCCCAGGGGGTAGTCTTCCTGGCCAGCCAGCAGAGCTACCCCGTGGCGGCCGAGCTGGTGCGGGACTACGGCAACGCCTTTCGCCACCACACCGTCCTCATAGAGGATGCGGAAAGCCTACTGGAGACCTACCAGGGGGCCATCAAGGCCCTACGCAAGGCCCTGGAGTGGGAGGCCACCAGCCTGGTGGCCGACCTCACCGGGGCCACTAAGCCCATGGCCGCAGGGTTGGTCCTGGCCCTCACGGGCCGCGGGGTGGTCTTCAGCTATGTGGGAGGCCAGGAACGGGACGCCATGGGGCGGGTGGTGCCGGGGAAGGAACGGCTCCGGCTGCTGGAAGACCCCACCGCCCGCCTGGGCGTGCGGGAGTGGCAGGGGTTCGTGCAGGCCTGGAACGCCCTGAACCTGGGGATAGCTCGGGCGGAGCTCGAGGCCCTCCTGGCCCGTCCCCTCTCCCCCTCGGAGGAACGCTTCTACCGGGCCCTGAAAGGGGTGGTGGAGGGGCTCATGGAGTGGGACCGCTTCCGCCACCGGGCGGCCTTGGAGCAGCTCCGGGCCCACCTACCCGTAGCCGTGGCCGTGGCCGAGGCCTGGGGCCACGGGTCCAAGGTGCGGGCCCTGCGCGCCCTGGAGGACCTCCTCCCCTCCCTGGAGGCCATCGTGGCCCAGGAGGGAAAGCCCACCTTTGTCCTCCTGCAGGACCTTCTGGCCAACGCCGAGCGCCGCGCGGAGGTGGGCCGCTACGATGACGCCCTGGCCCGCCTGTACCGGGCCCTGGAGCTGGTGGCCGAGGCCGACGTCCATGAGCGCCTGGGTTTCCTCCTCAAGGACCCCAAGACCTGGCCTGAAGGCTTCCCGGAGACCCTGCGGGAACGGATTCTGCGGCCCAGGGGCCTCATGGACCTTTTGGAGGCCGCCTTTGAGCTGGACCTGGCCTTTGGCCAGAGGGGTACCCTGGCCCAGCGCCTCTACGGGGAGAAAAACCGCCTTCAGGCCCTCTTGGCCAAACGCCACGAGAGCATCCTGGCCCACGGCACCCGGCCCGTGGAGCTCGAGGACTACACCCGCCTACGGGACTTCCTCCTGGGCCTGGATGAGCGCCTCAGGCCCCTTCCCCCCTGGCCCAAGTTCTGAATGATCCTGCACCTCACCCATCAAGGAGCTGCTTTGCGCCTCAGGCAGGGTCGGCTTTTGCTGGAGTTGGAAGGAACATCTTTGCTTTCGGTGCCTGCCCGCCAGGTACGTCAGGTGGCGGTGTGGGGGAACGTGCGCCTCTCTAACCCGGCCTTGGGTTTTCTGCTTCGCCAGGGAGTGCCCATACTCTTTCTGTCCCTAGAGGGCTTTCTCTACGGGGTCGCCGGCGCCTTCCCTGACCTACCCCCCCAACTCCTACGAGCCCAGTTTGCCACGGAAGGTTTGCCCCTAGCTAAGGCTTTCGTGGAGGGAAAGCTGCGCTCGGCCAAAGTTCTACTGGAGAGGTACAGGGTCGCCGAGGCCTTTGAGATTGCCCGTGCTTTAGAGCGCGTGAATGTGGCCTCCCGCTTGGAAACCCTGCGAGGAATAGAAGGGGAGGGGAGTCGGACATACTTCGCAGGACTAGCCCAGGTCTTGGGTACCCATGGCTTTGCCGGGCGGACCCGCAGACCCCCTGCGGACCCTGTGAATGCCGCCCTTTCTTACGGCTATGCGGTACTTTTGGGGCGGGTCCTCCTGGCCCTACGCTTGGCAGGGCTTCATCCCGAGGTGGGGTATCTCCATACAGAGGCGCGCCGCCAGCCCGCCTTGGCCCTGGACCTCATGGAGGAGTTTCGCATTCCTGTTGTGGATGCGGTGGTGGTCTCGGCCTTTCGCCGAGGAGAAATGGGGTGGTCCCACGTGGAAAGGCGTGGGGGTGGCGTGTACTTGAACGAAGAGGGGCGGCGGATATTTCTCCGCTTGTTGGAGGAGCGCTTCCTGCAAGAAGCTTGGCACCCCTTGGGCTTTCGTAAACCCTACGGCGAGCAGATAGAAGTCCAGGCCCAACGATTGAAAGCGGCCATACTGGGAAAGGCCCGCTACACCCCCTTTTACTTTAAAGGTTGATAGTTACTTCCAAACACGGGACTTGACCGACGGAATGGGCACTTTTTCTGCTATACAAAAGCGAAGCGATTTGGCGAAGGGCTTTTTGGGCACAGATTTTGACCAAGTACATGCTTCCAGTAAGGTGCTATACTGAGGGTGTCCGAACCCTCGGACGGGGATCTTGA
>NZ_AQWU01000041.1 GCF_000376265.1 Thermus igniterrae ATCC 700962
CTTCTTCTTCTTGTCTAAACCCCAGAAAGCTCCTGGTATTCTGGGGGCGGTGTAGGACGTATGGATCACCCAACCCGCCTCTATGTCCCCGCCACCCTGGCCAACCTGGGCTCGGGGTTTGACGCCTTAGGGGTGGCCCTGGACCTCTACCTGGAGGTGGAGGCCGAGCCGGCCCCCAAGGATGCCTTCCACTACGAGGGGGAAGGACAGGTGGAGGGTGAGGACAACCTCATCCACCAGGGCTACCGGGCGGGAATGGACGCCTTGGGGCTGAAGCCGGAGCCCCTGCGGGTGCGGGCCTTCAACCCCATCCCCCTCGCCCGGGGCATGGGGAGCTCCTCCGCCGCCCTGGTGGCCGGGGTGGCCCTGGCGGACCGCCTTTCCGGAGGAAAGCTCGGGCGGGAGGGAGTCTTCCGGGTGGCGGCGGGCCTCGAGGGCCACCCGGACAACGTGGCCCCCGCGGTCTTGGGGGGTTTCGTGGCCGCCCTGAGCTATCCTCCCCTGGCCATCCCCCTGCCCAGGCCCGAGGGGGTGCGGTTTGTCCTGGCCATCCCCCCCTACGAGGTGCCCACCCCCCTGGCCCGCGCGGCCCTGCCCGAACGGGTGCCCCTGCAGGACGCCGTCTTCAACCTGGCCAGGGCCGCCCTCTGGCCCGCGGCCCTCTTTGCGGGAAGGCTAGAGGCCCTAAAGGAAGCCTGCCGGGACCGGCTCCACCAGCCCCATCGGGCCCACCTGATGCCGGGGGTGCTGGAGGCCATAGAGGAGGCCCTGGCCGCCGGCGCCCTGGCAGCCTTCGTGGGGGGGGCAGGGCCCACCCTGGCGGCCTTGGTGCGCACTGGGGAGGAGGAAAGGGTGGCCCGGGCCCTCGAGGCCTACCGGGGGGAAGGGCGTACGCTAGTCTTGGATATAGGGGAGGGATACTTCTGGAAGGAAACCTGAACACCATCCCCCTCACGGAACTCCTGGAGCTCATCCACGGCCACCGGCGCTCGGGGGTGCTGGAGCTCAGGGTGGGTCCTCTGCCCCTCAGCCTGCGCTTCGCCGCGGGAGAGGTGGTGGGGGCGGCCCTCCTGGACTGGGAGGGCCTCGAGGCCCTCTTCACCTTCCCCCTGCACCCCAAGGAAGGCCCCTTCCGCTTCCAGCCGGGGCCCGCGGGGGAGGAAAAGCCCCTCATGCCCTTCTCCGTCCTCCTGGGGGAGTGGGCCCGGGTGAACGACGAGTGGGACCGCTTCCGCACCCTGGTGGACTCCCCCAGCCGGGTGCTGGAGGCCATCCGCCCCAAGCCCCCCCTGGAGGTCTTTGAAGGGGGAAAGAGCGTGCGGGCCGCGGCCAAGGCCTGGGGGGTGCCCCTCCTCATCGCCATGGAGCGGGCCTATATGGGGGTGCGGGAAGGGGACCTCTACCCCCTGCGCCGCTACGCCTGGTACGCCCTGCGCATCAAGCACCAGGGGAAGCGGAACCGAACCCTGGAGGAGTTTGGGCACCTGGTCACCCTCCTGGACGGCACCCGCAACCTGGGGGAAATCATCGCCCAGGGGGTCCCCGTGGGCCTGGTGCGCCGCTACCTGGTCCAGGGCCTGGCCTCAGGGGAGCTCACCCCCCCGGGCCGGGGGTGGCTCCTGCGGGACCTCACCTGGGAAATGGAAAAGGAGGGGGAAGGCTAGGTCCCCCTAAGCCCCGTGAGGTGAAGCCTTACTTTTTCTTGCGGGGGCGGTACTTGCCGTAGGTGCCCCGCCAGATCTTGCCCCTGCGGGTACGACGATCGCCCTTGCCCATCTTCCCCCCTTTAGGCGCTCACGGCAGAAAGGAGCTTCTGGACCTTACGCGCAAGCCGGGACTTCCTCCGGGCGGCAGCGTTCTTGTGCAGGGTGGAGCCCTTGGCCGCCTTGTCGATGAGGCTCTCGGCCTTGCGCAGGATCTTGATGGCCTCCTCGGCCTTGCCCTCCTGGGCCAGAAGGACCGCCTTCTTGCTCAGGGTCTTGATGGCCGACTTCTTGGCCTTGTTGCGAAGCCGGCGCTTCAGGGACTGCCGGTGCCGCTTCAACGCGGAAAGGTTCCTCTTGGGCTTTTTCTGCGCCATCGTTCTCCCCTTATGCCCCCTCGGGGCAGACCAGGCCTAAGTGTAGCACACCCCCCGCCTAAGGGGCAAACTTGGTGGCCACCCAGTCGTAGCGCACCTGGCCCTTGGCCTCCTCCAGGCGGAAGCGGAGGAGGTACTCCCCGGGCCGCACGGCAAAGCGCACCTCCTCCTGAAAACTCCCCTGGAAGACCCGCTCCCCCAGGGGCCGGCTCCCCTCCAGAAGGGCCACGAAAACCCGCCCTTCCTGGAGGCTACCGGAGACCTTCACCTTGACCGTATCGTAAAGCCCCGTCACCTTCAGGGGGTACCGGGCCTCCCCGCTATACTTCCAGTAGAAAACGGGTAGAAAGGGAGGGTAGCCCACCGCCAGGCCGTAGCGCTCCGCGTACCAGTAAAGGCCCAGAAGGGCCGCCAGAAGGAGGAGCAACCGCAGCATTGCCTTCAGTATACTTGGGCTCATGGCGATGGCCGACGCCCCGCTCTCCCCGGAAGCGGCCCTCCTTCTCCTCAAGCGGGGGGCCGAGGAGATCATCCCCGAGGAGGAGCTTCTGGCGAAGCTCAAGGAAGGCCGCCCCCTCACGGTGAAGCTGGGGGCCGACCCCACCCGGCCCGACCTCCATCTGGGGCATGCGGTGGTCCTGCGCAAGATGCGCCAGTTCCAGGAGCTAGGGCACAAGGTGGTCCTCATCATCGGCGACTTCACGGGCATGATCGGGGACCCCTCGGGCCGGAGCCGGACCAGGCCCCCTCTCACCCTGGAAGAGACCCGGGAAAACGCCAAGACCTACGTGGAGCAGGCGGGGAAGATCCTGCGGCAGGAACCCCACCTCTTTGAGCTCCGCTACAACTCCGAGTGGCTGGAGGCGTTGAGCTTCAAGGAGGTGGTGCGCCTTACCTCCCTCATGACCGTAGCCCAGATGCTGGAACGGGAGGACTTCAAAAAACGCTACGAGGAGGGCATTCCTATCTCCCTGCACGAGTTCCTCTACCCCTTTGCCCAGGCCTACGACTCCGTGGCCATCCGAGCCGACGTGGAGATGGGAGGGACGGACCAGCGGTTCAACCTCCTGGTGGGCCGGGAGGTGCAACGGGCCTACGGCCAAGCCCCCCAGGTGGCCTTCCTCATGCCCCTCCTGGTGGGCCTAGACGGCCGGGAGAAGATGAGCAAGAGCCTGGACAACTACATCGGGGTGGCCGAGCCTCCGGAGGTGATGTTCAAGAAGCTCATGCGGGTGCCCGACCCCCTCCTCCCGGACTACTTCCGCCTCCTCACCGACCTGGAGGAGGAGGAGGTGAGGACCCTCCTCCAGGCGGGCCCCGTTCCCGCCCACCGGGTCCTGGCCCGCCTCCTCACCGCCGCCTACGCCAGGCCCATCCTGCCCGCCCGCATTGACCGGGCTTTCTACGAGGGCCTGGGCTACGCCTGGGAGGCCCTGGGCAAGGACCGGGGCGTGGGCCCCGAGGAGGTGCAGAAGGCGGAAGCCCGCTACGAAGAGGTGGCCAAGGGGGGCATCCCCGAGGACATCCCCGAGGTGGCCATTCCCCCCACGGAGCTCAAGGAGGGGCGCATCTGGGTGGCCCGGCTTTTCACCCTGGCAGGCCTCACCCCCTCCAACGCCGAGGCCCGGCGGCTCATTGGCAACCGGGGCCTGCGCCTGGACGGGGAGCTCATCACCGACCCGGGCCTCGAGGTGGACCTCTCCCGCCCCCGGGTATTGCAACGGGGCCGGGACCGCTTCGTGCGGGTGCGCCTCGGGGACTAAAGGGCCTCCAGGGCCCCTTGGAGCTCCCCTTCCAGGTCCTCGGGGTCCTCTATGCCCACGGAAAGGCGCAGGAAGCCCTCGTGGAGGCCCAGGGCCTCCTGCTCGGCCGGGGACAGGAAGCGGTGGGAGGAGGTGGCGGGGTGGGATAGGGTGGTTTCCGTCCCCCCCAGGGAAAGCACCAGGCGGATGCGGCGTAGCGCCCTTAGGAAGCGGTTTATCCCCTGGCGGTCCGCCGCCAGCTCAAAGGCCAGCATGGCCCCGTATCCCCGGCGAAGAACCCGGGAGGCCACGGCGTGGTCGGGATGGGTGGGGAGGCCCGGGTAGTGCACCGCCCGCACCTTGGGATGGCCCGCAAGGAAGCGGGCCAGGTGCAAGGCCGTGGCCGAGGCCCGGGCCAGGCGCACCTCCAGGGTCTTAGCCCCCTCAGCCCCCAGCCAGCACTCCCAGGGATTGGGGACCAGGCCGGCCCGCACGGCCACCCCCCGCAGGGGCTCCAGGAGGGCCCTTGGCCCCACCACGCCCCCCAGAAGGACCTGGTGGTGGCCGGAGAGGAACTTGGTGAGGCTTTCCACCACCAGGTCCGCCCCCAGGTCCAGGGGGCGGGCGTGGTAAGGGGTGGCGAAGGTGTTGTCCACCACCAAAAGAGCCCCCCGGGCCCGGGCCAGGGCGGCCAGGGCGGGAAGGTCGGCCACCCGCATGCGGGGGTTGGAGACCGTTTCCACCAGGAGGAGGCTTCCCGGGGTCAGGGCCGCCTCCACCTGGGGTAGCTGGGTGGCGTCCAGGACCACCACCTCCACCCCGAAGCGGACCAGGTCCCCCAGGAGGCCCAAGGTGGTGCCGTAGAGGTCCCTGGAGGCCACCACCCGGGCCCCGGGACGCAGGTGGGCCAGGAAGAGGGCGGTGAAGGCCGCCATGCCGCTAGCCGTGGCCAGGGCCGCCTCCCCCCCGTGCAGGGCCGCCAGGAGGGCCTCCAGGGCCTGGTGGTTGGGGGTGCCGCTCCGGACGTAGACCGCCCCGGGCAGGCGCCCCTCATAGACGGCATCCACCTCGTCCAGGTCGCGGAAGGCCCAGGCCGCCGACTGGTAGAGGGGTAGGAGGGCAGGGGCATTGGCGGGCTCCTCGGCCCAAGCCCCGTGGACGGCCAGGGTGCCCAGATGCACCTTGTCCATGGGGGGAGTCTACATCCCCTCCATGGGCCTCAGGGGCACCTCGTGTCCCGTGGCCAGGATCACCTCTCCCTCAGCCTCCAGCCGCAGGCGGGGCAAGGGGTAGCGGGGCGGGCCGTAAACGGCCTTCCCCCCCAGGAGGGGGTCAAAGGCGCCGAAGTGGCAGGGGCAGCCCAAAAAGGGCCTCTCGTAGCGGAAGTTGTAGAGGATGGAGGCGGCCTCGGGGTCGGGGACGTAGTTCAGGGTGCAGGCCTGGTGGGTGCAGATGCGGCTCAGGGCCAGGTAGTGCTCCTCCCCCAGGGAAAGCCCCCCGGGGGCCGGCTCGGGAAGGCGCAGGAGGTAGGCCCGCAAAGGACCCAGGGGTAGGGGGTAGTCAAAGGGCTTGGCCTGCCAAAGGCCAAGCTCCCCCACCCGGGCCACCACCACCCTGGGCCCCTCCTTCCAGGTGGGCTCCCCCACCCCGGGCCGGGGGCGGAAGCGCAGGTTGTAGGTGCGCACCCCCAGCCAGGTAAAAAACCCCCCCGCCACGGCCACAGGCACGTAGAAGAAAAGGTCGCGCCGCCTCATAGCCCGGCCAGGTAGTCTAGGAGGGCCTTAAGCTCCTCCTCCCCCAGGGGCACGGGGGGCATCTGACCCCGTCCCTTGAGCACGATCTCCCGCACCGCTTCCGGGGCCTTGAGGATGGGGTTCCCCTGGAGCTTGGGCCCCAGGCCTCCCTCCCCCTGGGCCCCGTGGCAGAGGGCGCAGCGGGCCTGGAAGACGCTCTTACCATCCCTGCCTCCCTGGGCCTGGGCCCGGGCCATGGCGATGAGGCCCTCCACCCGCTCCCGGGCCTCGCCCCCCACCTCCAGGTACCGCTCCCAGGCGGCGATGGCCTCCGGCATCTGGCCCTTTTGGAAGTAGAGGTTCCCCAAGAAAAGCCAGCCCTCGGCGGCCTTGGGGTCCGCGTGCTGGGCGATCTCCAGGAACATCTGGGCCTCCTCCAGGCGCCCCCCCATGAAGAGGAGGATGCCCACCCGGCGCACCGCCTCCACGTTCTTGGGGTCCTTCTTGAGGACCTCCAGGTAGGCCTCGGCCGCCTCCTCGTAGACCTGGAGCTCATAAGCCCGCCGCCCCCAGGCCAGGAGGTCCTCCACCGCCCCCGTGCGCTTGGCCTTCTGGGAAAGGGCCCTGAGCTCCCGGGCCTCGGCCCGCTGGGTCACGGTGGTCTCCCCGGGCAGGCGGGGCAGGGTGTAGCGCCAAAGCCCCACCCCCAGGAGGAGGGCGACCCCCAGGGCCAGGGCCACGGGAAGGGGGTTGAAGGCCCTGGGCTCAGGGGGGCGCCAGCCCTCCAGGGCCCGTTCCAGCTCCACCATGCGGGCCAGGGCCAGCTTCTTCTCCTCCCCCTCGAGGGCCCCCACCTCCTCCTGGAGCACGGAAAGCTCCCGCAACAGCTCCTCCCGCCGGGGCGGTTCGGGGAAGGGGTCCTTGGGCCCCCAGAGGGGCCTAAGGGCCAGGTAGAGGCCAAGGAGGAGGAAAAGCAGGAAAAAGAGGGTCGCCATCATGCTGGAGGCTCCTTCAGGCGGCGCTCCGCCTCCTCCAGAAGCTCAGGGGGCAGGGTGCGCCGGGGACGGAAGTAGGCGAAAAGACCTGCGCCTAGGAGGAGAAGCCCCGCCAAGGGTAAGAGCCAGACCCAAAGGGTAAGGCCCTGCCGCGGGGGCTCGTAGAGGATCCACTCCCCATAGCGGTCCACAAAGAAGGCCTTGATCTCCGCCTCCGTCTTGCCCTCCTGGAGCATCTCCGCGATGAGGCGGCGCATCTCCACCGCCACCCCGGCGTTGCTCTCCGCGGCGCTCTCCCCCTGGCACACAGGACAGCGGAGCTCCCGGGCGATGGCGAAGACCTCTGGGGAGAGGTCGGGGGGCGGCCCCTCCTGGGCCAGGGCGGGTAGGAAGAGGGCCAGAAGCAAAACCCATACCCTCATGGCATGGCCTCCTTCAGGTACTTCTCCAGGGTGGCCTGGTCTATGGCCCCCGCGTGCCGGGCCAGGACCCGGCCCTCCTGGTCGATGAAGAAGGTCTCGGGGACCCCGTACATGCCGTAGTCCACCCCCACCCGGCCCCGGGGGTCAAAGACGCTGGGGAAGGTGAGGCCGAACTGGGCCACGAAGCGCAGGGCCTCGGCCTCCTTGTCCTGGGTGTTCACCCCCAGGAAGAGGACCCGGTCCCGGTAGCGCCGCCAGACGGCCTCGAGGACCGGTGCCTCCTCGTAGCAGGCGGGGTAGCACCAGCTGGCCCAGAAGTTGAGCACGATGGGCCGCTTTCCCAGGTGGTCGGCAAGGCGCAGGGTCTCCCCCCAGGCCTGCCGGTAGGGGGGAAGAAGGGGCAGGGTGAAGTCGGGAGCCGGGCGGCGCTCCTTGGCCAGGACCGAGGGGAGTTCCCTTGGGTTGCGCTGCATCCCCCAGAGGAAAAGCCCCCCCAGGGCCAGGACCAGCCCCACCCAGAGCCAGCTCCTCACGCCGGGCTCACCCCCTTCGCCGCCTCGGCCCCCCTGGCGGGCCAGAGGATGTAGAGCGTGCCCAGGGCCATGAGCCCCCCGGCCACCCACATCCAGAAGACCAGGGGGGTGACGATGAGGCGCACCGAGGCCCAGGTCCCCTTCTCCCGGTCAAAGTCCATGAGGAGGAAGTAGTAGTCGTTCCCCGGGGTGTAGATCACCTTGGGGGCGGGCAGGGGGGCGTTCATCTGGGGGTAGAAGTGGAGCCTGGGCCGCACCTCCCCGAAGCGGTCCGTGCGCAGGAGGGCCTCCACGGCGAAACGGCGCCCCTCGTCCAAGGCCCGCACCCCCTGGAAGGCCATGCGCACCCCCGCCACCTCCCAGGCCTGGCCCTGGTAGAGGGTCTTCTCGGCCTCCAGACGGTAGGTCTGGCTGAAGGCGATGCCTAGGCCCATGAGGGCCACGCCAAGGTGCACCACCAGGCTCCCCACCCGCCGGCGGTTCTCCAAAAAGCCCCAGGGGGAAAGCCCCGCCGCCTTGCGCCCCAGCACCCCCTCCCGCACCAGGAGGAGGATGGCCGCCAGGTTGTAGAGGAAGAGGCCCACCGCCAAGGAGGCCCCCAGGGTGTAGCCCAGGAGGAGGCCAAGAAGCGTTCCCCCGGCCAGGACCGCCAGGAGGAGGTAGAGGTTGCGGAAGACCTCCGCCCGGGGCCGGCGCCAGGGGAGGATGGGCCCTACGCCCATGAGGAGGAGGATCCCCGCCCCGATGGGGGCGGAGATCTGATTGAAGAAGGGGGCCCCCACGCTCACCTTGGCCCCGGCGAAGGCCTCCACCAGGAGGGGGTAGAAGGTGCCCAGGAGGACCACCAGGGCCCAGCCGGCGAAGAAGAAGGCCCCCAGGAGCAGGGTCCCCTCCCGGGAAAGGGGCCGGAAGACCGCGGTGTCCCGCACCTCCCGCCCCACCCGGGAGAGGAGGCCCAGGCCCAGGCTGGTGGAAAGGAGGAAGAAGCCCAGGAAGGCCGGCCCCACCGGTCCCTCGGCGAAGGCGTGCACCGACATGATCACCCCGCTACGGGTGAGGAAGGTGCCCAGCACCGTGGCGGCGAAGGCCAGGGTGACGAAGGCGAAGTTCCAGGCCTTGAAGGCCCCCCGGGTCTGCTGCACGATGGCGGTGTGCAAAAAGGCCGTGGCCAGGAGCCAGGGGATGAAGCTGGCGTTCTCCACCGGGTCCCAGGCCCAGTAGCCACCCCAGCCCAGCACCTCGTAGCTCCACCACATCCCCGCCACCTTGCCCGCGGTGAGGAAGCCCCAGGCGATGAGGGCCCACCACCTGGTCTCCTCCACCCAGGTCTGGTAGCGCCGCACGGCCATGGCCGCCACCGCGTAGGCAAAGGGGACGCTGAGGCCCACGAAGCCCAGGTACATGAGCACGGGGTGAACGGCCATCATCCAGTGGTTCTGCAGGAGGGGGTTGGGCCCCACCCCGTCCGCCGGGGGATTGGGCAGGGTCTCAAAGGGGCTGGCGATGGTGGCCATGACGCCGAAGAAGAAGACCTGGATGCCAAAAAGCACCGCCAGCACCAAGGAGGCCCGCCAGGGGTCCAGGGGCTTGCGGGCGGCCAGGAAGGTGTAGAGGGTTTGGAGCAGGCCCCAGAGGAGGATGCTCCCCTCCAGGGCGGCCCAGGGAGTGACCAGGGTCACCCAGAGGGGGTCCTGGAGGGAGTGGTTTTTGGCCACGTAGGCCACGCGGAAGTCGTGGGTGAGGAGGGCCCACTCCAGGGCCAAAAAGGCAGCCAGGGCCGCCAGGAGAGCAGGCAGGACCAAGGCCCGCGCCCCCCGCAGGAAGCGCCCATCCCCCTGGAAGTAGGCGAGGAGGGCCAGGGCCAGGCCCAGGAGGCTGAAGGCCAGGGCCAGGCTCACGCCCAGGTTGCCCAGAAGGGCCGGATTCACTTGGCCTCCTCAATCAGCTTACGCACGTCCTCCGGGGTCCAGCCCTCCTTGGGGGGCTGGTAGGTCTCCGAGTGCTTGACGAGGAGGTTGCTCCCCTGGAAGACCCCCTCCCCGAAGCGGCCCTCCACCACCACCCCCTGCCCCTCCTTGAACATCCCCGGGGGGGTGCCGCGGTGGAGGACCGGCACCTCGGCCACCCCATCGGTGAGGACGAAGCGGAGCTCCAGCCGGTCCTTGTCGTACTGGACCGTGCCCTCCTTCACCAGGCCACCCAGGCGCACGGGGCGGTTCTGATATTTGGCCTGGTCCTGGAGGTACTCCGAGGGGGTCAGGAAGTAGACCAGGTTGCGCCCCAGACCCCCGAAGATCATGTAGGCCAGGGCCCCCAGGATGACCAGAACCCCCACCAGGTATTTAGCCTTCATCGTGCCCTCCGGTAGCGCCAGAAGAGGTAGGCCAGGTAGCCGAACACCGTGAGGTAGGTGAGGGTGTAGACCCAGGTGACGAAGACCTCGCTCATGCCTCCTCCTTTCTGGCCTCGAGGGCCGCCACCAGGGCCCTGAGGCGCACGAAGCCCAGGTAGAGCAGGGTGAAGACCAGGAGGTTGAAGAGCAGGGCCTGGAGCATCTCCGGGGCCATGTGGATCTTGCCGGTGGTGAGGTCTATGGACTGGGTCTGGTGCAGGCTCCGCCACCACTTCACCGACATATAGCTGATGGGCACGTTGATGAAGCCCAGGATGCCCACGGCCGCCGCCGCCTTGCGCCTTAGCTCCGGGTCCTCAATGGCCCCCCGCAGGAGGAAGTAGCCCACGTAAACGGCGAAGAGGATGGCGGTGGTGGTGAGCCTGGGCTCCCAGGTCCAGTAGACCCCCCAGGTGGGCCTGGCCCAGAGCATCCCCGTGACCAGGGCCAGTCCCATGAAGACCAGCCCAATCTCCGCGCTGGCCAGGGCCACCCGGTCGTACCGGGGGTCCTGGCGGAAGAGGTAGAGGAGGGAGTAGAGGAAGGTGACGAAGAAGGCCAGATACCCCAGCCAGGCCCCGGGCACGTGCAGGTACATGATGCGGGCCAGATAGCCCTGGTTCACGTCCGGGGGGGCAGAAAGGGCCAGGTAAAGCCCCAGGGGCAGGAGGAGGAGCCCCAAACCCAGGAAGGCCCAGGTGAAAAGGTCGGGCCGATCGGAAACCGTCGCCTTAAGCATCGCTTGCCTCCACGCACCTAAGCATAGCCTTGCGGCAGGTGAAAAGTTTGTGGCCCCCTACCCCTCCATGACCACGGGGAAAAGGAGGGCACTTGCGGTGAGGTAGACCACGTCAAACACCGCCAATAGCTGCCACCAGGAGGCCACCTCCGAAAGGGGAAGCCCCTCCACCAGGCCCGCGGTGGCCCGCACCGCCGAGAGGACCACGGGCACCACCAGGGAAAAGAGAAGGAGGGGCAGAAGGACCTCCCGCCCCCTGAGGCGGGCCAGGAGGCCGGCGTAAAAGGTGGCCACGCTGGCGTAGCCCAGGGTGCCCAGGGCCAGGGTGAGGAGGATGGGCAGGGCCTTTTCCAGGGGCAGGTAGAAGAGGCCTGCCGCCATCAAGAAGGCCAGGGCGGAAAGGGGGAGGAGGAGGAGCATCTGGAAGAGGAGCTTGCCGAAGTAGACCCATTCCTTCCCTCCGGGCACCAGGAGGAGGTCGTCCAGGGTGCCGTCCTCCACCTCCAGGGCAAAGGCCCGGGTGGAAAGCAGGGTGCTGGCGAAGGCCAGGGCCACCCACAAGACCCCGGGGGCCGCCCGGCGCAAGGGGGCCTCCTCCGGCCCCAGGGCCAGGGCCATGATGAAGAGCATCACCCCAAAAAAGGCCAGCACGGAAAGGAGCCCCGCCCGGTCCCGCACCTCCAGGCGCAGGTCCCTCAGGGCAAGCAAGAGGGCCCGCCGCAACCCACCACCCTCCCCAGGCACCCCCTGGACCACCGCCCGCCTCACGCCACCCCCAGTTCCAGGGTGCGGTCGGCCACCTGGGCCGCCAGGGCCCGGTCGTGGGTGGCCAGGACCACCCCGGCCCCCTGGCGGGCCTCCTGCAAGACCTTCAAGAGCAACTCCCGCCCCTCCCCGTCCAGGGCCGTCTCCGGCTCGTCCAGAAGCCAGAGGTCCGGCCCAAGGAGGATCAGGCGGGCCAGGGCCAGACGCTTCTTCATCCCGCTGGAAAAGGCCGCCAGGGGAAGGTTCTCCGGCAGGCCGAACCGGACCAAAGCCCCCCGCCAGTCCCCCCTGCCCCCGTGGAAGGCCAGGTCGTAGAGGAGGTGCTCCCGGGCGGTGAGGTGGCGGTGGAAGGCCGGGGGGTTGGGGAGAAAGAGCACCCTCCCCCCCCGCTCCACCCGGCCGCGGGTGGGCTTCAAAAGCCCCGCCATGAGCCTAAGGAGCGTGGTCTTGCCGGAACCGTTGGGGCCCAGGAGGGCCACCACCTCCCCCCGGTCTAGGGCAAAGGAGAGATCCCTCAGGACCCAGTCGCGGCCGAAACGCTTGGAGATGGCCTCGAGGCGCAAGAGCATGCTTCCATCAGTTTAGGGGTATACCCGGGGGACAAGGGTCCCTGGGTATGCCCCCTTACAGGTACTTCTGCAACCACTCCGGGGTAATCCGGAGGAAGAAGGTATTGAGGGCGGTGTAGGTGCCGGTGAGGAGCAGGACCCCCACCAGGAGGAGGACCACCCCCGCCAGAAGCTCCACGTAGTGGGAAAGCCGCCCCGCCCGGCGCAACCACCCCTTAAGCCGCTCGGCGAAAAGGGCCACCAGGAGGAAGGGGACGGCCAGGCCCAGGATGTAGGCCAGCAAAAACCCCACCCCACCCCCCACGGCGGTGAGGGTGAGGATGGCCCCCAGGATGGGGCCGATGCAGGGGGTCCAGCCTAGGCCCAGGGTGGCCCCCAGGAGGAAGGCCCCCCAGGGCCGGCCCGTCTCCCCCTCGTAGCGCAGGTTCACCCCCCAGCGGGGCCTCAGGCCCAGCATGTAGAGGCCGAAGAGGACCAGCACCCCACCCCCTACCCGGGCCAGGGTCTGCCGGTGCTCAAAGAGGAGCCCCCCCAGAAGGGTGAAGGGTAGCCCCAGGAGGAAGAAGACCACGCCAAAGCCCAGGACGAAGAAGAGGGCGTTGAAAAGGGGGCGCCCCCTTTCCCCCCCCAGGTAGAAGAGGTAGGTGGGGACCAGGGGAAGCACGCAGGGGGAGAGGAAGGAGAGCACCCCCGCCAGAAAAGCCGCGCCCAGGGAAAGACTCATGCCTTCATCCTAGGGCAGGGTGAGCCAGGGGAAGCGGCGCTTGGTCTCGGGGTCCAGGTGCAGAAGCTCCCGGGCGGGCATGCGCACCTGGGGCAGGGTCTTCTGGTTGATGGGTTCGTCCGCCTCAATGATGCCGTTCATATAGAGGAGCCAGGCCACCAGGTGGTAGACCTCCTCGTCTGTGAGGGTCCCGGGGGCGCCAAAGGGCATGGCCCGGCGGATGTAGTCGTAAAGGGTGGTGGGGTACTGCCAGTAGTTGCCGATGGCGTACTCCACGGGCTCGGTGTCCGGGGTGATGGGGAAGGGCTCGGCCACCAGGCGGTTGAAGGGATACCCCTCGCCCTGGGCCCCGTGGCAGGAAGCGCACTTGGCCGCGTAAATCTTTTCCCCCTCCTCCACCCGTCCCTCCCCGGGGGGAAGCCCCCGGCCATCGGGCAGGACCACGGGCCTGAGGTCGTACTGGGCCGCAAGCTCCTCGCTGATGGGGGTGCCCAGGTTGTACCGGGCCCCCACCGCCAGGCCCAAGAGGGCCAAAAACACCCAAAGGCGCCTAACCATCAAACACCTCCCCGCCGCAACCCCCCGCGGGGCCGAAGGCCTGGGTGCCCAGGGGCCGGTCCCCGTTCACCACCCGGCCATCGGGCAGGATGCGCCAGGCCTGGATGGCGTTGTAGTGGTAGCGGTTATTCTTGCCCCACTTCTTGAAGAACTCCTCCCGGGTGGGCTGGGTGTTCCCCTTCTCGTCCCAGGCCCGGCTCCAGAGGACCACCTCCTTGCCGTCCCAGTACCAGGGCATCTTGAAGCGCACGAAGGCGTAGCGCTCCACCGGGGGCTCCAGGGTGGCCTGGCGCCAGGTCCTGCCCTCGTCAAAGGAGACCTCCACCTTGGTGATGCGCCCGTGCCCGCTCCAGGCCAGGCCCCGGATCTCGTGGAAGCCCGGCTTGATCTGCTGCAGGCCCGAAGGGTAGGTGATGATGGACTCGGGGTCCATGACCCAGGTGAAGGCCAGCACCTTGCCGTCGGCCATGACGTCGGTGTACTCGCTGGTCTCGTCCTTGGCCATGGCCGGCTGGTCCGTGACCAGGATGCGCCGGAGCCACTTCACCTGGATGCTCCCCTCCCAGCCCGGCACCACCAGGCGCACGGGGTAGCCCTGCTCGGGGCGGAGGGCCTCCCCGTTCTGGGCGTAGGCTACCAGGACGTCCTCCATGGCCTTCTCCAGGGGCAGGGAGCGGGTGTACATGGCGGCGTCCATCCCCTCGGGAATGAGCCACCGGGCCCCCGGCTTCACCCCTGCCTCTTTGAGGAGCAGGCTCAGGGGCACCCCCGTCCAGCTGGCGTTGGAGGCCAAGCCCCGGCTGCGGGTGGCGGTGAGCTGGGGGTCCGGGGGGTTGCGGTAGCCGTTTTGCCCGTTGCCGGCACACTCAATGAAGTAGGTGCGGGTGACGGAGGGGAAGCGCTTGAGGTCCTCCAGGGTGAAGACCAGGGGGCGCTCCACCATGCCGTGGATCACCAGGCGGTACTTGGCGGGGTCCACCTGGGGCACCCCGCTGTGGTGCCGTTCAAAGAAGAGGCCGTTGGGGGTGATGACCCCCTCCAGCTTCTCCAAGGGGGCGAAGTCCGCCCCGGAGTGCCGGGTGCGCAGGTTGGGGGAGATGTAGCGCACCACCCCCTCCTCAAAGGGACTCCGGGTGCCGTACTCGGAAAGAGGCGCCCCCAGGGTGCGGGTGGTGGCAAAGGTCTCCTCGCTCCAAGGTGGGGTCTGGGCCCTGGCCTTGAGCAGGCCCAGAAGACCCCCCGCGCCCAGAAGCCGGAAAAACTTCCTTCGGTCCATATACCCTCCCATCGTATGCTATGGCGGCGAGAAAAACCCCGCCCCCAAAGGGGCGGGGCAGGGTCTTTAGGCGGGGCCAAACATGTCGTTCCAAATGCCATTGGCCCAGCCGATGGCGGCGATGCCGCTGGCCTGGGAACGCTGGTTGTCCACGTTGCTCTGCTGGAGAATGCGCCTTTGCGCCTCGTCCCAGGAGTGCTGGTGGGCCACCCAGATGGCCTCCTCGGAGTTCACGAAGGAGTAGCAGATGTTGGTGGGAAGCTCGTAGGGGATCTCAGCCAGGGGCTTGCCCTGGAGGCGCTGGGCCAGGTGGCGGGCCACGATGGTGCCGGAGACGTAGGCCACCATGCCGCTCTTGGGGTAGGGGGTGTTGCCGATGATGTCCCCCACCAGGTAGACCCGGTCGTCCTTCTCCGAGAGGAAGTAGGGCAGGCGGATGTTGGCCCAGCGCTCCCCCAGCCCGGCGATGCGCACCAGCTCCCCGGCCTTCATGGGGGGGATGACGTTGGCCACGGTGAAGGGGACATCCCCAAGCTCGGTCTTCACCAGCTTCTTCTCGTAGTCAATGCCGGTGATGCGGGTGTTGGGCACGTACTCCAGCACCCCCTTGTAGAGGTCGTTGAAGGCGGCCAGGAAGCCCGCGGCCTTGGAGATGGGCTGGGGGTTGGCGTCCAGCACGGTGATCTTCCCCTTGACCCCCTTGGTCTTGAGCCGCCAGGCCAGCATGGCCGCCCGCTCGTAGGGGCCCGGGGGGCAGCGGTAGGGAGGGTTGGGGATGTACATGACGAGCTCGCCCCCAGTTTCGTCAAACTGGTCCAGCATGCGCCTCAGGGCCACGTGCTCAAAGGGCTTGAAGGCCACGGGGAGGAGGTGCTTGGCCTCCGCGTAGCCGGGGATGGCCTCGTACATGTAGTCAATGCCCGGGGCGAGGACCAGGTAGTCGTAGGAGAGGTAGCCCCCGGTGGTCCGCACCAGGCGGCGGTCGCGGTTGATGTCCAGAACCCTCTCCTGGACGAAGATCACCCCGTCCTTGACCACGTTGGTGTAGTCAAAGACCATCCACTCCAGGGGCTTGGCCCCGGCCAGGTAGAGGTTGGACATGGGGCAGGACATGAAGATGGGGCGCTGCTCCACCAGCACCACCTCGGCGTTGACCCCCGCCTGGACCAGCTTCCGCGCCACCGTGGTCCCGCCCCAGCCGCCCCCGATCACCACCACCCGGGGCTTGCGGGTTCGGGGGAGCAGGGTGGGAGGACGGCTGTAAAACTCCTGAGCGAAGCCGCTGCCCCCCAGGGCCCCGGCCGCAGCCAGGGCCGCGCCGCTCTTGAGTAGATCCCTCCGGTTCACCTTCTTCATGCTTCCTCCCTTACCGACCAGGGCGGTAGGGCTCCCCGCCCGCGGCCACCAGGATCTCGGTCATGACCCGGCGGGCCTCCTGGAGCATGGCCACCGCCGGGGTGCCCATGACCCCGGGCATGATGGTCATGAGCATGGGCTCAATGGCCCCCACCAGGACATCCGGCCCCATCTGCATGGCGAAGAAGCGGCAGGGAGCGGCGAAGCCCCCAGCGGGCTGGGTGAGGAACATGACGCGGGCCCACTCGCTCTTGCAGGGCATGATCACCGTGACCGGGCCCACCTTGACGTTGGGCAGGAGGTTGAGGCCGTTGGCGGTGAGCTCGCTCTCCACCATGAGGACCACGTCCTCCACCTTGGCCCCGGGGACCCGGTAGAGGAGGGCCGGCATCATGCCGCTGTTGGGGTCGGGCATCACGGCGGGGGGAAGGCGCTTCACCACCCCCAGGCGGCCCAGGGCGGCCTCGAGGCGCCAGACCAGGTGCTGCACCTCGCCGCCGTAGACCCCGAGCATGCCGAAGAGGAGCCGGCCGTCAAAGGTGCCCACCATGTAGTTTTGGCCCTGCCCGGTGATGAAGACCGTGGGGGGCAGCACGATGGCGGCCATGGGGTTTTTGCTCACCGCCTCCAGGCTACCCTTCTCCGGCTTCAGCACGATGAGGCGGTATTCAGGAAAGCCGGGGCCCGTCACCTGGCGCACCTGCTCCCCCAGGTTGAGCACCCGGTCGGGCTCGAGGCCTACCCCCTTCAAGGCGGCCAGGGCCTTGGCCTCCACCGCCTCCAAGGAGCCCCGCACCTCCACCACCAACGCCTGGCCCAGGGCCAGGCCCAAAAGCACCGCTAAGGCCAAAAGCTTCCTCATGAACCACCCTCCACTTCCAGGCCGGCGTCCAGCCAGCCTTTGAACCCATGGGCGATGTTCTTGGCGTTCTTGTACCCCAGAGCCTGCAGGTAGGCCGCCACCACCATGGAGACGCTCCCCGAGTTGCAGTAGACCAGGATGAGGGCCTCCTTGTCCTTGGGGAGCTCCGCCAGGCGGTCCGGGACCTGCCCCGCGTAGATGTGCACCGAACCCGGGATGTACCCCCGCCTCCGCTCCTCCGCCGTGCGCACGTCCAGGATGTAGGGCTCAAAGAGGAGGAGGTCCTTGGCCTCCGTGGGGTAGACCAGGTAGCCCGCCGGGGGCACCCGTTTTAAGAAGGCCCCGAAGGCCGCCACCCAGTCCCCCCCTCCCCCCTGGGCCTTGGCCAGGGGAAGGAGGGGAAGCAGGGCGAGCAGGTCCCGACGGCGCATCCTCACCTCGTGAAGAAGGGGAGCTCCTCAAAGCTCTTTCCCGCCTTGGTGGCCTCTGCCAGCATGTAGAGGGTGAGGGCGATGTAGGGCTCGGAGTAGAAGGCCGGGGCAGGGATGGCGATGGACTCGTAGCAGAAGGCGATGCGGTCCTCCATGGTGTAGAGCTTGTCCGCCTCAAAGCGGTAGGCGGGCCACTCGCTCCCCAGGCCCTGCTTGGGGCTGCGCACCGGGGAGAGCCGCACCCGCTGGCCCGCGTACTGGTCGTGGCAGACCGCGCAGCTCATGTCCCGGGCCCCGGCGCGGTGGTACCAGAGCTCCCGGCCCAGGTTGTAAAGGGCCAGCTCCTGGGGGTGCTTGGGCACCACCTGCATCTTGGCCTTGGAGGAGAAGGAGGCGATGTAGGTGGTGATGGCCTTCACCTCGTCCCGCTTGATCTGGGCGGGCTTGAAGCCCTGCACGGTCTGCATGCAGGTGTAGACCCGGCTCTCCAGGTCCTCCACCCGCCTGGAGTCGGGGAAGTACTTGGGCAAGACGGCGTAGGCCCCTTGCAGCTTCCCCTTGCCCAGGCCAAAGTCGCACTCCTCCAGGGTCTTGCCCGAGGGCCCCTTGCGGAAGAAGAGCTCCTTCCCCTCCTCCGCATAGAGCTCACCGGGGAGAACGCCGAAGGTCTCCAGGTACATCTGCCGCTGGCGCATGGCCTCCTCGTAGGGGTCCAGGGGCTTCTGCTGCTGAGTATAGGCGAAAAGCCCCCCCAGGACCCCCAAAAGGGCCAGGCCGGCAAGGAAAAGGCGGTGCTTATAGCTCCTCATCGCTCACCTCCGGTTGATGGGGGATGCGGGGTCCAGGAGATAGGCCACCAGGTCCGCGGTCTCCTCGGGGGTGAAGAGGCCGTGCACCCCACCCCGGTACATGAGGGAGCAGGGCACGAAGGCCCAGGCGTTGTAGATCTTCTCGTAGGTGTAGCGCACCACTGGCTCCGAGGTGCCCCGCTGGCCGTAACCGGTGAGGCTCGGGCCCATGGTGCCGAAGGCCACCTCCTTGGGGTCCCCGGCGTGGCAGGCGTAGCAGTTGCCCCGCTTGGGATCGGTGAAGACCTTCTCCCCGTTCTTCCAGTCCCCCAGAAGCTTGCCGTCCTTGGGGTACTTGATGAGGGCCTTCTGCTCCGCCAGGAACTGGGGCACCAGGTCAGGGGGTAGTCTGTCCCGGTACTGGGAACAGAGGGCCTGCCCCTTGTCCTGGGCCAGCATCACCCTGGCGAACTCGTGGCCTCCCCCGTGGAGGGCGGCCTCGAGGCGGGCCCGGAAGGGGTTCACCTGGGAAAGCCCCAAGCCCAAGAGAAGACCCATGACCAGTAATGTCCTTCGCTTCATCCCCTCACCTCCGGCACGCGGTAGTTGCGTCCCAAAACGCGCACGTTGGGCCGGGGAGGCACCGCCACCCGGCCCACAGACTTCAGGTAGGTAGCCAGCACCTCGTAGATGGGCTTGGGCTCATGGCCGGCCTTGGCCTCCCCAACCCGCTGGAGCCTCCCCCCGTAGGCGGCCACCAGGTAGCGGCGGTTGGGGTCCAGGGGCTTACCTCCCACCTCCACCTCCCGCACCCGCTGGCCCGTGGGGGCATCGGGGTCCAGGGCGTAGCGCAGGCCAAAGGTGCGGCTCACATCCCCCCCCTGCTGGTAGAAGGGGTCGGGGGTGAAGACGTTGCTGGCGATGTCCTCCAGCACGCTCCGAATCTGCTCACCCCGGAGCCAGAAGAGGTAGAGCTCGGGGTAGGTGAAGCCCGTGTAGGCGTAGAGGTGGTCCCGGGTGATGGCCTGGCCGGGAAGCACCGTGGTCCCCCAGCGCACCGCGGGGCTGAAGACCACCTCCACCTCGGGGTAGAGGGCCTTCACCGCCTGGCCCACCAGCTCGTCAAAGGTGGAGTAGAGGGTGTCCCGCTTGTAGAGGAGGGTTTCCGAGACCGCCAGGGGCTCCAGGAGGTGGGCCCGGTGGGGGGCCAGGCGGGCCGCCAGCCAGGCCTCCACGTCCGCCGCCTGGGGCAGGTGCTGGGCCAAAACGGGCAACACCCGCACCCTGAGGTTGGCGATCCCTCCCCGCATGAGCTTCAGGTCCACCCGCATCAGGGCCTTGCCGGCAGCGCTACCCGCCACAATCCAGGTCTTGCCCACCCGCCAGGGAAGGGGGGTGAGGTCGTGGGTGTGGCCGGAGAGGATGAGGTCCAGGCCCCGCACCCGTTCCGCCAAGGCGGCATCCAGTTGCAGGCCGTTGTGGGAAAGGAGGACCACCGCATCCGCCCCCTCGGCCCGGGCGGCGTCCACCGCCTCCTGGAGGCGCTTGAGGTCCAGGGCAAAGGAAAGCCCCTGGGTGAACTCCTCGGGATGGGAGACCTTCACGTAGGGGTAGGTGGCCCCCACCACTGCCAGGGCGTACCCCCCGGCCTCGTGGATGCGGTAGGCGGGGAAGAGGGGGTCGCCGAAGAGCTCGTCCACCACGTTGTAGGAGAGGTGCTCCCCGCGGAACTTCCCCAAAAGGGCCTCTACCCGCTCCCGCCCCAGGGTCCACTCCCAGTGGGAAACCATGTGCTCCACCCCCACCAGGTTCTGCCACTCCACGACGGCCTCGCCCCCAGTGAGCAGGGAAAGGCCGGAGTTGGTCCAGGTGTCCCCCCCATCCAGCACCAGGGCCTTACCCCCCTCCGCCTCCACCCGGGCCTTCTGCTGGCGGATCAGGGCCGCCAGGGGGCCGAAACCCCCGATGGGCCCCAGGGCCCGGGCCAGCTCCACGAAGTCCAGGTGGGAGAGCAGGTAGGCCAAGGGGGTACCCCGCGCCACCCCGTAGGCCCGCAGGATGGCCTCCCCGGTGAGATAGCCCGGCCGCCCCATGAGGGGCTTGGGGGCGATGAGGTTGGGGGGCTCCATGAAGTAGTGGGGGAAGGCCTGGGCGTGCAGGTCGGAGAAGTAGAGGAGGCTGGCCTCCCCGTAGGGCGGGAGGTCGTAGAGGCGGGCGGGGTCCTCCAGGGTCCGGGCCAAGGCCCTGGGCCCCAGGGCAGCCAGGGAAGAGAGGAGGAAGAGGAGCTCCCTACGGTTCATCGGGACCCCACCGCCGGTTTGGTGTTGAAGTCGGACTCGGGGTCCAGGAGGTAGGCCACCACGTCGGCGATCTCCTCGGGGGTGAGGAGGCCCTGAGCCCCAAAGCGGTACATGACCGTGCAGGGGAAGTAGGCCCAGGCGTTGTAGATGACCTCGTAGGTGTAGCGCTGGATGGCCTCGGACTGGCCCCGCTTGAGCCCGTACTTCTCCAGGCTGGGGCCCACGTCCCCACCCAGGTGCACCGGGGAACCGTAGTGGCAGGAGAAGCAGTTAGCCCGCTGCAGGTTGTTGAAGATGGCCCCACCCTTGCGCCAATCCCCCATGAGCTTCCCGCTTTGCGGGTACTTGATCTGGGCCCGTTGCTCCTCCAGGAACTTGGGGAGGAGGTCGGCGGGAAGGCGGTTTTTGTGCAAGGAGCAGAGGGCCTGGTCCGGGCGCTGGTTGATGAAGACCTCGGCGTAAGCCTTGCCCGCGGTCTTGATCTGCTCCAGCTCCTGGTCGCCGAAGTACCGCTGCGCCAGGGCCAAGGCCAGCAACCCCAGGAGCAAAAGCGCGAATGCGGCTTTTTTCATGCTCCCTCCTCAGCGCACAAAAGCGGGCCACTCCTCCACCACGGCCCCGTTGTTGCGGTAGGCCAGGAAGACCTCGAGGGCCAAAATGGGCAAGGAATAGAGGTCGGGCGCGGGGTGGGCGATGTTGCCGTAGCAGGCCCGGATGCGGTCCTGCATGGTCCAGATCTGGTCGTTGGAGTAGCGGTAGGCGGGCCAGTGGGTCCAGGACTGGTCCTTACCCAGCACGTCGGCGTAGGGCAACACCCCCGCACGCTTGCCCACATAGGTCACGTGGCAGGTGGCGCAGCCCACATCCCGGGCCCCCGAGCGGGCGTAGAAGAGCTTCTCCCCCAGGGCGTAAAGCTCTCGCTCCTGGGGGAAGAGGAGGCGGACCTGGATCTTCTTGCCCGTGGACTTGCTGGCGATGTAGAAGGCCACGGCCACCACCTCGCTCCGGCGGATCTGTTCCCGCTTGTACCCCTGGACCCGGGTCATGCAGGTGAGGATACGGCTATCCAGGTCCTCCACCCTGCCGGTGTCCAGGAAGTAACGAGGAAGCCGAGCGGCTGCCCCCTCCAGAACCCCCTTGCCCAAGCCGAAGTCGCACTCGGCCATGGTCTTGCCGGAGGGGCCCTTACGCTGGAAGAGCTCCTTGCCCTGTTCCACCACGAGCTCCGTGGGCAGGATACCCGAGGTCTCCAAGAGGAGTTGCTTCTGGCGCTTGGCCTCCTCCCGGGGGTCCACGCCCTCCTGGGCCGAGGCGAAGGCCAGGACCCAAAGGGCCATTAGGCCTGCCACCTGCCACGCCTTGAGGCGCATATACCCACCTCCATAAAGGCGCCCGGTTATCCGGGCGCCAAACCTTAGGCCAGTTCCAGTTTTACTGTACCTTCCCCGGTGTCCCCGCTGGTGTCCTTGAGCTTGACGGTAAAGGTACCGGGCTTCTCCGCCTTGAACTTGAAGCCGTAGAGGGGGTTGGCGCTGGTGGAGGGGCCAGGGCGGGCCTCGGCCACCTTCTCTCCCTCAAAGTACACCTCCACCAGGTTGATGTAGTTGGCGGGGATCAGGTTGCCCCGCTCGTCCCGGCGGGTCCCGGGCTCGTTGGGGTGCTGGGCCACCGCCTGAAGGCGGACCTCCTCGCCGGCCTTGGGCTTGGCCGGAGTAAGACGAACAATGGTGCGGATGGGCATCTTTTACCTCCTTCCTTAACCGCAGCCCCCCACGGTCACGCGGGTGCTGGCGGAGGCCAGAAGCAGCTTGCCGTCCGTGGTCTCCACCACCGCCCGGATGGCGCTGGTCTCCGCCAGGCGCACCCGGGTGGCGTAGTAGGGCATGGCCTTCATGGGCATGAAGCTCACCAGGCGAGGGGTGGGGTTCTTGTCGGCGAAAAGGTGGATGGCCTTGACCTGGCCCGCGGGCAGGTTGACCTCCACCTCTGCCGGCACGTTGGCCCCGCTCTCGGCGATGGCGGGCATGGTGAGCTTGACCAGGTTGGAGGGGGTGAGGTCCTTGAAGCCCTTGCCCAGGGTCTCCTTCAAGGCCTTCTCCAGGTTGGCCAGGTCCTCGCCCTCCAGGCTCTGGGCCTTCACGGGAAGCCCCGCCAAGGCCAGGGCCGAGAGGGCCGCACCGGTGGTCCTCAGAAACGCTCGCCTATTCACACACACCTCCTTTGGCACACATCTGGCGTAGCTCCAAGAGGAACTGCGCCCGGGGCCGGCTGCCAAAAAACCGGCCCACCTCCTCCCACGCCCCCTTGCGGGGGACGAGGAAGACAAAGGTCGGGGTGCCCGGCACCCGGTAGCGCCGGGCCAGGTCCTGCCCCTCCGGGGTGGCGGTGCTCACCGAGGCCACCACGTAGTGCTCCTCCAGCAAACGACTCACCGCCGGATCCGAAAGGACGAAGGTGTTCATCTGCTCGCAGTAAGGACAAACCGGGCTGTGAAAGTACACCAAAAGGAGGCGGCTGTGGGCCTGGGCCAGGCTTTGCGCCTCGGAAAAGGCAAACCAGCGGCTGAAGTCGGGGGCCGCCAGGGCCAGGCCCGCCAGGAGCGTCATCCAGAGTACCCGGTATGCGTACATTTCTTACACCGCCTGGGTACACCCAAGGACATTTGTACCTTACCAGCCTGTCATGTGAAAATCAAGCCCTGGGTCACACACCCAGACTTGACCGATATGCGGCCTTGGGGTAAAGAGGGGGCATGACCCTACGCGAGGCCTTGTCCCAAGTCCCCGACCCCAGGGCCCGCAACCGGCGGTATCCCTTGTGGGGCTTGTTGGCCCTCATCTTGGTGGCCTTTCTCGCCCGCGTGGACTCCCTGCGCGGCGTGGAACGTTTCGCCCGGGCCAACCCTCACCTCTTGCCCCACCTGGGCCTGCGCAACCCCCCGGGCCACACCATCCTCACCCTCCTCCTTCACCGTCTGGACCCAAAGAAGCT
>NZ_AQWU01000042.1 GCF_000376265.1 Thermus igniterrae ATCC 700962
AGGTTTGGTCTTTTTGCCCCCCTACTCTCCTGAGCTACAGCCTGTGGAGCGGGTATGGCCCTTGGTGGACGGGGTGGTAGCGAATGGGCGGGTGGATTCGGAGGAGGAGCTTTGGGAGAGGGTGGAGGCCCGCTGTGCTTACTTGCAGACCCAGCCGGAGCTTATTCGGAGCCACACTCTTTTTCACTGGTGGCCGGGGGGATGCTGAGGGAATGGATCGGGAGGATTTCATATTAGAAGGGCCAGGAGAAGCCATCCCACGAGGAGAACCCAAGGCCACCTGTGCCTCATGCTTCCAGGGTGCCAAGGGGGAGGTTACGCGGGGAGTCCAAGGTTACGCGAGGTTACGCAGGGGCCATCGTTGGGAAGAGCTTCCACGTAACCTGGACGTAACCTCCCCCCTGCTACCCTGGGGCTAACCCGTAAGGGGGTGGAAGAAATGCACGAGAGGGGTTTACAACTTCCAAAGGTCGTAGGCCAGCAGCATGATTTCCTGATGGTTGCCATTGATACAGGCAATTTTATATTGGCTTACGAGGAGGACCTCGAAGAAGGATTAGGCTCGGAATACGAAAGGCTTTGGGTCGAAGACGTGCCCCTTGTCCTTGCCAGCGACGCTAGCGTTGTCCTACGCAGAGAGCGGTTCGGGGGAATACTCTACGGCTTTAAGAGGGGCATTTTTCTCAATCAGGAAGCCTTCGACCTTGTTAGATCCTTTGTAGTTGCTACTAGGCCATCGCTGGCCCTCAAGCAAGTTCTCAAAGAAGGAGGCTTAAGTGAAATTACCAAGGGATTTGTAGAGGCAGCGGGGCATTTAATCCTTTACTTGATTGCCGAGGGATACCTTCGCCCTTCTCAAGAAGGGCTGGAATCTAAAGCTTTGTTCCTAGACGATCAACACTTCTCCGATGACCGGTACTATAGGCCTCTATCCATGGAAATCGAGCTCACGAATAGGTGCTATAGGCGTTGTGCATACTGTGCATACGAATCCGGCCCTGAACCCAAAATACCTCTTCGGGAAGAGCTGACTTTCGATGAGTGGGGATATATCTTGGATTCCATAAGAAAGGAAGGGGTCTTCTACCTTGAATTCACAGGAGGTGATCCACTGAGTAGGCCAGATGGATTGGAGATCATCCGCCTAGCGGACGAGCTAGGGTTTAGCGTTCAAGTTAACACCGACTTGTCCGTGTTGCGAGATAGCGACTTAGATAAGATTGCGTCCACAAAAAATCTGAACTTCGTGGGTACCACTTTAGACGGATCTAGTCCGGATAGCCACGATTTGCTTCGGGGTAAGGGGGGATTTAAGACTACCTTGCGGCAGATAAGTCTCATTGCCAAAGCCGGTATCCCTCTGGCTGTCTTCACGGTAGTTCACAAGAAGAACTACACTGAGATTAGAAAGATAGGTGAAATCGCAACACAAAACAACGCTATGTATGGGATTGCGCCCATGTATCCCGCAGGGCGCGGGGCAAGCTTGAATCATCTCGTTCTTAGCCAGGAAGAGTGGGACTTCGCTGTAGGGGAATACATGGACATGGTTAGATTAGGTGCGATTAAGCCCCACCAAAGGCTGTGGTATAAGCTTTCTAGAGAACTTAGATCGGAAAACCCGGCCCGCGATCAGATATGGCTTACCTCTAGGGGTAATCGTGCTCTTCGCGTAGATCCGAGGGGTAATGTCTACGTTTCTGCCAAATTGCGTGAGTGGCGGCCCAGGTATTCGTTCTTCGGCAACCTTCTAACGAGCACTTTAGCCGACATTTGGGAGAATTCGCCTCTACTGCAAGAGCTACGGAAAATACCTGTTCAACCGAACTTCTTTGATGCCGTGGACATTCGGACTATCCCCAATTACACCAGCGAAATCCCTCTAGCTGATGGCTCAGCGTCCCAGCATGGCTAAGGATTTAACTCCGCCCTCGGGTACCTTCTCCTTCTTCCTCCTCGCCTTCCTTCTAACCCTGACCGGCCAGGGCCTGGTGGTGGCGGGCCTATGGCGGTTCCTGGAAGCGGGAGCCTCGGGGCTACAAACTTCGGTCCTCACCCTGGTTCAAGCCTTAGCGAGCATCCTGACCCCCTTTCTCCTCCAATCCTGGCTTGAGACCAGGCCCCAAATGGTGCTCCGCCTCCTCGCCTTTGGCCTTGGGGTAGCGGCCCTCCTCGCCCTGGGAAGCCCTGGCCTTAGCACCTTTCTTCTCCTTTACGCCGCCTTGCTCGCCCTCTTCCTCTTCCTTACGGCTGCTCTGGCCATCTACGGCGTTTTACTGGGAAGCGCCCTGCCCCGCCTCTTCCCTAAGGAGGCCCTGTCCCAGGCCAACGCCCGCTGGGAAATGGCCAATACCTTGGGCCTGGTCCTGGCCCCCCTCATAGGGGGCTTTGCCGTGGACCGCCTGGGGCCCTACGCCCTTCCCCTCTTCGCCCTTCCTCTGGGGGTGGCCCTGGTCCTCCTCCTGGGCCTGAAGGCCCCTCCTCCCCTAGGCCCTTCCGAAGGGAGGCGGAAGGCCTTTGGGGGTGTACCCTTGGGTGTTCTCCTCCCCGTTGCTCTACCTGCCCTTCTCCCTGCCCTGGCCCTCACGGGGGGCGGGGTCCTCACCGCTCTTCTCTTCCACGACCTCAAGCGGCCCGAGGGGCTAGGTATCGCCTGGGCGGGCTTTAGCCTGGGGGGCTTCCTTGTGGCCCAGGCCCTTACCCGCGTCTCCCTCCCCCCGGTCCTTGGCCTCCTCGGGGGGCTTGGCCTCCTGGGCCTGGGCAACCTGGGGAACGGCCTCCTCCCTTACCCCCACCTCCTCCTCGGGTCTTTGGTCTCGGGGGCGGGGGTTTCCGTGGCCCGGATCGCCTTCCGGACCTTCCTCCAGCGGCTTGCCCCCCCGGAGACCCTGGTGGGCCTCTTTGCCTACGTCAACGTCCTCACCCAGACGGCCCGGGTCCTGGGCTCCCCCTTGGGCGGGGGGCTTGGGGACCTCCTGGGGCCCAGGGGGGCCTTCGTGGCCTTTGGGAGCGTTTTCCTCCTGGCCTCCCTTCTCTTTCCCCCTCTCCTCCGCCTCTCCCAAAGGGTTCTCTCCCCTCGTGGTGACGCCGAGGGGCGTGGGTGAGGCCCTCCTGGGCTCCACGGGCGGTATTCCCCTGCTGCTACTCTGGGGCTAACCCGTAAGGGGGTGAATGGCGATGCTCAAGGAGGTGCAAGAGGTCAGGGTCGGCGGCCGGACGCGGCGGGTGTACGTGCGCCCCTTTGCCATGCCTGCTCCATTACAGGTGGGGTCATCTGGATGGTGGAAGGGTTCGCTCTAGAGGCTTGAACCCGGTCTGGAAACTGGCCTTTCTTTCCGAGGCCCTGGGCGACCTGGGGGCCGCCCTGGGCTTCAGCGCCTTGAGCCTGGAGGTGGCCCGCACGGGGGAGGCCTTCTGGGTAGGCCTCTTCGCTGCCCTCGGGTACTTCACCCTAGGCCCTTTGCTCCTCCTGAGCCCCCGGCTGGACCGGGGAGACCCGGTGAGGGCCCTCCTCCTCCTGGCCCTTCCGTTCCCTCCTTTCCTCGCGGGGGGCCTGCTCTATGGGTTTGCCGTCGGGGTCACGGGCGTCCACCTGCGGGCCGTGCGGGGGTGGTTGCTGCCCGAGGAGGCCCTGGCGGGGAGCCTGGCCGCCCTGCGGGCCCTGATCTACGGGGCGGGCGCCTTAGGGGGAACCCTCTCGGGGGTCCTGGGGGGGATCGGCGTGACCCTGCCCTTGCGGGTGGCCCTGGCCTCCTTCCTGGCCTTCTACCTCTTCGCCCTTGGCCCGCTCCATCCCAGGCGCCTGGAGGAGGTAGAGGCCATGGGGAGAGCCTCCTAGCCGGTGCGAAGAGGGCTTGGTCTTATCGCTAAGCTTGTTTCCCGCAAGGCTGACCCTCCCCTGAGGCCCGGGTGGACCGGCCCTACCCATGGGGGTGGGGGGTAACACTACCTTGGAAGGGCGCAGATGGGCGGAGGGGGAACGGAGTCTCGGGAAAACGGCGGGAGGATTCCTGAGCCGCTTTGGCGTGGGGGTTTGGGCGTATCCCCTCAGTTTGTGGTGGTGGGAGGGACCTGGTGCCCACGGCTCTGGGCCGGGTAGCTTGAGCCCGGGCCCCCCACCAAAAGAGCTGGAAAGGGCACCCCCGAAGGGAAGGGGTCTACTCCCTGGAGGCCTCCGGGACCCCCTTCACCCTACAGTTTTAGGCTCCCCTTCACCCCGAGGGCGGAAGCGGCACCTCCAGGGAAGAGGCCTCCTCCTCCCGGGGGGCCTTGGACAGGCTTTCCTCCGCCTCTAAAAGCCTGAGGAAGCCCATCAGGTCCACCGCCGCCAGGTCGTAGAGGAAGGCCTCCACCACCCGCTCCGGCACCACCCCCTCGCCCCCTCGCACCGCGTACCCCAGGGTCCTCAGGCTCTGGGCCACCGTGGCCGCAAGCTGCTGCTCAAAGGGCACCGGGGCCGCAGGGAAGAGGATCCGCACGGGGCTCTTCATTCCAAGGCGCACCACCCGGCCCAGGACCTGGTCCAGCCCCGTGGCCGTCCAGGGCAGGGTGAGGACGATCTGGGCCGTAGGTCTCTTCCCCGTGGTGTCGTGGAAGGAGAGGCCCACACCCCCCTTGCCCGCGGTGGCCAGGAGGAGGCGCACCCTCCCCTCGTCCCAGGCCGCCTTGGTCCTCCTGAGGGCGCTTCCCGTCTCCGCCCCGGTGTAGAAGGCGAGGTCCTCTCCCAGCCCTCCGAAGGCCTCCCGGACCATCGCCACGGGGGAGGGGAGGGTGAGCCCGAGGCCCTTCAGGGCCGGGGCCAGGTGGCGGTGGAGGGCCCCCTTGAGCCCCCTCTCCTCGGCGTCCTGGAGGAAGGCCTCCACCGCCTCGGGGCTCGTGAGGTCCAGGGTCTTGTCCGAGCGGTACTGGACGAAGAGCAGGACGTGCCACCCCTCCTCCAGGAGGCCGGCCACCAGGGGAAGGGCCGCCCTCAGCTTGATCCTCTCCAGGATGGCCCGGGAGAGGAGGGTGCGCTGGGCCATGACGATCCCCCGCTCCTCCTGGGGGGCCCGGTAGGCCGCCGCCTTGAGCCGCCTCCGCACCTCCGCCAGGAGGGCCTTCGCCTCCTCGGGGACCTCCAGGAGGGGGACCTCGTAGGCCACCAGGCCCTCTGGGGGGCGGAAGAGGCGCTTGGTGAGGAGGTTGCGGTCCCGGAGGTACCCGTGGAAGCGGGCTAGGTCCTCAATCCCCCCCGCGAAGTAGAACTCCCTCCCTCCCCGGTACCGCTCCCGGGTGTAGACGGCGAACTGGCGCATGAAACGGGTGAAGAGGCGGTAAGGGACGAAGCCCGTGGGCTCCAGGAGGTAACGGGCCTCCCAGGGCCGGTCAAAGGGGGTGGCGGTGGCGTAAAGGGTGAAGAGGGCCCGCCAGGCGGCCTCCACGTGGGCCTCGAGGTAGGCCACCCGCTCGGGGTCCTCCACGACGGCCTCTCCCGTCCAGAGGTCGGGGTAGGCGGCCCCGTTTTCCGTGATGTAAAGGGGCCAGGGCACCTCCCGGCCGAGGTGCTTCAAGAGGTGGTAAAGCCCCTCGGGGTAGACCTCCCACCCCATGGCCGTGACCGGCCCCTCCGGGGGAAGGTAGCGCACGGGCAAAGGCCCCGTCCCCGGGGCCACGCGGACGGGGGCGTAGTAGTTCACCCCTAGGAAGTCCAGGGGCCTTGCGACGAGCTCCAGGTCACGGGAGAGGTTGGGAGTGGGCGGGGGGTCTTGAAAGGGGCTTTCGGGATACCCCCTGCCCAGGATGGGGTCCAGGAAGTAGCGGTTGTGGTAGCGGTCAGCCACGTCCACCGCCTCGGGGTCCTCGCCGTACACCGGGGCGAAGTTGAGGACGATCCCCACACGCTTCGTCCCCGCTGCCCTCAAGGCCTCCACGGCGAGGCCGTGCCCCAGGAGGGGTCGTGTCAAGAGTTATGTGTAAGAGTCTGTGTACGGGGGGCATACCGCTCCTGAAGCATCTTCTCCAGCACCTCCTTCACCTCCGAGAACCCCTTTAGTTTCCGTTCTGCCCACCTCCCTGCAAGATGTTCGCTTCGCGAAGCAGCCTGCCTCTCCGACTCCAGGTAAAGAAGCTTGTACACCGCCTCTTCCTTAGGAAACTTGTGGTCCCGCACCTTCGTCCCCCGCCGTAGCTCCCGGATAAACCGCTCCATCAGGTTGGTGCTCCGCAGGTACGGCCAAAGCACCTTGGGGTACCCGTAGAACCGCAGGAAGGCCCCCGAATCCTGTACCCAAAGCCCCACCACCCCCGGGTACCGCGAACCCCAGGCGGCCTTCACCTCCTCCAAGGCCCCAAGAGCTTCTTCCCGGCTCTCCGCCCCGTACACCCGCCTCAGGTCCTCCGCCAGCAGGGCCCGGTCCCGGGAGCGCACCTGGGACAGGCTCCACCGCACCCCGTGCACCACGCACCGCTGCCACTCCGCCTGAGGGTAGACCCTGCGGATCGCCTCGGGAAGCCCGGGCAGCCCGTCGGTGACAAAGAGCAACACCCGCCGCAGGCCCCGCTGCCAAAGCTTCCCCAGGACCCCCTCCCATCCCAGGGCGCTCTCCGTGGGCAACAGCCAAAACCCCAGGACCCGCCTCTCCCCATTAGGGGCGATGCCCAGGGCCACATACACGCTTTCCCGTACGATCCCTTCTCCTTCCCTGAAGACCTTTAGGGAAAGCCCGTCCAGGTAGACGAAGGCCATCTCCTCGGGCAAAGGCCGGGTGCGGAAGGCTCCTGCCGCCTCCAGGACCTCGTCCGTCAGGGCGCTCAGGGTCTCGTGGGAGTAGCGGTGGCCTAAGAGCAGGCTCAATATCTCGGCCGCCTTGCGCTGACTGACCCCGGCGGCGTAAAGGGCTACCGCCACTTCCCCCACGTCCACCAGGCGGCGGACGTAGGGCTTAAGGAAAGCCGGATAATACCGAGATTCCCGATCCCTAGGGACCTTCAGGTCCACCTGGCCGAAGGTGGTCTCCAGCTTGCGGGGGTAGTAGCCGTTCCTGCGGCCTCCGTGCACCTGCAAGAAGGCCGTCCGGTCCAGCTCCAGAACCGTCTGCAGAACCTCGGCTACTGTCTCCCGCACCGCTTCCCTCAGCAAGATCCGCAAGGTATCCTGGTCCACGGGGCACCTCCTCGTGCTAAGGTGTGCCCCCCTATTAAACACGGGCCCTTACACATAAATCCTTACACGACCCTAGCCCATGAGAAAGCTCATTGAGGTTGCCCTACCCCTCGAGGCCATCAACCGGGAGTCCTTAGAAGAGAGATTTTCTTTTCACGGCCACCCGTCCACCCTGCACCTGTGGTGGGCCAGGCGGCCTCTGGCTTCGGCACGGGCGGTCCTCTTCGCCAGCCTGGTGGACGACCCTGGGGAGTACCTGCCTGAGGAGGAGGCCAAGGCGGAGCGCCAGCGGCTCTTTGGGCTCTTGGAGCGCTTGGTGAACTGGGACAGCGTGAAAGATCCCGAGGAAGCGGAAAAGGACAACGGGGTCATCGGGGAGGCCCGCTACGAGATCGCCAAAAGCCTCGCCCGTGCCCTGGGGGAGGAGCCCCCCGCCTCCCCCAGGGACAAGGAGCGGATCCAAGCCCTCCTGGAAAAGGCCCCCCCGGTCCTGGACCCCTTCGCTGGAGGGGGCACCATTCCCCTCGAGGCCCAGCGCCTGGGACTGAGGGCCTTTGCGGGAGACCTGAACCCCGTGGCCGTCCTCATCAACAAGGCCCTGATAGAAATCCCCGCCCGCTTTGCCGGGTTGCCCCCGGTGAACCCGGAGTACCGGGCCAAGCCCATAGGGAATAGTGCCTTTTCCCGAGCCGCAGGCCTGGCCCAGGACGTGCGCCACTACGGGGCCTGGATGCGGGAGGAGGCCAGGAAGCGCATCGGGCACCTTTACCTGGACCTGGACGGGGAAACGGTCATCGCCTGGCTCTGGGCCCGCACCGTGGCCTGCCCCAACCCCGCCTGCGGGGCGGAGGCCCCCCTGGTGCGCTCCTTCTGGCTCTCCAAGAAGGCGGGCAAGGGGGTCTACGTGGTGCCCGAGGTGCGGGAGGGCCAAGTCCAGTTCCGGGTGGAGCGGGGGGAGAAGCCCCCCGTGGAGGGCACCGTGGGCAGGCGGGGCGGGCGGTGTCTGGTGTGCGGGGCCCACATCCCCCTGGACCACGTGCGCAGGGAGGGGAAGGCGGGCCGCCTGGGGGCCAGGCTGATGGCCATCGTGACTGCGGGCGAAAAGGGGAGGAACTACCACGCCCCCACCCCAGAGCACGAGGAGGTGGCGAGGGGGGCGGTGCCGAGGTGGAGGCCGGACACGAAGCTTCCCGAGCAGGCCCTTGGCTTCCGGGTGCAGAACTACGGCCTCAGCACCCACGCCGACCTCTTCACCCCCCGCCAGCTGGTGGCCCTCACCACCTTCGCCGACCTGGTGGCGGAGGCCAGGGAGCGGGTGTACCAGGATGCCCTCGAGGCGGGCCTGTCCGATGACGGCATCCCCCTGGCGGAAGGGGGAAGGGGGGCCAAGGCCTATGCGGAGGCGGTGGGGGTGTACCTGGCTTTTGTCCTGGATCGCCTTGCAGAAAGTGGTAACTCGCTATCGAGATGGCAAAGCGGCGGAGAGAAAGTTGGTGGGGTCTTTGGTCGTCAAGCCCTCCCCATGGTTTGGGACTTCTCCGAGGTAAACCCCTTCTCTGATTCCACGCGCAACTTCATGGATGCAGTTGAATGGGTGGCCAAAGCCTTAGAAGCCCTCCCCGCCCACCCCGAGGGCCAGGCCCGCCAGGGGAACGCCCTGGACTCAGTAAACGGGGTGCCCACCCCGCCCCTCATCTCCACCGACCCGCCCTACTACGACAACGTTCCCTACGCCGACCTCTCTGACTTCTTCTACGTCTGGCTCCGCAAGTCCCTAGGGGACACCTACCCCAGCCTCTTCCGCACCCTCCTCACCCCCAAGGCCGAGGAGCTGGTGGCCGACCCCTACCGCCAGGGAGGCAGGGAGGCCGCCAAGCGCCACTTCGAGGAGGGCATGCGCCGGGTCTTCCAGAACCTCCGGGCCAAGGCCCACCCCCACTACCCCCTCTCCCTCTACTACGCCTTCAAGCAACAGGAGACCGAGGAGGGGGAGGAGGAAGAAGGAGGCACGGACAGGGTGGCCTCCACGGGTTGGGAGACCTTCCTGCAGGGCCTGGTGGATGCGGGCTTCCAGATCACCGCCACCTGGCCCATGCGCACGGAGCGCACTAACCGCTCCAGGGGGCAGAACTCCAACGCCCTAGCCTCCTCCATCGTCCTGGTCTGCCGCCCCCGGCCAGAGGACGCCCCCACCGCCACCCGCCAGGACTTCCTCCGGACCCTCCGGAGGGAGCTTCCTGAGGCCCTGCGCAAGCTCACCCAAGGAAGCATTCCCCCCGTGGACCTGGCCCAAAGCGCCATCGGCCCCGGCATGGCGGTCTACAGCCGCTTTGGGGCGGTGCTGGAACCCGATGGCCGGGCCATCCCCGTGCGGGAGGCCCTGGCCCTCATCAACCAGGTGCTGGACGAGTTCCTGGCCGAGGAGGAGGCCGAGCTGGACGCCCCCACCCGCTTCGCCATCGCCTGGTACGACCAGTACGGCTACGGCGAAGGCCCCTACGGGGACGCGGAAACCCTGGCCAAGGCCAAGAACGTCTCCGTGGCCGCGGTGAAGGAGGGGGGCATCCTGCGGGCCAAGGGAGGAAAGGTGCGCCTCCTCCGCCCCGAGGAGTACACCGCGGGCTGGGATCCCGCCCAGGACCGCCGTCTCTCCGCCTGGGAGGTGGCCCACGGGCTCATCAAAGCGCTGAAGGAGCAGGGGGAGAGCGCCGCCGCGAGCCTCCTGGCCCGCACCCCCGAGGCCCTGGCGGAAGGGGCCAGGGCATTGGCCTACCGCCTCTACGGGCTTGCCGAACGCAAGGGCCGCCTGGCGGAAGCCCAGGACTTCAACCTCCTGGCAGGAAGCTACGGCCACCTGAGCGTGGAGGCCCGCAAGACCCGGCGGGCGATACAGGAAGAGCTTTTCCGAGGTTAGCATTGACTAACCTTTTGGGTAGGTATACCATGGGGGTGTGAGGTGGGGCGCTACCGGGTGGTCTTCTACGAGGACGCCAGAGGGCGCTCGCAGGTGCGGGACTGGCTGGAAGACCTTAAGCGCCACAACCCCAAGCTCCACACTTTCGCCCTACGCCTGCTCTGGACGCTGGGGGAGCAAGGCCCGGACCTCCGCCCGCCTCTGGCCAAGCCGCTTGCTCACCTGGAAGCGCCCATCTGGGAACTCCGCCACCGCACGGGTATACGCCTCTACTACTGGCGCCAGGAAGAGCTTCTCTTCGTGGTGGCAGCGGGGGAGGTCAAGGACCAGGATAGCCCGGACCCCAAACTCCTCAAGCTGGCTGTCCAAGCCTATAAGGCCATGAAGAAGGGAAAGGTGAATTGATTATGGGCCGGCACATGGACTTCCGCCATTACTTCCAGGAGTCTCTGAAGGACCCCGAAAGCGCTCGCCTCTACCGGGAGGTTCTGGACGAGGAGCTTTCTTGGCTCCTGAGCTACCTGCGGGAGCTCAAGGGGCTTTCCCAGAAGGAGGTGGCCGAGCGCCTGGGGGTTTCCCGGAGCCGCGTGAGCCAAATGGAAACCTCCGCCGGGCTTTCCATGACCCTCGAGGGGCTGGCCCGCTACGCCCAGGCCCTGGGGCTTTCCCTGCGCCTGGAGTTCACCGACGAGGAGGGCGAGGTCCTGGCCCGCTTTGATCTGGGCGCGGACGAGCCCTTGGCTGCAGGTGCGGCTAAGGGCTGGGAGCCGGTGGCGGAAACCTGGACCACCCTGACCCAGAAGAGGAAGCAGGCGTTTGAGGAAATCGCCTAGGCCGATGGAAAGTAAGTCTGCCACCATCCGCAGGCTCTACCAGGAGGGCAAGAGCGTTTCTGCCATTGCCAAGGAGCTTGGCCTCACCTACCAGCGGGTCTACAACACCCTGCGCCGGGCGAAGCTCCTCCCCACCAAAGAGGGCGGAGAACCTTCCCCGGAAGCCTACGCAGACTTCATCGCCGGCCTGGAGATCCTGGGGGTGGAGCTCCTCGAGGTCCACGCCAAGCTGGAACGGTCGCCCCAGGGCTCCAAGCGCTTCGGCCCTCCTCCGGATGGGCTTTCTACCTTCGGCCCCACGAAGACCGAGGAGGGCTTCCAAGCGGGCCTGGAGCTTAGGCTGGAGTTCCAGGACGACGAGGGGAGCTTCGGCTTCGTCCACCTGCGCGTGGCCGCCCGCTACCGGTGCACCACTTTCCCCGACGAAGCCCTCTTCCAGGTCTTCCGGGAGCGCAACCTGCCCCTTAACCTCTGGCCTTATCTGAGAGTCTACGTGGACTTCCTCACCGCCCAGATGGGCCTGCCCCGGCTAGTGCTGCCCGCCATGAAGCTCTAGGCCCTCCGTGCCCATTTGGCCAGGCTTCCGGAGCCTGGCCGCGTATTCTTAGGAATATGGCGCTTAGCAACCGGGAAATCGTGGGGCGGGGCCTGGACCTTCTGAAGGCGGGCCTCGGCCCCTTCGTGGAGCGGGAGTACCGCCGGGTGTACGGGGAGGAATGGGCCCGGCAGGCCCTCGAGGTGCTGAAGGGCGACCGAGACAAACTGCAAGACCCCGACGCCCAGGCCCTCCTGAAGCTCATGGATTACCGCTGGCACGAGGTCTTTGACGAGAAGCTGGGTCAGTGGGGGCGCACCCTGGTGAAGGAGCTCATTGAGGTGCGCAACCGCCACGCCCACCAGAACGCCTTCACCCTGGAGGACGCCCACCGGGCCCTGGACACCATGACCCGCCTTCTGGAGATGGTGGCCGCAGAGGAAGCCCAGGAGACCGGGCGCCTAGCCCGGGAGCTTCTGCGCCGCCGCTTCGAGGAGGAGGCCAAGCGGGAGGTGGAGCGGGCGGCCAAGCTGCCCCAGCTACCCACCCCGTCCGGCCTCAAGCCCTGGCGGGAGGTGGCCACTCCCCACCCTGACGTGGCCTCGGGTCGCTTCAGCGAGGCCGAGTTTGCTGCCGACCTGGCCCAGGTCCTCCGGGGGGAGGCGAGCCCAGAGTACGGCGACCCCCTGGAGTTCTACCGCCGCACCCACCTCACGGGGGGGCTCAGGCGCCTCCTGCTGAACGCCCTCAGGCGCCTTTCGGGAGAAGGAGGCGACCCGGTGGTGGAGCTGCAGACGGCCTTCGGTGGCGGCAAGACCCACTCCATGCTGGCCCTCTACCACCTCTTCGGCGGAGGGCTCGACCCCCACGAAGTGCCCGGGCTGGAAGAGGTGTTGAAGGAAGCGGGCCTCACTCAGGCCCCCAAGGCCAGGCGGGCGGTGTTGGTGGGCACTGCCTTAGACCCTGCCAAGCGCCGCCCCAAGACGGAGGGAGTTGTGGTCCACACCCTCTGGGGGGAGATGGCCTACCAGATCGGCGGGGTGGAGGGCTACCGCCTGGTGGAGGAAGGGGACCTCCGGGGCGTGGCCCCAGGCTCCGACACCCTCAAGGAGCTTTTTGACCGCTTTGCCCCCGTCCTGGTCCTCATCGACGAGTGGGTAGCCTACCTGCGCAACCTCTACGGGGAGGAGGACCTCCCTGCGGGTACCTTCGACCAGAACCTCACCTTCGCCCAAGCCCTCACCGAGGCCGCCAAGCGGAGCGGGCGGACCCTGGTGGTGGCCTCCCTCCCCGCCTCCGACGCCGAGGTGGGGGGCGGGGGTGGGCGGGAAGCCCTCCTCCGTCTGCAGAACGTCTTTGGCCGCCTGGAGAGCGTCTGGCAGCCCGCCACCCAGGACGAGTCCTACGAGATCGTACGCCGCAGGCTCTTCCTGCCCCTCTCCGCCGAGGGCTTCCGGGACCGGGACGCCGTGGTACAGGCTTTCATGCGGCTTTACCGGGAGCACAAGGGAGAGTTCCCAGCGGAAACCGCCGAGGCCGACTACGAGCGCCGCATGAAGCTGGCCTACCCCATCCACCCCGAACTCTTCGACCGCCTCTATGGGGACTGGTCCACCCTCGAGGGCTTCCAGCGCACCCGGGGAGTACTGCGCCTGATGGCCGCCGTGGTCCACACCCTGTGGACCCGGGGGGATCCTTCCCTCATGATCCTGCCGGGAAGCCTACCCCTCGATGCCGGAGGGCCCCGGTATGAGCTCACCCGCCACCTCTCCCGCTTCCAGGAGGGCTTCGACCAGGTGCTGGACACGGACGTGGACGGCCCCAATGCCAAAGCCTTCCTCCTGGACAAGGAACGGCCTAACCTAGGCCGCCACCAGATGGCCCGGCGCACCGCCCGGGCGGTCTTCATGGCTACCGCCCCCGCCGCCGCCCCCATTGGGCGGCCTCGGGGAGTAGAGGGCATCCGGGTGCGCCTGGGGGTGGTCCAGCCTGGGGAGAACCCCTCCTTTGTGGGGGACGCCCTCAAAGCCCTCACCGACCAGCTCACCTACTTTCACGCGGAGGGGGACCGCTACTGGTTCGATACCCGCCCCAGCCTCAACCGCTTGGCCCAGGACCGGGCCGCGGCCTTGGACCCGGAGGAGGTGCGCCGGGAGCTGGTGGGTCGCATCCGTGCCTGGGCCAAGGAGCGTCCCAGCCTCTTCGCCGCCGTCCACGCTGTCCCCGAAGGTAGCGGGGACGTGCCCGACGAGCCCGCCCTACGCCTCGTGGTCCTGCCCCCCTGGGCCTCCCACACCAAAGGGGAATCGGAAGCGGAGCGCCTGGCGCGGGAGATCCTGGACCGGCGCGGGCAGGCTCCCAGGCTCTACCGCAACACCCTTCTCTTCCTAGCGGCGGAAGCCACCTCCTGGCCCGACCTGGAGGCGGCCTCGAGGGGCTACCTAGCTTGGAAGTCCATCTTGGAGGAAGCTCCCAGCCTGAACCTGGGGGATATGGACAGGGCCCAGGTGCGGTCGCGGCTTGTCGAGGCAGAGAACACCCTAAACACCCGCTTGGAAGAAGCCTACCGCCACCTCCTCAGCTTCCACCAACTCGACCCCAAGGCCCCCGACCTCGAGCTCCAGGCCCTCCGCCTCCAGGGAAGCGGCAAGCCCCTTGAGCGGGCGGCGAGCAAGGCCAAAAACGAGAGCCTAGTCTACACCGAGTGGCACCCCCGGTTCCTGCGGGACACCCTGGAACGCTACCGCTTCTTCACCGCCCGGGATTCCCAGGGCATCTTGCCCTTGCGCTGGCTTTGGGAAGCTTTCTGCACCTACCCCTACCTGCCCCGGTTGAAGGACGAGGAAGTCCTCCTGGCCTCCGTGCGGAAAGGGGTGGAGGACGGATTTTTCGGCTACGCAGAGCGCCTCGAGGGGGAGCACCCCAAGGGGGTGCTTTGGCGCGAAGGCGGGTTTGCCCCCAACCTGGCGGGGTTCCTCCTGGAGCAGGAGGTGGCGGAAAGGGCCAAGGCGGAGGAGAAGCCCCACCCCCCCGAGACCACAATGGAAAATACTGAAACTGCAACGCCAAACACGTTAGGAGGTGGATCTACCATAGCCCCGCCCGTCCCGCCTCCTCCCCCACCCCAGCCCAAGCCCAGGCGGTTCTACCTAAAGAAGGAGGTTCCTGCCACCGACCTCCTGCGGGAGGCCGACCTCTTGGCCAAGGAAATCGTCCTCCAACTGGCCAAGGAACCTGGGGTGCGGGTGCGGGTGGTCCTTGAGGTGGAGGCGGAGGCCGAAGAGGGCTTCCCGGAAGATCTCGCCCGGGCCCTGCGGGAAAACAGCAACGCCCTCAAGGCGGAGTATGGCCTCGAGGAGGCGTGAGGGGCAAGCCGAAACCCGGCTTAGGGAATCCCCTTCCCTCAACCATCTTCTCAGCCCACCCTTCGATGCTTCGACCCACCTCCCGGTCCTGCCCCAGGTCCATCCCATCGTCATCCCCGACCTGCCCAGCCTCTCCGGCCTCCTGGTGCGCCCCGGGGACCGGGTGGAGGAGGGGGAGCCCCTGGCCCGGTATGTGGACGAGGCTCCCCTGGAGGAGCTGGCCGAGAGGGCGGGGGCCAAGCAGGAGGAAGCCTCACGCCTCGAGGCCGACCTGGCCCGGTTGGAGGGGCGCTTCCGCCTGGAGAGGGAAGTCCTGGAGGGGGAGCTTGCCCGGGCCCGGGAGGCCCGGGACCGCCTGCGCTACCTGGCCGCCCAGGGGGCGGAGCCCCGGCTGAAGCTCCTGGAGGCCGAGGCCCGGGTGGAGGAGCTTCTGGCCAGGCGGAAGCGCCTGGTCCTGGACTACACCGGGGAGCGGGCCCACCTGGAGGAGCGCCTGCGGGAGGCCAGGCTGGAGGCCTCGAGGCTGGAGCGGAGGCGGGACCGGGAGGCGGAGCGCCAGCTGGTGCGCTCCCCCGTGGCCGGCCGGGTAGCCGAGGTGAAGGTGCGGGACCTCACCCCCAAGGGGGTGACGGTGGAGGTGGTGTTGGTGGGGGATTAGCGGCTTTCACACCCCACCCCGTCCCCGTCCCGGTCAAAGCGGTGCGGGTCGGGGGGAAGCACCTTGAAGTTGCGGAAGGGTATGTCCCCGCAGTCCAGGTCCGGGGGCGGCGGAGGGATGCAGACCGCGGGATAAGCGGGGTCGCACTTCCCGCTTCCCGGCCTCGAGGCCCCCTGCGCGCTCTCCCCCCACATCCCCGCCCCCCTGGCCCGGGCCTCCCGCGCCGC
This sequence comes from Thermus igniterrae ATCC 700962, assembly GCF_000376265.1. Lineage (GTDB taxonomy): Bacteria > Deinococcota > Deinococci > Deinococcales > Thermaceae > Thermus > Thermus igniterrae. The sequence continues at coordinate 15,674 of NZ_AQWU01000042.1, forward strand.
CTGGAGGTAGAGATCGGCGTACCGGACATTGGGCGGCACCGTGTAGGGCTCGGCCCACCCGGCGCGCACCACCTCCAGGTTCACCTGGCGGAAGCGCCTGGCCCCATAGGTCCAGTCTCCCTTGGGATCCTCCAGGTACAGGTAGGCCAGCACCCGGCGGTAGCGGTCCCGCTCCTGGACATCCAGCTCCACCCAGACCCGCTTTCCCTGGAGCAGGCGGGTGAGAAAGGCCTTGGCCTCGAGGCCCAGCCGCACCTCCTCCGGACCCGAGGTCCTCCGGTTGTACCCCGACTCCGGCGCATCTATCCCGATGAGCCGCACGGCGCCCACCCCGGCCAGCTCCACCGTGTCCCCGTCCACCACCCGCACCACTTGAAGGGGCCCCTGGAGCCCGCCTTGGGGGCTGAGGGCCAGGGCCAGACCCAGGAGGACCGCCCACGCGAGACCCAAAAGGGGCCTCATGCCCTTAGGGTAGCCCAGGCCCTCCGAGGCTCACCAAGTTCGGCCTCGAGGTCCCTTTTGCTCCTCGGAGCCCACGTAACCCAGCCACTCTTCCAGTGCCCGGTGCGAAACAATCAGCCTTCCTCCCAGCTTGACGGCCCTCAGGTTCCCGGAGTGGATGGCCCTGTAGACCAGGTTCTTGCTCAGCCCGAGGAGCTCGGCAACCTCTGCCACGCTGTAGCCCATCCTGTTGCCTGTTGTCTTGAGGCGGCCTGTTCCCGCCATCCGCTCCAAAGCACTCACGGCGGCTTCGAGGCGTTCCAGAAGCTCCCGAAAGTCAGGGGTGGGAATTACTCGAAGTTCCATAGGCTTTGCCTCGCAAGATAGCATGCTCTGGCTCGCCACAACCTCCCCCGCCCCTTCCCCCCACCCCCCCTCCCGGGGCGTCACCCTTGGGGCTCACCACAAAAACTGCCCTAAAGGAGGCTCTATGGTCGTCCTGGACGACAAAATTTGTTTTTCAAGAGCCAAAAGACCATACGCTACTCTCCCAGTGTGAACGGAAACCGCCGCTTACTCACGGTTAACCAACTAAGACAGATGCTTGGGCCCGAAATTATTGGCCGGGACTTGGCGTACAAAATAGCTCGCCAGCACGGAATTCGAATCGGGCGCAGGCTCCTAATTCCAGTACGGGTAGCAGAGGCCCTAATTGACGGGCGGTTAGAGGAGCTGGTTACGGAAAAAACGTCGAGTGACGCCAGGAGAGGCAGGGAGGGCCTGCAGTGATGCATGCCACGTTGGGTTACGTCCGCCTAGGCTACACGGTTTTGCCGCTTTCGCCAGGGGAGAAGCGGCCCCACGGGCCGGAGGAAAGCCTGGTCACCATCCGCGCCTGGTGGACGCGGGAGCCCAAGGCCGGGGTGGGCATCCTGGCCCCGGAGGGGTTCCGCCTGCCCCAGGGGAAGCGGCTTTACATCGTCAGGACCTCGGTCGAGCGGCTCCTTGCAGGAGAAAAGGAGGCCCCCCGCGTGGAGGCGCGGGGGTAGCGGAAAGGAGACTCCTATGCAGAAGTCTAATCCCATTGTAGCCGTCACCCTGGCAAAAGAGCGTCGTTGGCTTGTGTGGCGTGCTGAGGAACGGGAAGGCGGGCCGACCAAGGTGCCCTACTCTCCCAAGGGCTCTCCCAAGCCCTACCGGGCTTCGGTACGCCGCCCGGAGGACTGGGGCACCTACGAGGAGGCTCTGGCCGCCCTGAGGCGCTACCCGGGCCGCTACTCCGGCCTGGGGGTGGTCCTGGGTGGGGGGCTGGTGGGCATCGATCTCGACTGGAAGGGGTGGCCCGGGGAGGGCATTCCCCTCGAGGCCCAGGAGCTTCTGAGGCGGTTTGGGAGCTACGCTGAGCTTTCCCCATCTGGCAGGGGTTTGCACATCCTCCTCTGGGCCCACCTGGAAGGGGACCGGGCCGCCCGGTTCACCCTGGGCCCCATGGGGGTGGAGGTCTACGCCTACAAGGAGGTGGGAGGGCGGTTTTTCACCTACACGGGACTCCTCCTCCCGGGCTTCCCCCCTGAGCCCCAGGAGAGAACAGCAGAACTTCTGGACTTCCTAAAGGAGGCCCTTCCCCGGCGAGAGGAGGTGAAGCCCCCCGCCCCTCCCGAGGGGACTTCTCCCCGGAGGCTGAGGGCGATCCTCGAGGCCTATGCGGACCGGGTGGCAAGCGCCCCCGTGGGCACCCGTCACAACACCTTGATCGCCTACGCCAGGGCCGCTGGGGGGCTCCTCCCCCACGGGCTAGACCCCCACGAAGCGGAAGAAGTCCTGGTAGCCGCCGCCATGCAGGCCGGGCTTCCTGAGCGGGAGGCCCGGGAGGCGGTGCGATGGGGCCTCGAGGTGGGAAGCCGGGCACCCCTCCACCTAGAGGATCGGGGGGATTTTGGGCCAAAAGAGGTATTTTGGGCCAGCCCCTTGGCCCAAAATCCTGCATCGTCCTGGACGGCAAAAACCCGATTTTGGGCCAACGAAACATCACAATATAAGGACCCCAATCCCTGGAAGAAAGGGGGTGATGAGGGATGGCGGTGAAGCGCCTTGCCCTTCCCCAGGAGCCTCCCGTGGTGGAGTGGTTTGTGGACGAGCTCATCCCCTCGGGTTATGTGAGCGTCCTTTTTGCCAAGCAGGGGGAGGGCAAGACCCGCCTGGTGGCCTTCCTCGCCGTCCAGGCCCTCCGGCCCCAGGGGCTCTTCGGCAAGCGCCCCGTGAAGCGGGGGAAGGTGCTCATTTTGGATGCAGACGATCCCGGGGGGCTGGGCTACGCTCTTTGGCTTTGTCGCTTCCTCCGGGCCTACGAAGATGCCGATACAGCCCTCCTGGACCTCCGGGCCGTGGAGGGAGGCCTGACCCCCGAGGACGTGCGGGCCCTCGAGGAGGAGCTTCGCCAAGACCCCCCGGCCCTCATCGTGCTGGACGCCTTCTCTTCTGCCTTCTTGGGGGTGGATGTGATCAAGCCCCAGCAGGTGCACGCCCCCATCCGTGCCCTGACCTCCCTGGCCCAGGCCACGGGGGCGGCCCTCCTCCTGCTGGATCACGTAGGGAAGCTTGCCCCCGGGCAGACCGTGGCCGAAAAGGGGCCATTGGGCTCTACCGCCAAGCTCTTCTCCCCTCGGGCGGCTTTTGCCCTGGACCGCATACCCCCCAAAGAGGTGGAGGGCAGGGACGTGGTGAAGCTCACCTGTGTGAAGCAGTCCTATGCCCCCCTGCCGCCGCCCATTGGCCTCGAGCTGGTGTGGCTTGCGGATGGGGAGGGGGCCTACTTCAGGCCCTATCCCTTGCCCGAAGCAGTCACCCTGGAGGAGCGGGCGGAGAAGGCCATCCTAGAGCTTTTGGCGGAAGCAGGGGAAGAAGGCCTCCCCCGGAAAGCCCTCCTGGAGGAGGTGGTCCAGCGGGGCAACGTCTCCGAGCGCACCGCCAAGCGGGCCCTATCCGGGCTCAGGGAACGGGGGCTGGTGGAGGAGGTGGCGCTTCCGGGGAGAGGAGCCCCTAAGGTTCTCCGACTCCCCCGCCCTAATCTCTCTATGCCCTTGGCCCAAAATCGGGAAAATGCCGTCCAGGACGAGGAAGGATTTTGGGCCAACTCCTTGGCCCAAAATCGGGAGCTTGGCCCAAAATCGTCCCCCCTCCCTCCCCCCGTGCCAACCCCCCAGTCTGGGCTTGAGGAGGTGGAAGAATGGAGCCCTTGACCGTGAACCTGCTGGGCGTCCTAGAGGAGGCCACCTACACGGTACGCCGGGAGGGGGAGCGGGTGGTCTTCTCCCCTGCCCCGCCCCCTGAGCACCGCCCTACCCTGACTGCCTGGAAGCATGCCCTTCCCCACGCCCTAGAGGAGGGAAAGCGTATTCCCGCCCGGGAACTCCTCCGGCTGGAGCGCCTGACCTGCATCCTCCTGGCCCGGGAGGGCGTCCCCGAACCCGTATGGGCCACCTTCTACTACCCGGCCCAGAAGGAGCCCGAGCGGGTCCTGGCCCCCGTCGAAAACCTCTTCCCCCACCTCCTCTGGCGGGCTCGGAATCTCCCCGCCCCCCGGAGGGTGCACCTAGGCTCTACCGATGGCAGGATGGTCTTGGACCTCGAGGCCCCCCTGGTGATCTTCCTCCGGGTGGAGAGGAGCGGGCGGGTGGAAATCTACGGGTGGCCCGATGCACGGATGCGGGTCTACACAGAAGCCGCTGCCCGGGGACGAATGAACCCCAACCACATACTGCTGGAACGACAGGGAAAGTCAGTACATGGTAGCTACTGGACAGATATCCTCTAGACCCTAGGTCGCTAGGGGACCCACCCTTTCCGGGCATAGTGCCCCCCACCATACCCTCGCCCCCCTATTTTTCTGCCCCTCTCCCTCCTCCGTTCAGGAGGTAACCAGTGACTCCGGAAACAAAAGGTGACGCGTACAACAAGAACTGCCCCTTTGCGGAAAAAGGGGCGATTTCGCTTGTCCTGGACGGGATTTCTAGGGCTTGATCCCTTCCTTATACAGCTTCCACATGTAATCCCGCTGGTGGCGGGTAAGTCCCTCGACCCTTCCCCGGGCCATCTCCATCAATAACCTCCGGTGTCGAATAGGCAGCTCTTCGGATTGCGCCAAGGTCCAGTAGTAACCTTGTCTAAGCATCCCCTTAGGCCACACCCTGCCAAAAAGCACTACAATCCTGCCAAATCCCGGTACGGCAACAACAGGAAAAGGAAACGGGCAAGGCGAGTCTGGATGGAGAACCCACTTTTCAATTACCTCCCCCTGGATCTCAGGGTACTCAAAATATTCCCAGAGCAACCGAGGGCGAAGGCACTCCAGAAGAGCCACGTCAGGTTCCTTTACCCAGTTTGCCACCCTCCCAATGCAGTTCCCCAAAAAGAGCGCCATGAGGTCGAAGGGCCGGCTCCTCACCCCGCTTAGGACCACAGGCACGGGCAAGCCGAGATCAATCGCGCGCCGCAACTCTCCGTAAGGGACTGCCATTTACTTGACCTCCTCAGGCGGCAGAGCCCGGAGCCAGTCGTCGAGGAGTTCAGCCAGGCGCTTCCAACCTCCAGCCCGCTTCGCCAGACGCCGAAGGCCCCGGTAGACAGACTCTTTTCGGGCCGCAGGGGTATCTGGGGCCACAATCGCACGCACCTCCCGGGCGAACGCTTTCTCATCTGGAATACCCCACTTCGCTCGTTCCAGAAACGTGCTGAACAGGGGATGCGCCCGTACCCTGCGCTGGGCCAAAACCCGAAACACCGGATCTCCAACCAGCCGCGCCTTAGCCAACTCGTAGAGGGCAGGTTCCTCCAAAAAGGTCCCCAGGTAGTAGACTGCCTTACTTGGCTTAAGACCAAACACTCCAAGCAACCTAAGGGTCAACGCATTAGGAACAAGGTCATGCTGATTGCCTTTAGACTTTGCCGATAGGATTTCTCGGAGCACAGCTACAAACACCCCTAGGGGTACGTCAGCCATAGAAAGCAGTGCGTCAATTTGCAGAGCGCGATCTAGATCGGAATGGGGAACAACCAAGCCAGAGTCTGCTGTAAAGCGAATTCCCAGAGCGTTGAACTGAGCCATGCCCGTCACGACCAGGACGGGCACCTTGAGGTCGCCCCCACCTTCTCGCTTCTCAGCGATGCGCTGGAGGGCGTAATAGCGGTAGTGACCATCGAGTAAAACGAAAGGCGGATTAACCAACGTCAGCCGTCGGTACACGACGAGAGGGTGGATAAGGCCGTTCCTGAGGATCGAGTCGCGGAACCGCTCGATCACCTCCCAGTTGTAATGAGCCCTGGGTGGAGTGGCGTTAGGCACGATTTGGCTGATGGGCACCCACTCAATGGGCGTGGAGGTGTCGCCAACCAACGTGACCCGCCCCTCAACGATCACTTCTCTTGGGGACAAAACCCTCAGGGTAGCCATGTGAAGGGCTTGCTGGTCCGCCTCAGGCCAAGCCTGGCTTTGGGCCTCGGTTTGGGGTGGTCTGAAGAGAGCCCCTAGCATATACCAAACCATAGTCGTCCCCATCCCCCAAACGCACTTTTCGAATAACCTCCCCCCTCTTAGGAAGACAGTCCATCTAAAGGAGCAAGGATTATAGCCCCGCTAGGTAGGATGTAGCCAACTATGGGAAAGGCTTTGCCTTTGCCAGAAGCGACGGGAGGAAAGCATGGCACGCGGTAAAGGAGGAGGCTCCACCTATTACGACGCCACCAAGAGCAAATGGGTGGCCGAGCTCAAGTGGGTTGATCCCGCTACGGGCAAGCTCCTCAAGGCGAAGCGCTACGCCAATAGCCGCCGCGAGGCGGAAAAGCTCTTAGCCGAGCTGGTAGACCAGAAATCCAAGGGCCTCCTGGCCGAACCCTCCAAGCAGAGTACCCGCGAGTTTGCCCTGGAGTACCTGAAGCGCCTGGAGCGGGAGGGCTTGCGACCAAACTCTCTCCGCCTCGCCAAAGAAGAACTCATGCGCGCTATGCCCTCCCTCAAAGACCCTTTTGCCCATGATCCCTTAGGCCGCATGCGCTTGCAGGAGGTACGCCCTGCCCACATTCGCGGGGTGCTAGACAGGGTCATGGAGCAGGGGTACTCGGCCAGAACGGTCGGCAAAGTCCTCATGCGCCTAAAGGCCCTCTTCCGCGAGGCACTCCGCCTAGAGCTGGTGGCCCGCAACCCCGCAGAGGCGGTGAGCCTACGCCTATCCCAGGGGGAGAAAGCCGCCCGGGCTCTGGAGCCCCACGAGGTGGCCCGCCTCCTGGAGGAGGCGGAGCGGTCCAAAAGCCCCGATATGGCCCTCCTCCTCCGCCTTATGCTGGCAACGGGGCTACGCCGGGGGGAGGCTCTTGCCCTGCAATGGCGGGACATCGATTTCACCCGAGGAGAACTGACGGTATGGCGTTCATGGACCAAAGTAGAGGGCAAGGGAACTTTCAGCGCTCCCAAGACCAGGCATGCCCGTAGAAAAGTCCCCTTACCCCGGGGACTACTCCTGCGCTTGCAGGAGCGCCGCCAGAAGCTTCTGGAGCGCCTAACCCCGGAGGAGCTTTGGGAGCTCTTCCTCTTCGGCGGTGGAAAACCTTATGACCCGGATGCCTTCAACCACTATCTCCGCCGCCTGGCAGAGAAGGCAGGCCTGGGTCGGGTGCGGGTGCACGACCTCCGACACACCTGGGCCTCCCTGGCCCTCTCCCGAGGCATCCCCCTGGAGGTGGTGAGTGAGCGCCTGGGCCACGCAAACCCCAACATCACCTTGGGCATTTACCGCCATCTCCTGGAAGAGGAGCGCCGGGGTTATGTAATAGACTTGGAAGACCTCCTAAAAAGCTCTGGAAACAGGCCCCTAGCCTGAGCAAATGGCCCTCCAAATAGCCCCCTAAAGCACTTCCCCCCTCGCTACCGAGGGGGGAAGCTTTGCGTCTTCATCGTGGTGGGCGATGGTGGACTTGAACCACCGACCTCACGCTTATCAGGCGTGCGCTCTGACCAGCTGAGCTAATCGCCCCCGCACGCAAAGCTTAGCTTAGCGAGAGGAAGCTTTCCCGTCAAGATGACCCGGGAGAGGGGGTCTTGGGTCCTCACTCCCCTGGGCTTGCCTAGTAAATTGCCTTGTACCCCGGAGGGGGCGGGAGAAGGGAGAGAAGAACCCTAAGGCCGTAGGCGATGAGCTCCAAAAGCGCCCGCGCCATGGCCGTCCAAGGCTTCCGCTCCCAAAGGT
>NZ_AQWU01000043.1 GCF_000376265.1 Thermus igniterrae ATCC 700962
ACGCGGGGGTGCGTGGGGTCTGGGTGCGGGAGGGGGAGGAGGCGCCGGAGCTTCCGCGGGAGAGGGGGTTCAAGCCCTTGCCCAAGCGGTGGGTGGTGGAGCGGACCTTCGCCTGGCTTGGGCGGAATCGGCGGCTTGCCAAGGACTACGAAGCTAACCCTCGGGTGAGCGAGGCCTGGGTGTATCTGGGCATGCTACGCTTGTTGGTGAAGCGGCTGGCTAGGGCCGCGTAGCTGGCCGTGGAGGACTTTTACGACAGCCTCTAACCAAAAAAGCCCCCGGCTCTCACCGGGGGACAGTGCAAGAGCCTAAAGGTAGACCTAGCCTAGCCCAGCCAGCTTGCGGTTCTTCTCGATGTAGGACTTCCACTGCTCGGGAACGTCCTCCTCGGGGAAGATGGCGTTCACCGGGCAGGCGGGCACGCAGGCACCGCAGTCAATGCACTCCTCGGGGTGGATGTAGAACTGGTCCCCCCCGTCGTAGATGCACTCCACGGGGCAGACCTCCACGCAGGACTGGTCCTTTACGCCGATGCAGGGCTCACAGATCACGTGCGGCATCCTTCACCTCCCGAGCTACCGCTCCCCCCTATTTTAGGCCAGGACGCCCCCTGTCAACGGGGTGGGCCTCAACTGCCCACGTGGCGGAAGAAGGCCTCGCGGGAAATGCCCCCCAGCACCTCCTCCCCCCGGACCACCAGGACCAGGGGCTGGCGCAGGAAAAGGGGGTAAAGCTCGCTCACGGCTACCTCTCCTTCCACGCTGGGCACCTCCTCCAGGGAGAGGATGTGGTCGGCCAGGCCCAGGACCCCCAAAGGCCGCCCCTCCTGCACCAAAAGGGCCACCCCCCGGCCCTCGTAGGCCTCGAGGCCCTCCACCCGGGGCAGGGGGCGGGCCAGGCGGTGGGCCGGGGTGGGCCAGAGGAGGCCCGCGGTGAGCAGGGTGGTGCAGGGTACCCGCACCGCCTTCTTGGCCAGGTACAGGGTGAAGGTGAAGAAAAAGAGGAAGCCGAGCCCCTCCAGGAGGCCGACGAAGTTAAAACTCCCCCACCCCAGCCGGCCCGTCCCCCCCAGAAGGGCGTGCACCAGGTAGGAGAAGAGTAGCCCCAGCACCAGGGCGGCCAGGTAGGCGAAAAGCCCGGCCAGACGAAGCTCCTTCACCGTGCGCATGGGCTTAGCTTACCAGGTCCGCCTCCCGGTCCACGTCCACCCCCACCTCGGGGTAAGGGGTGAGGAGGGCCCGGGCTTCCACCCCAAGGAGCCGCTGGGCCCGGGCCTCCACCTCCGCCAGGGAAAGCCGCCCCAGAAGGAGCTTGAAGAGCACGTCCAGGCCGATGAGGCGGGCCAGGGCCAGGGGGTTTTTGCGCAGGGCCACCACCCGCCTGGCCAGGGGAAGGGCCTGGAAGAAGAGGGCCTTGTCCAAGAGGAGGAGGTTCCCCCCGGTGAAGGTGCCCTCCTTGAGCCGGGCGTAGGTGCGCCGGTTCCCGGGAAAGCGGGCCTCCACCCGCTCCTTGGGCACGATGGGGTAGACCAGGGCCGCCCGGGGGGCCTGTTCCAGCACAAAGCGCACCGCCTCCGGGGTGAGGTGGGGGATGTCGGCGGTGGCCACCAGGACCCGGCCCTCCACGTGGGCCAAGGCCGCTTCCAGGTTGGCCAGCAGGCTCCCCTGGTCGGGGAGGGTGAGCCTGGGCGCCGGGGAAAGCCCCGGGTTCTCCCCCACGTAGACCACGGAAAGCCCTGCCCCCTCTAAGGCCGCAAGGACCCACTCCGCCAGGGGCCTACCCCGGTAGGGCACCAGGGCCTTGCTCCGCACCCCGTAGCGCTTTGCCCAAGCCTCCTCTCCCCCCGCCAAGACGATGGCCTCCATGCCCCCCATGCTAAGGGACTAGACTGAGGGCATGACCAAGTGGCTTGCCCCCCTGGGCCTCCTCCTCACCTGGGCCCTCACCCTCTGGGCCTACGGGCACCTGCCAGAAAGGATCCCCGTCCACTGGAACGCCCAGGGGGTAGCCGACCGCTACGGGAGCCGGGCCGAGGTCTTCCTCCTGCCCCTGGTGCTCACCCTCCTCTACTCCCTCCTGGCCCTGGCCCCCCGGCTGGACCCCAAGCTGAGGGAGGCCCCCCGGGTCTGGCCCTGGCTCACCGGGGGGGTGGTCCTCACCTTCGCCCTCCTGCAGGCCATCTTCCTCTACGCCGCCTGGCGCCAGGTGCAGGGCGAGCCCTTCCCCGTGGGCCGGGCGGTGCTCCTGGGCGTGGGCCTGGTCTTCCTGGTCCTGGGCCTCCTCCTGCCCCGCCTCCCCGCCAACTACTTCGCGGGGGTGCGCACCCCCTGGACCCTGGAAAGCCCCCGGGTCTGGCAGGCCACCCACCGCCGGGCAGGGTGGGTCTTTCTCCTCCTGGGGCTTCTGGCCTGGGGGGTGGCCCTTGCGGGGGGCCAGGGGGTGGGGCTTTGGCTCTGGCTGGCCGCCCTCCTCCTGGGGAGCCTGTACCTCTTGCTCTTCTCCTACCTGGCCTGGCGGCGGGAAACAGCCTAGGCGCCCCGGAGTCGGGGCGCCCAGCCGGGCCTTGGGCTAAAGCCGCCTTAGCTCCAGCCGCAGGACCTGGTTGCCGCTAAGGCGCAGGGTCTGCACCAGGGTGCGGTAGCCGGGGGCCACCAGGGTGAGCTCGTGCTCGCCCAGGGGGGCCTCCAGGCGCAGGTACCCACCCCGGGCCAGGCCCACCTCCTCCCCGTTCAGGAAGACCCGGGCCTCCACGTTCAGGTAAAGCTCCAGGACCGCCCGCAAGGGCACAAGCTCCACAAAGAGGCGCAGGCTCTCCCCGGGGCGCACCTCCACCTGGGCCCGGTACTCGCTGTACCCCGGGGCTACCACGCGCACCTCGTGCAGGCCGGCCTCCAGGGTGAGCCGGAGAGGGGCCCGCCCCACGGCGCGCCCGTCCACGTAGACCTCGGCGCCCTCAGGCCGGGCCTCGAGGACCAGCTCCCCGGTGCGGATGGGCCTCAAGGTGGCGGCCAGCCGGGTCTCCCGGCCCCGCTCCACCCGCACCGTGGCCCCGTAGGGCTCGTAGCCCGGGAGGCGGTACTCCACCCGATAGGTCCCCTCCTCCAGGGTGAGGCGCAGGGGGGTGCGGCCCTGGAGGCGGCCCTCCAGGTAGACCTCGGCCCCTGCCGGGCTCGTCTCCAGGAGGAGGGTGCCGGTGCGGGGCACGGGGGTGAGGCGCACGTCCAGCCGGGCGGTCTCCCCCGGGCGCACCTGCACCGTGGCCCGGTAGGGCTCGTAGCCCACAAGCCGAAGCTCCACCCCATACCGCCCCTCGGGGAGGCTAAGGGAAAGAGGGGTGCGGCCCCTTAGAGCCCCATCCAGGTAAACCTCGGCCCCCGAGGGGGTAGAGGTGATGGCCAAGGTCCCCTGCCTGGGCTCGGGCACCAGCTGGGCGAAAACCTGCACCCGCTCCCCAGGCCTGGGGTTCACCACCACCCGGTAGGACTGGTAGCCGGAAAGCCGGAGCTCCACCTCCTGCCGCCCGGGGTTCACCGTGAGGGTCAGGGGGGTGCGGCCCTGGAGGCGGCCGTCCAGGTAGACCTCGGCCCCTGTGGGCCTCGAGTCCACCACCAGGGTGGCGGTGGCCGGGGTGGGGACCCGGCCTACAACGTAGCGGGCCACATCCGTCACCCAGTCCCGGGGGGGCAGGGGCTCAATCACGATGGAAAGCGCCCGGGCCAGCCCCTCGGCCCCCTGCACCCGCACCTGGCTCCTTTCCACGTCCAGGATCTCTTGCAGGGAAAGGGGCCGCTTGCTGGCCACCGCCAGCACCCGGTCCTCCCCTTCGGGACCAGTGACGGTGTAGCGGTAGCGCCCCCCCTCCGGGGGAAAGCGCCGGGTCTCCCCCGCCCTGAGGAAGTTGTCCCGTTCAAAGGCGTTGGGCAGGATGGGGTCAATGCGCCCGTCCGCGTTGATGTTGAAGAGGTAGACGTAGGCGTCCTGGTTGACGTTCACGTAGATGTAGATGGGCTCGCCCACCTGGTAGACCGCCTGGCCCCGCTTACCGGGGTCCTTGTCCACCCAGACCCGCACCTGCAGGTCGGTGGGCACCGGGTTGACGATGATCCCCTGGGGGCTGATCTGCTGGGCCAGGGCCATCCCTAGGACCCAGGCTGCCAGGAGAAGCTTGCGCATATCCCTCACCTCCACCCTCAGGCTAAAGGTTTCCTGTGAAAACCCTGAGGGAAGGAGGCCAAGGCCCCTTAAGACTCGGCGTAGGCCCCCAGGGCGCGGAAGCGGCGGTAGCGGTCCTGGTAAAGGGCCTCGGGGGAGAGGCCCTTAAGCTCCTCCAGGGTCTTTAGGAGGGCCTCCTTGATGTTCCGGATGGCCCCCTCGGGGTCCTTGTGGGCCCCTCCCTCGGGCTCGGGGACGATGGCGTCCACCACCCCCTGGGCCAGGAGGTCCTGGGCCGTGAGCTTCAGGGCCTCGGCGGCCTTGGGGGCCTCCTTGGCGTCGCGCCAGAGGATGGCCGCACAGGACTCGGGGCTGATCACGGAGTACCAGGCGTTCTCCAGGATGAGGACCCGGTTGGCCACCCCGATGGCCAAGGCCCCCCCGCTCCCCCCCTCCCCCAGGATGAGGGCGATGGTCGGCACCCTAAGCCGGCTCATGCGCTGGATGCTCTGGGCGATGACCCAGGCCTGGCCCCGCTCCTCGGCGGAGACCCCGGGGTAGGCCCCGGGGGTGTCGATGAAGGCCAGAAAGGGGTAGCCGAAGCGGTCCGCCAGGTCCATGAGGCGCATGGCCTTGCGGTACCCCTCGGGGTGGGGCATGCCGAAGTTGCGCTGGAGGTTCTCCTTGGTGTCCCGGCCCTTCTGGTGGCCCACCACCACCACCTTCTGGCCCTCGAGGTAGGCAAGCCCCCCCACGATGGCGGGGTCATCGGCGAAGGCCCGGTCCCCGTGGAGTTCCAAAAAGTCCTGGAAGGCCTTCTCCAGGACATCCAGGGTGGTGGGCCGCCCCTGGGCCCGGGCCAGCTGTACCCGTTGCCAGGGGGTGAGGTTGCCGTAGATCTCCCCTTTGAGGCGGGCCAGGCGTTCCTCCAGCAGGCGGACCTCCGCCTCGAGGTCCACCCCCGTGGCCTTGGCGGTCTCCTTCAGCTCCTGTATGCGCTTTTCCAGCTCCAGGATGGGCTTTTCAAACTCCAGGGGCATAGGGGACTCCCGGGTGCAGGTGGCGGAGGACCCGGACCACCTCGGCCTTCAGCTTGCGGCGGTCCGTGACCCGGTCCACCATGCCGTGCTTCAGCAAAAACTCCGCCCGCTGGAAGCCTTCAGGAAGCTCCTGGCGGATGGTCTGGCGGATGACCCGAGGGCCGGCAAAGCCGATCAGGGCCCCGGGCTCGGCGAAGATCACATCGGCCAAGGCGGCGAAGCTGGCGGTGACCCCCCCGGTGGTGGGGTCGGTGAGGATGGACACGTAGGGCAGGCGCCGCTCCCACAGGCGGTCCAGGCTCATCACCGTTTTGGCCATCTGCATGAGGGAAAGGGCCGCCTCCTGCATCCTCGCCCCCCCGGAGGCGGCCACGATGACGAGGGCCCTCCCCTCCGCCGCCGCCTTCTCCGCCCCCCGGGCGATCTCCTCCCCCACCACGCTCCCCATGGACCCCCCGGCGAAGGCGTAGTCCATGACCAGGAGGACGGCCGGCACCCCCCCGATGGCGCAGGTGCCCCCCAGGATGGCGTCCTTACGGCCCGTCTCTCCCTGGTAGGCCCTGAGGCGCTCGGCGTAGGGCTTGGTGTCCACGAAGCCCAAAGGGTCCAGGGGGGCCAGGCGGGTGGTCTCCTGGAAGGTGCCGGGATCGGCCAGCATGGCCACCCGCTCGGAAGCGGGCAGGCGGTGGTGGTGGCCGCACTTGGGGCAGACCAGGAGGTTTTCCCGCAGCTCCTTCTTGTAGAGGCTGGCCCCGCACCCCTCGCACTTGGTCCAGAGCTCGGGGACGTCGCGGTTCTCCCCGCTGGGCCGCTTCCTCCGGAAAAGCCGCTCCAGGGCCACGCTACGCCTCCTTGGGGGCCTCGAGGGCCCGGGTCTCCCCCGCCAGGATCTGGCCGATGAAGACCGCCCCCGCCTCCACGTCCAGGGCCTGGGCCCGGACCGTGCCCGTAAGGCGGGCAGTCTTGGAAAGGGAGACCCGGCCCCCGTAGACGTCCGCCTTGACCTCCCCGTGCACCTGGATCACCCCGGCCTCTATGCGCTCCCCCTCCACCCGGCCGGTGCGGCCGATCTCCAGCTCCCCCTCCACGTACACCGAACCCCGCACCAGCCCGTCTATGCGCACCTGGCCCTTGGCCTTCAGGTCCCCCAAGACCTCGGTCTCGGGCCCCAGGTAGGTGAGGGCACTCCCTTGCCTCTTGGCAAACATCCGCCCCATTTTACCGGCCCGCCCAGGTGGGGGAAAGGTAAGGCCTGGGGTCCAGGGGGGTGCCGTAGCGGTAGACGCCGTAGTGCAGGTGGGGCCCGGTGGAGCGGCCGGTGGAGCCCACGTAGCCCAGCACCTGCCCCCGCTCCACCCGCTCTCCTGGACGCACGGCCAGGCGGGAGAGGTGGCCATAGAGGCTTTGGTACCCCTCCGCATGGTCCAGGAGGACCGCGAGGCCGTAGGCCCCCATCCAGCCCGCCCGGGCCACCACCCCGCTCCCCGTGGCGTAGACCGGGGCCCCGTAGGGAGCGGAGAAGTCCAGGCCGTCGTGGAACTCCATCCCCCGGCCAAAGGGGTTTTTGCGCAGGCCGAAGAAGGAGGTGACCCCCTCGTAGGCCCTGAGGGGCAGGCCCAGGGGGCGGCTCTGCTCCACCTCCAGGGTGCGCTCCAGAGCGGGAACCAGCTCCCTGAGCTGGTTCTTGAGGTCCAGCACCTCCGCCCGCACCTCGGCCCACCCCTCCAGGGCCCCACCCCCCTGCCCTCCCTCCTGGTAGCGCACGGGCAGGGCGTTGATGGGGGAAAGCCCGGCCCGGCGGCGGAGCTCGTCCATGGCCTTCTTGATGGCCTCGAGTTCCCTCTTGGTGCGCTCGGCCTCCTGGGAGAGGGCCCCGTTTTTGGCCCGCTCCGCCTCGAGGGCCAGGGAGAGCCGGCGGGCCTCCTGGGCCAGGGTCTGCAGGCGAAGCTCCAGGGCCCTGGCCTCCCGCCCCTTGTGCCAGAAGTAGAGGTTAGCCCCCGTCCAGAGGACCAAAAGGGCCAGGAGGAGGCCTAGGGCCCAGCCCGGCAGGGAGACCGCCCGGCTCCCCCCGCCGCTTCTGGCCAGGAGAAGGGTGTAACGGGTAGGCCGCCTTTTCATCCCCGAGGAGTATACCAGGGGAGGAAAAGGGGGCAACCCCCCAAGCCCCTAGACCACCTCCAGGACCAGGGGAACGGGGCGGAAGGCCTCGCCCAGGCGGAAGGCCGCCTGGAGGTGGGCCAGGGCCTCGGCCAGCCCCCGACCCCGGTGGTAGAGGAGGGCCAGGGGCTCCCCGGGGGCCACCCTTTCCCCCGGCTTCCGCAGGAGGTAGACCCCCACCCCGTGGTCAATGGCCTCCCCCTTCTTCCGGCGCCCGCCCCCCAGGGCCAGGACCGCCAGGCCCACCCGGTAGGCGTCCACGGCCTGCACCACCCCCTCTTCCTGGGCCAGAAGGGGGTATTCCTCGGCCAGGGGCAGGCGGGAGGGGTCCTCCACCACCCTGCCGTCCCCCCCTTGGGCTTCCAGGAAGGTGCGGAACTTCTCCAGAGCGGCCCCGCTCTCCAGGGCCTGCCGGGCCCGCTCCGGGGGAAGCTCCTCCAGCCTGAGAGCCTCCTCGGCCAGGGCCAGGGCCACCTCCAGGAGGTCCTGGGGGCCTTCCCCCTTCAGGGCGGCGATGGCCTCCCGCACCTCTATGGCGTTCCCCACCGCCCGGCCCAAGGGGGCCTCCATGCTGGTGAGGACCGCCCGCACCCGCCGGCCCGCCCCCTGGCCGATACCCACCATGGTCTGGGCCAACAGGCGCGCCTCCTCCAGGGTCTTCATGAAGGCCCCCTGGCCCACCTTCACGTCCAGCACGATGCTCCTTGCCCCAGCCGCCAGCTTCTTGCTCATGATGGAGCTGGCGATGAGGGGGAGGCTTTCCACGGTGGCGGTCACGTCCCGCAGGGCATAGAGCTTCCCGTCCAGGGGGGCGAGGTCCGGGCTTTGGGCGGCGATCACCAGACCGATGCGCCGGGCCCGGTCCAGGAACTCCGCCTCCGTCATCTCCCCCCGCCAGCCCGGAACCGACTCCAGCTTGTCAATGGTCCCCCCGGTGTGGGCCAGGCCCCGGCCGGACATCTTGGCGAAGGTGCAGCCGCTGGCGGCCAGGATGGGCCCCACCACCAGGCTCACCTTGTCCCCCACGCCCCCGGAGGAGTGCTTGTCCACGGGGTGGGGCAGGTCCGACAGGTCCAGCACCCGCCCGGAGTGGGCCATGACCTCCGTGAGCCAGAGGGTCTCCTCCGCGTCCAGGCCCCTCAGGAAGGCGGCCATGAGCCAGGCGGCCACCTGGTAGTCGGGTACCTCCTCCCGCAGGTAGCCCAGGAGGAAGGCCTCCAGGTCCTCCCTGCGGTGCTTGAGGCCCTCCCGCTTTTCCCGGATGAAGAGCACGGGGTTCATGGGCCCATGCTACGCCAACAGACCTTCCCTCCACCTGGGCTCGGCCCCTTAGAAAAAAGGCTGGGGGAGGTCTCTTCACCTTCCCCCAGGCCCCGATAAAGGGTTAGGCCTTGCCCACGGAGCCGAAGAGCTCCATGCGGCTCTTGACCACCCCCTTCACCGCCTCCCGGGCCGGCCCCAGGTACTTGCGGGGGTCAAACTCCTTGGGGTTGGCGTTCAGGCCTTCCCGGATGAGGGCGGTGAAGGCCAGGCGCAGGTCGGTGTCCGTGTTGATCTTGGCCACCCCCAGGGCGATGGCCCGCTGGATGTCCTCGGGGTGGATGCCCGCCGCCTCCCCGATCTGGCCCCCGGCGGCCCGGAAGCGCTCAATGAGCTCCGGGGGCACGGAGCTGGCCCCGTGCAGGACCAGGGGGGCGGGGACCAGGGCGGCGATCCGCTCCAGGCGGGGAAAGTCGATGAAGGGCCGCCCCTTGCCCTTGTAGGCCCCGTGGCTGGTGCCGATGGCCACCGCCAGGTAGTCGGCCCCGGTGCGCTCCATGAAGATGCGGGCCTCCTCGGGGTTGGTGAGCAGGGCGTCCTTCTCGTCCACGGCCACGTGCTCCTCAATCCCCGCCAGGCGCCCCAGCTCCGCCTCCACCGTGACCCCCAGGGCGTGGGCCGCCTCCACCACCCGCCGGGTCTCCCGCACGTTGGTCTCAAAGTCCTCGTGGGACTTGTCGATCATGACGCTGGTAAAGCCCTCCCGGAGGGCCTTCAGCACGCTTTCGTAGCTGGAGCCGTGGTCCAGGTGGATGGCCACGGGCACGCGCACCTCCTTGGCCAGCTCCACCGCCATGCGGGTCAGGGCCCGGCCCCCGTACTTCATGGCCCCCTCGGAAAGGGCCAGGATGACCGGGCTCCTGGCCTCCTCCGCGGCCTCGAGGATGGCCTGGGTGAACTCCATGTTGTTGGTGTTGAAGGCTCCCACCCCGTAGCCTTCGGCCCGCGCTTTCTTCAGGATCTCTAGACCGGTAACCAGCATAACTGCCTCCCGCGGAGATTATACCCCTGCGCTTATGGAAGCGTGGAAAATGGCCTCAGTAGGCCTGGCCCGTGGCCTTGGTGAGGAGGAGGCGGAACTCGTGGGGGCTGGTGGCCGCGGAGAGGGCGTCCTCCAGGGAGATGAGCCCCTGGGTGTAGAGCTCCACCAGGTGCTGGTCAAAGGTGCGCATGCCGTGGATGGCCCCCTCCATCATGGCCTCCTTGATCTGGGGGGTCTTGTCCTCGTCCTTGATGAGCTCCCGCACGTAGGGGGTGGCGATGAGGACCTCCAGGGCCAAGACCCGCCCCGCCCCGTCCGCCCGGGGCAGGAGGCGCTGGGAGAGGATGCCGAGGAGGGACTCCGCCAGGAGGATGCGCACCTGCTGGTGCTCATGGAGGGGGAAAAACTCAATGATGCGGTTGATGGTGCGCCAGGCGTCCAGGGTGTGCAGGGTGGAAAGGACCAGGTGCCCGGTCTGGGCGGCCATGAGGGCGGCCTCCACCGTCTCCTTGTCCCGCATCTCCCCGATGAGGATCACATCGGGGTCCTGGCGCATGGCGTACTTGACCCCGGAGTAGAAGCTGTCCGTGTCCAGCCCCACCTCCCGCTGCACCACCAGGCTCTTCTTGTGCTTGTGCAGAAACTCTATGGGGTCCTCAATGGTGATGATGTTCTTGGCGTAGTGCAGGTTGATGTGGTCGATGATGGCCGCCAGGGTGGTGCTCTTGCCGCTTCCCGTGGGCCCCGTCACCAGGATGAGCCCCCGCTCTTTGGCCGCCAGGCCCTCCAGGACCTCCCGGGGAAGGCCCAGGGCCTCAAAGCTGGGGATCACCTCGGCCACCACCCGCATGACCAGGCCAAAGCTCCCCCGTTGCCTCAGGAGGTTGCAACGGAAGCGGGCCACCCCAGGGATGGTGTAGGCGAAGTCCATCTCCTTGCGGTACTCCAGCTCCTCCGCCTGCTCCGGGGTGAGGAGGGCCCGGACGATGGCCTCGAGGTCCTTGGGGGTAAGGGGGCGGTTGCCGAAGGGACGGAGCTTCCCGTCCACCCGGATCACCGGGGGAGCCCCCGCCTGCAGGTGGATGTCCGAGGCCCGGGCCTGGACCATGGCCTTGAACATCTCCAAAAGGCTCTGCTTCCCTTCCTGGGCAAAGGCCTCGCTCACGGGTAAACCTCCAGGTTGTCAATGAGGCGCACCTCGGGGAAACGCCCGGCCACAATGCCCCGGGCCCCCGGCACCCAGCGGGAAAGGGGAAGTAGGGTCTCCGGGTGCACGATGGCCAGATAGTCCGGGCGGAACTCCGGCACCTGGGCCAGCACCCGTTCCCCCTCTGCCAAAGCCTCCCCCACCCCCTTGCCCATCCGGGCGGCCTCCTTCATGGCCAAGAGGGCCTGGTAGAGGACCGTGGCTTTCCTGCGGGTCTCGGGGGAAAGGTAGACGTTGCGGCTGGAAAGGGCCAGGCCGTCCTCCTCCCGCACCGTGGGCACCCCCACCACCTCCAGGGGAAAGCCCAGGTCCCGCACCATCTTGCGGATGACGAGGAGTTGCTGGTAGTCCTTCTCTCCGAAGTAGGCCCGCTCGGGACGGACCAGGAGGAAAAGCCGGGCCACCACCGTGGCCACCCCCTGGAAGTGGCCGGGGCGCACCTCCCCTTCCCAAAGGGTGGTGAGGGGGCCTTCCACCAGGACCCGGCTGGCAAAGCCCCTGGGGTACATCTCCTCCACGCTGGGGGCAAAGAGGAGGTCCACCCCCGCCTCCCCCAGCAGGGCCTGGTCCCGCTCCAGGTCCCGGGGGTAGCGGTGGTAGTCCTCCCCGGGACCAAACTGCAAGGGATTCACGAAGATGGAGACCACCACGAAGGGGTTTTCCCGCCGGGCCCGCTCCACCAGGCTCAGGTGCCCCCGGTGCAGGTACCCCATGGTGGGCACGAACCCCACCCCTTCCCGGGGAAGGAGGGCCCTCAGGTCAGCCACGGTACGGACCACCTTCACGAGGCCCAGTATACTTTCCCCGTGGGGAAGAAAAAACGCGAGGAGAAGCTCAAGAAGAAGGCCCTGAAGGAGTGGGAGGAAAGGCGCCCCAAAACCTTCCGCGAGGCCCTCCGGTACTTCCCCGGGGTCTTTTTGCGCACCACCTTGGTGATGATGGGGGCGGTGGCCCTAATCCTCCTGGCCGGGGCCCTGGGCTTGGGGGTGGCCCAGAGCTTCTGGTTCCAGCTTCTGGTCTACCTGGGGTTCTACCTGGCCTTCCAGCGCTTCATCATGGGGCCCCTGGCCCCGCCACGGGTAAAATGAAGGGGTGGCAGAGCCGGCGGAGGTCCTGCACCCCCTTCCCTTGAGCCGGTACCTGGAGGAGGAGGCCCAAAGCCCTGTCCGGCGCGAGCTGGTGCGGGGCTTTCCCCGGGCCATGGCCGGGGCCAGCCGGCAGCACAACCTCCTGGTCACTGCCCTGGGGGCGGCCCTCTTCCCCCTGGCCTTGGCCAGGGGGTGCCGGGTCCATGCGGAAACCTTCAAGCTCAAAGTGGCTCCGGATACCGTGTACTATCCGGACCTCATGGTGGTCTGTGCCCCCCCGGGGCAAAATCCCTCCTACGAGGAAAACCCCTGCCTGGTGATAGAGGTCCTCTCCCCCTCCACGGAAGCCCAGGACCGCTGGGAGAAGATGCGGGCCTATCTGGGTCTGGCCAGCCTACAGGGGTACCTTCTCCTGGACCCCGAGAGGAAAGGTCTGGAGGGCTACTTCCGGGAAGGGGAGGGCTTTAGCTGGCGGCGGTTCACCCAAGGCCTGGTGCCCCTTCCCTGCTTAGGGGGAACACTGGACCTGGAAGAGGTCTACGCCGGCCTAGCCTGAGCCCCGCCTATTCCTTAGAGGCGCTCGGCGTCCGCCCAGAAGCCCTCGAGGTCGTAGTATTCCCGGGCCTCCGGGGTCATGAGGTGGACCACCACCTCCCCATAGTCCAGCACCACCCAGCGGGGGCTCTGCCCCTCCGTGGGCCGGGGGCGGAGGCCTTCCTCCTCCAGTTTTTCCTGCAGGTGGCGCTCCAGGGCCTGGAGGTGGGGGGTGCTGGTGGCGCTGGCCACCACGAAGTAGTCCAGGCTCTCGGAGACCGCCCTGAGGTCCAGGGCCACCACCTTTTCCGCCTTTTTTTCCCAGAGGAGATCCTTGATCCTTCCGACCAGCTCCACCGCCTCCTTGGTCTTCACCATCTGGCCTCATTGTAGCAGGTCCTGGCCCAGCTCCACCACCGCTCCCGCCACCGGGAGGTGGGGGGAAAGGAGGGGCAGGTGAAAGAGGTCCGCCAGGTAGGCCCCGGCCACGGGGTCCTGGGTGTAAACGGCGCTTCGCACCACCTGGGCCTCCTCCAGGACCACCTCTATGCCCTCGCGGACCAGGAGGGCCTGGCCCCAGCGGAGGAGGCTTGGCTCCCCCCGCAGGCGCACGGACACCTGGGGGGGCAAAGCAGGAGGGTTAGCCCCGAAGAAGGCCGCCAAGAACCCCTGGCGGGCCCCTTCGTCCACGTAGAGGAAGGTGCCCGGCCCCTCCCGGGTGGGCAGGGTGGCCAGGGAGAGCTTAAGGCCCCGCACGGCGGGGAGTTGGGCCAGGACCTCCTCCAGGGAAAGGTCGGTGTCCAGCTCCCGCCACCCCTCCCGCAGGGCCCCGGTGAGGGCGGGCCAGGTGCGGGGGTCCTGGGCCTTCTTGAGCACCTGGGTCAGCACCCCCTTGATGCGGTCCAGGCGGGCGTAGTCCCCCAGGGCATCGTGGCGGAAGCGCATGTACTTCACGGCATCCTCCCCGTTCAGGTGGAGGCGGCCCGCGGGGAAGTCAATGAAGAGCTTGGCCGCCCGGTCGGTGTAGCGCATGGGCCTGTCCAGGTAGACCTCCACCCCGCCCACCGCGTCAATGACCCGGGCCACGCTCTGTAGGGTGAGGACCAGGTGGCGCTCGGCCAGAAGCCCCGTGGCCTCCTCCACCGCCCGCTTGAGGAGCTCCGCCCCTCCCCGGCCGTAGGCGGCGTTGATCTTGCCCCCCACCACCGGGCTATAGAGGTCCCGGGGAAGGGCCACCGCCCGCACCTCCTGCCCCCTAAGGCGCAGGTAGAAGACGGTGTCCGTGCGGCTTCCCGGGCCGCAGGGGGTGTGGTAGCCGCAGTACTCAATGTCCCGGGCGGCCACCACCACCCCAAGCTCAGGGAGGATCCCTACCCGCTTGGGGCGCACCGCCTCCTCCTTAGGGGGCCGGGGTAGGGAGAGCACCCCCCCCAGGGCGAAAAGGGCCAGGGCCAGGAGGAGAAAGGAAAGCCTAGGGCGCATTCAGGCTATGGTACACGGCCAGGGTCTTGGGGTGCACGGGAACCCCCTTGGCGGTGAGGTACTCCACTTTGTTGCGCACCGCCTTGCGGTAGGCCTCGGCCAGCCTTCCCGCCAGGGCCAGCTCCCGGATCTCCCCGTTCACCCCCCGGCCCGGCTCGGAGATGTCGGCGATATAGAGGGCCATGCCCAGGCCATTACTGGGGTCAACCCCGTAGACATGGCCCTCAATGGCCTCCAGCACCGCCTCGTCCGCAACCCCCCACTCCCGGGCCAAGGCCCGGGCCGCCCGGCCGTGGAGGGAGAGGGGATGGGCCTCCTCCACCGGGTTCTCCGGGGGAGCCAGCCGGCGGAGCTCCGCCTCGGGCAGGTCCCGGGCGGCATCGTGCAGTAGCCCTGCCAGATAGGCCTTCTCCCCATCCAGCCCGTTGTTGCGGGCAATCTCCCGGGCCAGCTCGGCCACCCGCAGGATGTGGGCCAGCCGCTCCGGGCGCACCAGGGCCTGCACCTTCTGCAACAGCTCAGCGGTAGAGGGCGTGTTTTTCAAGGTACACCTCCACGGACCGGGGTAGCCAATAGCGCACGCTCCTCCCCTCCCGTATCCGCCGGCGGATCTCCGTGCTGGAGATGCCCACCTCGGGAACGTGGAGGGGCACCACCGGAACGGGCATCACCGAAAGGTCATACCCCGGGCGGGCCACGGCCACCAGGGTGGCCAGCTCCGGCAGGCGGTGCCCCTCCTTCCAGGTGAGCACGTCCCGGTAGGCGTCGGCCCCGGTGATGAAGAAAAGCTCGTCCTCCGGGAAGAGCCCCCGGGCCTCCTGGAGGGTGTCCACGGTGTAGCTGGGCCCGGGGCGGTCCAGCTCCAGCCGGGAGGCCAAAAACCTGCGGTCCTCGGCGGTGGCCAGGAGGACCATCTCGTAGCGGGCCTCCGCCGGGGCCACGGGGGTCTTGTGGGGGGGGCGGGCGGCCACCACGAAGAGGACCCGGTCCAGGGCCAGGCGGTCGGCGGCCTCGCTGGCGGCCAGGAGGTGCCCCAGGTGGATGGGGTCAAAGCTGCCGCCAAAAAGGCCGATGCGCACCCTAGACCTCCGGGATGTACTCAAACTCCGTGCCGCCCAGGCGCACCACGTCCCCGGCCCGCACCCCTTTGGCCTTGAGGGCAGCCTCCACCCCATGGCGCTTGAAGACTTCCTGCAGGTAGCCGGCGGCCTCGGCCAGGTCCCCCTTGAGCCGCTTCAGGTAGCGCTCCACCTCGGGGGCCCGCACCTCGTAAACCCCCTCGGCCACTGGGACCACCTCCACCCCCGCCTGGACCTGGACCAAAGGCGCGGGCTTGGGGAGCTCGGGGGCGGGGGTGGCCTTGACCAGACTGAGGAGGGCCTCCTTCAGGGCAAGGAGGCCCTCCCCGGTGAGGGCGCTCACCGGCAGCACGGGAAGCCCCTCCTGGGCCAGCTCCGCCACCCGGGCCTTCACCTCCTGCGGGGAAAGGAGGTCCACCTTGTTGAGGGCGATGAGGCTAGGCCGCCGGAGGAGGCCGAGGTCGTAGGCCGCCACCTCCTGCCGCAGGGTCCTGAAAGCGGCAAGGGGGTCTTGGGAGGCGTCCAGCACGTAAAGGAGCACCCGGGTGCGGGCCACGTGGCGCAGGAACTCCAGACCCAGCCCCTTCCCCTGGCTGGCCCCCTCAATGATCCCCGGGATGTCGGCCAGGGTGAAGCGCTCCCCCTCCCCCACCTCCACCACCCCCAGGTTGGGGCTCAGGGTGGTGAAGGGGTAGGGGGCGATCTTGGGATGGGCCCGGGTGGTGGCGGCCAGGAGGCTGCTTTTGCCGGCATTGGGGTAGCCCACCAGGCCCACGTCGGCGATGAGCATGAGCTCCAGGCGGAGCCGCCTTTTCTCCCCTTCCGCGCCGGCCTCGGCGAAGCGAGGGGCCTGGCGGGTGGGGGTGACGAAGTGGGCGTTGCCCCGCCCCCCCTCCCCGCCCCGGGCCACCAGGAGGGTCTCCCCCTCCTGGGTCAGGTCCCCGAGGAGCTCGCCGGTATCCGCGTCAAAGACCCGGGTACCCCGGGGCACCTCAATGTAAAGGTCGCGCCCGGCCCGGCCATGCTGGCCGCTTCCCTTGCCGTGCTCCCCATCCTCCGCCTTGTAGGTACGCTTGGAGAGCTCCGAAAGGGAGTCCACGCTACCCCTGGCCCGCAGGTAGACGCTGCCCCCCCGCCCCCCATCCCCGCCGTCGGGCCCTCCTTTGGGCACGAACTTCTCCCGGCGGAAGGAAATGGCACCGTCGCCGCCCTTTCCGGCGGCGACGGTGATCTGCAAAACGTCAAGGAACATTTACGCCAAGGGGCGGACGCTCACAAAGCGGCCCAAACGCCCCTTGTCCTGGAACTCCACCACCCCGTCCACCAGGGCGAAGAGGGTGAAGTCCCGGCCCATGCCCACGTTCTTCCCGGGCTTGAACTTGGTGCCCCGCTGGCGGACCAGGATGTGGCCCGCCCGCACCACCTGACCCCCGTAGCGCTTCACCCCCAGGCGCTTGGCCTGAGAGTCGCGGCCGTTCTTGGTGGAACCCAGACCCTTTTTATGCGCCATGGCTCACCCCTGGATCTCCTTGATGAGGAGCTCGGTGTAGGGCTGGCGGTGCCCCTTCTTGCGGCGGTACTGCACCTTGGCCTTGAAGCGGGAGATGGTGATCTTCTCGCCCTTGCCGTGGCCCAGGACCTCGGCCACCACCTTGGCCCCTTCCACCACCGGGGCTCCCACCACCGTCTTCTCGCCCCCCAGGAGGAGGACGGGAAGCTCCACCTGGCTACCGGGCTCCGCTTCCAGCTTCTCCACCCGGAGCTTTAGACCGGGTTCCACCCGGTACTGCTTGCCACCCGTCTTGACGATCGCGAACATGGCCTCCCCTTTTGGCCCCGGAGGGCCTACCGGTCTTTTACTATACCCAAGAGAACCCCTTCCTGCAAGGTAGGCGAAAGCCCCCCTTGCGGGGGGCTTACCTGGTGGAGCCGAGGGGATTCGAACCCCTGACCTCCTCAATGCCATTGAGGCGCGCTCCCAACTGCGCCACGGCCCCAGGCAACGCCTATGGTACCGAGGGGGCCGCTTCTTGTCAACGGGGCCACAGGCCAATGAGGAGGGCCAAGGCGGCGAAGACCGCGCCCAGGATGACCGTGAGGCGGTAAAGCCCCCCGGTGACCCCCCGGGCGGAGAAGAGGTCGGCGGAGGCCCCCATGAGGTCCCCCGCCCCCTGCTTGGGCTCCTGCGCCAGGACCAGATAGACCAAAAGCCCCGCCACGCCGAGGTAGAGGAGGATGACCAGGGTGTAGAGGAAGTCCATACCCTTACCACTCTAGCGCCCAGGCAAGGGGGTGTCTACCCCAGGCCCTCGGGGCAAGATGGGGGCATGGAACTGGCCGAGATCTACGCCGCCTTCCGCCGCATCGCCCCGTACACCCACCGCACCCCCCTCCTCACCTCCCGCCTCCTGGACAGGCTTTTGGGCAAGCGCCTCCTGCTCAAGGCCGAACACCTGCAAAAGACGGGGAGCTTCAAGGCCCGGGGGGCCCTTTCCAAGGCCTTGACCCTGAAGGGCCCCAAGGGGCTTTTGGCGGTCTCCAGCGGCAACCACGCCCAGGGGGTGGCCTACGCCGCCCAGGTCCTGGGCGTCAAGGCCCTGATCGTCATGCCCGAGGAGGCAAGCCCCCTGAAGAAGGCCGCCACCCGGGCCTATGGGGCCGAGGTCTACGACCGGGGGGTGACGGTGGAAAACCGGGAAAGGGTGGCCCAGGCCCTTCTGGAGGAGACGGGCTACGCCTTCATCCACCCCTTTGACGACCCCCTGGTGGTGGCGGGGCAGGGGACGGCGGGCCTCGAGGCCCTGGCCCAGGCGGCCAGGCTGGGGGTCTTCCCCGAGGCGGTCCTGGTTCCCGTGGGGGGCGGGGGGCTTATCGCCGGGGTGGCCACCGCGGTGAAGGCCCTCTCCCCCGCCACCCTGGTGCTGGGGGTGGAGCCTGAGGGGGCAGACGACGCCCGGCAGAGCCTGGAGCGGGGGGAGATCGTGGGCCTGCCCGAGGCCCCCAGGACCCGGGCCGACGGGGTGAGGACCCTGGCCTTGGGCCGGTACACCTTCCCCATCCTGCGGGAGCGGGTGGACGGCATCCTCACCGTGAGCGAGGGGGCCATCCTGGAGGCAGAGCGCCTCCTTTTCACCCGCACCAAGCAGGTGGTGGAGCCCACGGGGGCCCTGCCCCTGGCGGCGGTGCTGGAGCACGGGGGTGGGCTACCCCAGACCCTGGCCCTCCTCCTCTCCGGGGGCAACCGGGACTTCTCTCCCTAGGAGGAGGGGGTAAGCTGAGCCCGTGATCGTCAAGGAAACCCTTCTACCCATTGAGGCGGTGGCGGCCAAGCTGGGCCTAGGAAGGGAACGGCTCTACCCCTACGGCCCCCACATGGCCAAGGTGCTGGGCGAACCCCCCAGGGCCCGGGGGCGGCTCATCCTGGTCACGGCCATCACCCCCACCCCGGCCGGGGAGGGCAAGACCACCACGGCCATCGGCCTGGTGGATGCCCTCTGGCGGCTGGGCAAGAGGGCGGCCTTGGCCCTGCGGGAGCCCTCCTTGGGCCCGGTTTTCGGGGTCAAGGGTGGGGCCACAGGAGGGGGGCAGGCGCGGGTGGAGCCCCGGCACGAGATCAACCTCCACTTCACCGGGGACTTCCACGCGGTCACCAGCGCGGTGAACCTCCTGAACGCCCTCCTGGACAACCACCTGCACCAGGGAAACGCCCTGGGGATTGACCCCCGGCGCATTGAGCTCAAGCGGGCCATCGACATGAACGACCGGGCCCTGAGGCACATCGTCCTGGGCCTGGGGGGCAAGGCCCACGGGGTGCCCCGGGAGGGAGGGTTCGAGCTCACGGTGGCCAGCGAGGTCATGGCCCTCATGAGCCTCTCCCGGGACTTCAAGGACCTGAAGGCCCGTCTGGGGAAGATCCGCGTGGGCTTCACCTACGAGGGGAAACCGGTCTACGCCCAGGACCTGGGGGCGGTGGGGGCCATGGCCGCCCTTTTGAAGCAGGCCTTTCTGCCCAACCTGGTGCAGACGGCGGAGGGCAACCCCGCCTTCGTGCACATGGGGCCCTTTGGCAACATCGCCCACGGCACCAACTCCGTGCGGGCCAGCCAGTGGGCCCTGGGGCTGGCGGACTACGTGGTGCAGGAGGCGGGCTTTGCCACGGACCTGGGCATGGAGAAGTTCATGAACGTGGTGGCCAGGACCACCGGGCTCATCCCGGAGGCCGTGGTCGTGGTGGCCACGGTCCGGGCCCTCCGCTACCACGGGGGGCAGGACGCCTACGAGATGCCTGACCTCGAGGCGGTGCGGCGGGGCCTGGCCAACCTGGAAAAGCACGTGGAGAACGTGGAGCTTTTCGGCTACAAGCCGGTGATCGCCCTGAACCGCTTCCCCCAGGACACAGAGGAGGAGCTTGCCCTGGTGCGGGGCTTCGCCGAGGAGCGGGGCCTCCCCTTCGCCCTGAGCGAGGTCTACGCCAAGGGGGGCGAGGGGGGGCTGGAGCTGGCGGAGCGGGTCCTGGAGGCCCTGGAACTCCCCCACGCCTACCGGCCCCTCTACCCCCTCGAGGCCCCCCTGGAGGAAAAGGTGGAGACCGTCGCCACCAGGGTCTACGGGGCCGAGGGGGTGGAGTGGAGCGAGGAGGCCAAGCGGGCCCTCAAGGCGGCCAAGAAGGAGGGGTGCGAGGCCCTGCCGGTGATCATGGCCAAGGCCGCCACCTCCCTCTCCGACAACCCCAAGCTCCGGGGAAGGCCCCAGGGGTTTAAGGTGCGGGTCACCGACCTCCGGTGCCGGCTGGGGGCGGGGTTCGTGGTGGTCTACATGGGAGGGATTGAGACCCTCCCCGGCCTGCCCAAGGTCCCCCAGGCCTTAGGGATTGACGTGGACGAGGAGGGGAACATCCGAGGCATGGACTACTAGACCCCGTGCTGGTCCGCCCGCTGCTTTTCCACCGGGAGGCCGGTGGCCCCGTGGAAGGCCTCCACCTCCTCCAGGAAGCGGTGGAAGAGGTAGAGGGCGTCGTGGGGGCCGGGGGCGGCCTCGGGGTGGTACTGCACGGAGAAGACGGGGTAGCGCACGTGGGCCATGCCCTCCAGGGTGCCGTCGTTGAGGTTGATGTGGGTGGGGCGGAACTCCTTGAGGGAGTCTATGTCCACCGCGTAGCCATGGTTCTGGCTGGTGATTTCTATCTTGCCGGTCTGCAGGTTCTTCACCGGGTGGTTGGCCCCCCGGTGGCCGAACTTCATCTTGTAGGTGCGCCCCCCCGCGGCCAGGGCCAGAAGCTGGTGCCCCAGGCAGATGCCAAAGGTGGGCAGGAGGCCCATGAGCTTCCAGATGGTCTCGTGGGCGTAGCGGGGCATGGAGGGGTCCCCAGGGCCGTTGGAGATGAAAAGGCCGTGGGGCTCCAGGGCCATGATCTGGCTGGCCGGGGTCTTGCCGGGCACCACCAGGATCTCAAACCCCTGGGCGGCCAGGTTCTCCACGATGGCGTGCTTGATGCCGAAGTCCATGACCACGATGCGCCGCCCGCTTTTCAGGGTGGGCCAGGCGTAGGGCAGGGGGGTGGAGACCTCGGGGGTCATGTCCCGCCCGTCAATGTCCGTCCAGGCCTTGGCCTCCTGGCGTAGGGCCTCCAGCTCCTCGAGGGTGAAGGCGTGGTCCGGGGGGCCAAAGAGGCTGGCGTGGGCGATGGTGCCCTTCAGCACCCCCCCTTCCCGGATCTTGCGCACCAGGGCCCGGGTGTCGATCCCCTCGATCCCCACCACCCCGTAGAACTCCATGAACTCCTTAAGGGTCTGCTGGGCCCTGGGGTTGGAGGCGATGCGGCTGAACTCCTTGGCCACGAAACCCTTCACCCAGGGGCGGTTGGACTGCATGTCGTAGACGTTGACCCCGTAGTTGCCCTGGTGGGGGTAGGTCATGACCACGATCTGCCCGTGGTAGCTGGGGTCGGTCATGATCTCCTGGTAGCCGGTCTGGGCGGTGTTGAAGACCACCTCCCCCACCGTCTTCCCCCGGGCCCCGAAGGCGTAGCCGTGGTAGACGGTGCCGTCCTCCAGCACCAAGACTGCCCGTTCCTTCACGCCCGCCATGCCGCCTCCCGGTCGCTACAGGTGCCCATCCTGCCCATTCTAGCCGGCAAAGGCCCCGGGGGAAAGGTGCTTGATGACGGCGATCTCCCGGCAGTTCTCATAGAAGGGGCAGGCGTTGCACTCGCTCCACACCTTGGGGGGCAGGGCCTCGCGGGTGGTCACCTGGTAGCCCAGGGAGCGGAAGAAGTTCACCTGCAGCGTCCAGGCGAAGACCCGGGGCAGGCCCAGGTCGCGGGCCTCCCGCTCCGCCCCCAGGACCAGCCAGCGCCCCAGGCCCTGCCCCTGCCGCTCGGGGTGGACCGCCAGGCCGCGGATCTCCGCCAGGTCGCGCCAGAGAACGTGCAGGGCCACGGTGCCCACGATCTGGCCGTCCTCGTCCTCCAGCACCTGGAAGTCCCGGATGTTCTCGTAGAGGTGGCTGTGGCTACGCACCAGCATCAGCCCCTTTTCCGCCCAGTAGCGGATGAGCCAGTAGATGGCGTCCACGTCGCTGAGGCGGGCCCGCCTCAGCTCCACCGCCGCCTGGGGCCGCACCGGGGGCAGGGTTACGCCCGCCCTTTCCATCTGTCCCAGCTCAATCAAGGCCCACCTCCCTTTTAGCCTCCCGAAGCCTCTCCCGCACCGCCTCCGGGGCCGTGCCCCCGAAGGAGCGGCGGCGGTGGATGGCGGTCTCCAGGCGGAGGAGGGGCAGGGCCTCCTCCCCGAAAAGGGGGTGGTGGGCCTTTAGCTCCTCCAGGGTGAGGTCCTTGAGGGGCCGGCCCTCCTCCAAAAGCCGGCGCACCAGCCGCCCCACCACGTGGTGGGCCTCCCGGAAGGGCAGGCCCCGCTCCGCCAGGTAGTCGGCCAGTTCCGTGGCCAGGGCGTAGCCCCCCTCGGCCGCCTGCCACATGCGCTCCCGCCGCCACCGGAGGCCGGGGAGGAGGGCCGCCAGGAGCCTGAGGCTATCCCGGTAGGTGGCCAGGGCATCCAGAAGGGGCTCCTTGTCCTCCTGCAGGTCCTTGTTGTAGGCCAGGGGCAGGCCCTTCACCACCGTGGAGAGGGCCACCAAAGCCCCCAGGACCCGCCCGCTTTTGGCCCGGATGAGCTCCAGGATGTCGGGGTTTTTCTTCTGGGGCATGATGGAGGAGCCGGTGGCAAAGGCGTCGGGTACCTCCACGAAGCCGAACTCCTCCGTGCTGTAGAGGATGAGCTCCTCCGCCAGGCGGGAGAGGTGGAGCATGCCGATGTTGAGAGCGGAGAGGACCTCCAGGGCGAAGTCCCGGCTCCCCACCGCGTCCAGGGAGTTGCGCATGGGGGCACGGAAGCCCAGCTCCTTGGCGGTGAAGTGGCGGTCAATGGGGAAGCCCGTCCCCGCCAGGGCCGCCGCCCCCAGGGGGCTTTCGTCCAGGCGCTCCCTGGCGTCCCTAAGCCGGCCGGCGTCCCGGGTGAGCATCTCGTAGTAGGCCAGGAACCAGTGGGAAAGGAGCACCGGCTGGGCCCGCTGCAGGTGGGTGTAGCCGGGGAGGACGTGGAGGGGCTCCAGGTGCTTCTCCGCCTCCCGCACCAGGGCGCGCCGCACGGCAAGGAGGGCCTCCAGGAGCTCGGTTATGGCCCCCTTCAGGAAGAGGCGCAGGTCGGTGGCCACCTGGTCGTTGCGGCTCCTGGCGGTATGGAGCTTGCCCCCCGGGGGGCCGATGAGCTCCATGAGGCGGGCCTCGAGGTTCATGTGCACGTCCTCCAGCTCCTCCCGCCAGGGAAAGGTGCCCGCCTCTATCTCCTGCTGGATTTGGTCCAGGCCCTGGAGGATGGCCCCAAGCTCCTCCTCCGTGAGGAGGCCCACCTCCTTGAGCATCCGGGCATGCACCCGGTTCTGCAGCAAGTCCTCCCGCCACAGGGCCCGGTCAAAGGGAAGGGAGGCGTTGAACTGGGCCGCCAACCGGTCCGGCCCCTCGGCAAAACGCCCGCCCCAGGTCCTATGCCCCATGCCCCTCCCCTTCCCGCCCGGCCAGGGCCCGCACCCTCAGGCGCAGGGCCTGGAGCCGGATGAAGCCCTCGGCGTCCTTCTGGTCGTAGCCTCCCGCCTCGTCAAAGGAAACCAGGTCCTTGCGGTAAAGGCTCCTGGGTGCCTTCCGCCCCACCACGTACACGTTCCCCTTGTAGAGCTTCAGCCGGGCCACCCCGGTCACCCCCTGGGCCACGTGGTCAAAGTAGGCCTGCAGGGCCTCCCGCTCCGGGGCGTACCAGAAGCCGTAGTAGACCAGCTCCGCGTACTTGGGGGCCAGCATGTCCCGCTGGTGCAGGACCTCCCGGTCCAGGGTGAGGCTCTCCACCGCCCGCCGGGCGTGNTAGAGAATGGTTCCCCCCGGAGTTTCGTACACCCCCCGGGACTTCATGCCCACGAAGCGGTTCTCCACCAGGTCCACCCGGCCCACCCCGTGCCGGCCCCCGATTTCGTTAAGTTTTTGCAGGAGGGC
>NZ_AQWU01000044.1 GCF_000376265.1 Thermus igniterrae ATCC 700962
CTACCTCTACCGCTTGCACGTCGGGGGGAAGCGGCCTGCCCTGGGCCTTCAGGAAGGCCAGGACGAGCGCCAGGGCCTCCCCGGGGCTGGGGCCGAGAGGCACCGTGGGGAACTCGGCGATCCAGACCCCAGGGGTTTCCGGGTCTGGACAGAGGAGGGCGGTGTACTTGGGCATACCCTCAGTACAGGAGGTGCCTGTGGGACAGACGCTAGCGGAAAAGATCCTCTCCCGTAAGGCGGGGAGGGAGGTGCGGGCAGGGGAGCTGGTGGTGGTGGAGGTGGACCAGGTGATGGTGGTGGACTCCATTGCCGGGAGCTTCTTCAAGCGCCTGGAGTACCTGGAGGCCACCCCCCGCTACCCCGAGCGGGTCTCCATCGTCATCGACCACGTGGCTCCCGCGGCCAACCTGGAGGTGGCCAAGGCCCAGAAGGAGATCCGCGAGTGGGGGCGGCGCCACGGCATCCGGGTCTTTGACGTGGGCCGGGGGGTCTGCCACCAGGTCCTGGTGGAGGAGGGCCTGGCCCAGCCGGGCTGGGTGGTGGTGGGCTCGGACTCCCACTCCACCACCTACGGGGCGGTGGGGGCCTTCGGCACCGGCATGGGGGCCACGGACATCGCCCTGGCCGCCGCCTCGGGGCGCACCTGGCTTAGGGTGCCGGAGAGCGTAAAGGTGGTCTTCCGTGGCCAGCTTCCCCCCGGGGTGACGGCCAAGGACGCCGCCCTGGAGATGGTGCGCCGCCTCACCGCCGAAGGGGCCACCTACATGGCGGTGGAGATCCACCTTCAGGACGGGGCGGAGGCCTTTTCCCGCGGGGAGCGGATGACCCTGGCCAACCTCACGGTGGAGGCCGGGGCCAAGGCGGGGCTGGTGGTGCCCTCGGGGGAGGTCCTGGAGCTTTACCGGGTGCCGGACTGGCTCTACCCCGACCCCGACGCCACCTATGTGCAGGAGGTGGAGATTGACCTCACCCGCCTCACCCCCCGGGTTTCCGTGCCCTTTTTCGTGGACAACGTGCACGAGGTGGCCGAGGTGAAGGGCAAGCGGGTGGACCAGGTCTTCATCGGCACCTGCACCAACGGGCGCATTGAGGACCTGAGGGCGGCGGCCGAGGTGCTCAAGGGGCGGAAGGTGGCCCCCGGGGTGCGCCTTCTCGTCATCCCCGCCAGCTCAGAGGTGCTGGAGGAGGCCGCCCGGGACGGCACCCTCCTCACCCTCCTGGAGGCGGGGGCCACCATCGGCACCCCGGGTTGCGGCCCCTGCATGGGGCGGCACATGGGGGTCTTGGCCCCGGGGGAGGTGTGCGTGTCCACCTCCAACCGCAACTTCCGGGGGCGGATGGGGGCGCCGGACGCGGAAATCTACCTGGTCAGCCCCCGGGTGGCGGCGGCCAGCGCGGTGGCGGGCTACCTTACCACCCCGGAGGAACTGGAGGAAACCCATGCCTAGGGTCTGGAAGTTCGGCGACCAGATCAACACCGACGACATCCTTCCCGGCAAGTACGCCCCCTTCATGGTGGGGGAGGACCGCTTTCCCACCTTCGCCTTCGCCCACCTGCGCCCGGAGTTCGCCAAGGAGGTGCGGCCCGGGGACATCCTGGTCTTCGGCAGGAATGCGGGGCTGGGTTCCAGCCGGGAGTACGCCCCGGAGGCCCTGAAGCGCCTGGGGGTGCGGGCGGTGATCGCCAAGAGCTACGCCCGCATCTTCTTCCGCAACCTGGTCAACCTGGGCATCGTGCCCTTTGAGGCGGAGGAGGTGGTGGATGCGCTAGCGGACGGCGACGAGGTGGAACTGGACCTGGAGCGGGGGGTGCTGGTCCGGGGGGCGGAGCGCTTCCAGCTCCGTCCCCCGCCCCCCTTCCTCCTGGAGGCCCTCCGGGAGGGTTCCCTGCTGGACTACTACAAGAAGCACGGCCGCTTCCCAGGGGAGTAGACTGGACCCATGGAGGACCTGGAGATCGTCTGTCCGGCGTGCGGTGAGGCCAGCCTGGTGGCGGCCGAGGACCTGGAGACCCTCGAGGTGGGGGATGTGCTGGAGTGCGAGGCCTGCGGGGCCTACCTGGAGGTGGTCTCCCTGGACCCCCTGGAGGTGGAGGCGGTGGAGGAGGGGCTGGAAGGCTTCTTCGTGGACTGCCCCCGCTGCGGCCACACCTTTGAGGTGTCCGAGGAGGAAGAGGGGGAGGCGGTGCAGTGCCCCGAGTGCGGCTTCAACTTTGTCCCTGACTGGAGCGAGGTGGAAGAGGAGGACGAGGAATGGTAGCGACCTGCCCTGAGTGCGGTGCGGAACTTACCCTGGAAAGCCCGGAGCTGGGCGAGCTGGTGGTGTGCGAGGACTGCGGCGCGGAGCTGGAGGTGGTGGGGCTGGACCCCGTGCGCCTCGAGCCCGCCCCGGAAGAGGCGGAGGACTGGGGGGAGTGACCCCTAGGCCCCATGGGCGGTCCCGACCGGGCTTTAGCCCGGTCGGTATCCCTAGGGAAAGCCATGCTTGCCATCCTCTACGACCGCATCCGTCCCGACGAGAAGATGCTCTTTGAACGGGCGGAGGCCCTGGGCATCCCCCACAAAAAGGTCTACGCCCCAGCCCTGCGCATGGTCCTGGGGGAAAGGCCCAAGGAGCTGGAGGGGGTCACCGTAGCCCTGGAGCGGTGCGTGAGCCAGAGCCGGGGCCTGGCGGTGGCCCGCTACCTCACCGCCTTGGGCATCCCCGTGGTCAACCGCCCCGAGGTCATTGAGACCTGCGGGGACAAGTGGGCCACCAGCACCGCCTTAGAGCGGGCTGGGCTCCCCCAGCCCAAGACCGCCCTCCTCACCGAAGCGGAGGAGGCGCTAAGGCTCATGGAGGCCTGGGGCTATCCCGTGGTGCTCAAGCCCGTCATTGGGAGCTGGGGCCGCCTCTTGGCCAAGATCACCGACCGCGAGGCGGCGGAGGCCATCCTGGAGCACAAGGAGGTCCTGGGAGGGTTCCAGCACCAGCTCCTCTACCTGCAGGAGTACGTGAAGAAGCCGGGCCGGGACATCCGGGTCTTCGTGGTGGGAAAGCGGGCCATCGCCGCCATCTACCGCCGCAGCCAGCACTGGATCACCAACACCGCCCGGGGCGGCCAGGCGGAGAACTGCCCGCTCACGGAGGAGATCGCCGGGCTTTCCGTGCGGGCCGCGGAGGCAGTGGGGGGCGGGGTGGTGGCCATCGACCTCTTTGAGTCGGAGAGGGGTCTTCTGGTGAACGAGGTGAACCACACCATGGAGTTCAAGAACTCCGTGCACACCACCGGGGTGGACATCCCGGGGGAGATCCTGCGCTACGCCTGGGAGGTGGCCCGTGGATAGGAAGACCCTTTCCATCGTGGGGGCTTCCGGGTACGCGGGGGGGGAGTTTTTGCGCCTGGCCCTGGCCCATCCCCACCTGGAGGTGAGGCAGGTGACCTCGAGGCGCTTCGCCGGGGAGCCGGTCCACTTCGTCCACCCTAACCTGCGGGGCCGGACCAGCCTGAAGTTCGTGCCCCCTGAGGCCCTGGAGCCTGCGGACATCCTGGTCCTGGCCCTGCCCCACGGGGTCTTGGCCCGGGAGTTTGACCGCTACGCTGCCTTGGCCCCCATCCTGGTGGACCTCTCCGCGGACTTCCGCTTGAGGAGCCTGGACCTCTACCGCAAGTACTACGGGGAGCACCCCCGGCCCGAGCTGCTGGGCCGCTTCGTCTACGCCATCCCTGAGCTCCACCGCGAGGCCATCCGGGAGGCGGACTGGCTGGCGGGGGCCGGCTGCAATGCCACCGCCACCCTCCTGGGCCTCTACCCCCTCCTCAAGGGAGGGGTGCTGAAGCCCGGGCCCATCTTCGTCACCCTCCTCATCTCCACCTCCGCCGGGGGGGCCGAGGCCACCCCCGCCAGCCACCACCCGGAGAGGGCAGGCTCCCTCAGGGTCTACAAGCCCACCGGCCACCGCCACACCGCGGAGGTGGTGGAAAACCTCCCGGGCCGGCCCGAGGTGCACCTCACCGCCATCGCCACCGACCGGGTGCGGGGCATCCTCATGACCGCCCAGGCCTTTTTGCAGGACGGCTGGAGCGAGCGGGACGTGTGGCAGGCCTACCGGGAGGCCTACGGCGGGGAGCCTTTCGTCCGCCTGGTCAAGCAGAAGAAGGGCATCCACCGCTACCCCGACCCCCGCTTTGTCCAGGGGACCAACTACGCGGACATCGGCTTTGAGCTGGAGGAGGACACCGGACGCCTGGTGGTCATGGTGGCCATAGACAACCTGGTGAAGGGCACCGCCGGCCACGCCCTCCAGGCCCTCAACGTGCGCCTGGGCTGGTCGGAGACCCTGGGCCTGGACTTCCCCGGGCTCCATCCCTAGGGGGTGCGCGGTGATCGTGGTTAAGGTGGGAGGCGCCGAGGGCATAGACTACGGGGCCGTGGCCAGGGATGCCGCCCAGCTTTGGAAGGAAGGGGTGCGCCTTCTCCTGGTCCACGGGGGAAGCGCCATGACCAACCAGGTGGCCGAGGCCCTGGGCCACCCGCCCCGCTTCCTCACCCATCCCGGGGGCCAGGTGAGCCGCCTCACGGACCCCAAGACCCTGGACATCTTCCTCATGGTCTACTGCGGTCTGGTGAACAAGCGCCTGGTGGAGCGCCTCCAGCAGGAGGGGGTGAACGCCATCGGGCTTTCCGGGGTGGACGGGAGGCTCCTGGAAGGCCGCCGCAAGACCGCGGTGAAGTACGTGGAAGACGGCAAGGTGAAGATCCACCGCGGGGACTACACCGGCACGGTGGAACGGGTGAACCGCGAGCTTCTGGACCTTCTTCTGGAAAAGGGCTACCTGCCGGTGATCACCCCGCCGGCCCTGAGCTACGAGGGGGAGGCCATCAACACCGATGGGGATGCGGTGGCGGCTCTCCTGGCCGTCAGCTACGGGGCCGAGGCCCTGGTCTACCTCTCCAACGTCCCGGGCCTTCTCGCCCGCTACCCGGACGAGGCCAGCCTGGTGCGGGAGATCCCCGTGGATCGGGTGGAGGACCCCGAGTACCTGGCCCTGGCCCAGGGCCGCATGAAGCGCAAGGTGATGGGGGCAGTGGAAGCGGTGAGGGGTGGGGTGGGCCGGGTGATCTTCGCCGATGGCCGGGTGGAAGCCCCCATCCGGAGGGCCCTGGCCGGGGAAGGCACCGTGGTACGCTAGGGCCATGGCGCGCTTCGCCCTGGTCCTCCACGCCCACCTCCCCTACGTGCGGGCCCACGGCATGTGGCCCTTCGGGGAGGAGACCCTCTACGAGGCCATGGCCGAGACCTACCTCCCCCTCCTCCGGGCCCTGGAGCGCCTGTGCCAAGAAGGGGTGGAGGCCCGCTTCACCCTGGGGATCACCCCCATCCTGGCGGAGCAGCTGGGGGATGCGCGGATCAAGGAGGGGTTTTTGGCCTACGCCAAGGACCGCCTGGCCCGGGCCCAGGGCGACTACCTGCGCTATGGGGGCACGGAGCTGGAGAAGAGCGCCCGCCACCAGGTGGCCTTCTGGGAGCTTACCCTGGACCACTTCCACCACCTGGGGGGGGACCTCCTCGCCGCCTTCCGCCGGGCCCAGGACCGGGGGCAGGTGGAGCTCATCACCTCCAGCGCCACCCACGGCTACTCCCCCCTGCTGGGCTACGAGGAGGCCCTCTGGGCCCAGGTGAAGACCGGGGTGGCCACCTACCGCCGCCACTTCGCCAAGGACCCCACGGGCTACTGGCTCCCCGAGATGGCCTACCGCCCCCGGGGGTCCTGGCGGCCCCCGGTGGAAGGGGCCCCGGAGGGCCTGCGGGCGGGGGTGGACGAGGTGCTCATGCGGGCGGGCATCCGCTACACCTTTGTGGACGCCCACCTGGTCCAGGGCGGGGAGCCCCTTTCCCCCTATGGGGAGGCCTCCTTGGGCCCGGTGCCCAGCGCCGAGGCTACCTTTTACGTGCACGAGCTGGCCTCGGGCCTTAGGGTTCTTGCCCGCAACCAGGAGACGGCCCTCCAGGTGTGGAGCGCGGACCACGGCTACCCCGGGGAGGGGCTTTACCGGGAGTTCCACCGCAAGGACCCCCTCTCCGGCCTCCACCACTGGCGGGTGACCCACCGCCAGGCGGACCTCTCCCAAAAGGCCCCCTACGACCCGGAACTGGCCTTCGCCAAGGTGAAGGAGCACGCGGCCCACTTCGTGGGCCTGGTGGAGCGCCTGGCCCGGGCGCATCCCGAGGGGGTGATCCTCTCCCCCTACGACGCCGAGCTCTTCGGCCACTGGTGGTACGAGGGGGTGGCCTGGCTGGAGGAGGTGCTCCGCCTCCTGGCCCGGGCGGAAGGGGTAGAGGCGGTGACGGCCAAGGAGGCGGTGCAGGGCAAGGCGGTGCGCACCGCCCTGCCTGAGGGCTCCTGGGGCCGGGGTGGGGACCACCGGGTCTGGCTCAACGAGAAGACCCTGGACTACTGGCGCACGGTCTACCGGGCGGAAGGGGCCATGCGGGAGGCGGTGCGCCGGGGGGGGCTTCCCTCCCGGGTCCTGCAGCAGGCCATGCGGGAGCTTCTCCTCCTCGAGGCCTCCGACTGGCCCTTCCTCATAGACACCGGCCAGGCGGAAGCCTACGCCAAGGAGCGCTACCAGGGCCACGCCGCGGCCTTCTTCCGCCTCCTCCAGGACCTTTCCCCCGAGGAGCTTAGGGTCTTGGAGGAACAGGACAACCCCTTTCCCGAAGCCGACCCCCGGCTCTACCTGGGGGTGGGCTAGCCCACGGGGAGGGGGCCTGGGCTGGGGGTAGGATAAGGGCGTGGCGCGGCACGTGATCCTGCAGTTCCGGCCGGAGAAGTCCCGGCTCAGGGAAAGCCTGGCCCGGCTTCGGGCCCACCTGGAGGCCCTCCGCCCCCAGGCCCCCGAGGTGGTGGTCCTTCCCGAGACCGCCCTCACCGGCTACTTCCTCCAGGGGGGGGTGAGGGAGCTGGCCCTCACCCGCTTTGAGCTTTTAGAGCTCCTCTCCCAGGTGCACAAGGAGCTAGCCTGGGAGGGGCTTTTGGACGTGGTGGTGGGCTTTTACGAGCGGGACGAGGGGGCCTACTACAACAGCGCCGCCTACCTGGAACTCCCCCACCGCATCGTCCATGTCCACCGCAAGGTCTTCCTCCCCACCTACGGTGTCTTTGACGAGGAGCGCTACCTGGCCCGGGGGCGGCGGGTGGAGGCCTTCAACACCCGCTTCGGCCGGGCGGCCATCCTCATCTGCGAGGACTTCTGGCACTCCATCACCGGGGCCATCGCCGCCCTGGACGGGGCGGAGGTGATCTATGTGCCCGCGGCCAGCCCGGCCCGGGGCTTCCAGGGGGAAAGGCCGGAGAACGTGGAGCGCTGGCGCACCCTGGCCCGGGCGGTGGCGGCGGAGCACGGGCTTTACGTGGTCCTGGCCAGCCTGGTGGGGTTTGAGGCGGGGAAGGGCATGAGCGGGGGGAGTTTGGTGGTGGGCCCCGAGGGGCGGCTCCTGGCCGAGGCCCCCCTCTTTGAGGAGGCGGCCCTCCTCTTCACCCTGGACCGGGAGCGCATCCCCCCGGTGCGCTACGACAGCCCCCTCCTCTCCGACCTCGAGGCCGCTCTGCCCCTCCTCCTCCCCGACCTGGAGCGGGTTCTGGCAAAGGAGGTGCCATGAGGATCCTGGAGGCCCCCAAACCCGGGGAGACCCTGGAGCTCAACTGGGCCCTGGTGGCCGACTTCCTCACCCGGTTCCTGCGGGAGGAACTGGCCTGGCGCGGCTACGATAAGGCCATCGTGGCCGTCTCCGGGGGGGTGGACTCCGCCACCACCCTGGCCCTGGCGGTGCGGGCCTTGGGGCCTGAGGGGGTCCACGCCCTCT
This sequence comes from Thermus igniterrae ATCC 700962, assembly GCF_000376265.1. Classification (GTDB taxonomy): domain Bacteria; phylum Deinococcota; class Deinococci; order Deinococcales; family Thermaceae; genus Thermus; species Thermus igniterrae. The sequence continues at coordinate 7,849 of NZ_AQWU01000044.1, forward strand.
TCCTGCCCCACCGGCAGAGCAGCCCCCTCTCCCGGGAGCACGCCCACCTGGTGGCGGGTTCCTTCGGCGTGCGGCTGGAGGAGGTGGACATCACCCCCATGGTGGAGGGGTACGCCGCCCAGACCCCGGACCTCACCCCCCATCGCAAGGGGAACCTCATGGCCCGGGCCCGCATGATGGTCCTCTTTGACAAGGCGGAGGCCTACCGCGCCCTTCCCCTGGGCACGGGCAACAAGACGGAGCGGCTTTTCGGCTACTACACCTGGCATGGGGACGACTCCCCGCCCCTGAACCCCCTGGGGGACCTGTACAAGACCCAGGTCTGGGGCCTGGCCCGCTACCTGGGGGTGCCGGAGGTGGTGGTGCGCAAGGTGCCCACCGCCGACCTCATCCCCGGCCAGACGGACGAGGAGGACCTGGGGGTGCGCTACCTCCGGGCGGACGTCATCCTGGAGCACTACCTCAAGGGCTACTCCGACGCCTACCTCCTGGCCCTGGGGTACACGGAGGAGGAGATCCGCCGGGTCAAGGAGCGGGTGAACCGCACCCACTGGAAGCGGGCCCTGCCCACCGCCGCCCTCCTCTCCTCCACCGCCATCGGGGAGTTCTACCTGAGGCCCCTGGACTACCGCCCATGAAGGACCCCGAGCTCAAGACCTACCTGGAAAGGGCCCGCACCGTGGCTGTCCTGGGGGCCCACAAGGACCCGGCCCGCCCCGCCTATTACGTGCCCCGCTACCTTTGGGAGCAGGGCTACCGCGTCCTCCCCGTGAACCCCCGCTTCGCCGGGGAGGAGCTCTTCGGCCAGAGGGTGGTGGGGAGCCTGGGGGAGCTTTCGGGCCCCGTGGACATCCTGGACGTCTTCCGCCCCCCGGAGGCCCTCATGGGCCACCTGGCGGAGGTCCTGGCCCTGCGCCCGGGCCTGGTCTGGTTGCAGTCCGGCATCCGCCACCCGGAGTTTGAGGCCGCCCTGCGGGAGGCGGGGCTTTGGGTGGTGGCGGACCGCTGCCTCATGGTGGAGCACCGCCGCCTCTTCCGAGGCCCCCTTCCCCTGCCGTGAAGCCCCTGCAGGAGGCCCTCCTCGCCTGGTACCGGGCCAACCGCCGCCCCCTCCCCTGGCGGGGGGAGCGGGACCCCTACCGCATCCTGGTGGCGGAGGTGCTCTTGCAGCAGACCCGGGTGGAGCAGGCCATCCCCTACTACCGCCGCTTCCTGGAGCGCTTTCCCACCCTGCGGGCCCTGGGGGAGGCCTCCTTGGAGGAGGTGCTTTGGGTGTGGCAGGGGGCGGGGTACTACCGCCGGGCGGTGTACCTCCACCGCCTGGCCCGGGAGGTGGAGGCCCTGCCCCAGGGCTACGAGGCCCTCCGCCGCCTCCCCGGCCTCGGGCCCTACACCGCGGCGGCCCTGGCCTCCATGGCCTTCGGGGAACGGGTGGCGGCCGTGGACGGCAACGTCAGGAGGGTGATCTCCCGCCTGTACGCCCTGGAAAACCCCTCCCCCAAGGCCGTCTGGACCCTGGCCCAGGGGCTTGTGCCCCCCGAGGACCCCGGGGAGTGGAACCAGGCGGTGATGGAGCTGGGGGCCACGGTCTGCCGGCCTCGAGGGCCGGCATGCCCCTCCTGCCCCCTGCTTCCCTTCTGCCGGGGCCGGGAGGACCCCGGGCGCTACCCCGGGGCCAGGCGGCGGGAGGTGCGGGAGGAGCGGCTTGCGGCCCTGGTCCTCTGGGGGCGGCAGGGGGTCTATCTGGAGAGGCTCACGGGACGCTTTCCAGGGCTTTACGGCGTGCCCCTCTTTCCCCTCGAGGCCCTGCCCCAACGGGTCCAGGCCTGGGGCGTGCGGCCCCTGGAGGCGGGGGAGGTGGTCCACGCCCTCACCCACCGCCGGCTTCGGGTGCGGGTCTACGTGGCCCCCTGGGACGGGGAGGGGGAGGACCCCAGGGAGAGGCCCCTACCCAAGCTCATGGAGAAGGTGCTCCGCCAGGCGGAGGCCTTCTTGGCTCATCAGGGCATAGGGACCCTCCCGCACGCATAGCCCCACGGCGTAGAGCCCCTTAAGGCGGGGGAGGCGGAAGGTGGCCTCTTCCCACTCCTCGGGGTGGAAGGCGTGGTAGCGCACCCGATAGCCCGGGGTGCTGGGGGTCTCGGGCACGCTGGCCTCCCGGGGGAGAAAGCGGAAGCCCAGGTCCAGGAGGTGCTGGAAGAGGTCGGGGTAGCTGGCCTCGGAAAGCCGGCCCGCTTCCTCCTCCACCTCCCCCAGGTGGAGCCTGGCCCCCAGGAAGCTCCCTACCGCCAGCACCACCCGGTCTGCCGCCACGGAAGGCCCCTCCCAGGTGTCCACCCCCACCACCCGTTCCCCTTCCCGGAGGAGGCCCGTGGCGGTGGCCTGGAACAGGTGCAGGTTCTTCTCCCCCTCCAGCAGGTACTTGGCCCGGGCGTGGAAGGCCCAAAGCCTCTCGTCCCCGGGGTCGTAGGCCTGCTCCAGGAGGCTTCCTGGGGGGAAGGGAGGCTTGGGGGGAAGGAAGGGCATCATCACCGAGTCCAGGCTCTGGGTGAGGAGGCCCACCCGCACCCCGGCCCGGGCCAGGCGGTAGGCGGCCTCGCTGCCGGCAAACCCTGCGCCCACGATGAGGACTTGGTACGCGCCCATAAGCAAAAAAGGCCCCGAAGGGCCATCTGGCGGGCCGTGAAGGACTCGAACCTCCAACCCCCGGTTTTGGAGACCGGTGCTCTGCCAGTTGAGCTAACGGCCCCCGCCTCCCGGGATTGTAGCACACCGGTTTGGGAAGGCCAAGAGGTACCCGAGGGGGGGTTGGGCCTAAGATGTTTCCATGCGCGCCTGGATGCTGGGGGTGCTCCTCGGGGGGCTGGCCCTGGCCCAGACCCACACCGTGGCCCCGGGGGACACCCTTTTTTCCATCGCCCGCCGGTACGGCACCACGGTGGAGGAATTGATGCGCCTCAACGGGCTGGAGGGCTTTCTCATCCAGCCGGGACAGGTGCTGAGGCTGCCGGACAAGGCGGCCACCCACGTGGTAGCCCCCGGGGACACCCTCTTCTCCCTGGCCCGGCGCTACGGCACCACGGTGGAAGAACTCATGCGCCTCAACGGGCTTTCCTCCCCGGAGCTCAAGGTGGGGCAGGTGCTGCGGCTTCCCGGGGCCGGCCCGGCGCCCAGGCCGGAAGGGGCCGGGGGAACACCCCCTCCCGAAGGGGAGGAGGGCCTGGACCCCGAAAGCCCCCTGGTGAAGGCCGTGGTGCGCTACCTGGGGGTGCCCTACAAGTACGGGGCCAACTCCCCCCTTTCCCTGGACTGCTCGGCCTTCGTGGCCCAGGTGTACGCCGAGCTGGGGGTGGCCCTGCCCCGCACCACCCGGGAGCAGTACCAGGCCCTGCCTCCCGCCGAGGCCCTGCGCCCGGGGGACCTGGTCTTCTTCAGCTTCGGGGGCAAGGACGTGGACCACGTGGGCCTCTACCTGGGGCGCGGGGTCTTCGCCCACGCCAGCAGCTACGGGAGCCGGGTGGTGATTGAGAGCCTCGAGGCCCCCTTCTACCGGAAGACCTTCCGGGGGGCCCGGCGGGTGGCCCCGGAGGCGAGGAAGGGTCCCTAGGGCCAGTCCCTGACCTCCCCCCGGGCCTTGGCCAGGGCCTGGAGGAGGGCCTCCCCTGGGCTTCCCTCCCCGCGAAAGGCCTCGGCCTCCCGTTCCAGCCAGGCCTCCCCTGGGCGGAAAAGCACCCCCCGGGCCTCGCCCAGGGCCTCGGCCAAAAGCCCTCCCAGGGAGTAGAAGGCGGCCCCGGGGGGCAGGTCGGGGTCAAAGCCCTGGCGGCTTACCGCCCGCCCGTAGGGGCCTTCCCGTTCCTCCATGGTCCCTCCCTGGGCGAAGTAGCGCCTAAGGACCCGCCCCCAGTCCCCCACCCGGCTGTAGGGGGCCATGGCCTGGAAGCCCGCCTCCAGGTCCTCCTCGCGGTAGGGGCGGTAGCGGTCCTGGTGCACCACCAGCCGCCGGGGTAGCCTGGGCCTGGGGGGCCCTTCCTCGTCGGGCACCCCCACGGCCAGGCCCACCACCGGCAGCACCCCGGGGGGAAGTTCCAGGAGGGGGATGAGGGCCTCTATCCCGTTCAGCACGCCCCCGATGAAGCAGACCCCGTAGCCTAGGGCCTCGGCGGTGAGGGCCAGGTAGCTGGCGGCGATGCCCGCGTCCAGGATGGCGAAGTGCAAAGCGGTGCGGGGCCAGCGGGCCATCCTCTCTCCCCGGTGGGCCAGGAGCCTTTCCAGGCGGTGCACGTCGGCCAGGAAGACGAAAAACTCCGCCGCCTGCCGGATGTGCTCCTGGTCCCCGGAGAGCCGGGCTACCTGGTCGCGGAGGGTGGGGTCCTGCACCCGGATGACGGAGTAGAGCTGGGCGCTGGCGTCGGTAGGGGCCCGCTGCAGGGCAAAGAGGAGCTTCTCCAGGTCCGCCTCGGGGATGGGGAGGGGCTTGAAGCGCCTGGTGCTACGCCTTCGGGCAAGGACTTCCGTAAGCTCCATGGGGCCCAGGATACGCCCTAGTCCAGGGGGATTTCCATGCGCACCACCTTCCAGCCCCAAAGCCCCTGGCGCTCCAGGTAGAGCCGGCTTTGCGGGTCCTGGGGGTGGTAGAGGTAGGCGGTCTGGAAGCCCTGGTACCGGAGCCGCCAGCTTTTCACCTCCTCCTTGGGCGCCTCTCCGGGCTCGGCCCCCGTGCCCAGGGCGGCGAACCCCTCGGGGCTCACCAGGAGGTCCACCAGGGGATCCACCATCCCCGCCACCAGGAGGTAGGCCAGCCCGGCGAAGGGGTTGGTCTCCGCCTCCTTCTGGGTCTCCTGCAGGAGCTTGGCCTGGAGCTGGGCCTTAAGCCCCTCCCGGAGCCGGGGGAAGTCCACCAGGCGCTCCAGCCTCACCTTGTCCCCCTGGAGGATGGCCGCCTGCAGGGAGCGGAGGAAGAGGTAAGGGGAGGCCCAGAGGTACAGGCCCAAGGCCAGAACCGCGAGTCCCAAGGCCGCCAGAACCCACTTCAGACCACGTCCCATGGTCCCTCCTTCGGGAGGAGGGGCTTGCCCCCCATCCCTGTTAGGTCTCCAGCCTAGCAGGGGAAATCCACCTTTCCTGTTCAAATGCCCAGAAGGCGGAGATACCCCGTCCAGAGGGCCTCCCCGAAGGGGAGGACCACCACCCCCCCCAGGGCCAGGAAGGGGCCGAAGGGGAGCTTGCGCTGGCGAAGGAGGAGGCCGAAGAGGGCCCCGGCGAAGACCCCCAGGAAGAGGGCCAAAAAGGCGTAGGGGCCGAGCCAGGCCCCCAGGGCGCCCAAAAGCTTCACGTCCCCGTAGCCCATGGCCACCGGCTCCTCCTCTTCCTCAGGGGGTGCGGGGCGGAAGGCCCAGTAAAGCCCCCCGGCCAGGGCCAGCCCCCCGGCGGCCAGGAGGCTACCCCTTAGGGCCTCGAGGAAGGAGGCCCCCAGGTAGGGGGCAAGGAGGAGGGCCAGGGGGAGGAGGGGCAGGGTAAGGCGGTCGGGGAGGACCACGGGCCGGCCCGTGCGGGCGGAAAGCCCCCAGGCCAGGAAGGCCAGGGCCATCCCCACCCCCGGGCCCAGGAGGGCACCCAGGAGGGCGGCCATGTGCACCTGGTGGGGGCCCACGGGCACCTCGGCCCGCCCCTCGCGGAAGCGCCGGAGGAAGAGGTTGCCGTACCCGGCCACCAGGCCGAGCCCCCCCGCGGCCAGGAGGGCCCCGTCCAGGCTCTCCCGGAAGGGGAGGGGGAAGGCGAGGGCGTAGGCGCTGAGGAGGCCCAGGAGGAGGAGGCCGTAGGTGAGGGCGTCGGGGAGCTCGTAGGTGTCCAGGTCAATGAAGCTCAGGGCGATGAGGAAGGCCAGGAAGGCGAAGACCAGGAGGGCCTCGAGGCCAGGCCCATAGAAGAGGGCCGCCAGGAGGAAGGCCACCCCGGTGAGCCCTTCCACCAGGGGGTAGCGGGGGCTCACCCTCCCCCCGCAGTATCGGCACCGCCCCCTAAGGGCCAGGTAGGAGAGGACGGGGACCAGGTCCAAAGGGCCCAGGCGGTGGCCGCACTGGGGGCACCGGGAGGGGGGGAAGACGATGGACTCCCCCTTGGGGAGGCGGTGGATGACCACGTTCAGGAAGGAGCCCACCACCAGGCCGAGGACCAGGGCGAAGAGGGGCCACATGGCCCGCATTTTATTGGCCCAAGCCCCACACCGACCCGGGGGGGCGAGGAGTATGATGCCCCCGTGAGTCCGGAAACCGCCTACCAAAACCTCCTGGAGTTCCAAAAGGAGACCGCCTACCTGGCCTCCCTGGGGGCCCTGGCCGCCTGGGACCAGCGCACCATGATTCCCAAGAAGGGCCACGAGCACCGCGCGCGGCAGATGGCCGCCCTGGCCCGCCTCCTTCACGCCCGCATGACCGACCCCCGCATCGGGGAGTGGCTGGCCCAGGTGGAGGGAAGCCCCCTGGTGCAGGACCCCCTTTCCGACGCCGCGGTGAACGTGCGGGAGTGGCGGCAGGCCTACGAGCGGGCCCGGGCCATCCCCGAAAGGCTGGCGGTGGAGCTGGCCCAGGCCCAGAGCGAGGGGGAGAGCTTCTGGGAGGAGGCCCGGCCCCGCAACGACTGGCAGGGCTTCTTGCCCTACCTGCGCCGGGTCTTTGAGCTCACCCGGGAGAAGGCGCAAATCCTCTACGCCCTCCCCCCGGCCCCCGGGGACCCCCCGTATGGGGAGGTGTACGATGCCCTCCTGGACGGGTTTGAGCCGGGGATGCGGGCTAGGGACCTGGAGCCCCTCTTCGCCCAGCTGAAGGCCGGGCTCAAGGGGCTTCTGGACCGCATCCTGGGGAGCGCCACCCAGCCCGACACCCGCATCCTCCACCGCCCCTACCCCAAGGAGGCCCAGCGGGCCTTCGCCCTGGAGCTCCTGGCCGCCTGCGGCTACGACCTCGAGGCCGGCCGCCTGGACCCCACGGCCCACCCCTTTGAGATCTCCATCGGGCCCGGGGACGTGCGCATCACCACCCGCTACTTTGAGGACTTCTTCAACGCGGGTATCTTCGGCACCCTGCACGAGATGGGCCACGCCCTCTACGAGCAGGGCCTGCCCAAGGAGCACTGGGGCACCCCCCGGGGGGAGGCCGTCTCCCTGGGCATCCATGAGTCGCAAAGCCGCACCTGGGAAAACCTGGTGGGCCGCTCCCTGGGCTTCTGGGAGCGCTTCTTCCCCCGGGCCCAGGAGTTCTTCCCCAGCCTGGCTGACGTCTCCTTGGAGGACTTCCACCGGGCTGTGAACGCTGTGGCCCCCTCCCTGATCCGGGTGGAGGCCGACGAGGTCACCTACAACCTCCACATCCTGGTGCGGCTGGAGCTGGAGATGGCCCTTTTCAGGGGCCAGCTTGCCCTGGAGGACCTTCCCGGGGCCTGGGAGGAGGCCTACCGGGCCCACCTGGGCGTGGCCCCCCAGGACTACCGGGACGGGGTCATGCAGGACGTGCACTGGTCCGGGGGGCTTTTCGGCTACTTCCCCACCTATACCCTGGGGAACCTCTACGCGGCCCAGTTCTTCCGGCGGGCCGAGGCGGAGCTGGGCTCCCTGGAGGCCAGGTTCCGCCAGGGGGAGTTCGCCCCCTTCCTGGACTGGAGCCGGAAACATATCCACGCCCAGGGAAGCCGCTTCCGCCCCCGCGCCCTGGTGGAGCGGGTGACCGGCGAACCCCCCAGCGCCAGGCCCTTCCTGGAGTACCTGGAGGCCAAGTACCGCGCCCTCTACGGCCTCTGAGCCTTAGGCCGGGCGGGGAGGAGGGCGAGGAGGAGAAGGGCGCTGGCGGTCCAAAGCGCCCCCTCCCCCCGCCCCAGGGCCTCGGCCCCCAGGCCCGCCAGGGCTGGGCCCACCGCCTGCCCCAGGGCGAAGGCCGCGGTGGAAAGCCCCATGGCCCGGGGCCAGGCCGAGGGGGGCAGCTCCGCCCGGAAGGCCTGGGTGAGGGCGGTGATGACCCCTAAAAAGGCCAGGCCGAAGAGGAGGGCACTGGCCGCGGGAAGGTGGAGGGCCAAGGGGGGCAGGCTTCCCAGGAGGAGGACCAGGAGGACGTGGTAAAGCCCCCGTCCACCCCCTACCCGCTCCACCCAGGGACCCCAGACGGGCCCGGTGAGGAGGGCCCCCAGGCCCAGGAGGGTGAAGAGGAGGGTCCAGCTTCCCACCGCGGTGGTGATGAAGGTCATGTACCCGATGTACCCTGCCCCGTAGAGCCCGTAGGCCAGGAGGAGGGGGAGGATGGGCCTTAGGCTTCCTTCCCCCCGGGCGGGGGGCGGGGGCTCCCGGAGTTCTCCGGCCGCCAGGAGGCTGGGGAGGGCCAGGAGGAGGGCGGCCAGGCCCAGCCGCATCCAGGCCCCTTCGGGGTTGGAAGCCCCCAGGAGGAGCCAGGGAGCCAGGAGGACCCCAAGGCCCACTCCGCCGTAGTAGGCCCCCAGGACCCGCCCCGATCGCCCCAGGGCCATGAGGAGGGCCGCCCCTCCCACGAAGACCAGGGCCCCCAGCACCCCCTGCAAAAGCCTCAGGGCGAAGGCCAGGCCCACCCCTCCAAGCCCGGTGAGGCCCAGGAGAACCCCCTGCAGGAGAAGGGCCAGGAAAAACCCCCGGCGGTACCCTACTTGCCCCAGGAGGCGGTGGCTCAGGAGGGCCCCCAGGAGGTAGCCCAGGGTGTTGGCGCTCCCCAGAAGCCCCCCTTGGGCGTAGGAGAGGCCCCAGGCCGCCTGCATGAGGGGCAGGACCAGGGCGTAGGCGAAGCGCCCCAGGCCCAGGGCGCTGGCGGGCCCCAGGGCCAGGAGGAAGGCCCTAGTACCCATGGAGGAGCCCAAGCCGCTTGGCCCGGCCCACCGCCTTTCGGAAGAGGAAAAGCCCCAGGGCCAGGTAGAGGAGGCCGTTCAGGAAGGCGAGAAGGAGGGCTTTGGCCTCTAAAGGTGCGCCTTCCGCCAGCATCCCCCGGGCCAGGGCCGCCCCGGGGGCCAGGGGCAGCAGGGAGAAGGGGAAGCCTCCTGGGGCCTGGAGGAGAAAGAGGAGGAGGAACTGGGAGAGGCCCAGGAGCTGCCCGATGCGCTTGTAGAGGAGGGCTAGGGCCCCCATGGCGAAGCCCAGGCCGTACCCCCCCAGGAGCACGGCCAGAAAGGGTAGGACCACCAGGGGGGCGAAGGAGAGCCTGGCCCCGGTGAGGGCCATGAGCACCAGGGCGATGAGGAAGACCAGAATCCCCTGGGTGAAAAGCCCCGCCAGGTTGCGCACCAGGAAGAGGGGGATGGGGCCATAGGGGGTGAGGAAGACCTGCTCCAGGGTGCCTGTCTGGGACTCCTCCATGAGGCCGAAGGAGAGGCTGTTGTAGGCGAAGAGGGTGAAGGTCCAGAGGAGGTAGCCCACCAGGACCGCCTCCAGCCTGCCGCCAAACTCCGCCCCGGGCCCAGCCAGGAAACGGGCCCCCAGGAAGAGGAGGTAGAAGATGAGGCTCAGGGTGACCACCCCGCCCAGGAGCTCCATGGGGTAGCGGCGCAGGCTCAGGAGGTTTCTCCAGAATTCCACCAAGAAAAGCTCAAGCATGGCCCACCACCTTCAAGAAGACCTCCAGGAGGTCCGCTTCCGCCCGGGCCACCCGCCGGAGGGGGAGGGGCCTTAAGGCCTCCAGCACCTGCCAGAGGGCCTCCCCGTCCCCCCGGAAGAGGAAGGGCCCCTCCCCTTCCACCCCCAGGGCCCGGAGCCGGGCCAGGACCGCGGGAGGGGGAGAGGACTCCAGCTCCAGCACGTAGTGGTTCCCGGCGAAGCGGGCCAGAAGGCGTTCCTTGTCCTCCACCAGCACCACCTCCCCCCGGTGGATGATGGCCACCCGGTCGGCCAGGGCCTCGGCCACCTCCAGCTGGTGGGTGGTGAGGAGAAGGGCCTTGCCCGCCCGGGCCAGGGCCCGCACCTTTTCCTGCACCAAAAGGGCGGTTTCCACGTCCAGGCCCAGGGTGGGCTCGTCCAGGAGGAGGACCTCGGGGTCGTGGATGAGGGCCTGGAGGAGGGCCAGCTTCTGCTGCATGCCCCGGGAGAGGTGGCGCACCTCCACCTGGGCCTTTTCCAGGAGGCCGTACTCCTCCAAAAGGGCCAGGGCCCGCTTCCGGGCCGAGGCCAGACAGAGCCCCCGGGCCACCCCGAAGTAGACCAGGTTCTCCAAGGGGGTAAGCCGCCAGTACACGTTGCGGTTGCCCTCCAGCACCGCTCCCAGGTGGCGCAGGGCCCAGGGGTCCTTGAAGGGGTCTTTCCCCAGGAGGCGCACCTCCCCCCGGTCGGGAAGGAGGAGGCTGGAGAGGATCTTCACCGTGGTGGTCTTGCCGGCCCCGTTCTTGCCCAAGAAGGCCAGGACCTCCCCGGGGCGAAGGGAGAGGCTCACGTTCCTCACGGCCTCCAGGGCCCCGAAGCGCTTGTGAAGCCCGTGGGCCTCGAGGAGGGCATTCTCCATGGGCTTATTCTAGGGGGCGCACCGGCCCATGCCCCGGGTAAACCCACCTGGCCCCCCGGGCCCGCAGGAGGGCCCAGCTCTGGAGCGCCAGGGGGTTGTCCCAGGCTCCCTCCTCGGGAGGCAGGTCGCCGGTGAAGGCCCGGCCATCCTCCAGAAGGAGACTCACGCAGTGCCCGGTGTGCCCGGGGGTGGGGAGGATTTCCCCGGGGATGCCCAAGGCCTCCAGAAAGGCCCGGCTCTCCCCGAAGCCCAGAATCCGGTTTCCCTCGGGCCGGACCTCCCGGTAGCCGTCTTGGGGCTTGGCCCAGCGCCCCATCTCGGGGATGGCCGCCACCTGGGTTTCCATGACCAGCAGGGTCATCCCCCCCTCCTTCAGCTCCTGGGCCAGGCCGGCATGGTCTATGTGGTAATGGGTGGCCAGGCCGTAGCCCACCATCTCCAGGCCCACCCCAGCTCGGCGCAGGGCCATCCTCAGGGCCCCCAGGGTCCCGGGCCAGCCCAGGTCCACCAGGAGGCGCTTCGGGCCTTCCCCCACCAGCCAGTAGTTAGTGGAGCGGTAGCCCACGTTCAGCACCGGCGGGGGCCTCATTCTTTTTTCGTCCAGCGCCCGCCATCCCGGGAGCGGTACTTGGCCATGGCCTTCAGGAAGGCCTCCTCCAGGTCAATCCCCTCCCGGTTGGCCAGGGAGAGGAGGACGAAGAGGAGGTCGGCCAGCTCCATGCTCAAGTCCCCTTCCTCCTCCCCGGGTTTGGGCTTCTTGCCGTGGCGGTGGGCCAGGACCCGGGCCACCTCCCCCAGCTCCTCGGTGAGGCGGGCCAGCATGAGGAGGGGAGGGAAGTAGCCCTCCTTGAACTGGCCAATCCATTCGTCCACCAGCCGTTGGGCTTCCTTGAAGGTGAGGCCGCCTTCCATGCCCACCCCCTAAAGCCGGGCCACGTAGGCGGCCAGAAGCCGCACCGCCCGCTCCACGTCCTGGAAGTCCACCATCTCCACCGGGGAGTGCATGTAGCGCAGGGGGATGGAGAGGATGCCCGTGGGGATGCCCTCCCGCACCTTGGCCACCTCGTCGGCGTCGGTGCCGGAGAAGCGGCCGTGGGCGTGGAGCACATAGGGGATGCCCTCGGCCTCCGCCGCCTGCCGCAGGCCCAGGAAGACCTCCCGGTCCACGAAGGGGCCGGTGTCCAGCACCACCCCCTTGCCCAAAGCCGCCTCCCCCACCCGGGCCTTGTCCATCCCGGGGGTGGTGCCGTCGTGGTGCACGTCCACCACCAGGGCCAGGTCGGGGGCCTCGCGGAAGGCGGCGGTGCGGGCCCCGAAGGCCCCAATCTCCTCCTGCACCGTGGCCACCGCCACCACCTCCGCCTGGGTGCGCCCCTGGAGGAGGCGCAGGGCCTCCAGGACCACGAAGGCCCCCAGGCGGTTGTCCAGGGCCTTGGAGACCAGCCTCTCCCCCAGAAGCCACTGGGGGGCCTGGTCCAGGACACCCACCGCTCCCACCTCGAGGTGGGCCAGGGCCTCCTCCCGGTCCTTCGCCCCGATATCCGCGAAGAGGTCCTCCAGGGCCACCGCCTCCTTGCGCTCCCTTTCCTTGAGCACGTGCACCGCCTTGCGGCCCACTACCCCCAGCACGTGCCCCCGTTTGCCCAAAAACCTGAGGCGCTGGCCCACCAGGACCTGGGGGTCCCAGCCCCCCAGGGGCTTGAGGCGCAGGAAGCCCCCCTCCTCCACGTGGCTCACGATTACCCCAATCTCGTCCATGTGCCCTAGGAGGAGCACCTTGGGCCTGCCCCCGGGGTTGAGGTGGGCGTAGGCGTTGCCGTGGCGGTCCCGTTCTACCTGGGCAAAGGCCTTGGCCCTTTCCAGGAAGACCGCAGCCGCCTCCCCCTCAAACCCCGAGGGGCCCACGGCCAGAAGGAGGCTTTCCAAAAAGGCCAGGTCGGGCGCGTAGTCCATGGGGAGAGCATACAATCTCCCCATGAAGGCCCTGGCCCTCATCGCCCACGATGCCAAGAAGGCGGAGATGGTGGCCTTCTGCCAGCGCCACCGGGACCTTTTGGCCCGCTTTCCCCTCCTGGCCACGGGCACCACGGGGGAGCGCATCGCCGAGGCCACGGGGCTTCCTGTGGAGCGGGTGCTCTCGGGGCCTTTGGGGGGGGACCAGCAGATCGGGGCCCGGGTGGCGGAGGGGCGGGTGCTGGCCGTCCTTTTCTTCCGCGACCCCCTCACTGCCCAGCCCCACGAGCCGGATGTCCAGGCCCTCCTCCGGGTCTGCGACGTCCACGGGGTGCCCCTGGCCACCAACCGGGGGGCGGCGGAGGCCCTCATCCCTTGGCTGGCGGCCCAGGTTCCCGCGTAGTCCCTGGGGGAGGCTGGATCAGCGGCACCCCTTTCCGGGCCATCCATTAATGTTGACCAAATGTGGTCATAACTTTTATCCTAGGAGGGGTCCCCACCATGCCCAAGCTCAAACATTTGGGAAAAAAGCTGGTCAGCATCGCCGAGGCCAAGGCCCAGCTCTCCCGGTTGATCGCCCGGGTTGAGCGGGGGGAGGAGATATGGATCGGCCGGTATGGCCGGGTGGTGGCCAAGCTGGTGCCGCCTGGGGCCCCCACCAAGCCCAAGCGGGTGCCTGGGGTTTGGAAAGGGAAGGTCTGGATGGCCCCGGACTTTGATGAACCCAATGCCGAGATGGCCCGGATGATGGAGGAGGGCTCGGTTGAACCTGCTTCTGGATAGCCACATCGTGCTGTGGTGGCTTTCTGACGACAAAAAACTCTCCCCCAAGGCTCGCAGGTTGATTGAGCGGGCGGATGAGGTTTTTGTAAGCGCTGCCACCACCTGGGAGCTGGCGCTAAAGGTTTCCCTGGGTAAGCTACAGATGCCAGAGGGTTTTCTGGAGGTGGTGGAGGCGCAGGGGTTTACCCACCTACCCATCACCCCGGTCCACGCCATGGCCGTGCGGGATCTGCCCTGGCACCACCGCGACCCCTTTGACCGCATTTTGCTAGCCCAGGCCATGGTGGAGGGATTGAGGCTGGTGAGCGCAGACAGGGCCTTGGCCCCCTATGGCCGCCTGGTGGTCGGAGTCTGAAGGCAAGAACGGTTTGTCCCCGCCTCTAGTCAGCCTGCAGCCGCCAAAGCTCGGCGTATGGAGTTCGTCGTGAAAGCAGGGGTCTTCAAAGGGGGTGAGGTCGGGCATGCCGGCCACCTTCTCCATCAGGAGCAGGTGCACCCGGGCCGTGAGCTTCTCGTTCGCCAAGCCCTGCACGTAGGCCACCAGGGCGTGAGGAGGAAGTCCAGGGCAAACCGCAGGGCCAGCCCTGCCAGCGGCCAGAGAAGGGCTGGGCTCAGGGGGCCGCTGCCCAGGGCATAGGCCAGACCGTCTACCAAAGCCCGCGTGGCGCTTAGCACCCCCACGGGTATCAGGCCGCTTGCGGCCAGGAGGCCCACCAGGAGGGTGGCCTCGAGGGGGGCGGCCCGGAAAACCTGGCGAGGCGCCTAAGGGCCAGTTGCTACCACCTCCTGGTTTGCCTCTTGAGCCCTACTTCCTGGATCCGTGAAGCTAGAGGCCATCAGGCCTCGCTCTTCAGGAGTAAACCGGCATACCTCAATGTACCCTTCCCCCATGGGCCCAGGGGAACCGTCTGTGTGAAGGTTCTCAAAAGGTGGCCAAACTTTACCCCAGGCTCCGCCGGTAGGTGAGCGCCTCGGCCAGGTGGTCCTCCCGGATGCTCTCGGAACCTGCCAGGTCGGCGATGGTACGGGCCACCCTGAGGATGCGGTCGTAGGCGCGGGCGCTGAGGGCCAGGCGCTTGGCGGCCGCCTGCAGGAGGGCCTGGGAGGCGGGGGAAAGCGCGGTGTGCTGGCGCAGGGCGCGGCCCGAGAGCTCCCCGTTGGGCCGGCCCTGGCGGGCGAGCATCCTTTCCCGGGCGGCCAGCACCCGCTGGCGCACCGTAAGGGTGGACTCCCCCTCCGGGGCGCGGGCGAGCTCCTCGGGGGTAAGCCGGGGGACTTCCACCACCAGGTCAAAGCGGTCCAGGAGGGGGCCGGAGATGCGGTCGGCGTAGCGCTGGCGGGTGATGGGGGTGCAGGTGCAGGGGCGCTCGGGGTCCCCGTGCCAGCCGCAGGGGCAGGGGTTCATGGCCGCCACCAGGAGGAAGCGGGCGGGGAAGGTGAGGCTGGCCCGGGCCCGGGCGATGGTCACCACCCCGTCCTCCAGGGGCTGGCGCAGGGCCTCGAGGGCATCCCGGGAAAACTCGGGAAGCTCGTCCAGGAAGAGCACCCCCCGGTGGGCCAAGGAGACCTCCCCTGGCTTGGGGATGGCCCCGCCCCCGATGAGGCCGGCGTAGCTCACCGTGTGGTGGGGGGCGCGGAAGGGAGGGGTGCGGATGAGCCCCCTCAGGGCCTGGCCGGCGGCGGAGTGGATGCGGGTGGCTTCCAGAGCGGCCTCGGGGGTGAGGGGCGGCATCAGGTGGGGGAGGCGCCGGGCCAGCATGGTCTTGCCCGAGCCCGGACTTCCCACCAGGAGGAGATGGTGGTGGCCGCTGGCGGCGATCTCCAGGGCCCGCTTGGCCTTAGCCTGGCCCTTCACGTCCCGCAGGTCCAAAAGGGTGTTCGCCTCCTCCAAGGGGTCCTGGGGCCGGGCCTGGGCCAGGGCCTCCTCGCCCCGCAGGAAGGCCACGGCCTCCCGCAGGTCCTTTGCCCCATACACCGCCACCCCCTCCACCAGGGCCCCTTCCTGGGCGTTCTCTATGGGCAGGAGGAGCCTGCGCCCTTCCGCCAGGGCCCCCAGGGCCAGGTTCACCGCCCCCGGCACCGGGCGCAGGCTCCCGTCCAGGCCCAGCTCCCCGGCCACGGCGAAGGGGGAGAGGGCCTCGAGGGGCACCACCCCCTGGGCCGCCAGGAGGCCCAGGGCGATGGGCAGGTCAAAGTGGCTACCCTCCTTCCTAAGCTCCGCCGGGGCCAGGTTCACCACCACCCGGGCCTGGGGGTAGGGGAAGCCGGCGTTCTTCAGGGCCGCCCGCACCCGCTCCCGGCTCTCCTCCACCGCCTTGTCCGGTAGGCCCACCAGGGCGTAGGAGGGCAGGCCGGGGCTAACATCTACCTCCACGGTGACGGGAACCGCGTCCAGGCCGAAGAGGGTGTAGCTTCGCACCTGGGCTAGCATGGAGGGAGTTTAACACAAAAATCCCCCTTTTCGGATATTCACCTGCGTACTCACCTCACGCCACCGCCCGCAACACCCGGGTGATGGGCAGACCCGCCTGCCCAAGAAGCTGGGCCACCACGCTCCAGGCCATCACCCAAGCTTCCACTTGCAGGGCCACCGCCTTCAGCCCCCGTNCCCNCCCCNCCGCCCCCACCAGCCCCATCGGCCCCTTCAGCAGACCAAAGACCGTCTCCAGCTCCCACCGCCGCCCCAAAAGCCTCCGGTACGCACCTCTCCCCCGCCGCCGCAGGTTCAAAAGCCGCC
>NZ_AQWU01000045.1 GCF_000376265.1 Thermus igniterrae ATCC 700962
CTTCTCCCAAATGCCTTCCTTCTGCCACTTGCGGAAGTAGTGGTAGACGGTGGACCAGTGGGGCAAGTCATGGGGCATAGCCCGCCACTTGATGCCGTTTTCCAGGACGTAAAGGATGGCGTTAACGATTTCTCTCCTCGGCACCTTGGCGGGGCGGCCGCCGGGCTTGGGGGCTGGGATGAGGGGCTCCAGGAGGGCCCACTCCGCATCGCTGAGGTCGCTGGGGTAAGATCGTCTAGAGCTCATCCCTCAAGGATACCACCCTTTTACGACAGCCTCTAAGGTGTACAGTGAAGACATGGAGAAGACGACCCTCTACCTCCCCCCTGAGCTTCACCGCGCCCTAAAGGAGGCCGCGCGGCGGGAGGGCAAAAGCCAGGCAGAGCTCATCCGGGAGGCCTTGGCCGCTTACCTTACCCAGCGCCAAAGACCCGCCTTTCGTTCCCTAGGCGTGGGCGAGGACGAGGAGCTCTCCGGGCGCGCCTCCGAGGGGTGGCTGGAAAGGGTCTGGTCCGAGCGATGATCACTCTGGACACCTCCGCCCTCTTCGCCCTCCTGAACTGGAAGGACCCGGACCACGGCCGCGTTAAGGCGCTCCTTCTTTCTGATCCAGGTCCCTACCTGGTGCCCATGGGCATCCTCGCCGAGATCGCCTACCTCGCGGAAAGGCGCCTGGGCCTTGGGGCCCTCGAGGCCTTCCTCCAAGACCTCGAGGCCGGGGCTTTCTCCCTGGAATGCGGGGAAGAAGACCTGCCCCGGGTCAGGGCGCTCGTGGCCCGGTACCGGGACCTGCCCTTGGGCTTTGCCGACGCCGCGGTCGTCGCCGTAGCCGAGCGGAACGGGGGCCTGGTCCTAAGCTTGGACCGGCACCTTCACGTGGTGGCGCAGGAGGGGACCATCCGGGTACTCCCCTAACCCGCGATCCGGAGGAGGGCGAGGAAGCTTTCAAGCTCCAGGCTCGCCCCGCCCACGAGCCCCCCGTCCACGTCCGGCATGGAGAGGAGGCCGGCGAAGTTCTTGGGGTTCACGCTCCCCCCATAGAGGATGCGCACCCGCTGGGCAAACCCCGGGCCGTACCGCTCCGCCAGGGCCTGGCGGATGGCCTGGTGCATGGCCTGGGCGTCCTCCGGGGTGGCGTTCCTGCCCGTGCCGATGGCCCAGACGGGCTCGTAGGCGATGACAAGCCGCTCCGGCCCCTCTGGCTCCACCCCCTCCAGGCTCCCCAAGAGCTGGGCCAGGGTGTAGGGCACCGCCTCTCCCCGCTCCCGCACCTCCAGGGGCTCCCCCACGCAGAGGATGGGGGTAATCCCCTCCTCCAGAAGCCGCTTGGCCTTTTCCGCCACCAGGGCGTCCGTCTCCCCGTGGTAGCGCCGCCTTTCGGAGTGGCCCACGATGGCGTAGCGGCACCCCAGATCAGCCAGCATGCGGGCGGAAACCTCCCCCGTGTACGCCCCCTCCCGGTGGGCGGAGACGTCCTGGGCGCCGTAGGCCACCTGGGTGCCGGCCAGGACCTCCTTGGCCACGGGGAGGATGGGGAAGGCGGGGAGGACCGCCGCCTCCGACTGCAGGGGGGGAAGGAGCCTTTTGAGCTCGGCAAACCAGACCCGGGCCTCAGAGGGCACCTTGTGCATCTTCCAGTTTCCTGCCACCAGTACCCGGCGCATGAGGGCATCATAACGAAAAGCCCGCCCCTTGAGGGGCGGGAAAAGGGGCTTTGGGGGCTACTCCAGGACCTCCACGCCGGGCAGGGTGCCCTTCTCCAGGTACTCCAGGCTGGCCCCGCCCCCGGTGGAGACGTGGGTGAAGCGCTCCTTCAGGCCCAGGCGGTTCACCGCGGCCACGGAGTCGCCCCCACCCACCACGCTGTAGACGCCCTCGAGGGCCGCAATGGCCCGCCCCACCGCCAACGTCCCCTGGTCAAAGGGGGGGACCTCAAAAACCCCCATGGGGCCGTTCCAGAACACCGTCCTCACCCCTGCCAGGGCCTCGGCGAAGGCCGCCTGGGTCTTGGGGCCGATGTCCAGGCCCATGTAGGGGATGGGGATGGCGTCCGCAGGGAAGACCCGGGTCTCCACCCCGGCCTCTATCCGCTCGGCGGCCACCACGTCCTGGGGCAGGTAGACCCGCACCCCCAGGGCCTCCGCCCGGCGCAGGAGGTCTTTGGCCAGCTCCAGGCGGTCTTCCTCCACCAGGCTCTTGCCCACCTCGCCCCCCAGGGCCTTGAGGAAGGTGAAGGCCATGGCCCCGCCGATGAGGAGGCGGTCAATGCGGGGCAGGAGGTTCTCAATCACCCCAATCTTGTCCGAAACCTTGGCCCCGCCCAGGACCACGGCGTAAGGCCGTTCGGGGTCGCGGAGCAGGCGGGCCAAGGCCCGCACCTCCCGCTCCATCAGGAAGCCGGCGAAGGAGGGCAGGAGCCTGGCCACCCCCACCACGCTGGCATGGGCCCGGTGGGCACTCCCGAAGGCGTCCAGCACGAAGACCTCCCCCAGCCGGGCGTAGCGGGCGGCCAGGTCGGGGTCGTTCTTCTCCTCCCCGGGTTCAAAGCGCACGTTCTCCAGGAGGGCCACCTCCCCCGGCCCCAGGGCCTCCACCGCGCGGAAGGCCTCCTCCGAGCCGGGGGCATGGGGCACGAAGCGCACCCCCGAAAGGTGCCGGGCCAGGGCCTCGGCCACGGGGGCCAGGGAGTACTTGGGGTCCGGCCCCTTGGGGCGGCCCAGGTGGGAGAGGAGGACCAGGCTGGCCCCCTGGTCCAGGAGGTGGCGCAGGGTGGGCAGGCTTTCCAGGATGCGGGTCTCGTCCTGCACCGCCCCGTCCTTGAGGGGGACGTTGTAGTCCACCCGCACCAGCACCCGCTTGCCCCGGGCGTCCAGGTCCTGCAGGGTGCGCATCTAAACCCCCTTCTGCAACACCAGCTCCACCAGGTCCGCCACCCGGTTGGAGTAGCCCCACTCGTTGTCGTACCAGGCGAAGACCTTGACCAGGTTGCCCAGGGCCTTGGTCAGCTTGCCATCCACGATGGAGGAGTGGGGGTCCATGACGATGTCCTGCAGGACGATCTCATCCTCGGTGTAGGCCAGGATGCCCTTCAGGGGACCTTCGGCCGCAGCCTTAAGGGCGGCGTTCACCTCCTCCGCGCTCACCTCCCGCTTCAGGACCGCGGTGATGTCGGAGATGCTCCCTGTGGCCGTGGGCACCCGCAGGGCGGTGCCGTCAAAGCGCCCCTTCAAGGAGGGGAGGACCAGGGCGGTGGCCTTGGCGGCGCCGGTGGTGGTGGGGATGATGTTGATGGCCGCCGCCCGGGCCCGGCGCAGGTCCTTGTGGGGCAGGTCCAGGACCCGCTGGTCGTTGGTGTAGGAGTGCACCGTGGTCATGAGGGCCCGCTCCACCCCGAAGGCTTCCTCCAGCACCTTCATCACCGGGGCCAAGGAGTTGGTGGTGCAGGAGGCGTTGGAAAGGATGTGGTGCTTGGCAGGGTCGTACTGCTCGTGGTTCACCCCCATGACGATGGTGATGTCCTCCCCCTTGGCCGGGGCGGTGATGATCACCTTCTTGGCCCCGCCCTCCAGGTGGGCCTTGGCCTTATCGGCATCGGTGAAGACCCCGGTGGACTCAATGACCACCTCCACCCCCACCTCCTTCCAGGGGATCTCCTTGGGGTCCTTGATGGCCGTGGCCCGGATGGCCCTGCCGTTCACGTAGAGGTGGGCCTCGTCGTAGGCCACCTCCCCCGGGAAGCGGTGGTAGATGGAGTCGTACTTGAGGAGGTGGGCCAGGGTCTTGTTGTCGGTAAGGTCGTTGATGAGGGCCACCTCCACGCCCCTCTGCTCCAGGATGCGGAAGACCTGGCGTCCAATGCGGCCGAATCCGTTGATGCCTACCTTCATAGATCACCTCCGGGATGGAAACGCTCCCATCCCCTCCCAGCTTAGCGCAAAGGCGGGGCCCAGGAAAGGGACAGAAGCCACGGCCTAAGTATACCCCGCCTTTCATAAGCCTCCGGCCGTCCTGGGCTAAGGGAGGGCATGCCTTGACGCGTCAACCCCTTCTGGGTAGTTTGGTTGACGACCGCCAGCCGGCGGTCTCCTGGAGGTCCTATGAAGACGGAAGCCCTTCCCTACACACCCCTGGCCAAAACCCTCTGGCCCAAGCCCACCCTGGCCCGCAACCTGAGCCTGGTCCTGGCGGGTAGCCTCTTCGTGGCCCTCACCGCCCAGGTGGCCATTCCCCTGCCCTTCACCCCGGTGCCCATCACCCTCCAGACCCTAGGGGTCCTCCTGGTGGGGGCCGCCCTGGGGAGCCGCCTGGGGTTCCTGGCCCTCCTGGCCTACCTGCTGGAGGGGGCCATGGGCCTGCCGGTCTTCGCCGGGGGCACGGGGGGGATGGCCAAGGTCCTGGGGCCCACGGGGGGGTTCCTCCTGGCCTTCCCCCTGGCAGCGGGGCTTGTGGGGCTCCTGGTGGAGCGGTTTGGCCTGGACCGGAGCCCCTTGGGCACACTCTTGGCCATGCTCCTGGGCAACGCCCTCCTCTACCTGGTGGGCCTGCCCTGGTTGGCCGCCTGGCTCATGGGGGCGGGCAAGTTCGGCGGCACCGGGGCGCTTTTGGCCATGGGCCTCTTCCCCTTCATCCCCGGCGACCTGGTGAAAGCGGTGCTGGCGGCCCTGCTCCTCCCCAGCGCCTGGCGCCTCCTGGGCCGGAGGTAGACGCGCCTAGCCCTGGGAAGCCTCGAGGCACGCCTCCAAGGCTTTACCCCCTTGGCCTAGGCCAGGGGGGTAAAACCTTTTCTTCCTGAGCCAAGCCCCACTACCCCAGGCCCTGGCCCTGGAGGCAGGCCTCCTCCTGGTGGAGCCCGAGTTCCTGGCCTGCTTGCCCCACCTGCGGGAAGGGGCCTACCGCCTCTGATAAGATGGGCCCCGTGCTGGAGAACCGCCGCGCGCGGCACGACTACGAGATCCTGGAGACCTACGAGGCGGGCATCGTCCTGCGGGGCACCGAGGTGAAGTCCCTGCGGGAGGGCAAGGCGGACTTCACGGGAAGCTTCGCCAAGTTTGAGGACGGCGAGCTCTACCTGGAAAACCTGTACATCGCCCCCTACGAAAAGGGCTCCTACACCAACGTGGACCCCCGGCGCAAGCGCAAGCTCCTCCTCCACCGCCACGAACTGAACCGCCTGCGGGGCAAGGTGGAGCAGAAAGGGCTCACCCTGGTGCCCCTGAGGATCTACTTCAACGAGCGGGGCTACGCCAAGGTGCTCCTGGGCCTGGCCCGGGGCAAGAAGGCCTACCAGAAGAAAGAGGACGACAAGAAGCGGGCCGTGCGCCGGGCCCTGGAGGAGCTATGAGGCCTTGGGTCCTCCTCTTCCTCCTGCCCGCCCTGGCCCAGGCCCCCAAGCCCTTGAAGGTGGGGGCCCTGGCCGGGGAGGCCCTCTACCCCGGGGGGCGGGGCGTGGCCTACGGGGAGGTGCGCCTGGTGGCCCAGGGCCTGGGGCTTTCCCTGTGGCAGGGGGAAGGACGGGTGGCCCTGGGCCTGGGGAGCCGCCAGAAGGCCTTTGCCGTGGTGGGGGGCGAGGGAGAGGCCGCCCGGAGCGGCCAGGCCTGGAGGCGGGGAGGCGAGATCCTCATCCCCCTGCGCCCCCTGGCGGAGGCCCTGGGCCTCACCTACCGTGCCCAGGAGGGGGTTCTCCTCAGCCTGCCCTGGGCGCGGCTCCTTTCCTTTGACCGGGGGCCGGACCGGTGGCTTCTGCGCTTCTCCCGGGAGGTGAACGCGGTGGTCCAGGAAAACGGGGTGCTCTTCCTCCTGGCCCAGGGGGAGGGGGCGGGCCTGCGCCAGGAGGCCCTGGGGCTCTTTCTCCCCCTGGAGAGGCCCCCAGACCGCCTCTACTACCCCGGGGGGAACGGGGTGGCCCTGGAGTGGGGCCCCCTGCCCCGGCCCCGGCCCCTGGTCCTCCTGGACCCCGGGCACGGGGGGAAGGACCCGGGGATTTCCCTGGGGGGCGTCCTGGAGAAGGACCTCACCCTGGACCTGGCCCGGCGGGTGGCCGCCCGCCTGCCGGGAAGCCGCCTTACCCGGCAAGGGGACGAGACCCTGCCCCTCGAGGCCCGCCTCCGCCAGGCCCAGGGGGCCTCGGTCCTGGTGTCCTTCCACCTCACCCAAGGGAGCGCCGTCAACCTGTACCTGCCCAAGAAGAGGAGCCTCCCCCTGGCGCAAAACGCCGAGGCCCTGCTGGCCACCCTCCCCCCGGAACAGGGGACCCTGCTCAAGGCCTACGCCGGGGACCCCCGCCGCCTGGCGGCCCTCCTGGAGCAGGCCTTCTCCGCCCTGGGAATCGTGGTGGCCAAGGCCGAGGGGCCCTACGCCCTCACCGACATAGCTGGGGCCGCGGTGGTGCTGGAGGTGGGCCTGGACCGCCTCAAGACCCTCGAGGCCCGCAACCAGGTGGCCGGGGCCGTGGCCCAGGCCATCCGCGCCTATCTGGAGTGAACATGCGCAAGGTCCTCACCTTCTGGAACCTTTTCGGGCTCGCCGTCTTCCTCCTGGGTGCTTTGGTCTACTGGCAAAGCCGAAGCGGGCCCAACGCCCCGGCCCTTTCCCTGCCCTCGGAGGAGGCAAGGAAAGGGCAGCTGGCCCTCATCCTCTTCCGCCCCAACCCCCCCCAGGGGTTCCTCAAGGAGACCCAGACCCTGGAACTGGCCCCGGGGGAGGAGCCCGAGGGGCAGGCCCTCAAGGCCTGGAGCGAGGCCCTGGCCGCCCCCCTGCCCAAGGCCCTCTACCGCCTGGAAGGGCGGCTGGTGGTGGACCTGCCCGCGGAATTCGCCCAGGGCCTAGACGCCACGGAGGAGATCTTCCGCCTCTACAGCCTGGCCTACACCCTCCTCGCCACCTTCCCCCCGGCGGAGGAGGTGCGCTTTCTGGTAGAGGGGGAAGCCCGGGTGGGACTCGGCCACCTGGACCTCCGCCAGCCCATCCGCCTGCCATGAGCCAAGCCTGGCGCATAGACCGCCTCATCCTCCAGGGGTTCAAGTCCTTCGCCGAGCGCACGGTGCTGGACTTCCCCGACCCCGTCACCGGCATCATCGGCCCCAACGGCTCGGGCAAGAGCAACCTGGTGGAGGCCCTGCGTTTCGTCACCGGGGCCCGGGCCCACGAGCTAAGGGGGCAGGAGCTTCGGGTCTTCCTCTTCCACGGGGCCGAGGGCAGACCCCCCCAGGGGCTCGCCGAGGTGCGCCTGGAGCTTTCCCGGGGCCGGGAGCGGCTTAGCGTGGAGCGGCGCATTGAGGGAGAGAGGACCGTGCTCAAGGTGAATGGCCGCCCCACCAGCGCCAAGGCCCTGGCCCTCCACCTGGCGGGCACAGGTCTGGGGCGCGGGGGATACGCCATCGTGGGCCAAGGGGAAGTGGGGGCGCTTCTGGAGGCCTCGGAGGAGGTACTCCTGGCCCACCTGGAGGAGGCGGCAGGCCTGAGGCCCGTGGCCGAGGCCGTGCGGACCACGGAGGAAAGGCTTCAGGAGGCTCTGAGCCTCCTGGAAGGGCGGGAGGAGGCCCTAAGGGAGGTGCGGGCCCGGGCCGAGCGCCTGCGGCAGGAGGCCGAACGGGCCCGGCAGGCCCGCGCCCTGGACCTCGAGGCCCTGGCCCTGCGGGCAAGCCTCCTGGAGGCCCGCAAGGAGGAGGTTCTGGCGGAGATGCAAAAGGCCGAAGCCCGGCTCCAGACCCTGGCCGCCGAGGAAGGCCGGCTCCAGGAGGAGCGCCAGGGGCTGGAGGCCAGGCGCCAGACCCTCCTCGCCGAGGAGGAGGCCCTGCGCCAGCGGCTTGAGGGCGTGCGCCTGGCCCTGAAGGAACAGGAGGGGCTGGAACGGGAACGCCAGGAACTCGTCCGGGTCCTCCAGGCCCTGGACCGCCCCGAGCCCCCCCACCCCGGCCCCCCGGTGCCCGCCCCCGAGGTACCCAGGGAGGAACTCAAGGCCCGCTGGGAACGGCTAAAGGAGGAGGAGCGCCGCCTCATGGCCCAGAGGCGGCAATGGGAGGAGGCCCGGCGCCGCCACGAGGCCGAGCGAGCCCGTTACGAGGAGCGCCTTAAGGCCTACCAGCAGGCCCTGACGGCCCGCCAGGCGCTGGAAGCGGAGCTTCGGGAAAAGGCCGCGCGGCTTCCCCTCCTGGAGGAAAAGGCAGAGGAGCGGCGCCGGCTGGAGGGGAGGCTGGCCGAGCTCCGGGCCCAGGCCCAAGCGGCCCTAAGGGAGGAGGAGCGGCTTAAGCGGCTTCTGGACTCGGGGGCCGACCTGCAGGAGGGCCCCAGGCGGGTGCGGGGGCTAGACGGGGTGCTGGGGGTGGTGGCCGACCTGGTGCGGCCCGAGGCGGGGCTGGAGCTGGCCCTGGAGGTGGCCCTGGGCCCCAGGCTCCAGTGGGTCCTCACCCGGGACGAGCAGGCGGCCAAGGCGGCCATCGCCCGCCTCAAAAGGGAGGGGGGGCGGGCCACCTTTTTGCCCCTCACCCTCCTCGCTCCCCCCCCGCCCCCATCCCCCAAGCCGGCAGAGGGCCTCCTGGGCCCCGCCTACCGCCTGGCCCGGCTGAGGCTCCCCGGCCTGCCCGAAGAGGCCATCCTGCGGGTCCTCCTGGGGGACACCCTGGTCTTCGCCCACCTGGAGGCCGCCCTGGCCTACCGCAAGGCAGGGGGGAGGGAGCGGCTGGTGACCCTGGAGGGGGAGGTCCTGGAACGCTCGGGAGCCCTCTCGGGGGGAAGGCTCAAGGGGGGCGGGGAGACCCTCCTTCTACGCCGGCGCCTCGAGGCCCTGGCGGAGGAGCGGGCCGGGCTGGAAGCCCAGGTTCAGGCCCTGGCGGGAGCCCTAGCCTCCCTGCCCGAGGCCCGGGAGCTGGAGGCCCTCAAGGCCCAGGTGGCGGCCCTGCGGGGGCGGCTGAACGCCCCCCTGCCCCCGGTCCCCGAACCCCCCACCCCCCCTCAGGAAGCCTGGGAGGAGGACCGCCTGGCCCTCCTGGAAGGGGAAAAGCGGAAGCTGGAGGAAGCCCTGGCCCAGGCCGAGGCCCACGAGCGCTGGCGGCTCCTCCTTGCGGCCCACCAGGCCTGGGCCAAGGCCCAGGAGGAAGCCCGGCGCCTGCAGGAACGCATCCGCCAGCTGGAAGAGCGGCTTGAGGCCTCCCACCCCCTGGTCCAGGAGGCCCGGGAGCTGGAAAAGCGCTTGGAGGAGGTGCAAAGGGCCAGGCGCCAGACCCAGGAGGCGGAGGCCCGCACCCTTACCCGCCTCAACGCCCTGCTGGCCGAGCGGGAGAACCTGCGCCTGCTTCTGGCCCGGCGGGAGGCCACCCTGGAGGAGCTTTCCCGGGAGCGCGCAACCCTCCCCCCCGCGGAGCGCATCCCCGGCACCCCCCGGGCCCTCCAGGCCCGCCTGAGCCGGGTGGAGGGGGAAAGGGCCCGCCTGGGTCCGGTGAACGCCCTGGCCGAGGCCGAGCTGGCCGAGCTGGAGGCCCAGCTGGAGAGGTTGCAAAAGGAGGTGGACGAGGCCACCCAGGCCCTCCTGCGCCTGGAGGAGGAGACCAAAAGGGTGGAAAAGGAATACGGCGAGCGCCTGCGGGAGGCCTTCCACCGCTTCCAGGAGGCCTTCCGCCAGCACGCCTTGGCCCTCCTCGGGGCCCGGGCGGAGGTGCGGCGGGAAGGCCGGGGGCTCAGGCTCCTGTTGGTGCCCGCGGGCAAGCGCACCCAGGACCTGCGCCTCCTCTCCCTGGGGGAGAAAACCCTGGGGGCCCTGGCCTTCCTCTTCGCCCTGGGGGAGCTCCAGGGGGGGCTACCCCTTGCCGTCCTGGACGAGGTGGACGCCGCCCTGGACGAGGCCAACCTCCTGCGCTTTGCCCGCTTCCTGGCCTCCGGACGGCAGTTCATCCTGGTCACCCACCAGAAGCGCACCATGGAGGCCTGCCACGCCCTCTACGGGGTCACCGCCGAGGGGGGGGTGAGCCGGGTCTATTCCATCCGCAAGGAGGTGGTCCATGACCCTTGAGGCCTACCAGAAGGAAGCCCAAAAGACCGCCCTTTACCCCGAGGCCTACCGCCTCCTCTACCCCACCTTAGGCCTGGTGGGGGAGGCCGGGGAGCTGGCCAACAAGGTAAAGAAGGTGCTGCGGGACCAGGGGGGTAACCTGACCGAGGAGGTGCGGGAAGCCCTGGTGGCGGAGCTGGGGGACGTGCTCTGGTACGTGGCCCAGGTGGCCACCGACCTGGGGGTGTCCCTGGAGGAGGTAGCCCAGAAAAACCTGGCCAAGCTCCGCTCCCGTCAGGCGCGGGGCCAGTTGGGGGGCTCGGGGGACAATCGCTAACGATTATCGCTTGCGTTTATTACCCCCATAGGGTATATTAGGGGGCGGCTGGAAACTCCAGCCAAGGAGGTAACCTATGCAAGAGACCTTTTCCCTACCCCGCCTCAACGAACCTGCCCCCGACTTCGTGGCCAAGACCACCGCGGGGGAGCTCCGGCTTTCCGACCTCAAGGGCAAGTGGGTGGTGCTCTTCAGCCATCCCGCCGACTTCACCCCCGTGTGCTCCACGGAGTTCCTGGCCTTCGCCAAGCGGCAGAAGGAGTTTGAGGCCCTGGGGGTCCAGCTGGTGGGGCTTTCCATAGACTCTGTCCACGCCCACCTGGCCTGGCTGAAGGACCTCGAGGAGATGTCGGGCCTCACCATCAACTTCCCGGTGATCGCCGACCTGGACATGAAGGTCTCCCGCCTTTACGGGATGATCCACCCCGCGGCCAGCGAGACCGCGGCGGTGCGGGCCGTCTTCATCATTGACCCCAACGGCATCCTCCGGGGCATGCTCTACTACCCCCTCACCACCGGCCGCAACATTGACGAGATCCTCCGCTTCATCCGGGCCCTGCAGTTCACCGACCGCACCGGGCTCAACACCCCCGCCGACTGGCAACCCGGGGAAGCGGCCATCGTCAAGCCTCCTGCCACCCTGGCCGAGCTGAAGGCCGATGAGGCCAAGAAGGGGGAGTACACAGAATACCGCCGCTGGTACCTGCGCCTGAAGAAGGCCGATTGAGGAAGGCCAAAGCCCCCCGGGCGCCTGCCCGGGGGGCTTAGCCTTTGGGCTCAGTCAAAGAGGTCAAAGAGCTCCAGGAAGCCCTTCTTCTTTTTGTAGGGCTTCCCCTCCTTGCGGTAGTAGGCCTCCCGCTCCTCCTCGTAGGCCCGCTCCACCTCTTTGGCCTCGGTAAGGAGCTTTTCCAGCTCCCCCCGGTCCAGCCACACCCCCCCGCACTGGGGGCAGACGTCAATCTGCACCCCGCGGCGCTCCACCTCCCGCATGCCCACGCCGCAGTTGGGGCAAAGGAGCAGGGGCATCTACTCCTCCCTCCGGCCCATGAGGAGGCTGGCGTAGTAGAGGAGGGTGGCCAGGGAGCTGGCCAGGGCGGCCACGTAGGTGAGGGCGGCCCAGGTGAGGACCTGGCGCGCCGGGCCCATCTCCGGCTGGGCCAGGAAGCCCATGCGCCGCAGGAACTCCAGGGCCCGCCTCGAGGCGTCAAACTCCACGGGCAGGGTGATGAGCTGGAAGAGGGCCACGGCCAGGTACAGGTAGAGCCCAAGCTTCGCCAGGCCAAAGGCCCCAAGGACCAGCCCCAGGATCACCAGGATGGGACCCAGGTTGCTCCCCAGGCTGGCCGCCGGCCAGAGGCTGGCCCGCACCCGGAGCCAGGCGTAGCCCTGGGCGTCCTGGACCGCATGCCCCACCTCGTGGGCGGCCACCGCCAGGGCGGCCAGGCTGGGGGAGGCGTAGTTGGGCTCGGAAAGGCGCACCGCCTTGGCCTGGGGGTCGTAGTGGTCCGTGAGGGCCCCGGGTACGGCCTCCACCCGCACGTGGGTCAGGCCGTGGGCGTCTAGAATGGCCCGGGCCACCTGGGCTCCGGTGAGGCCCCGGCTGTTGGCCACCCGGCTAAAGCGGGCAAAGGTGGCCTGCAACCCTCCCTGAATGGCCAGGCTGGCCACGAAGACCAACCCCATGAGCACGGGCGCAAGAACATCCATGCTTCTCCCTCCTTGCGGGCAGTAGCAAAAGACCGAGGCCACCATTTAGGTGGTCTCGCCATGCGCCCTAGGCGCCCCAGCCGACCGGGGAGAACTCCCGTACTGACGACCGGCTGGCCCCTTCAGGGGCGGCTACTCCCCGCAGGTACCTTTATAGCAGACCCCACCCCGGCTGGCAAGGACCTTGGGCGAAATGTGTCCCGGCTCTTTTGCTTTGACGCACTCAGGGGTATATTGGCCCCGGGAGGGAAACTATGGCAGGCTACGCCCATCCAGAGGTTCTGGTCACCACCGAGTGGGTAGAGGCCCACCTGGAAGACCCCGGGGTGCGGGTCCTCGAGGTGGACGAGGACATCCTCCTCTACGACACCGGGCACATCCCGGGAGCGCAGAAGGTGGACTGGCAGCGGGACTTCTGGGACCCGGTGGTGCGGGACTTCGTGGACGAGGAGGGCTTTGCCGCCCTCATGGAACGCCTGGGCATCTCCAACGACACCACCGTGGTCCTCTACGGGGACAAGAACAACTGGTGGGCCGCCTACGCCTTCTGGTTCTTCAAGTACAACGGCCACGGGGACGTGCGCCTCATGAACGGCGGGCGGCAGAAGTGGGTGGAGGAGGGCCGCCCCCTCACCACCGAGGTGCCCAGCTACCCCAAGGGCCAGTACCGGGTCCCCTACCGGGATGAGTCCATCCGGGCCTACCGGGACGAGGTGCTGAAGCACATCCTCAAGGTCAAGGAGGGCAAGGGGGCCCTGGTGGACGTGCGGAGCCCCGAGGAATACCGGGGCGAGCTCACCCACATACCCAACTACCCCCAGGAGGGGGCCCTGCGGGCCGGGCACATCCCCGGGGCCAAGAACATCCCCTGGGCCAAGGCGGTGAACCCCGACGGCACCTTCAAAAGCCCGGAGGAACTCAGGGCCCTCTACGAGCCCCTGGGCATCACCAAGGACAAGGACATCGTGGTCTACTGCCGCATCGCCGAGCGCTCCAGCCACTCCTGGTTCGTCCTCAAGTACCTCCTGGGCTACCCCCACGTGAAGAACTACGACGGCTCCTGGACGGAGTGGGGCAACCTGGTGGGGGTGCCGGTGGTCAAGGGGGAGGAGTAGGCCTCAGGCATCACCCTCCCCCTTCAGGGCCTTTTCCGCCAGCTTACGCCCCGTGGGGGTGTCGGCTAGGCCTCCCAGGCCGGTTTCCTTGAGCTCCAGGGGCAAAAGGCGGCCGATGCCGGCCATGGCCAGGATGACCTCGTCCGGGGGGATTACGCTCCGTATGCCCGCCAGGGCCATGGAGGCGGCGCTCACCGCGTGCACGGCGTAAAAGCCGTTGCGCATCACGCAGGGGACCTCCACGAACCCCCCCACGGGGTCGCATACCAGGCCCAGGGTGTTCTGCAGGGCCAAGGCCGCGGCGTGGGCGCAGGCCTCCGGGCTTCCCCCCAGAAGCTCGGTGACCGCGGCCGCGGCCATGGCCGCGGAGGAGCCAATCTCTGCCTGGCACCCCCCGCTGGCCCCGGCGATGTAGATCTGCCGGCTGATGATCTTGGCCACCCCGGCCGCCAGGACCAGGGGCATGAGGAGGTCCTCGTCGGGAAGGCCCAGGTGGTCGGCCACCCCCAGGAGGGCCCCGGGGAGGGTGCCGGCGCTTCCCGCCGTGGGGGCGGCCACGATGCGGCCCATGCGGGCGTTCTCCTCGTTGACCGCCATGGCGTAGGCCTGGACCCGCTTCAAGAGGGGGTCCTGCAGGGGGTCCGGGGCCTCCCAAAGGGTCTTGGCGTTCCACCCCACCATGCCGGCCACGCTGGGGGCGTCCGAGGCCAGCCCCCGGCGGACAGCGTCCCGCATGATCCCAAGGCGCTCCCGGAGCTTGGCCAGGATAGCCTCAGGGGGCAGGCCGGTCTCCTCCACCTCCTCCCGCAGGATGTGCTCAGAGGCACGGCCCGAAAGCTCTGCTAGGCCGTTTAGGGTCAAGGACATGCCTCCAGTATAGGGGCTCGGCCCCTTGGGTATGCTGGAGGGGATGCGCCTCCTCATCGCCGACGACCACCCCCTCTTCCGGCTGGGCCTGCGGGCAGGGCTGGAAGGCGAGGGCCTGGTGGTGGTGGGGGAGGCAGAAAACGGACAGGAGGCCCTGGAGAAAACCCTGGCCCTTCGCCCAGAGGCCGTCCTCCTGGACCTGCGCATGCCGGGCCTGGACGGCCTCGAGTGCACCCGCAGGCTACGCCAGGCGGGCTACCAGGGCCTTGTGGCCCTCCTCACCACCTACCAGGAGCCCGCCCTGGTGCGGGAGGCCTTCCTGGCGGGGGCCGACGCCTACTTCTCCAAGGAGCTCTCCGCTCCCGAGCTCAAGCGACGCCTCCTCAGGGTGGCCCGGGGGGAGGAGCGGCTAAACCCCCCTTCCCTCCCCAACCTCACCCCCCGGGAGGAGGAGGTGCTCCTTCTCCTGGCCCAGGGCCTTTCCGTGAAGGAGATGGCCCGCTCCCTGGGGCTTTCCCCGGACACGGTGAAGGACCACCTGGAAAACCTATACGGAAAACTCCTGGCCAGGAACCGCGTGGAAGCCCTGGAGCGCGCCCGGGCCCTGGGTTTCCTAAAGTAAAGGGGAGCGGGTGCCCCCCGCTCCCCTGGGCTTGGGCCCTTACTCCTGGGCCTCGGATTGGGCTTGGGCCTCCTCCTTGGCGGCCTTGGCCCGCTCCTGGTCCTGGCCGATGCGCTTGCGGTCGGCCCGGAGCTTGCGGCGGATCTCCCGCTCGGAGAGGCTACGGATGAAGTAGAGCTTCGCCCGGCGGGCCCGGCCCCGCTGCACGATTTCCACCTTCTCAATCAGGGGGGAGTTCAGGGGAAAGATGCGCTCCACCCCTACCCCGTAGCTCACCTTGCGCACGGTGAAGCTGGTGTTGTAGCCGTTGCGCTTGACCTTGATGACGATGCCCTCAAAGTTCTGCACCCGGGTGCGGTTCCCTTCCGTCACCCGGTAGGCTACCCGCACGGTATCCCCCGGACGGAACTCAGGCAGGTCGGTGCGGGTGTAGCGGGATTCCACCACCTTCAAAAGCGCTCCTCGGTTCATGGCTAGCCTCCCGTCCCAGAGGAACCCTTCCCGGGTTCATGGGCAACAGACCTAAGTTTAGCCCTCCCGGTCCAGTTCCGCAAGCCACTGGACCTCGAGGGCCCCCACCCGGGCCTCCCGCAAGAGCTCCGGACGGAGGAGAAGGGTGCGCCTTAGGGCCTCCTTCCGCCGCCAACGGGCCACCTCCTGGTGGTGGCCCGTGAGGAGGACCTCCGGCACCCTAAGCCCCCGGAACTCGGGAGGCCGGGTGAACTGGGGGTAGTCCAGAAGGCCCCGCACGAAGGAGTCCTCCCGGTGGCTCTGGGGGTCGCCAATCACCCCCGGGATGAGCCGGGCCGTGGCCTCCAGCACCGCCAAAGCCGCCACCTCCCCCCCCATGAGCACATAGTCCCCGATGGAAAGCACCCGGGTGGCAAAGGCCTCCACCCGGGCGTCAAACCCCTCGTAGCGGCCGGAGAGGAGGACCAGGTGGGACTTCCCGGCCAGCTCCTCGGCTAGGGCCTGGGTAAAGGGCTCCCCCGCCGGGGAGAGGAGGATGACCTCGTCCGCGGGCAGCACCGACTCCAAGGCAGCTACGGCCACATCGGGCCGGATGACCATCCCCGCCCCGCCCCCGTAGGGGGTGTCGTCCACCGTGCGGTGGCGCCCCAGGCCGAAGGCCCGCAGGTCCACCACCTCCACGGCGATGAGGCCCTTCTCCAGGGCCTTTTTTAGAAGGGATTCGGAAAGCCAGGGGCGGACGAGGCCGGGAAACAGGGTGAGGATGGTGTAGCGCATGGAGGCTAGTCAAAAAGCCCAGGGATGGGCTCCACGTGGATGCCCTCCGGCTCCACCCGCACGTAGGGGGCCTGGAGGGGTACCAGGCGCTCGGCCCGGTCCCGTAGCCGCTCCCCCACCCCCCGGATGACCAGGATGTCCTGGGCCCCAGCGTCCAGGATGTCGGCCACCTCCCCCACCTGCTCCCCCGCCACATAGACGGGCAGGCCGATGAGGGCGAAGTAGTAGTACTGCCCCTCCTCCAGGGGAGGCAGGTCGGCCACGGCGGCGTAGACCCGCAGGCCCACCAGGACCTCGGCCAGCTCCCGGGTGGTGACCCCTGCCAGGTGGATCACCGTCTCCCCGGCCACCTGGTAGAGGTCCTCTACCGCCCGCCACCCGTGGCCCTCCACGTAGACCCGTTCCAGGTGAGCCACCACCGGCTCCCCCCGGAACTTAAGCCCCCCCTGGAGGGCGTAGGGCGCCCCAAAGCGGCCAATCTCCACCAGGCGCATACCTTTTGATTATACCCTAGCGCACCTCCACGCTCACCTTGCGCTTGGCGTAGGCCCGCACCAGGGTGCGCAGGGCCTCAATGACCCGCCCCTGCTTGCCAATCAGGCGGCCCTTGTCCTCGGGGGCCACCTCCACCACGTACACTGGACCCTCCCGGGTGCGGCGCTCCTGCACCCGCACGGCCTCGGGATGGTCCACCAGGCTCTTGGCCAGGTACTCCACCAGGTCCTTCATAAGGACATGCTAAAGGAAAGGGCGCCGAACGGGGGCTCCCGCCCGGCGCCGGGAAGAGGGGCTACTGGGCCTCCTGCCGGAAGACCCCCGCCTGCCTGAGGAGCCGGCGGGCGGTGTCCGTGGGCTGGGCCCCCACGGAGAGCCAGTACTTGGCCCGCTCCACGTCCACCTTGAGCCAGTCCGGGGTGGTCTTGCGGGGGTCGTAGTAGCCGATCTTCTCAATGTAGGCCCCATCCCGCTTCCTGCGGCTGTCGGTGACCACGATGCGGTAGTGGGGGTTGTGCTTGGAGCCGAACCGGGAAAGCCTGATCTTGACCATACTTGCACTACCTCCTGAACATTCCCATGAGTCCCCGGCCTTTGCGCTTTTCCAGGGACTTCATCAGGGCCTTGGTCTCCTCAAAGGACTTGATCAAGCGGTTGACCTCCTGGACGCTGGTGCCGCTGCCCTTGGCGATGCGCTTGCGGCGGGAGCCGTTGAGGATGCGGGGGTCCTTGCGCTCCTCCGGGGTCATGGAGAGGACGATGGCCTCCAGGCGCTTCAGGGCCCGGTCGTCCACCTGCACCCCGGGGGGCAGGGCCTTCCCCACCCCGGGGAGCATCCCCAGGATTTCCGAGAAGGAGCCCAGGCGCTTGAGGTTCTGGAGCTGCTTGAGGAAGTCCTCCAGGGTGAGTTCTTTGGCGGTCTTGGGGGCCTCGGCCTCGAGGCCCGCCGCCTTTACCTTCTCCGCCAGGGTGGCCACGTCCCCCATGCCCAGGATGCGGCTGGCCAGGCGGTCGGGGTAGAAGGGCTCCAGGCCCTCGGGGCGCTCGGAGACCCCGGCGAAGTAGATGGGCTTACCGGTCACGTGGCGGGCGGAAAGCGCCGCCCCGCCCCGGGCGTCCCCGTCCAGCTTGGTGAGGACCAGCCCCGTGACCCCCACCTTCTCGTCAAAGGCCCGGGCCACGGCCAGGGCCTCCTGGCCGGTCATGGCGTCCAGGACCAGGAGGACCTCGTCGGGGTTCATGACCCCCTTGAGGCGGGCCAGCTCGGCCATGAGGGGCTCGTCAATCTGCAGGCGGCCGGCGGTGTCCACCAGGATGAGGTCCCGCACCTCGAGGCGGGCCTTCTCCTCCACCCGGCGGCGGATGGACTCCGGGGACTCCCCGTCCATCACCTCCAGGACCGGCACCCCCACCTTCTCCCCCAGGATGCGGAGTTGCTCCCGGGCGGCGGGGCGCTGGGTATCGGCGGCCACCAGGAGGGGCCTGCGCCCTTTGCCCTTGTAGTGGAGGGCCAGCTTGGCGGCGGTGGTGGTCTTGCCGGAACCCTGGAGGCCCACCAAGAACCACAGGTTCCGCTCCTTCAGGGTGGGGAAGCGGGGCTCGCCCCCCAGGGCCTCCTTCAGGGCCTCGTAGACCGTGGCCAAGACTACCTCGGCGGGGGTGAGGCTCTCCAGGACCTTCTGGCCCAGGGCCCTTTCCCGCACGCTTTCCACGAAGGAGCGGGCCACCTCCAGGTTCACGTCGGCGTCCATGAGGGCCCGGCGGATCTCCCGCAAGGTGGACTTCAGGTCCTCCTCGCTGATCCGCCCCCGGCCCCTGAGCCGGTCTATGGCCTCCTGCAGTCGTGCCGCCAGCTGTCCAAACATGCCTCTCCTGGCCCCAAGGCCGGGCTCCAGGATAGACCACCCCCCTTGAGCATGTCAACCTCAATTTTTCCTACATTTCTAGTGGGCAAGGTTGACGCCCTCCACGGCGGAGCCTAGGCTAAGGAGGATATGTCCGAGGCCCTGCCCTCGAGTCCGAGGCCCTGAAGGCCGCCCCCGGGCGGCCTTCGGTGAGAAAGGAGGCCGCCTGTGGAGACGACCCTTTCCCCCCTTCTCCAAGCCCTGGAAGAGGGCGACACCCTGACCCTGAAAAAGCTCCTGGAGGAGGTGCACCCCCAGGACCTCCTGAACCTCTGGGACGACCTGGAGGGGGAGCACCGCTACGTCCTCCTCACCCTCCTGCCCAAGGACAAGGCGGCAGAGGTGTTTTCCAACCTCTCACCGGAGGCCCAGGCGGAGTACCTGAAGACCCTCCCGCCCTGGCGGGTCCGGGAGCTTCTGGAGGAGCTTTCCCTGGACGACCTGGCCGACGCCCTCCAGGCGGTGGAGGAGGAGGACCCCGACCTCTACCGCCGCCTGAAGGAGGCCCTGGACCCGGAGACCCGGGCGGAGGTGGAGGAGCTCACCCAGTACGAGGAGGACGAGGCGGGCGGCCTCATGACCCCCGAGTACGTGGCCGTGCGCGAGGGCATGACGGTGGAGGAGGTGCTCCGCTTTCTCCGCCGGGCAGCCCCCGACGCCGAGACCATCTACTACCTCTACGTGGTGGACGAGGAAAGCCGCCTCAAGGGGGTGCTCTCCCTGCGGGACCTGATCGTGGCCGACCCCAGGACCAAGGTGGCGGAGATCATGAACCCCAGGGTGGTCCACGTGCGCACGGACACCGACCAGGAGGAGGTGGCCCGCCTCATGGCCGACTACGACTTCACCGTCCTCCCGGTGGTGGACGAGGAGGACCGCCTGGTGGGCATCGTCACGGTGGACGATGTGCTGGACGTCCTCGAGGCCGAGGCCACGGAGGACATCCACAAGCTGGCCGCGGTGGACGTGCCCGACCTGGTCTACAGCCAGGCCTCCCCGGTGAACCTGTGGCTGGCCCGGGTGCGCTGGCTGGTGATCCTCATCCTCACGGGCATGGTGACCAGCTCCATCCTCCAGGGGTTTGAAGGCCTCCTGGAGGCGGCGACCGCCCTGGCCTTCTACGTGCCCGTCCTCATCGGCACCGGGGGCAACACGGGCAACCAGGCCTCCACCCTCATCATCCGCGCCCTGGCCACCCGGGACCTGGACCTCAAGGACTGGCGGGAGGTGTTGGGCAAGGAGGTGGCGGTAGGGGTCCTCCTGGGCCTCACCCTGGCCCTCCTCCTCTTGGGCAAGGTGGCCCTGGACGGCCACCTGAGCCTGGTGCCGGTGGTGGGGCTTTCCCTGCTCCTCATCGTGGTCTTCGCCAACCTGGTGGGGGCCCTCCTGCCCTTCGGCCTGAGGCGGCTGGGGGTGGACCCCGCCCTCCTCTCCAATCCCCTCATCGCCACCCTCACGGACGTGACGGGCCTCCTCATCTACCTGACCATGGCCCGCCTCCTCCTGAACCTGGTATGAGGCGCCTGAGGATGGTGGTGGAGTGGAGCCAGGGTAGCCCCCGGCGCTACGCCTGGAAGGAGGGGCGGCTGGTGCTGGTGGGCCAGGACCGGCCTGCCCCCGTCAACTACGGCCTCGTCCCCGGCCTCCAGAACCCCGCGGACGGGGAGGAGGTGGACGCGGTCTTCCTGGGCCCTCCCCTCCCCCCGGGAAGCCTGGTGGAGGGGGAGGTGGTGGGCCTTCTGGCCCTGGCGGACCAGGACCACAAGCTCCTCCTGGCCCCTGGCCCCCAGGCCCTGGACAAGGAGGCCCTCGCCCCCCTCCTGGCCTGGTTCGCCCCCGAACGCCAGCCCCGCCTCCTGGACCCGGAGGAGGCCTGGGCCTGGGTGGAGTCCCTGGGGGCTAGAGGATGAGCATGGCGTCCCCCAGGGAGTAGAAGCGGTAGCGCTCCGCCACCGCCAGGCGGTAGGCCTCCAGGGTCCTCTCGTGGCCCAGGAAGGCGGCCACCAGCATGAGGAGGGTGGAGCGGGGCAGGTGGAAGTTGGTGAAAAGGGCGTCTATGGCCCGGAAGCGGTAGGGGGGGCGGATGAAGAGCCGGGTCTCCCCCGCCCCGGGCACCACCCCCTCCCCCTCGCGGTAGGCGCTCTCCAGGGCCCGCACCACCGTGGTGCCCACGGCCACCACCAGGCGCCCCTCAGCCCGGGCCCGGTTCACCGCCAAGGCGGTGGCCTCGGGGATCTCAAAGGGCTCCGCGTGCATCTCGTGCCGCTCCGGGTCCCCCTTCACCGGGCGGAAGGTGCCAGGACCCACGTGCAGGGTGAGGAAGTGGAGTTCCACCCCGGCTTCCCGCAACCGGGCCAAAAGCTCCGGGGTGAAGTGAAGGCCGGCGGTGGGGGCGGCCACGGAGCCCGGGCGCCGGGCGTAGACCGTCTGGTAGCGCTCCAGGGGCACCCGGTGCCGGATGTAGGGGGGCAGGGGCACCTCCCCCACCGCCTCCAGGTGGGCCATGAGGTCCCCCTGGAAGCGGAGGAGGCGCACCCCATCGGGCTCCACGCCCACCACCAGGGCCTCGAGGTCCGGCACGGGGGAAAGGTCCTTGGGGGAGAGGAAGCGGAGGCGGGTGCCCACGGGGGCACGGCGGGCCGGCCCCAAAAGGGCCTCCCAGAGGCCCGGGGCCTTCTCCCGCACCAAGAGCACCTCCACCCTGCCCCCCGTGGGCTTCTGCCCCAGGAGGCGGGCGGG
Organism: Thermus igniterrae ATCC 700962; assembly: GCF_000376265.1. Taxonomy (GTDB): domain Bacteria; phylum Deinococcota; class Deinococci; order Deinococcales; family Thermaceae; genus Thermus; species Thermus igniterrae. The sequence continues at coordinate 21,017 of NZ_AQWU01000045.1, forward strand.
GATCACCTTGCTCTCGTTGAAGACCAGCACGTCCCCAGGCCGCAGGTACTCGGGAAGATCACGCACCCGCCGGTGCTCGGGGCGAAAAGGCCCCTCCCGGCGGACCACCAGCATCCGGGCCATGTCCCGGGGCTCCACCCCCTCCTGGGCGATGAGCTCCGGGGGCAGGTGGTAGTCGTAGGCTTCCAGGCTCATCGTTCGGCGTTCTTGGGTTCCATGAAGGGGTTGGGGATGTCGGGGAGGTGGGTGAAGCGGTCCACCGCGTCAATGAGCTTCTGGGCGGTGGTCTCCCGGAAGGCCACCACCTCCACCCGGATGCCCCGCTCCATGAGGACCTCGAGGATCTCCACGAAGTCCCCGTCCCCGCTCCCCAGCACCACCACGTCCAGGTGGGGCATGAGGCGCACCATGTCCGCGGCGATGCCCATGTCCCAGTTGCCCTCGTAGATGGGCTTTCCCCCCTCGCCCAGCTCCTTCAGGGTGAGGTACATGCGCCGCACCCGGTAGCCGATGGTGGAGAGCTTGTAGATGAAAGGCCAGGCGGAGGTGTCCCCCTCCCGCTCCACCACGTAGGCGGTGGCCCGGATGAGGCGCCTGCCGCCCACGGCAAAGCGCAGGAGGCTTTCAAAGTTCACGTTGCGCTCGTAGTAGTCCCGGGCGGAGTGGTAGAGGTTCTGGGTATCCACGAAGACACCCACGCGTTGGTCCGGGTGGTGGCCAAGGGGCTCCATCGCCCCCATCTTACCCGGCGTTGCGCAGCCCCGCCGCCACCCCCAGGAGGGAGAGGAGGAGGGCCTTCCTCAGGGCTTCGTCCTCCCGCCCCCCGGGGGCGCGGTAGCGGCGGAGGAGCTCCACCTGCACGAAGTTGATGGGGTCCACGTAGGGGTTGCGCAGGGCGGTCTGCCGCTCCAGGGTCTTCTGGTTGTGGAGGAGGGGGGCCTGGAAGATGGCCTCCAGGAGGGCCACCGTCTTCTGGTACTCCTGGGCGACCTGGTGGAAGAGGGGGTGGAGGGCCTCGGGCACCAGGCGCAGGTAAAGCCTGGCCACCCCCAGGTCGGCCTTGGCCAGGGCCATGGCGGCGCTTTCCAGGGTACTGGCGAAGAAGGGCCACTCCCGGTACATTTTCTGCAGTAAATCCAGAGGAATGGCCTCCAGGGCGGAAAGCCCGTACCACCCCGGAAGGAGGAGGCGCACCTGGGTCCAGGCCATGACCCAGGGGATGGCCCTTAGGTCGCGGATGTCCCGCACCCGGCCGTGGCGGTAGACGGGCCGGCTGGCGATGGGAAGCTCCCCAATCTCCCGGATGGGGGTGAGGGCCTCAAAGAAGGGAAAAAAGCCCTCCTGGGCCAAAAGGGCCCGGTAGCGGCCCATGGCTTCCTCCCCCGCCCGCCACAGGGCCTCCCGCCAGCGGGGCTCGGGCTCCTTCCCCTCCCCCAAGGCGGCCTGGGCGAAGTGGAAGAGGAGTTGCTCCAGGTGGCGCACCGCCAGGTCGGGGTGGGCGTAGCGGTCGGCCAGGGCCTCCCCCTGCTCCGTGAGGCGCAGGCGGTGGCCCACGCTCCTGGGGGGCAGGCTGGCGATGGCCCGGCCGGCGGGCCCCCCGCCCCGGGCGGTGGAGGTGCCCCGGCCGTGGAAGAAGTGCACGGGAACGCCCACCTCCGCCCCCAGACGGGCCAGGGCCTCCTGGGCCTGGTAGAGGGCCAGGTTGGCCATGAGGAAGCCGGCGTCCTTGTTGGAGTCGGAGTAGCCGATCATCACCTCCACCCCGCCCCGGCCCCGGGCGTGGGCCAGGAAGACGGGGTTTTGCAGGAGGCGGGCCAGGACCTGAGGAGCCCTCTCCAGATCCTCCAGGGTCTCAAAGAGGGGGACCACGTCAAAGGGCAGGGCCTCCCCGGGGCGGTACAGCCCCACCTCCCGGGCCAGGAGGAAGACGGCCAGGAGGTCGGCGGGGTGGTGGGTCATGGAGACCACGTGGGCTCCCCTGTCCCGCCAGGCCCTGAGGGCCCCCAGGGCCGTCCTCAGGGCCTCCCCCCGGGGGGCCTCCCCCACGGGGAGGAGGGGCCTTGCCGTCCTCAGCTCCTGGGTGAGGAGGGCCTCCTTGGCCTCGGGAGGAAGGTCCAGGTAGCCGGCGTGCACCCCGCCCACGGCCAGGAGCTCGGCCGCGGCCTCCTGGAGCCTCGAGGACTCCTCCCGCAGGTCCAAGGGGGCAAGCTCCAGGCCGAAGGCGCTGAGGCGGGCCTCGAGGGGGCGCAAAAAGGCCTGGACCACCGCCTCAAGCCCCACCCCGCCAAGCCCCGCCTCGGCCGCCCTGAGGGCCCGCAAAAGCTCCTCCGTGCTGGCCTCTTCCCGCTCCAGGCGGGCGTAGAGCCGGGCGAAGAAGCGCCTGTAGGGCTCCCCGGGAAACCGCTCCACCCCCTCTCCCCCGGCCCGCACCTCCCGGGGCACGGGCACCTTGGCCTCGGAGAGGGAGAGGTCGCGGACCAAGCCCTCCAGCTCCCCCAGAAACCTCTCCCGGGCCACCTGCCGGGCGTAGCGGGCGGCGAAGGCGGTCACCTCGGGGGTGACGAAGGGGTTGCCGTCCCGGTCCCCGCCGATCCAGCTCCGGAAGCGCACCGGGCTACGCAGGCGGGGCCTTTTGCCGTAAACCCGCTCCAAAGCGGTCTCGAGGCCCTCCACCACCTTGGGAATGGCCCGCCACAGGGTGGTGGGCAGGTAGTAAAGCCCCCCCTTGATCTCGTCCTCCACGCTGGGCCGGGCCTTGCGCACCTCCTCGGTGGCGTAGAGCAGGGCCACGCGGGCGGCCAGACGCACCCCATCCCCGGCCTCCAGTTCCTCCTGGATTTGCTCCAGATGATGCCGCAGGGTGCGCCGCCGGGTCTCCGTGGGGTGGGCGGTGAAGGTGAGGATGAGCTCCAGGCGGTTCAGGTGGGCTTCGGCCTCCTCGGGGGAAAGCCCCCGCTCCTTGAGGGCCTTGGCCAGGGCCAAAAACCCCTCGGGCCTGGGGGCGTCCAGGGTCTCCGCCTGGGCCCTTTGGCGGTTCACCCGCACCCGGTGGCGCTCCTCCGCCAGGTTCACCAGGTGGAAGTAGTGGGTGAAGGCCCGCACCAGGGCCTCGGCCTCCTCGGGGGAAAGCCCCTCCACCCGCCGGCACAGGGCCTCGCCCGCCCCCTCGTCCCCCTGGCGGCGGGCCTTGGCCAGGTGGCGCACCTCCTCCACCAGGGCGAAGAACCGCTCCCCGGAAATGCTCCGGATGGCCTCCCCCAGGAGGCGGCCCAGGTAGTCCACCTCTTTTCTAAGCTCGGCCGGGGCCTCCTCCCTCACGGCTCCTCCCACACGTAGGGGCTGATGGAGACCGGCTTACCCCCCTCCAGCACCAGCTCGGTGGCGTGGAAGCGGGCCCGGCCCTGGGCGGCGCGGAAGGGCTGGGGCCGGCCCGTGAGGAAGCGGGCCAGGAAGGTCTCCACCTCCCCCCCGATGATGGACTGGTAGGTGCCCGTCATGCCCACGTCGGTCTGGTACAGGGTGCCCTTGGGAAAGCGGGTGGCGTCCAGGGTGGGCACGTGGGTGTGGGTGCCCAAGACGGCGGCCACCCGGCCGTCCAGGTAGTGGGCCAGGGCCATCTTTTCGCTGGTGGCCTCGGCGTGGACCTCCACCAGCACGTAATCGGCCCGCTCTGCCTCCAGGAGCCTGTCCAGGGCACGGAAGGGGTCGTCCAGGGGGTCCATGAAGACCCGCCCCATGACCTGCACGAAGAGGAGGCTTTCCCCCCCAACCTCCAGGCGCCAAAAACCCCGCCCCGGGGTCCCCGGGGGGTAGTTGAGGGCCCGCACCACGGGCTCACGCTCCAAAAGCTCGTAGACCTCTTTGTGGTCCCAGGCGTGGTTGCCCAGGGAGATGAGGTCCACCCCCGCCTCCCGCAGAAGGCGGTAAGAGCGCCTATCCAGGCCCTTGCCCTTGGCGGCGTTCTCCCCGTTGGCGATGACCAGGTCGTAGCGGTCGCGGATGTCTGGCAGGTGCAGGCTCACCGCCCGCAGGCCAGGCTCGGCCATGACGTCTCCGATGAAGAGAACCCGCATGGGGGCATTATACGAAGCCCCACAGGCCCCCTATGGGCTACTTGCCCCATTTCCCGAAAAACCTTTCAAGGAAGAGGTACTGCTGGTACAAGGCATGCCTGCACGCTGAGGAAGTGCAGGGTAGCAATCCCCTTACGGGGCTAAGGCTTTTGCAACAGGCACAAGGCCATTCAGGCCTTGGAAGAAGTTCGTAAGTAGCAATCCCCTTACGGGGCTAAGGCTTTTGCAACGGGACCTCTTCGCGGAGGACGCCCTTATCGGGGCGTAGTAGCAATCCCCTTACGGGGCTAAGGCTTTTGCAACGGGTGTCCCTTTCGGATGACCAGACGGCGGCCTCTCTGATACGTGTAGCAATCCCCTTACGGGGCTAAGGCTTTTGCAACC
>NZ_AQWU01000046.1 GCF_000376265.1 Thermus igniterrae ATCC 700962
GCGGGCCAGTTCCCGGCGCATGCGTTCGCTGGAGAAGCCCAGGAGGGCGCGGACCAGGTGGAAGAGAAAGAGGCTGAGGTCGGAGAAGGTCCTGGGCCTGCCGGGTTTTCTCTCCCCTTCTGGCAAGCGGGCTTGGAGCCATGCCTGGAGCAGGGGGACCAGTTCCTCCAGGGACAGGGGTAGGATGGAAGGGGGCGTCTGGTGTTCTTCCACAGCTCACCAAGCGCCCCCTTTTCCTTTGGCTTGTCAAGGGGGTATGCATTGAATATCCGAAAGGGGGGTTTATGGATATGTATAGTTGAAGAGTATGAATGGTCCGCCCGCTCCCTTGGTGGAGGAACTCTCACGGCTGGGCTACGCCCTGATGCGCCTCCTCCTCTCCCGGGCCAAGGAAGTCTTCGCCCGCGAGGGGCTCTCCCTCCTGCAGGCCGAGGTGCTCCGGCTGGTGAAGGAGGGCGTCCAGGTGCCCTCCCGGCTGGCGGAGCACCTGGAGGTCCTGCCCTCCCAGGTCTCCCACCTCCTGGCCTCCTTGGAGGAAGGAGGCTTCCTCCTGCGCCAGCCCGACCCCGAGGACCGCCGGCGGGTCCACCTCCAGCTGAGCCCCAAGGGGGAGGCCGTGGCCCGGCGCATCCAGGAGGCCTGGCTGGCGGTCTTTGGCCAGCATCTGGGCCGGCTGAGTCCGGAAGAGCTTCTGGCCTTCCGTGACCTCCTGCGCAAGCTCACGGAGGTGGAGCGTGGCTAGACTCCTTTCCCTTCTTCTCCTCCTGGCCCCCGCCTTGGCCCAGACCGCCCTGAGCCCCCTAAGGGAGCATCCCCTCTTCCTCCAGGCCCGAGCCTACCGGGAGGCGGCCCAGAAGGCCCTGGAGGCCCAGGCAAGCCCCATCGCCCTCAACCTCCAGGGAAACTACGCCCGCCTGGGCTACGAGTGCACCCCCGCGGCCCTCTGCCAGAGCCTGCCCCCCACCGGGGGTAGCCTCACCCTGGCCCTGGTCCTCACCCCCCTGCCCTTCGGCGAGGTGCAGGACGGCCTGGAGCGCGCCCAAATTGCCCTCCTGCGGGCCGAGCTGGCCCAACGCCGCACGCTCACCGCCCTCCAGGCCCAGGCGGTGGCCGCCCACGGCCGCTACCAGCAGGCCCTTTTGGGCCAAGCCCTGGCGGAAAAGGGGCTGGAGCTGGCGCAAAAGGCCCTGGAGGCCGCCAGGAAGCGGCAGGTGAGCGCCAAGGAGCTAAGAGAAGCGGAGCTTAACCTCCAGGAGGCGGAAAACCGGCTCCTGGAGGCCAGGCGAGGGGTGGAGCTGGCCCGAAGGGCCGCGGAAGGCCTAGTGGAGCTCTCCCTGCCCCTGCCCCCCATCCCCCCGCCCCGGGGCGGCACGCCTCTTTCCGTGGAGGAGGCCCGCCTGGGCCTGCGGGAGGCCCAAATCGCCTACCAAAGCGCCTTCAGGGCCCTCCTGCCCCAGCTCCAGGCCAGCTACCTGCGCTACCTAAGCGGCAACGATACCCTGGCGCTAAACCTGGGGAGCCGCACCCTGCAACCCACCCTCTCCTACACCCGCCAGGACCCCGCCCGCCAGCCCACGGCCATCCCCAATGCGGGGAGCTACCGCACCCAGGAGGAACTCAGGCTTTCCCTCTCCCTCACCCTCTCCCCCGGGCTCCTGGGGGCCCTCGAGGCGGCCGAGGCCCAGGTGCGGGGCGCGGAGGAGGCCCTGAGGGCGGCAGAGCGCCAGGCCCGGCTGCAGGAGGAAAGCCTCAAAGCCGCCCTAGAAGGGGCGCGGGCCGCTTTGGAGCTGGCCCGGGCCCGCCTGGCCTCCCAGGAGCGGAGCCTGGAGGAGACCAGAGAGCGCCTGGCCCTGGGCCTGGAAAGCCCCCTAGGGCTATTGCAGGCGGAACTCTCCCTGTTGCAGGCAAAACTGGCCCTTTTGCAGGCGGAAAACGACCTGAGGAACCGTATGCTGGAGCTTTACCAGTTCTATGGCGAACCCTTGCCGGAGGTAAACCCATGAGAAAAGCCCTCTTAGCCCTCTTGCTCCTGAGCCCGGCCCTGGCCCAACCCCTTCCCGAGGCCCTGAAGCGGGCCCCGGAGGTGGCGGCGGTGGTCAGCGCCCGGCTGGACTATGAAGTGAAGGCCAAGGACCTGGCCCGCACCCTGCAAGACCCCCTGCGCACCGCCCTGACGGAGCTGCAGGCGCGCCAGGGAGAGGCCCTGGCCCAGGCCCGGCTCCAGCGGGCCCTGGCCCAGGCGGAAAGCGACATCGTGGCCGCCTACGCCCAGGCCCTGGAGGCCACCCTGCAACGGGAGCTGGCGGAGAAGGCCCTGGAGGTAGCGGAGCTAGGCCTGCGGGCCACCGAGGTGCGGGTGCGGGGCGGTGGGGCCACCAGCCTGGACCTCCTGGAGGCGCAAAACCGGGTCCTGGAGGCCAGGAAGAACCTGGATGCAGCCAGGCGGGGCGAGGAAAGCGCCCTGGCCGCCCTGGCCAACCTGGTGGGCCCCTGGAAGCCCGAGGCGGTGCGGGAACTCCCCCCCTTGCCGGGGCCTGAGGTGGTGGAGGCCCTGCTTAAGGCCCACGCCGACCTCCTCCAGCTCAGGCAGTCCCTGGAGCTCATCCGCTTCCAACGGGGGCTTTTGGACGAGGGCTTCGCCCCCAGGAAGGACATCGAGGCCCTCGAGGACCAGGCCCAGACCCTGGAGGCCAACCTGAAGAACCTGGAGCGCTCCCTGCGGCTGGGCCTTCAGAGCCGCCACGCCCAGCTCTCCCCCCTCCTCCAGGGGGTGAAGACCGCCGAGGAGGCCTACCGGGCGGCCAAGGAGCGCTACGCCGCCGAGGAAAAGCGCTTCCAGGCAGGGTTGGCCAGCCGGCTTTCCCTGCTGCAGCAGGAGCTTGCCCTGAAGCAGGCCGCTTTGGCCCTGGAGCAGGCCAAGCACGCCTACCTGAAGGCCTACTACGGCCTCCTGGCCTCGAGGTGACCATGAGACACCAGCTTCTTCTTTTCCCCCTCCTGGCCGCCCTCTTCGCCTGCGCGCCCAAGGAGGCGGAGGCCCCCAAGGGGGAGGCCCCCACCCCTCTGGCGGTCCAGGTGCGGGCCGTGGAGGCCAAGGAAGGCGCCCTGGAACGGGAGGTCCGGGCCTCCGCCACCCTGCAGGCCGAGCGGGACAGCCTGGTGGCCGCGGGGGCCGCGGGCCGGGTGCTAAGGACCCTCCCCCCGGGCACCCGGGTCCAGGCAGGGGAAGGGGTGGTCTACCTGGACCCCGCCCCCTTCCAGGAGGCCCTGGAGGGGGCCCGCCTGAACCTCAAGCAGGCGGAGGCCAACCTGGCCCGGGCAAAAAACCAGGTGGCCGGCAACCGCGCCGCCCTCAAGGCCCAGCTCCTGGCGGCGGAGGCCCAGCTCCAGGCAGCCCAGAGGCGCTACGAGGAGGGCAAGGCCCTCCTGCTGGCCGGGGCCATGGCCCCTCTGGACCTCAAGGCCCTGGAGGCCCAGTACCGCCAGGCGCAAAGCGCCTACGAAAACGCCAAGGAGGCCCTCCTGCGGCTGGAGCGGGGGGAGGACCTAAGGCTCCTTGAGCTCCAGGTGGAAGCGGCCCGCCTCCAGGTGCGCCAGGCGGAGCGGAACCTCAAGGAGAGCGTGATCCGGGCCCCCTTCGCCGGGGAGGTGGTGGAGGTCTTCGTGAAGGAAGGGGAATTCGTGGGCACGGGAAGCCGGGCTTTCCGCCTGGCCACCACCGAGCGGCTTTTGGCCAAGCTCTACCTGCCCCCCGAAGAGGCCCAAGGGCTTTCCCAGGCCACGGCCTTCCTCCTGCGGCAAAACGGCCGTGAGGTCCCCGCCACCCTCCTGCGCCGCACCGACCTCCCCGGGCAGACGCGGCTTCTGGAGGTGGTCCTGAAGCCCGAGGGCACCCTCCTCCCCGGCCCCGCGGAGGTGCGCTACCGGAAGCGGGTGGCCGAGGGGGTCCTGGTGCCCGCCGGGGCGGTGCGGGCCCTGGAGGGGGAGGCGGTGGTCTTCCGGGTAGGGGAGGGCAAGGCCCGGCGGCAGACCGTGCGGCTGGTGGCCCAGGAGGGCGGCCAGGCGGTGGTGGAGGGCCTCGAGCCCGGGGCACCCGTCATCTACCCGGTGCCCGAGGGCCTCCGGGAGGGGGACCCCGTGGAGGTGATCCGGTGAGGGAAAACCCCTTGGTGGCCTTTTTCGTAGAGCGCTTCGTCTTCGCCACGGCCATCTTCATCGGCCTGGTCCTGGTGGGCCTCCTCCTGGGCCTGGGGCTTGGGGTGGAGCTCCTGCCCCGCTTCAGCGTGCCGGTGGTGGCGGTCTCCACCACCTACCCGGGGGCGGGTCCGGAGGAGGTGGCCGAGCAGATCTCCAAGCCCCTGGAGGACGCCCTCTCCACCCTCACCGGGGTGGAGACCATCGGCTCCAGTTCCACCGAGGGCTTCAGCCTGGTCTTCGTCCAGTTCCAGCAGGGGGTGGACGTGGACCGGGCCGCGGTGGAGGCGAGCCAGAAGGTGGCCGCCGCCCGGGGGGCCCTGCCCAGGGACGCCTCCGCGCCCGTGGTGCAGAAGTTTGACCCCTCGGCAAGCCCCATCCTCTACCTGGCCCTCGAGGCCCCGGGGGAGGACCTCTCCCAGGTCTTGCGCTACGCCGAGCGCACCCTCAAGCCCCGCCTGCAACTGGTCCAGGGGGTGGCGGATGTGCGCCTCACCGGAGCCCCCAAGCGGGCCATCCGCGTCTACCTGGACCCGGACCGCCTCCAGGCCCTGGGGGTGGCCCCCGGGCAGGTGGCCCAGGCCCTGGCCACCTCGGCCCTCAACCTGCCCCTGGGGAGCCTCACCGAGGCCGAGCGGCGCCTGGTCTACACCCTGCGCTTCACCCCCGCCACGGCGGAGGAGGTGGCCAACCTCCTCGTGGACGCCTCCCGGGGCCTCCGGGTGCGGGATGTGGCCCGGGTGGAGGAGCGCCCCGAGGCCCCCACCACCCTAAACCGCCTCAACGGCCGCCCCGCGGTGCTCCTGGCGGTGGTCAAGACCCCGGACGCCAACGCCGTGGCCGTGGCCGACGGGGTGAGGGAGGCCCTCAACGAAATCCGCCTGCCCAAGGGCTACCAGGTGGAGGTGGCTCTGGACTCCACCCGCTTCATCCGGGCAGCGGTGGAGGACACGGTGCGGGAGGCCTTCCTGGCCGCCCTGGCCGTGTCCCTGGTGGTCCTCATCTTCCTGGGCAAGCTCAACTCCGTCTTCTCGGTGATCCTGGCCATCCCCATCACCCTCTCGGGGGCCATCCTCCTCTTCGGCGTCCTGGGCTTCACCTACAACCTCATCAGCCTCCTGGCCCTCACGGTGGCGGTGGGCATTGTGGTGGACGACTCCATCGTGGTGGCGGAGAACATTGACCGCTACCGCCGCATGGGGTTTGGCCTCAAGGAGGCGGTGCTCAAGGGGGCCTCGGAGGTCTCCGTGGCGGTGGCCGCCGCCACCTTGAGCCTTCTAGCCGTCTTCCTGCCCATCAGCTTCCTCCCCGGCATCATCGGCCAGATCTTCCAGCAGTTCGGCCTGGGCATGGCCGCGGCCATCGCCGTGAGCTGGCTGGAGGCCCTCCTCTTCCTCACCGTGCGCCTGGCCTACTTCCCCGACCCCGAACCCCCGGCCCTGCGGGTGGCCTTCCAGGTCCTGCGCCTTCTGCCCAAGGACCTCCGCTGGGCCTATACCCGGGGCTTCCGGAGCCCGGTGGGGCTCCTTCTGGGCCTGGGGATGGCCTACCTCCTCTACCGGGAAGGCCCCCTTTACCTCCTCCTCCTGCCCCTCTACCCCGGCCTGCTGGCCCTTCTGCGCTACCTCCTCCGCTTCCTCCTGGACCTGGCCGGGGCCCTTACCCGGGGGCTCCACGGAGGGGCCGAGGCCCTGCTTTCCCGCCTCACCGAGGCGTACGCCCGCAGCCTGGAAGGGGTGCTGAGGCGGCCCGCTTGGGTGCTGGGGGTGGCGGGGCTGGCCTTCCTCTCCATCTTCCCCATCCTGCCCCGGATTCCCTTCAACTTCACCCCCCGTTCCGACACCGGGGTGCTCACCGCCACCCTCCTGCTCCCCAAGGACACTCCCCTGGCCGTGGCCGACCGGGCGGCGCGGGCCCTGGAAGCCCGCTTCCTGGCCCACCCCGCCGTGGCCCGGGTGGTGACCACCGTGGGGGCCAGCGCCACCGGGGGGGCCCAGGTGGGGGACCCCTCCCGGGTCCAACTCCAGATCGTCCTCAAGCCCAAGGGGGAGCGGGAGGACATCTTCGCCCTCACCGAGGCCTTCAACAAGGAGGGGAGGGAAGCCCTAAAGGACTTCCCCGGGGCCGACCTCCGGGTGCTGGCCCAGACCGGCCCCGAGGCGGGGGATGCCGACCTGCAGTTCTTCCTCACCAGCCCCGACCGGGCCCTCCTGGAGAGGCGGGCCGAGGAAATCGTGGCCCTCATCGCCGCCAAGCCCTACGTGCTCAACGTGAAGAGCACCCTCGAGGCCACCCAGCGGGAACGGGTCTTCGTCCCCGACCCGGCCCGGCTCTCCGGCACCGGCCTCACCCCCCAGGACGTGGCCCAGGCCCTGAGGCTCTACCTCACCGGTACCCAGGCGGCCACCGCCCGGCGTAGCGGCGAGGAGCTGGCCATCGTGGTCCAGGCGGACCCCCTGCGCCTCAAGGGGGAAGGGGACCTCCTCTCCCTCCCCATCTACGCCCCCGCCCTCCAGGCCTTCCTGCCCCTGGGAAGCCTGGGACGCTTTGAGGAGCGGCCCAGCCCCACCCTCATCTCCCGCCGCAACCAGGCCTACGCCGCCGGCCTCAACATCAACCTGCGCCCCGAGGCCCCGGGAAGCTTCCAGATCCAGCAAGAACTGGAGGCGGAGCTACGGGAAAAGGGCCTTTTGGGCGACGGGGTGGAGCTCATCGCCACCGGCCTGGGCTCCTTCACGGGAGAGCTGGCCCGGCTTGCCCCCCTGGCCTTCGCCCTGGCCCTGGTGCTCAACTACCTGGTCATCGCCAGCCAGTTCAATGCCTGGCGCTACCCCCTCTACCTCCTCCTGCCGGTGCCCCTGGCCCTGGTGGGGGCCTTCTGGCTCACCTACCTCCTGGGCACGGGCCTGGACGTGATCAGCGTCCTGGGGGTGGTGATGCTCATCGGCCTGGTCACCAAGAACGCCATCCTCCTCCTGGACTTCGCCGTGAAGCGCATGCGGGAAAAGCCCCTGCGGGAGGCCCTGGTGGAGGCCGCTCGGCTCCGCCTCCGCCCCATCCTCATGACCACGCTGACCGTCCTCATCATCAGCCTGCCCCTCCTGCTGGGCACGGGGGAGGGGGCGGAGTACCGGCGCCCCCTGGGGGTTATCATCCTGGGGGGGCTCCTTTCCTCCACCCTGCTCACCCTCTTCGTGGTGCCCGCCGCCTTCTTTGCCTTTGAGGGCCGGCGGGTCCAGGCCAAGGAGCCCGTCCTGAGGTGAAGGCATGGACGCACGCCGGCTTTTCCTCCTCTTTCTGCTGGCGGCCTTGGTCCTGGCGGGCGCGGTGGTGGGGGTGGCCTATTACTTCCTCCGGCCCCTAAAGGCCGAGGCCGCGGCCCAGGAGGCCCTGAAGGCCCCCGGGCTCACGGTACGCGAGGCCCCCTACGGCCTGGAGCTCATCCCCAAGGCCCCCAAGGCCCTCTTGGCCTTCTACCCCGGGGCCCGGGTGGACCCCTTGGCCTACGCCCCCGTGCTGGCCCCCGTGGCCGAGGCGGGCTACCTGGTGGTCTTCCTCCGGGTGCCCTCGGGCATCGCCCTCCTGGCCAAGGAAAAGGCCCTGGAGGCCAAGGCCGCCCACCCCAACCTCCCCCTGGTGGTGGGGGGGCACAGCCTGGGGGGGGTAGCGGCGGCGGAACTGGCCCAGCGGGAAGGGCTTCCCCTCCTCCTCTTCGCCGCCTACCCCGAGGGGGACCTCTCCGGCGAGGCCCTTCCCACCCTGGCCCTCTTCGGCACGGAAGACGGCCTCCTGCCCCCACAGGAGGCCCGGGAAAAGGCCAAGCGCCTGCCCAAGGGGGCCCGGGTGGTCTTCCTGGAAGGCCTGAACCACGCGGGCTTCGGGGCCTACGGTCCACAAAAGGGGGACAAGCCCGCCCAAAGGCCCCGGGAGGCCCTTTGGCGGGAGATCTCCCAGGAGGTCCTCCTCTTCCTGGAAAGCCTCGGCTGGGACACCCCTCCCCCACCCCAGGCGCTACGCTAGGGGCATGGAGCGCACCCACGAGCGCATCCTGGAGGCCATGCGGGCCAACCTGGGGGAGGGGCTCCCCGAGGCCATCCCCCTCCTGGCCGAGAAGGCCCCCGGGCTCCTCCTGGAGCACGGGCGGAGCTGGACCTTCGCCATGCCGGAAAAGGGGGTCCTGGACGAAAGGACCCGCACCCTCATCCTCCTGGGCATCGCCCTGGCCACGGGCTCGGCGAGCTGCGTGAAGGCCATGGCCTACCGGGCCAAGAACCTGGGCATCCCCAAGGAGGCCCTCCTGGAGACCCTGAAGATCGCCCGCCAGGCCCAGGCCAACGCCGTTTTAGGCCACGCCACCCCCCTTTTGGAGGTGTTATAGTGGGGAAGGCCGGGGCGGGCGCCCCCCCTCGGGCGTAAATCTTCCCCCAAAACCAGACCCTATGCCCCTTTGCCCCTTGGGGGAAGGGAAAGGAGTGAGGCGTGAAGGATAGCTTCAAGACCCTGAAGACCCTCAACACAAGGAGCGGCACCTACGGCTACTTTGACCTCCTGGAGCTGGAGCGGCAGGGCATAGCCCCCGTAAGCCGCCTGCCCTTTTCCATCCGGGTCATGCTGGAAAGCCTCCTGCGCAACGAGGACGGCTACCAGGTGACCCGGGAGGACATAGAGGCCTTGGCAGGCTGGAAACCCGAACCCGGGGAGATCAACGTGCCCCTGAAGCTGGCCCGGGTCATCCTCCAGGACTTCACCGGGGTGCCGGCGGTGGTGGACCTGGCGGCCATGCGGGACGCGGTGGCCAAGCGGGGCGGGGACCCGGAGCGCATCAACCCCGTGGTGCCCGCCGACCTGGTCATTGACCACTCCGTCCAGGTGGACGCCTTCGGCACGGCCTACGCCTTCTTCTACAACGTGGAGAAGGAGTACGAGCGCAACCAGGAGCGCTACCTCCTCCTCAAGTGGGCCCAGCAGGGCCTGAAGAACTTCCGGGTGGTGCCCCCGGGCACGGGGATTGTCCACCAGGTGAACCTGGAGTACCTGGCCCAGGTGGTGATGACCCAAGAACGCGACGGCCTCCGCCTGGCCTTCCCCGACAGCCTGGTGGGCACCGACAGCCACACCACCATGGTGAACGGCCTGGGGGTCCTGGGCTGGGGGGTGGGCGGCATTGAGGCCGAGGCGGTGATGCTGGGCCAGCCCTACTACATGCTGGCCCCCAAGGTGGTGGGCTTCAAGCTCTACGGGGAGCTCCCCGAGGGGGCCACGGCCACGGACCTGGTCCTCACCATCACCGAGATCCTGCGCAAGCACGGGGTGGTGGGCAAGTTCGTGGAGTTCTATGGACCCGGGGTCTCCAAGCTCTCCCTGGCCGACCGGGCCACCATCGCCAACATGGCCCCCGAGTACGGGGCCACCATGGGCTTCTTCCCCGTGGACGAGGAGACCCTCAACTACCTGCGGCTCACGGGCCGCCCCGAGGCCCTCATTGAGCTGGTGGAGGCCTACACCAAGGCGGTGGGCCTCTTCCGCACCCCGGAGGCCGAGGAGGCCATCCAGTACTCGGAGCACCTGGAGCTGGACCTCTCCACCGTGGAGCCCTCCCTGGCCGGCCCCAAGCGTCCCCAGGACCGGGTGGCCCTGAAGGAGGTGAAGAAGAGCTTCCTGGCCCACCTCACCAAGCCGGTGAAGGAGCGGGGCTTTGGCCTAAGCGAGGACCAGCTGGGGCGGAAGGTCCTGGTGAAGCGCCAGGACGAGGAGTTTGAGCTCACCCACGGCTCCGTGGTCATCGCCGCCATCACCTCCTGCACCAACACCTCCAACCCCTCGGTGATGCTGGGGGCGGGGCTTTTGGCCAAGAAGGCGGTGGAGGCCGGCCTGGACACCAAGCCCTGGGTGAAGAGCTCCCTGGCCCCGGGTTCCAAGGTGGTGACGGACTACCTGGAGGCCAGCGGCCTCCTGCCCTTCCTCGAGGCCCTGCGCTTCCACGTGGTGGGGTACGGGTGCACCACCTGCATCGGCAACTCCGGCCCCCTGCCCGAGGACATCGCCAAGGCGGTGGAGGAGGGGGACCTGGTGGTGGCCGCGGTGCTCTCGGGCAACCGCAACTTTGAGGGGCGCATCAACCCCCACGTGAAGGCCAACTACCTGGCCTCCCCCATGCTGGTGGTGGCCTACGCCCTGGCGGGGCGCATGGACATCGACTTCACCACCGAGCCCCTGGGCTACGACCCCAACGGCAAGCCCGTCTACCTGAAGGACATCTGGCCCTCCATGGAGGAGATCCAGGAGGCTATCCAGAAGACCCTGGACCCCGAGCTCTTCAAGAAGGAGTACAGCAGGGTCTTTGAGGGGGACGAGCGCTGGCAGGCCCTCCCCGCCCCCACGGGGCAGCTCTACCGGTGGGACGAGGCCAGCACCTACATCCAGAACCCCCCCTTCTTTGAGAACCTGGGCCAGGCCCAGACGGGGGACATCCGCGGGGCCCGGGTGCTCCTGGTCCTGGGGGACTCCGTCACCACCGACCACATCTCCCCCGCCGGGGCCATCCCCGTGAAGAGCCCTGCCGGGCAGTACCTGATATCCAAGGGGGTCAAGCCCGAGGACTTCAACTCCTACGGCTCCCGGCGCGGCAACCACGAGGTGATGATGCGGGGCACCTTCGCCAACATCCGCATCAAGAACCTCATGCTGGACGGGATTGAGGGGGGCTACGCCAAAAAGCTCCCCGAGGGGGAGGTGGACTTCGTCTACAACGTGGCCATGCGCTACAGGGCCGAGGGCACGCCCCTTCTGGTGATCGCCGGCAAGGAGTACGGCACCGGGAGCAGCCGCGACTGGGCCGCCAAGGGCACCTACCTCCTGGGCATCAAGGCGGTGCTGGCGGAAAGCTACGAGCGCATCCATCGCTCTAACCTGGTGGGCATGGGGGTCCTGCCCCTGGAGTTCCTCCCCGGCCAGAACCGGGAGACCCTGGGCCTCACCGGCTACGAGACCTACGACATCCTGGGCCTTGCCGACCTCCATCCCAAGAAGGTGGTGGAGGTGGTGGCCCGCAGGGAGGATGGGAGCGAGGTCCGCTTCCAGGCCCTGGCCCGCCTGGACACCCCGGTGGAAGTGGACTACTACAAGAACGGGGGCATCCTCCAGACCGTGCTCCTCAACATGCTGAAGGAGGCCAAGCCCGAGTAGAAAAGGCCCAGCCCCGGGCCCAGTGGGCCCGGGGCTTTTTTTCTGGCTTAGAGTCCAGCCCCGATTTCCAGCTGGGGGTTGGGCCGCGCTCCTTCCGCCTCGGCCTCGCGGGCCTCAATCTTGCCCTTAATGCGCTTCAGGCGAAAGGTGTCCTCCCGCTCCCGCTGCTCCAGCACCTGCTGGATGAAGCGGATCTGGCCGCGAATGCCAGGGATCACCACCTGTTCCAGGGCGTTTACCCGGCGGGTGGTCTTCTTGATCTCCTCGCCGATCTTCTTCAGGCGGGTCTCGGTGTTGGCCACCCGGACCAGGGCCTCGGCGTAGCGGCGGAAGGCCCGCTGGGCCTCGAGGGTGTAGGCCGGGGTACCCACGGGGGAGAGCACCGCCCCATCGGGAAAGGCCACCTGGAGCCGCGGCACCTTGCTCCCCCAGACGTTTTCCACCTCCGCCCCCACGCCCTCCAAGGGGGGCACCCCCAGGGTGGCGGCGGCCACCGTCTCAGGACCGTCAAAGGCCTGGGCCAGGAGCAGGGCCGCGTAGGCCTCCTGGGCCGCCCGGTTCAGGGCCTTCCGGGCCTCCAGGGCCTCCCGCACCAGGCCGAAGAACTCGGCCACCAGGGCGTCCCGCTTCTTCTTCAGGAGGTCCACCCCCTTCTGCGCCAGGCGGAGCTGTCCCCGCCGCTGCAGAAGGTTCATCCGGGTGGGGCTTACCTGGCTCATTCCTCCACCTCCTCACCTGGGGGCCCCGGGACGGGGCTCAGAGGGCCTGGGGAGCACCCCAGATCTCCTCCAGCTTCTGCCCGTAGTACTTGCCGATGTGGTCCTTGGAGATCCGCTTGAGCTCGCCCTGGGGAAGCATGGAAAGGAGGGCCCAGGCAATCTGCAGGCTCTCCTCAATGGAGCGGTTCTGCTGCCCCTGGTTGATGAAGTGCCGCTCAAAGGCGTCGGCAAACTGCAGGTAGCGACGGTCGTTCTCCGTGAGGGCGTCCTCGCCGATGATGGCCACCAGCTTGCGGATGTCCACCCCGTTGGCGTAGGCGGAGTAGAGCTGGTCGGAGACCTGTTTGTGGTCCTCCCGGGTCTTGCCCTTGCCCACGCCGTTGTTCATGAGCCGGGAGAGGGAGGGCAGGGGGTCAATGGGGGGGTAGATGCCCTTGCGGTGCAGCTCCCGGGAGAGCTGGATCTGCCCCTCGGTGATGTACCCGGTGAGGTCGGGGATGGGGTGGGTGCGGTCGTCGTCGGGCATGGAGAGGATGGGAATCTGGGTCACGGAGCCCTTCTTCCCCACCACCACCCCGGCCCGCTCGTAGATGGTGGCCAGGTCGGTGTACATGTAGCCCGGGTAGCCGCGGCGGCCGGGAATCTCCTCACGGCTGGCCCCAATCTCCCGCAGGGCCTCGCAGTAGTTGGTCATGTCCGTGAGGATGACCAGCACGTGGTAGTCGTGCTCAAAGGCCAGGTACTCGGCCACGGTGAGGGCCATGCGGGGGGTGAGGATGCGCTCAATGGTGGGGTCGTCGGCCTTGTTGAGGAAGAGGACGGAGCGGGAAAGCGCCCCCGTGCGCTCAAACTCCTGGATGAAGTAGGAGAGCTCCCGCTGGGTGATGCCCATGGCGGCGAAGACCACGGCAAAAGGCTCCTCCTCCTCCCCCTCCCCGGAAAGGTCGGGGCGGACCGTGGCCTGGCGGGCAATCTGGGCGGCGATCTCGTTGGCCGGCAGGCCCGAGCCGGAGAAGATGGGGAGCTTCTGCCCCCGCACCAGGGTGTTCATCACGTCAATGGTGGAGATGCCCGTCTGGATGAACTGCTCCGGCTTCTTGCGGGCCACGGGGTTCAGGGGCAGGCCCACGATGGGCAGCCGCTTCTCCGGGGTGATGGGGGGTAGGCCGTCGATGGGCTTGCCGATGCCGTTGAAGCGGCGGCCCAGCATCTCCTTGGAAACCCCCAGGCGGGCCACGTCCTCCACCAGGCTCACGCTGGTGGTGGCCAGGTCCAGGCCCGTAGTCTCCTCAAACACCTGGATGACCGCGTACTCCTCGGAGACCTCAATCACCTGCCCGCCGCGGACCCGGCCGGAGCCGTCCTTGATGTCCACGATGGCCCCGTAGGCCAGGTCCTTGGCGTTCTCCACGAAGAGCAGGGGCCCCGAGATGTAGGTGATGCCCGTGTACTCCTTCTTCAAGAGGTCCATCCTTCCCTCCTAGGCCAGGGCCTTGAAGGCCCCGTCAATCTCCTTCATGGCCTCCTCAAAGTAGCCGGGGAACGCCTCCTCGCTCACGTAGCGGGCCCGGCCGATGCGCTCAATGACCGGGAGGCCCAGGATCTCGTCAATGGAGACCCCGCGGCGGATGGCGGCCTCGGCCTCCTTGTACAGGGTGAGGATCATCTTCATGATGCCGTAGGCCTTGGCCATGGAGCAGTAGGCGTCCACCTCGTGGTAGGCGTTCTGCTGCAGGAAGTCCTCGCGGATGATGCGGCCCACCTCAATCACCAGGCGCTCGGCGTCCTGGAGGGCATCAGGCCCCACCAGCTGCACGATTTCCTGCAGACCCGCCTCCCGCTGCAGGAGCTCGGAGATGGCGTCCCGGAGCTCGGGGTAGTCCGGGGCCACGTTCTCCCGGTACCAGGGGTCCAGGGCCCCGGTGAAGAGGGAGTAGGAACCGTTCCAGTTGATGGCCGGGAAGTGGCGCCGGAAGGCCAAGGAGGCATCCAGACGCCAGAAGGCCCCCACGATGCGCAAGGTGGACTGGGTCACGGGCTCGGACATGTCACCGCCCGGAGGGGAAACCGCGCCCACAATGGTCACCGCCCCCTCCTCACCCCCCAGGGTGACCACCTTGCCCGAGCGCTCGTAGAAGGCGGCCAGGCGGGCGGCCAGGTAGGGGGGGTAACCCTCTTCCGCGGGCATCTCCTCTAGACGGCTACTGATCTCCCGCAGGGCCTCAGCCCAGCGGCTGGTGGAGTCGGCCATGAGGGCCACGGAGAAGCCCTGGTCGCGGAAGTACTCGGCGATGGTCACCCCCACGTAGATGCTGGCCTCCCGGGCGGCCACGGGCATGTTGGAGGTGTTGGCGATGAGCACCGTGCGGTGCATGAGGGGCCCCCCGGTCTTGGGGTCGGTGAGCTCGGGGAACTCCACCAGCACATCGGTCATCTCGTTGCCCCGCTCCCCGCAACCCACGTAGACCACCACGTCCGCGTTGGACCACTTGGCCAGGGACTGCTGGGTCACGGTCTTGCCGCTCCCGAAGGGGCCGGGAATGGCCGCAGTGCCCCCCATGGCCACGGGGAAGAGGACGTCCAGGATGCGCATGCCCGTGAGGAAGGGGGTGTTGGGGTCCAGCTTGCGTTGCACAGGGCGGGCGCGGCGCACCGGCCAGGTGTGGTACATCCTGAGCTCCGTGCCGTCCTCCAGGACCACCACCGGCTCCTCCACCGTGTACTCCCCGGCGGGCTTAACCTCCTTCACCCGGCCCTTCACGTCCGGGGGCACCAGGATCTTGTGGGTGAAGCCGTACTCGGGCACGGTGCCCAAGACCATGCCGCCCCTGACCTCGTCCCCCGGCTTCACCCTGGGGGTCCAGGCCCACTTGCGCTCCCGGTCCAGAGCGTGGACCACCACGCCCCGGGTGATGTAGATGCCGGTCTTCTCCTGGATGCGCTCCAGGGGGCGCTGGATGCCGTCGTAGATGCCGTTGAGCATCCCGGGGCCCAGCTCCACCGCCAAAGGAAGCCCGGTGGAGACCACGGGCTCCCCCACCTTGAGGCCTGAGGTGTCCTCGTAGACCTGGACGAAGGCGGTGTCGCCGTCCAGGCGGATGATCTCCCCCACCAGGCCCTCGTGGCCTACCTTGCAGATGTCGTACATGCGGGCCCCGGTCATGCCCTTGGCGATCACCGCCGGGCCCGCGATCTTCTCAATCACCCCTTGGATCATCTTCCCTCCATTCTACAGCTTGATGTCAAAGCCGATGGTCCTGCGCACCAGCTCGCGCATGTAGCCTTCCACGTCGGGGTTCTGGAAGGCCTCCTTGAGGCCGGCCACGGGCAGGAGGACGGGCAGGTCCTTGCCCCGCATGAGGCGCTCCACGGCCTTCTCGGGCTCGGGCAGGAGGCTTTGGTCCACGGCCACCAGGGCATACCCCCCGGCCTGGACCAGGGCCTCCAGACGGGCTTTGGCCTCCTCCGCGGAGGCGACCCCGTAGGCCTCGAGGCCCGCCAGCCGAAAGCCCGTGGCGGCATCGGGATCGGCGATCACCGCAATCCTCATGGGCAGACCACCTCCTCCTCCACCTGCGCCCGGGGCAGGCCGAAGTAGGCCCTGCGGGCCAGAAGCCTGAGGCGCATGGCCTCCCACTCCCGCTCCTTCACGTAGGCCAGAACCAGGCCAGCCCCCAGAGGGTCAGCGGCCCCTTTGCGGGCCTCCCGGAGGAGAAGGCAACGCAGGCGCTTCTCCAACTCCTTCAGGTCCCTCACCCCGGCCAGGGGGGCGAAGGGGGTCCCCGAAAGCTCGTCCAATACGGCGTAATCCCCTTCCAGAAGGCGGGCGAAGCGCACCCGGTCCAGGAAGCGCCCACCGCGGATGAAAAGGCCCTCAGGGGCCACGTCCTGCCCCTGAAGCTTGAAGGCGGTGCGCAGGTTCTCCGCGTCCACCTCCAGGGTGAGGTAGTCCCGCAGGGCAGGGGCCTCCAGGGCCTTAGCCGCCTTCACCACACCCTCAAAGAAACGCTTGGCCAATAGGGCCTCCACCCGCCCCAGGTCCTGGGTCTCCCGCAACACGCTCCGCAAGGCCCGGGCCAGGGGATGACCGGGCACCGCGAGGACCTGGGCCATGCCCGCGGCATCCTGGGCCTCGTAGGCCTGCCGCCAAAGGACCTCCGGCACCGTCCCCGGCAGGAGGAGAACCTCCTCAAAGGGGCGGCCGGTGGCCTTGGCCCGCAGGACCGCCTGCAGGTTGGTGAGGTCGTTGCGCAGGAGGAGGAGCCGGACCGCCTCCCTGGCCTCCCCGCTCACCAGGCGGGGGAGGTCCCCCACCAGCCTGGCCTGGGTGCGGCCGATGGCCCGGTCCACCTCGGGCAGGGCCTGGCCGGAGAGTTCCTGCCCATAGACGCTCTCCGAGAGGAGGCGAAGGAAGTCCGGGTAGGGCAGGTCCAGGGCCTCCTGGAAAAAGCTCTCCTTCAGGAGCCCCGCCCGCCGGGCCCGCACCCGGGCGTTAAGGTAGCCGAAGTCGTCCGCCATGGCCTAGCCCCAAAGCGCCTGGGCTACCCGGGAAGAAAGGGCGTCCCAGGCCCGCTCCAGCCGGCTTTCCAGGGCGTTTTCCACCTGGGTCTTCCCCCCCTTGCCCACGGCCCGCACCCCCAGGCGCAGGGTGGGGTCAGCCCTGAGCTCCAGCCCCCCGCGGGCCAGAGGCTCCAGGTGGGGCAGGTTCTCGGGATGGGAGACCAGGGCCTCGGGCTCGGGCAGGGCGGAAAGCGCCTCCTCCGCCAGCTTGCGCACCACCTCCGGCCACTCGGGCTTCTCCGGCAGGCTCAAAAGGGCCTCGCGCACCCGGGCCTTCACCTGGGCCAGCACCTCCCCCCTGGCCTCGGTGCGGGCGGTGGCCAGGAGGAGCTCGCCCGCGCTCTCCGCCCGGCGCAAAGCCGCCTGCCGCTGGCCCTCGAGGGCCCGCTTCTTGGCCGCCAGAAGGGCCTCGGCCCGGCCTTGGGCCTCCTGGCGCAGGGCCTCCGCCTTGGCCTTGGCCTCGGCCAGGAGGGCCTGAATCTCGGCCTCCACCTCCTGGCTCAAAATGGCTTCCAGTTTGGACATCATCCCTCCTTGGGAAAGGGCCCAGCCCATGGGGGGCTGGGCCCAAGAAGCCCTTTAGAGCTTGCCGTTCAGGATGAAGGCGATGAGGAGGCCGAAGATCACCAGGGTCTCGGGGAGGAGGAGGAAGATGAGGGCGGTACCGAAGTTCCCCCGATCCTCGGCGATGGCCCCCACGCCCGCCGCCCCGATGCGCGCCTGGGCCACGCCGGTACCCAAGGCGGCTAGGCCCACCGCCAGACCCATGCCCACGGCGATGAGGCCGCGGTCAAGCCCCTGGGAGGCCGCCGCCTCCTCCGCCGCCAAGGCCAGAGCGCCGAAAACCGCCACCAGAACCAGAACCAGAAGCTTCTTCATCTCTTTCCCTCCCTATTGCGTCTCGCGGACGCTTTTGAACGGCCGGTAAGGCCTGCCGTTCTCCTCGTAGAAACCAAACTTGGTGAAGAACTCCACCCAGATGAGACGGATGGGCTGGAGCATGTGCCCCAGGGTGGTGAGGAGGAGGATGAGGAGGTGGAGGACCCCCGCCACCACGATGCCCAGAAGTACTCCAAGAAGCCCCAGCCGCTCGGCCAGGGCAAAGCCCACATCGGTGAGAAGGCCGGCCAGGATACCCCCCGCCGCCCCCACCGCGTAGATACGGATGTGGGAGAGGATGTGCCCCGCCTGGGTGAAGATCTCCGGGATCATGAGCCAGATGCGGCTCATGAGGACCGCAAGCAGGAAGAGGCCAAACCCCAGGTACATGAGGCCCGAAAGCCAGGGAGCCTGCAGGTTGCCCAGGTAGGAGGCCGCCAGGGCCAGGATGCCCACCAGGCCGCCCAGGTACCCCACCCCCTCCCAGAAGTGGGCCATGTGGTGGTGCTTGAGGCCCAGGTAGGCCCGCAGGGCCAGGCCCCAGAAGACCATCACCACCCCAAAGGCCACGGAGAGGAGGATGAGGAGGTTGGCGGTCTTGGCGGTGTCAATGCGGTGGATGAGGATGGGGATGAGCCCGGGGTGCTCGGGGGTGCCGAACACCCCCAGGTGCTCCAGGAAGGTGCCGAAGAACTCCCCGTAGACCACCCCCCAGACCACGGTCCAGAAGACCATCCAGTTCAGGATGTGGACCAGCTTGGCGATGACCGGGGGCTTGAGCTTGAGGGCAAAGAGGTCGATGACCAAAGGCTCGTTGCGCTTCACGAACCCGGAAAGCCAGCGCCCCAGGAGGAGGAAGAGCAGGGCGTAGCCGATGTCCCCCACGATCATGCCGAACCAGAAGGGGAAGAAGACGGGCACGATGGGGGTGGGGTCAATGGAGCCGTACTTGGGGGTGTTGAGGAAGCCCACCAGAAGCTCAAAGGGCTTGGCCCAGGGAGGGTTGTCCAGGGCCACGGGAATGCGGTCCGCCTCGTGGTGCTCGTCCACGGGCTCAAAGGCGTAGACCACCCCCTCCTTGTGCCGGCTGAGGGCCTCCTCCACCCGCCCCTTGGCCTTCACCGGCACGTAGCCCAAGAGGGCAAAGCCAAAGCGCCCCGCGGCCAGCTCCTCCAGGGCCTTGAGGCGGGCCACCTCGTCCTTGGCCCGGGTCCAGAGGCTCTGCAGGGTGGAGCTGGCTTCCTGGGCCAGCTTGTAAAGGGCCTGCCGCACCTCGGAAAGCTCCCTGGGGGCGGCCTCGGCCCGCTCCTTGAGCCTCTGGGCCGCCTCGGAGAGGGGAAGCTCCCCTAAGGCCCCAGGAAGCCTCAGCTCGGCAAGCCCAGCGCGGGAAAGGGCGGCCTTGGCGGCCTCCAGGTCCTGGCGGAGGACCACCACCAAGGCGGCAAGCCCGCCGGCATAGGCCTCTGCGCCCAGGAGGAAGCGGTCCTCCAGGGCCTTGCGCAGGGCCTCCTCCACCAGGGGAAGCTCCTTCTCGCTGGCCAGGAAGGGGATCACCCGGAAAAATGGGCTCTTGTCCAGGCCCTGGGCCAGGGCAGAAAGCCTCTCCAGAGGCTCCAGGTAGGCCCGGGCCAGGGCCAGCTCCTCCTCCAACTCCTGCTTCTGCTTAAAAAGCCCCTCGGCGTGGGCCTGGATGGGGGACAGGGCCTTTTCGGCGGCGGCAAGGCCTTCGGGGAAGGGCCGGCCAGGCTCCACCTCCTGCCCCAGAAGGGCCAGGGTGTGCTCGGCCCCGGCGGCCACCGCTTCCCAGCGCCTCAGCTCCTCCCGCTCCTCCGGGGAGAGGCGGTACTCGGCCAAGGCCTCCACCCGCAGGGTCTCCAGGTGCACCACCCCCGCCTGCTGCAGGCTCTGGAGAAGCTCCTTAGCCCGGCCCTTAGGGCCGGCCAGGACCAGCTTCTCCATGGGGGCGATCACGGCAGGACCTCCCGAAGCACCAGGGCCACGGCCTCCTCCAGCCGTCCCCCGGCCCGCTCCTTCACCTCCCGGACCTCCGCTTCCGCCTGGGCCCGGTAGCGGGCCAGGAGGGCCTCGGTCTCCTTGGCCTCCTTCTCCCGGTACTCGGCCTCCAGGGCCTTGGCCTTAGCCTCCGCCTCCTCCAAAAGGGCCTTGGCCTCGGCCTCCGCCTTTTGGACCAGCGCCTCCGCCTCCTTCCTGGCGGCCTCGAGGCGGGCCAGGAGTTCCTTCTCCTTTTCCGCTAGGCTCTTGATAAGTCCCAGGCCTCCCATCGCCCCTCCATTTCGTGAAAAGATGCGCAAATCGCGCCCGCCGGTCATGATACCGGCCCTGGGGGCAAGCGTCAACCAACCCCGCCTAAGTATACTTAGGCGGTGAGGATTCTCGTCAACGAACGCGGGGCAGAAAGGCTCCTTTCCCGCCACCTGTGGGTGTTTCGCCGCGATGTGCTCTCGGGGCCCGATACTCCGGGGCTTTTCCCCGTGTACTGGGGTAAGCGCTTCCTGGCCCTGGCCCTTTACAACCCGCACACGGACCTCAGCGTGCGCGCCTACCGCTTCCGCCCGGGAGACCCTATAGAGGCCCTCCTGGAAAACCTGGACCGGGCCCTGGCCCGCCGCCAGGCCGCCCTGGCCACCGAGCCCGAAGGGGGCTTCCGCCTGGTCCATGCGGAAGGGGACTTCCTGCCGGGGCTGGTGGTGGACTACTACGCGGGGCACGTGGTGGTGCAGGCCACCGCCCACGCCTGGGAGGGGCTTTTACCCCAGGTGGCGGAAAGGCTCCGCCCCCTGGCAAGGAGCGTGCTGGCCAAGAACGACGCCAAGGCCCGGGAACTGGAGGGGCTCCCCCTTTACGTGCGCCCCCTCTGGGGGGAACCCCCGGCCCAGGCGGTGGTCCGGGAGGGAGGGGTGCGCTACCTGGTGGACCTCCAGGGGGGTCAGAAGACCGGGGCCTTCCTGGACCAGCGGGACAACCGCATCCTCATGGAGCGCTTCTCCGGAGAAAGGGCCCTGGACGTCTTCAGCTACGCGGGGGGGTTCGGCCTCCATCTGGCCCTGGGGTTCAAGGAGGTGATCAGCGTGGACAGCTCCCGGGAAGCCCTGAAGCGGGCCGAGGAGAACGCCCGGCTCAACGGCCTTTCCCTGAAGACCCTGGAGGCCAACGCCTTTGACCACCTGCGCCAGTTGGAAAAGGCGGGGGAGCGCTTTGACCTCATCGTCCTGGACCCCCCGGCCTTCGCCAAGGGGAAGAAGGACCTGGAAAGGGCCTACCGGGCCTACAAGGAGGTAAACCTAAGGGCCATCAAGCTCCTCAAGGAGGGGGGCCTCCTGGCCACCGCCAGCTGCAGCCACCACCTGAGCGAGCCCCTCTTCTACCAGATGCTGGCGGAGGCGGCGGCCGACGCCCACCGGACCCTCCGGGTGCTGGAAAGGCGGGGCCAGGGGTGGGACCACCCCGTCCTCCTCAACCATCCGGAGACCCACTACCTGAAGTTTGCCCTGCTAGAAGTTCTCTGAGCCGGGCTGTCGCCTCCTGGGGGTCGGGCAGGGGAAGGGGCAGGCGCTCGCCGCCCTTAAGGGTGAGGAGGACCACCCTGCGCCCCCGGGCCAGGGGCCCCGCGGGCCAGAACCCCTCCTCCACCGCCTGCACCTGGTCCAGGGAGATGGAGCGGCCGAGGCCCAGGGGGGGTTGGAGGTGGAGGCGGTCCGGAAAAAGCCGCAACCGCCACCCCCGGGCCAGCCGCCACCAGGGATAGAGGAGGAAAAGGGCCTGCCAGGGAGCCTCCCCCAGGAGGAAGGCCAGGCCGAGGAGGGCCACACCCCCCCAGAAGGCCAGGGGGGAAAGGCCGGAAAAGGCCAGCTCCCAAAGGGGCATCCCACCCCCATTATGGGCCGGCGAAGGGGTAGACTGAAGGGGTGGAGAAGGACCTGCTGGAAGCCCTAGGCCCCCACCTGGTGTGGCGCATCGGCCGGGCCGAGGAGGAGGAGGTGCTGGTGGTGCGGGTGGGCCTGGCCTCGGCCACGCCCCGCTTCCGGGAGCTCCCGAGGCTTTTGAACATTCCTGACCCGGAGGTGGCCCGCCTGGCCAAGGAGGGCCGGGTGCGGGTGGAGTGGGTGGAAGGATGAGGACCAGGGTCCACCTCAGCCTAAACGGGCACCTGCCCCAGGGCCTGCCCCTCGAGGTCCACCTGGAAGGCCAGGAGGTGCGGGGGACCCTCCGCCAGGAGAACCCCATCTTGGGCGAGCTGGTCCTGCCCTTCGCCTCGAGGCTGGAGGGGGATAGGCTCTTGCCCCTGCCCCTCACCCCACCCTACCTGCGCGTTGGGGGACGGGCCCGGCCCGGCCGGGAGGGGACTTTTCTGGAGCTGGAGCTGGAGCTGGTCCTGCCGCCAGGGGGCAAATGGGGGGAGCGGGCCCTGGGCCGCATCCTGGAAGCCCTCTTCCTCCGGTCCTTGGAAGGCGCCCTTTCCCAACCCTCCCCTCCTTGGGTATAGTGCCCTCTAAAGGAGGTACCCATGGTGGAGATCCGGTATCTAGGCCATTCGGCGGTCTGGCTTTCCGACGGCAAAACCCGGATCGTGATAGACCCCTTCCTCACGGGGAACCCCCTGGCCGCGGCGGGGGTGGGGGAGGTGCAGGCGGACCTGATCCTGGTCACCCACGCCCACGGGGACCACTTCGGCGACAGCGTGGCCCTTTCCAAAAAGGGCGGAACGGTGGTCTCCACCTTTGAAATCGCCACCTATGCGGAGAAGCACGGGGCCAAGAGCGTGCCCATGAACATCGGGGGCACCTACCGCTTCCCCGGGGGCTGGCTCAAGTGGGTCCCCGCCTGGCACTCCTCCAGCTTCCCCGACGGCACCTATGGGGGCATGCCCATGGGGGTGGTGGTGGAGCTGGGGGGAAAGCGCCTGTACCACGCAGGGGACACCGCCCTCTTCTCGGACATGCGCCTCATCGGGGAACTGGGCCTGGACCTGGCCTTTTTGCCCATCGGGGACCACTTCACCATGGGCCCTGAGGACGCCCTGAAGGCCCTGGAACTCCTCAAGCCCAAGAAGGTGGTGCCCATCCACTACAACACCTTCCCTCCCATCCGGCAAGACGGCGAGGCCTTCGCCCACAAGGCCCAGGAGCGGGGCGTGGAGGGGCACGCCCTGAAGCCCGGAGGGGTGCTGGTCCTTGAGTAGCCTGAGGCGCAAGGACTTCCGCCTCCTCATGCTCCTGGGCCTGGGCCAGACCGCCCAGGTCTACCTGGCGGAGGGCCCCAAGGGGGAGCGGGTGGCCCTGAAGCTCCCCCGCAAGGAGGTGCGCCAGGACCCCAGGTTGGCGGAGCGCTTCGCCCGGGAGGTCTCCCTTTCCCTCTCCCTGAAGCACCCCCACCTGGTCCAGGGGCTCCACGGCGTGCCCCTGGGGGAGGAGGCCTTTTTGGCCCTGGAGCACATGGAGGGGACCCTGGAGGAAAGGATCCTCAAGGGAACCTTGCCCCAGGAAGAGGCGGTGAAGGCCCTTTTGCAGGTGGGGGAGGCCCTCCTCTTCCTGCAGCAGAAGGGCTTCCTCCACCAGGACGTGAAGCCCTCCAACGTCTTCGTCAAAGGGGGGGTCTACAAGCTGGGGGACCTGGGCACCCTGCGCCCCCTGGGGGACCGCACCCCGGAGTACGCGGGAAGCCCCCACTACCTGGCCCCCGAGCTCTTCCTGGGGGGCCTGCCCAGCCCCAAGAGCGAGGCCTACGCCTTCGGGGTCATGACCTACGAGCTCCTGACGGGAAAGCGGCCCTTCCGGGGGGAGACCCTGGAGGCCCTTCGGGAGGCCCACCTCCTCCTGCCCCCACCCCCCACCCGCCTCCCTCCCCGCCTGGACAGGGCCCTGCGCCGCATCCTGGCCAAAAACCCCGAGGAGCGCCTGGACCTCAAGGCCTTCCTGGAGGTGCTCAAGGACCCCGAGGGGCGGGACACGGCAGAGCCCAAGCCGGAAAAACCCCGGCGCTTTCCCTTCTGGAGGAAGTGAATGGAACCCGTCTGGTACCCTGACCCCCTAGAGGCCCAGGCCACCCGGCTTTTCCGCTTCATGGAGGCCTTGGGCTTTGCGGACTACGGGGCCTTCTACCGCTACAGCGTGGAGGAGCCCGAGGACTTCTACCGCCAGTTCTTCGCCCACCTGGGCCTGCCCTGGCAGAGGCCCTACGCGAGGGTGATGGAGGGAGGCTTCCCCTTCCCCCGCTTCTTCGTGGGGGGGGAGCTCAACCTGGCCGAGGCCGCCCTCCGCCACGAGCCCAGCCGGCTGGCCCTCCTCCACGAAACCGAAGAAGAGGCGGTGCGGAGCCTCACCTATGGGGAGCTCCGGGCTGAGGTGGCCCGGGTAGCCGCGGGCCTTAAGGCCTTGGGGGTTGAACGGGGCGACCGGGTGGGGCTTTGGATGCCCATGGGCCTCGAGGCCGCCACCCTCCTCCTGGCCACCGCCTGGATCGGGGCCATCGCCATCCCCATCTTCTCCGGCTACGCGGCCGAGGCCGCCAGCGTGCGCCTTAAAGACGCCAAGGCCAAGCTCCTGGTGGCGCAGGATGGCTTTTTGCGCCGGGGAAGGCGGGTGGAGCTCCTCCTCGAGGCCCGCAAGGCCCAGGCCCTGGCAGAGACGCCCAAGCTGCTGGTGGTGCGGCGCCTGGGCCTGCCCCTTTTGCCGGAGGAGGCCGACTACGGGGCCCTTTCCGGGGAGGCCTTCCCCCCGGAGGCCATGGGGAGCATGGACCCCTTCATGCTCATCTACACCTCCGGCACCACCGGCCGCCCCAAGGGCACCGTCCACTACCACGCCGGCTTCCCCCTGAAGGCCGCCTTGGACCTGGCCCTCCTCTTTGACCTCCGGGAGGAGGACCGGCTCTTCTGGTTCACCGACCTGGGCTGGATGATGGGCCCCTGGGCCATCCTGGGGGGCCTCCTCCTGGGGGCCACGGTTTTCCTCTACGACGGGGCCCCCGACCACCCCGGGCCCGACCGGCTCTGGCGCCTGGTGGCGGCCCACCGCATCACCCACCTGGGCCTCTCCCCCACCCTGGTGCGGGCCCTGATCCCCTTTGGGGAGGAGCCGGTGCAGAGACACGACCTCTCCTCCTTAAGGGTCCTGGGCTCCACGGGGGAGCCCTGGAACCTGGAGCCCTACCTCTGGTTCTTCCGGGTGGTGGGGGAGGAACGGCGCCCCATCGTGAACTACTCCGGGGGCACCGAGGTCTCGGGGGGCATCCTGGGCAATGTCCTCCTCCGCCCCATCAAGCCCATGGGCTTCAACACCGCGGTGCCCGGGATGCGGGTGGCCGTGCTGGACGAGGGGGGCCATCCCGTGGTGGGCAAGGTGGGGGAGCTGGCCGTCCTTGCCCCCTGGCCGGGCATGACCAAGGGGTTCTGGCAGGACGAGGCCCGCTACCTGGAGGCCTACTTCGCCAAGGTCCCCGGGGTCTGGGTCCACGGGGACCTGGCCCTCCTGGACGAGGAGGGACACTTCTTCATCCTGGGCCGCTCCGATGACACCCTGAAGGTGGCGGGCAAGCGGGTGGGCCCCGCCGAGGTGGAGACCGCGGCCATCGCCCATCCCGCCCTCAAGGAATGCGCCGCCATCGGTATTCCCCACCCGGTGAAGGGGGAGGCCATCGTCCTCTTTGCGGCCCTGAAGCCGGGCCACACCCCCTCCCCCGAGCTGGCGGAGGAGGTGGCCGAGCGGGTGGCCGAGGCCCTGGGCAAGCCCCTCAAGCCCGAGCGGGTCCTCTTCGTGCCCGACCTGCCCAAGACCCGCAACGCCAAGGTGATGCGCCGGGTGGTGCGGGCGGCCTTCCTGGGCCAGGACCCCGGGGACCTCTCCGCCCTGGAAAACCCCGAGGCGGTGGAGGCCATCCGCCGGTTGGCCCAAGAGGGCTAGGTCCATGGGGAAGGTCTTCCTGGGCCTTCTCCTGGCGTTGGGGATGGGGCTGGCAGGGCCCCTGGAGGAGGCCCGGGGCCACTACAGGGCAGGGCGGATGGGGGCGGCCCTCGAGGCCCTAGCCCCGCTCCTGCAAAGCCCCAACCCCCCGGAGGAGGCCCTGACCCTCCAGGGGTTTGCCCTCTACCGCCTGGGCAGGCCTGAGGAGGCCCTTTACCCCTTCGCCCGCCTGGTGGGCACCCTAAGGGGGGGCGCCGAGGCCCTCTACGGCTTCGGCCTGGCCCTCCGGGCCCTGGGGGACGTGGAAAGCGCCCGGAGCGCCCTGGAGGAAGCCCTGAGGCGGGGCTACCGGGAGGCGGAGGAAGTCCTCAAAACCCTCCCCCCCACCCCACCCCCCCTCCCCAAGGCCCGCAAGGCCCCGCCCCCCTTCACCGCCCGGGAGGGGCGGTTCTTCGTGGAGGGGAAGCCCCTCCAGGTGCAGGGGGTCAACCTGGGAGTGGCCCTCCCCGGCCGCTTCCCCGCCCAGTTCCCCCAGGAGGTCTGGCTCTACCGGGCCTGGCTGGAACTCCTCTTTGGGATGGGGGCCAACGCGGTACGGGTCTACACCCTCCTTCCCCCCGCCTTCTACCAGGCCCTGCGCGGCCACAACCTGAGCCACACAAGGCCCCTCTACCTCTTCCAGGGAGTCTG
>NZ_AQWU01000047.1 GCF_000376265.1 Thermus igniterrae ATCC 700962
GGGCCAGGGACTGGTGGGAAGGGAAGGGGCCTTCCATCAGGTCCTGGAGTGAGGCCTCCGTCTCGCGGTAGGTGAGGTGGAAGAAGGCGCGGAAGAGAAGGAGGGCCAGGTAAAGGGCGTGGCTGTAGCGCCAGGGGCGGCCCCGCTTGCCTTTGGGGGTGGGAGGGGCCACCTCCCGGGCCAGGCGCAGGCAGTGTTCCAAGACCTCCTTGGGGCTTGCCTCCCTGCGAAGGAAGCCTCGCTTGCCCATCAGGAGAGAGATATACACCCGTCCTCCTGACCTTTGCAAGGCAAGCCCTGAGCGCATTGACACCCAATCCGGCCCTCGGTAGGATGGGGCGGGTTTTCAAGGGGGTTAGGGAATGCGTGCGCTTTTAGCTTTGTCCCGAGCCATAGACGCCCTGAGCGAGGGCGTGGGGCGGCTGGTGGTCTGGCTGGTCCTTTTGGTGGCCCTGCTTTCCGCGGGCAACGCCATCATGCGCTATGGGTTCAACTACAGCTCCAACGCCTACCTCGAGGCCCAGTGGTACATGTTCAGCCTCATCTTCCTCCTCGGGGGGGCCTACGCCCTGAAGCACAACGCCCACGTGCGCATTGACCTGGTCTTCGGCCGCTTCTCCCGGCGCACCCAGGCCTGGATTGACCTGGTGGGCACGCTCCTCTTCCTCCTGCCCATGGCCCTGGGGGTCATCTACCTGGCCTGGCCCTGGGCCATGAACTCCTTGGTAGGCCGGGAGATGTCCCCCGATGTGGGCGGGCTTCCCCGCTGGCCCATCAAGCTGGCCCTGCCCCTGGGCTTCGCCCTCCTGGCCCTGCAGGGGATTTCCGAGCTCATCAAGCGCCTGGCCTTCCTCACCGGCCACCTGGAGCTTAGTGAGGAAAAGGAGGAGGTGGTGAAGTGAGCCTGGAAGGCCTCATGCCCCCCCTGATGTTCCTGGCCCTCATCGTCTTCCTCCTTTCCGGCTATCCGGTGGCCTTCTCCCTGGGGGCGGTGGGCATCGTCTTCGGGTTTTTGGGCATCGCCCTGGACATCTTCCCCGCCCCCCTGCTCCGGGCCATGCCCGACCGCATCTTCGGCATCATGTCCAACCAGCTCCTCCTGGCCATCCCCTTCTTCACCTTCATGGGCATCATCCTGGAGAAGAGCGGGCTGGCGGAGGACCTCCTGGACACCATGGGCAAGCTCTTCGGGCCCCTGAGGGGCGGGCTTGCCCTGAGCGTGGTCTTCGTGGGGGCCATCCTGGCGGCCACCACCGGGGTGGTGGCCGCCAGCGTCATGGCCATGGGCCTCATCTCCCTGCCCATCATGCTCAAGTACGGCTATAACCCCCGCTTTGCCAGCGGGGTGATTCTGGGCTCGGCCACCCTGGCCCAGATCATCCCCCCCAGCGTGGTGCTCATCGTCCTCTCCGACCAGCTGGGGGTGAGCGTGGGGGACATGTACCAGGCGGCCCTGATTCCCGCGGGGCTCACCGTGGCCTTTTACTTCCTCTACGTGGTCTACGTGGCCCTCTTCCGGCCCAGCTGGGCCCCGGCCCTTCCCCCGGAGGCCCGCCCGGACGCCGGTAAGGAGGCCCAGGCGGCCTTCGCCCTCCTCTCCTACCTCCTGGTGGGGGTGGGGGCCTACGCCGTGGGCCGTTTCCTGCCCGTCTGGGCCGAGTGGCTGGAGGTCCTCCTGGCCCTCTTCCTCTGGACCCTGGTCCTCCTTCCCTGGATCCGCAAGAACCCCCTCCTGAGGAAGGCCCTCCTCTCCATGGTGCCTCCCCTGGTTCTCATCTTTCTGGTGCTGGGGACGGTGCTCATCGGCCTCGCCACCCCCACGGAGGCCGGGGCCATGGGGGTGGTGGGGGCCCTGGTGCTGGCCGCCCTGAACCGCCGCCTGAGCTTTCCCGTCCTCTATGGGGCCATGGAGGGCACGGCCAAGCTCACCGCCTTCGTCATCTTCATCCTCATCGGCTCCACCCTCTTCAGCCTGGTCTTCCGCGGGGTGGACGGGGACCTCTGGGTGGAAGGGTTCCTCACCGGCCTGCCCGGGGGGGAGGTGGGCTTCATCCTCTTCGTGATGCTTTTGGTCTTCCTCCTGGGCTTCTTCATTGACTTCTTTGAGATCGCCTTCATCGCCCTGCCCCTCCTGGCCATCGGGGCGGAGGCCCTGGGCATAGACAAGCTCTGGTTCGGCCTTCTGGTGGGGGTGAACCTGCAGACCTCCTTCCTCACCCCGCCCTTCGGCTTCGCCCTCTTCTACCTGCGCAACGTGGCCCCGGCCAGCGTGCGCACCGCGGACATCTACCTGGGAGGGGTCCCCTTCATCGGGCTCCAGCTTCTGGTCCTCCTCCTCACCTACCTCCTGCGGGAGCCCATCCTCCGCTTCGTCCACGGGGCGGGCTTCGGGGGGTAGGGGCCTAGAGCTGGGCCTGGGCGGCCTCGAGGGAGGGGCGGTAGGTGGGGTCCTGGTAGCGCCCCGGGGCCAAGGCCTGGGCGTAGGCGGGGAGCTCCTCCCCCGTCACCCAGCGGGCCAGGAGCTCCCCCGCTCCCAGGGCGGCCATGACCCCGTACCCCGAGAAGGCCCCCAGGAGGTAGACCCCCTCGGCCACGGGGCCCAGGAGGGGCCGGTTCTCCGGGGTGCGCACGTAGTAGCCCCCGTCCACCCGGGGCCGCGCCCCCAGGTAGGCCCTGAGGCCGGGGAGCAGGGGAAAGAGGCCCCTCAAGGCCACCTCCCCCGCCCAGGGGGGCGGAAGGGGGGTACAGGCCCGGGGCGCCTCCGCCTTGGGGAAGGGGTTGTAGAGGGCCAGAAAGCCCTCCCCCTCCGGGCGGCCGTGGGCCCCGGGGGGGAGGGGGCCGAGGAGGGGGGTGAGGGCGGGTTCCTCCTGGAGGAGGGCCTTCTCCTCCGGGGTGAAGACCTCCTGGGGAGCGTTCCAGATGAGGAGGGGGGCTTCCCGGGGAAAGCGCCCCAGGGGGTCGGGGAACCAGGCCTTGAAGTGGGGCTCGGCCTGGAGGGGCAGGTCCAGGCCTAGGGCCCTGGCCAGGGCGGGCAGACCGGGTCCCGGGGCCAGGACCAGGGCCTGGAAGGGGAAGAGGGTCTCCCTTTGCCCCTGGCGCACCCGGGCGTAGCGGGGCCTGCCTCCTTCTTGCTCCAGGCCCAGGAACTCCCCGTGCAGGAGGCTTCCTCCCAGGGTGCGGAAGGCCTCGAGGAGCCCCATGCCCAGGCCCTGGGCGGAGAGCCACCCCGCGGGGCGCACGTGGAGCCCCACCACCCCCCGCAGGTGGGCCAGGTAGGGGAAGGCCTCCCCCAAGGCCCCCGGGCGGAGGAGGTCCAGGCCCTCCTCGGCCCCCTGGGGGTAGGAGGCCCCTTGCCGGTGGACCCGGAGGGGGCCAGCGTGGGGGGCCTTTTCCGCCAGGAGGGCCAGCGCCGCCTCCTCCCCCAGGTAGAGGTAGCCCCGGCGGTTCGGCCGGGCCGTGGGGCGAAAAGGGGGCAGGAGCTCCAGGCTGTGGGCCATCAGGGCGGCCAGGGCCTCGTCCCCCGGCCAGAAGACCCGGTAGCACTCCGTGGACTTGTCGCTGGTGCAGGCCAGGGGGGCTTCCCGCTCCAGGACCGCCACCCGCAACCCCTTCTTGGCCAGGAAATGGGCGGCGGAAAGCCCCAAAAGCCCTGCCCCCACCACCAGCACCTCATGGGCAGGCATTGGCCCCAGGGTACTACACTTAGGCCATGGACCTCACCCACTTCAAGGACGGCAAGCCCCACATGGTGGACGTGACGGAAAAGCCCCCCACCTTTCGCACCGCCACCGCCGAGGCCTACGTGGAGCTCACCGAAGAGGCCCTGGCCGCCCTGGAGGGGGGCGGGGTGGGGAAGGGGGACCCCTTGGCCGTGGCCCAGTTGGCGGGGATCATGGCGGCCAAGCGCACCGCGGACCTCATCCCCCTCTGCCACCCCCTGCCCCTCACCGGGGTGGAGGTGCGGGCCGAGCTCCTCAAGGAGGAGCGGCGGGTGCACCTGCAGGCCACGGTGCGCACCAAGGCCGAGACGGGGGTGGAGATGGAGGCCCTCACCGCCTGCGCCGTGGCCGCCCTCACCGTCTACGACATGCTGAAGGCGGTTTCCAAGGGCCTCGTCATCTCCCAGGTACGCCTCCTGCACAAGGCGGGGGGCAAGAGCGGGGAGTGGCGCCGGGAGGGGTAGCCCATACCCCAAGGGTGTATGCTGAGGCCATGCGGCTTGCCATCGCCCTGGCCAAGAACGACCCTGAGAGGGTCTACCCCGGCCCCTTCGGCCATGCCCCCCGCTTCGCCATTTACGAGGTGGGGGAGGACGGGGAGGCCCGGCTCCTGGAGGTGCGGGAAAACCCCTACGCCGCCCTGGAGGGCGGGGACAAGCACCAGCGCATGCGGGAACTCCTGAAGGACGTGGACCTGCGGGTGGGGGCCCGCTTCGGGCACGGAGGGTCCATGGGGGCCTTCCCCATGGCCGACCGGGTGGAGGTGGGGCCGGTGAGCGTGGCCGAGGCCCTGAGCCGGATCAGGGCCCGCTGAAGTAGCGCCTCAGGAGCTCGCGGGCCTCGGGGGGTAGGGGGGTGCGCTCCAGGTAGACCTCCACCCCCCGGCGCACCCCTTCCGGGGGGCGGCCCTGGGCCCAGGGGCTGGGGAGCCCTGGGGCCTCTCCCTCCTGTCCGGGTTCCAGGAGGCCCTGGCCGGGCCTCGAGGGGGTAGGGAGCGGGGCCGGGGTCTTCCCCCCCACCTCTGGGGCTGGGCCCGAGCTCCCTGGGGCCTTGGCCTCCGGGCCCTCCCCATCCCCCTGGGCTCCCCCTGGGGAAGGGGAGGCCCCTTCCCTCCCGGGGGCGGCCTCCTGGCCGTTGGCCCTTGGGCTGGGCCCTGGGGCCTCCCGGGGAGTTCCCTCCTGGGTCTCCGCGGCCTCCTTACCAGGGCCTTCTGAGGCCTTGGGGGTGGCCTGGGTTCCTGGGGCTTCCCCGGGGGCCGGGGTGGCTTCCCCTTCCGAGGAGCCTTGGGCTGGGACCCTTTCCCCTTCGCCTGGGGCCTTGGCGTCCTCGCCCTCCGCGCCCTGGGTGGTTAGGGGACGCTCCGCCTGGGGGAGGCCCCAGGGGGCCCAGGGGCTTCCCGGGGGAGCCCAGGCCAGCACGGCCAAAAGGAGCAGGAGGGCCAGGAGGTAGGCCAGAAGGAGCCCAAGGGGGAAGGGGGGAAGCGCCACCCGCACCCGCTCGGCCTCGCGCCAAAGGCGCTCCTCCCCGTAGGCCAGGGCCGTGGGGTAGGCCAGGCTGGCCCGGGCGATGGCCCGCAGGGCCTGCCCCTCAAAGAGGCGGGCGGGTAGGAGGAGGCCAAGGGGGGAGAGGAGGGCCAAAGGCGGGTAGAGGAAGCCCAGGAGGGCTAGGCCCAGGGCCAAAAGAAGCCGGTAGCGCCAGGCCAGGCGCTGGGCGTAAAGGCGGTGAAACCCGGGACCCACCTTGGCTTCATTATTCCCACTCGCCGGGAATGTAAAGGTTATCTGGGCCTCAAGGGGTCGTTTGATGAAGCTCCATCCGCTTCCAGGTGAGGAGCGAGTAGCGCTTTGAGTGCCTCAGGGGCGTAGGCATGCCGGGCTTGTATCCGCACCAGAGGCAGTCCTACTTTTTGCATAAGTTCGTCTATAAACCGATCGCGCTCCTGCCGATCAGGGCGCTGGTGGCTGCGGTCATCTAGCTCAATGGCCAGAATAGGCCTGGCGTCCCGAGCACGCACCACCAAGAAATCTAGATGTTTGGCCTGCACCCGATTTAGGGCTGATAGGCGCTGTCCACCTTCCCCATCCACCAGTAGAAGGTCTAGGAGGCGTACCTTGGGCCAAACCAGATGCTCGTTGGGGAGCACCTTTTGTAAAACCCCCCAGAAAGACCGTTCTGCCGGGCTTAAGAGGGCAGGCTTAAGCTTATAAGGAAGGGAGGCCGGAGTCTTGGAAGCCTCCGCGTGCTTTTTTTCCCTATGTGCGCCGCGCAAGCCAAGCAGGATGGCCATTGCGCCGAGGAGGATAAAAACAAAGAAGAGCACTTCCATGAATTTAAGTATATATCCCGGGGCTCCTGGGCCCCGGGGGGAGGGAGTACACCGGTCTACTTGACCGGGGGACGGGACTTGAGGACGTCCTGCGGGGCCATGGTCTTGGCCCTTTGCGCCTTCACCTCCTCGGCGCTGATGGGCTTGGCCTTGGACTTGGCGAAGGTGGTGAGGATGTGGTTCAGGAGGTCGGCCACCTCCTGGTCCCTGAGCTGCCGGAAGGGGGGCATGAGGCCGTTGTAGGCCTTGCCCTCCACGGTGAGGGGCCCCTGGAGGCCGTAGAGAACCGTGCGGATCAGGTACTCCCGGCCCCCCTTGGCCTGGACCAGCTTGTCCAGGTGGGTGAGGGGCGGGAAGGCCCCGGCCAGGCCCTGCCCGGTGGCCTGGTGGCAGCTTTGGCAGTTGGCCGAGTACAGCTTGGCCCCGGGGCTTTGGGCCAGGGCCAGGAGGCCCAGAAAGGCCAACAAAGGGAGCAGGCGCTTCATGCCCTAAGGATAGGGGGGCGTTTGCCCCTCAGGCCAGGGGCATTTGTCCTAGGGCCTTGGGGACGTAGGCGCACCGGGGGTCCTGGGCCAGGTGGTCCCCGGTTTCCGCCCAGGCCCGGGCCCGGCTTCCCCCGCAGAGCTCCCGGTACTCGCAGACCCCGCACTTGCCCTTGAGCAGGGCCTTGTTGCGGAGCTCCAGGAAGAGGGGGCTCTTCTGGTAAATCTCCAGCAGGCTTTTTTCCCGCACGTTGCCCGCGGAAAGGGGCAGGAAGCCCGAGGGATAGACCTCTCCGGTGGCGGAAACGAAGACAAAGCCAAAGCCATCGGAAAGGTGAACCCCCCGGCCCTCCCCCACCAGGGCCCCGTCCTCCCCTCCTTGGGCCTGGCGGCGCTCCAGGGCCACCCGACGGAACATGGGTCCCTCGGTGGTGCGCACCTTGAAGGGGTACTGGCGGGAGAGGTCATAGAGGAGGTGCATCACCGCCTCGTACTCCTCCGGGGAAAGCTGCTCCAGAAGCGCTCCCCGGCCCACGGGCACCAGGAAGAAGACCTCCCAGGTGGCCACCCCCTTTTCCGCCAGGATGCGGGCGATGCCCGGGAGTTCCCCCACGGTACGGCGGGAGACCGTGGTGTTCACCTGGGTCAGGAGCCCCACCTCCCGGGCCCAGTCCAGGGCCTGTAGGGCCAGGGCGAAGGTGCCCGGCACCCCCCGGAAGCCGTCGTGGGCCTCGGGGCTCGCCCCGTCCAGGGAGATGGCCATCTGGTGTACCCCAAGGGCCTTGAAGCGGGCCACCACCTCCCGGGTGAGCCGGGGGGTGACGGCCGGGGTAATCCCCACCTTGATCCCCAGGCGCTGGGCCTCCTCCAGGAGGAGGAAGAGATCGGGACGGGCCAGGGGGTCGCCGCCGGTGGGCAGGAGGATGGGCTTGGGGGTGTAGGTGGCAAGCTCCCGGAGGAGCCGCAGGCCCTCCTCGGTGGTGAGTTCTCCGGGCAGGGGGTCGGGTTCGGCGGAGGCCCGGCAGTGGACGCAGGCCAGCAGGCAGGCCCGGGTCATCTCCCAGGCCACCAGGAGGGGGAAGCGGTGGAGGTCGGGCTTCATGCCCCCAGGATGGGGGAGAAGGGGTGGGACAGATGTCCTAGCGGGGGAGGGTAAGGCGGTAGGTCAGGGTGCGGGCCTCCTTGGCCTTCAGGGAGAGTTCCAGGCGGTAGCCCTGGGGCAGGAGGGTGGCCCCGGGGAAGTCCAGGCGGAAGGGCTGGGGGAAGACCTCGGCGAGGAGGAGGGTGATGGGGTAGGGGTAGGGGTTTTCCAACCGGGTTTCCACCCGGTAGGTGGCCTCCTTCTCCCCCTGGCCCAGGAGGCTCACCTGGCGTTCCAGGCGGGCCTCGAGGTCCCGTCCCAACCACACCTCCGCCGGCTCCCCCCGGGGCGTGCCCGGGAGGGGGGCCTGGCCCAGGAAGAGGCCCCCCTCCACCACCTCCAGGGCCCCGGGGGCCAGGGGGAAGGGGGCGGCGAAGCGGTAGCCCCGCTCCAGGGGCAGAAGGCGGTCGGTGCGGAAGGGGCCCTGGTAGCGTAGCAGGCGCGCTGGGGCCACGTCCGCCCGTAGGAAGGGAATCTCCGTGGTTCCGGGCTCCACCCTTCGCGGGAGGAGCTCGTAGCGGAAGAGGCCGAAGGGGCTTTCCCCGGGGGCCTCCGCCAGGGCGCGCAGGGCCACGCCCGGGGCGGCCTTGGCCTCCAGCAGGGGGGCTTCCCCGGCCAGGAGGGTGAGCTTTTTGGCCTCCAGGGCCTCCCCTTCCAGCCGCAGCCGGGCCCAGGCGGTGAGGCGGCCCTCCTCCAGGGTGTAGAAGACCTCTCCGGAAAGCCCGGTGTAGAGGTAGCGCAGGGTGGCCTTTCCCTCCCCCCGGTAGCGGAAGAGGACCGTGGTGCCCTGGTAAACCCGCTCCTGTTCCTCCACTCCCAGAAGCCTTAAGGAGCCCGGGGCCATACGGGCAAGCCTTTCCCCCGCCAGGTAGACCCAGGCCCCCGGGGGCAGGAATACGGGCTCCTTCACCTCGGCGAATCCGGGGTAGACCACCACCTCTTGGGCCAGGGCCAGGAGGCCCAGGAAAAGCAGGAAGACGGGCTTTCTCATACCCCCAGTCTACGGGCTAGAGCCTCCACCTCTTCCCGTCCCAAGGGCCCCCCGTGGCCCAGGTAGACCCGCTCCACCCCGAGCTCCAGGATCTTGCGCAGGGTGCCCCTGGCCGCCTCGTGGTCCTCGTTGATCCAGCGTGGGGGAAGCCCCCGGCCCCTCAGGGCGTCCCCGGCGATGAGTACCCCTTCCCGGAGGAGGCCCACCTGGCCCAGGGTGTGGCCGGGAAGGGCCACCACCCGCCACCCCAGGACCTCGTCCCCCTCGGCCACGGGCCGCAGGGCCTCCTTGGGAAGGGGCGGGGCCAGGTTGGCCAGCCACCCTCCCAGGAGGGGAACCGGCAGGGGGGGCCTTGGCCTTTCCCCCGTGAGGTAGGGCCACTCCCGGGGATGGGCCAGGACGGGGATGCCGAAGCGCTCCCACAGGGCCCGGGCCCCCCCGCTGTGGTCCAGGTGGTGATGGGTGAGGAAAAGGAGCTTGGGGGGCCCTGGGAGCTGGCGGAGGAGCCGCTTTGCCTCCCAGGGGAGGCCCGCATCCACCAGGAAATACCCTCCGGGAGCGGGGAGGCGGTACAGGTTGGCGGCGAAGCGCAGGGCCTCAGGCCCGCTCATAGAGGGAGCCCACGCCCATCTCCGCCAGGGCCTTGCGGATGCCCTCGGCGTCTATGCCCGCCTGGCGGTGGAGGCTGGGGATGGTGCCGTGGTCAAAGAAGCGGTCGGGGAGGCCCAGGACCCGCACCTCGGTCCGCAGGCCCAGTTCGTTCAGGGCCTCCAGCACCGCGCTGCCAAACCCGCCCATCTTCTGGTGGTCCTCCACGGTGAGGAGCTTGTAGCGGGCGAGGCGCTGGAGGGCTTCCCGGTCCAGGGGCTTCAGGAAGCGGGCGTTCACCACCCCCACCCGGGGGTCTTCCCCGGCGGCCTCGAGGGCGTAGCGCAACGTCTTGCCGAAGGCCAGGATGTAGGCCTCGGTGCCCTCCTTGAGCACCTCCCAGGTGCCCCAGGCGATCTCCGGCCACACCCCTTCCGGGACCCGTTCCACGTTGTCCCGGGGGTAGCGGATGGCCACAGGCCCCCCCAGCTCCAGGGCCTTCTTCAGCATGGCCCTAAGCTCCAGGGCGTCCTTGGGGGCGGCGATCTGCAGGTTGGGGATGGTGCGCAAATAGGCGATGTCAAAGACCCCGTGGTGGGTGGCCCCGTCCGCCCCCACGATCCCGGCGCGGTCAATGGCGAAGACCACGGGCAGGTTCTCTATGGCCACGTCGTGGATCACCTGGTCGTAGGCCCGCTGCAGGAAGGTGGAGTAGATGGCCACGATGGGCTTGAGGCCCCGCAGGGCCATCCCCGCCGCCGTGGTCACCGCCACGTCCTCGCAGATGCCCACGTCCAGGTAGCGCTCGGGGTGCTCCAGGGAGTAGCGCACCAGGCCCGAACCCTCCCGCATGGCCGGGGTGAGGACGAAGAGGCGGGGCTCCAGGTGGGCAAGCTCCGTGACGGCGTCCCCAAAGGCCTGGCTCCAGGAGTAGCCCTTGGACACCTTCTCCGGCTTCTCGGGGTTGAAGCCCGGGGGGCCGTGCCAGTAGATGGGGTCGGCCTCCGCCACCTTGTAGCCCTTGCCCTTCTGGGTGACCACGTGGAGCAGGGTGGGGCCTTCCAGCTCTTTCAGGTGCTCCAGGATGTGGATGAGGCCCTTCAGGTCGTGGCCGTCCACCGGGCCCACGTAGCGGATGCCCCAGGCGTAGAAGGGGTTCTCCTGGTGCAGGATGAGCTTGGCCGCCTCCTTGGCCCGGTCCACCAGGCCGAAGAGCTTGGGGGAGATGTGCTCCAGGAGGCTTCGCCCCAGCTTCTCCGCGTCCTGGACCCACTTCCTTATCTGGAGCTCCTTGAAGTACTTGTTGAGGGCCCCCACGTTTTCCGAGATGCTCATCTCGTTGTCGTTCAGGATGATGAGCATCCGCTTGCCCAGCTCCCCGATCTTGTTGAGGGCCGCCAGGGCCATCCCCCCCGTGAGGGCCCCGTCCCCGATGACCGCCACCACGTGGTAGTCCTCCCCCTTTAGGTCCCGGGCGATGGCCATGCCCAGGGCATTGGCCAAGGAGGTGCTGGCGTGCCCCACGGTGATGGCGTCGTGCTCGGACTCCGAGACCTTGGTGAAGCCCGATATGCCCCCCTCCTGGCGCAGGGTGTGGAAGCGGTCCTTCCGCCCGGTGACCAGCTTGTGGGCGTAGGCCTGGTGGCCCACGTCAAAGAGGATGCGGTCCTTGGGGGAGTGGAAGACCCGGTGGAGGGCCAGGATGAGCTCCACCGCCCCCAGGGAGCTGGCCAGGTGGCCGCCGTTTTGCGCCGTGACCCGGATGATCTCGCTGCGGATCTCCTCGGCCAGGGCCAGGAGCTCCTCCAGGCTCAGGCGCTTCAGGTCCTCGGGGCTGTTGACCTTGTCCAGTACCATAGCCACCTCATCGGAAGTTGCGTTCCACCAGGATCCGGCCCTCCCGGGTGCGCACCTCCCCCACCCGGGGGGCGAACCAAACTTCCCGGACATCCTGACTGCGCTCGTCTTGGTAGGTCTGGCGGATGCGGAAGATCCGGAAGGTGCCCGCGGGCAGGCCCACCTCCCGCTCCTCCAGGACCTCCATGCTGTAGTTCAAGACCCCCTGGGCCAAGGGCTCCCGGCCGCCGGGGCTGAGGAGCTCCACCCGCACCTGGGTGGTGCCCCCCCAGCGGTACCCCACGGCCAGCAGGACCTCCGGGGGGTACTCCAGGAGGGGCGGGGTGAAGACCACCCGGGCCGAGGGGTCCTGGAAGCCCAGGAGGCGCACCCCAAAGGGCCCCACCTGCCGGTAGTAGACCCGCTCCTCCCCCCGGCCGAGGCTACGGAAGCGCAGGGCCTCCTGCCCCTCAAAGACCGCCGGGCCCTCCACCCGCACCCGGAAAGGGGGGGTGGAGAGGGCCTCCCCCTCAGGAAGGTAGACCCATTCCAGCCCGGTGGTGGCGGGGTAGAAGGCCGTCTCCTGCAGGTTGGGACGGGCTTCCGGGGCCTGGGTCACCTGGGGGGCGCAGGCGGCGAGGAGGAACAAGGAGGCCATAAGGTACCGCCTCATGGTACGGAGTTTAACCCTCCTTGGCCCGTAGGCTGGCCAACACTTCCCGCAGGTCCTCGAGGCGGGCCTCCAGCCGCCGGGCGGCCTCCAGGTCCCCCCGCGCCAGAGCTCGCTCTGCCGCCAGGCTTTCCAGAAGGGCCAAAACCCGCTGGCGCTGTCCCTGGATGCGGCGCAGGGCCTGCTTTAACTCCTCCCGGGTCTCCGGCAGGAGGTGGGGGGCTTCCAGGGCCTCCGCCACCTCCTTTTCCTGGGCTTCCAGGGCCCTTAAGGCCCCCTCCACCTCCCCCCAGTCCAAAAGCCCCTTGAGCCGGACCTTGGCCCAGGCGAGGCCCCGGGGTGGGGGCCGGAAGAGGAGGGCCAGCACCAGCAGGGCCAGGAGGAGGAGAAGGAGTTCCAGCAGGGCGGGCATGCGTTAAGACTGGCCCAGTTCCTTCTTGAGGCGGGCGAGGGCCTCCTCCACCTCCTTTTCGTGGGAGAGCTCCTTGAGGGCCTCCTCCAGGTCCTGGCCCTCCAGGCTTTTCAGGGCCTCGTGCCGGTCCTCCATGGCCAGGATGCGGGCCTCCATCTCCTCAAAGGCCTCCAGGGCCGGGTGCTGGTCCAGCCGGGACTCCATGCGGCGCACGGCCTCCGCCGCCTCCACCCCCTTCTTGCGGGCCAGGAGGAGCTTCTTGCGGGCCTCGGCCTCGTCGATCTTGGCCTCGAGGGCCTTGAGCTGGGTGA
The DNA here is from genome assembly GCF_000376265.1 of Thermus igniterrae ATCC 700962. Classification (GTDB taxonomy): domain Bacteria; phylum Deinococcota; class Deinococci; order Deinococcales; family Thermaceae; genus Thermus; species Thermus igniterrae. Next base: position 12,477 of record NZ_AQWU01000047.1, read on the forward strand.
GGAGGCGGTCGGTGAGGGCTTTTTGCTCCTCCGCCTGCTGGCGGAAACCCTCGGCCAGGTCCAGGGCCCGCTTCCTGCGCCTTAAGGCCTCCTTGGCCAGGTCCTCCCGGCCTGCCCCCAGGGCCTCCTTGGCCTTTTCCTCCCAAAGAGCGGCCTCCTTGAGGTGGCTTTCCACCTCGCGCTCCAGGCGCTTGCCCTCGGCCAGGGCGGCGGCCACCTGCTCCCGCGCCTCCTTTAAGGCCTCCTTCATGTCCAGGAGGGCCTGCTCAATGAGCTTCTCCGGGTCCTCGGCCCGGCGCAAAAGGTCGTTGAGGTTGGCCCGGATAAGGCGCCCGATGCGGTCCAGTAGGTTCATGGCTTGGCCTCCTGGCCTTGAGTATGCCACACCCGTCCCTTGACGGGGTGAGTGGGGAGGGGTAGGTTGGCATTGCAAGTATGTACTTGCATAAGGCCCCCGCGGAAGCCCGCCTCCTCCAGGCGGCCTTGGAGCTCCTGGCGGAACGGGGCTACCGGGGGGCCACCACCAAGGAGGTGGCCCGGCGGGCGGGGGTGAGCGAGGTGACGCTCTTCCGCCGCTTTGGCAGCAAGGAGGGCCTCTTCAAGGCGGCCCTTTCCGCCTTCGTGCCCCAGGGCTTTCTGGAGCGCCTGCCGCGGGAGACCGCGCCCCTGGAGGAGGGGCTTGGGGAGCTTCTGGCGGCCTATCTGGACCTTCTCGAGGCCCACCGGGCCCTCCTGCCCAAGCTCCTTTCCGAGCTCCTCCGCCACCCCGAGCTGGGGCAGGGGGAGGCGCTTCCCCTGCGGACAGCCATGGGCCAGGCGGTGGCCCTTTTCCGGGCCAAGCAGGAGGAGGGCCTTTTGCGGAAGGACGAGCCCCCGGAGGAACTGGCCTTGGCCTTTTTGGGCCCCCTTTTTGCCCGCTTCCTCCTGGGGGAGGCCCTGGGGGTGCGGCTTCCCCTGGACCCGGAGGCCTACGTGCGGGGGTATCTGGAGGGACGGTATGGTGCACGCTGAGGAGGTCACGCGGAGCTTCGGCGGGGTGAAGGCCCTGGACAGGGTGAGCCTCTTCGTGGGCTCCGGGGAGGTCTTCGGCCTCCTGGGGCCCAATGGGGCGGGGAAGACCACCCTGGTGCGCATCCTCTCCGGGGTCTTGCGGCCGGATGGGGGTAGGGCCTGGGTGGCGGGGCTGGAGGTGGGCAAGGAGCCGGAGGGGGTCAAGGCCCGCATCGGCTACGCCACCCAGGAAGCCTCCGTCTACCGGGACCTCACGGTGGAGGAGAACCTCCTCTTCCGCGCCCGCCTCTATCGCCCGAAGGAGGCCCGGGCCCTGGTGGAGGAGATCCTTTCGCGCTTTGGCCTCCAGCCCTACGCCCGCTCCCTGGCGGGCCATCTTTCGGGGGGGTGGCGGCAACGCCTGGCCCTGGCCCAGGCGGTGGTGCACCGTCCCGAGGTGCTCTTCCTGGACGAGCCCACCACCGGCCTGGACCCCCTTTCCCGCCGGAGGATCTGGGACCTCATCCACCAGGAGGCGGCGCGGGGAGCGGCGGTGCTGGTCACCACCCACTACATGGACGAGGCCGAGCGCTGCCACCGCCTGGCCCTCCTCTACGGGGGAAGGGTGCTGGCCACGGGCACGCCCCAGGAGCTCAAGGCCCTGGCCCAGGCGCGGGCCCGCTTCCTCTTCGTCCCCGGGGGCTCCCTGGAGGCGGTGGCGGCGCTTCCCGGGGTCCTCGAGGCCTGGCCCAGCGGGGAGGGCGTGCGGCTCATCGCCAAGAAGGACGCCCCCCTGGGCGAGGGCTTCCAGGAGGTGGCCCCCAGCCTGGAGGACGTTTTTGCCCTTCTTACCAGGGAGGCCCCGTGAACCGCATCCTGGCCCTGGCGGAAAAGGAGTTCTTGCAGATACGCCGCGACCGCGTCCTGCCCCGGCTGATTGTCCTCCTGCCTAGCCTCATGCTCCTCCTCTTCGGCTACGCCATCAACTTCACCCTGAAGCACATCCCCCTGGCCCTCCACGACGCCGCCCAGGACCGCATCAGCCAGGCCCTTTTGGCGGCGCTTGGCGAGGAGGAGCGCTTCCGCCTGGCCTACACGGCCCAGACCCCCGAGGAGGTGGTGGAGGCGGTGGACCGGGGGCGGGCCCGGGTGGGGCTGGTCGTCCCCCCGGGAGCCCTGGAACGGGTGCGCCGGGGGGAGAGCGTGGCCCTGGAGGTCTACGTGGACGGCACCGACCCCAACTTCGCCTTCCAGGCCCAGGCCGCCCTGCGCCGGGCCATCCAGGAGGTGAACGCCCGCATCCAGGTGGGCCGGGCCCTGGCGGGGGAGGCGGTTCTGCCCCCCCTAAGCCCCAGCCTCCACACCCTCTACAATCCCGAGAACAAGACCGCCTGGTTCATGATCCCCGGTATCATCGGCCTGGTGCTCACCATGTTCACCGTGCTCCTCACGGCGCTTTCCATCGTGCGGGAGGTGGAAAGCCGCATGATGGAAAGCCTCCTGGCCTCCCCCCTAAGGCCCCACGAGATGGTCCTGGGGAAGGTCCTCCCCTACCTGGTCATCGCCTTCGGGGTGGCCCTTTTGGTCCTGGCCCTGGGGCACTGGGTCTTTGGAGTGCCGGTGCGGGGGAGCTTGGCCCTGCTCCTTTTGGCCATGTTCCTCTTCGTCCTGGGCTCTTTGGCCGCGGGCGTCCTCATCTCCACCCTGGCCCGCACCCAGGTGCAGGCGGTGTTCGGCACCTACGCCTACGCCTTTCCCACCATCTTCCTCTCGGGCTTTGTCTTCCCCATAGACGGCATGCCCCGGTTTTTCCAGTTCCTCTCCTACCTAGTGCCCGCCCGCTACCTCATTGAGGTGCTCCGGGGGGTGATGCTGAAGGGGGTGGGGCTTGGCGTGCTCTGGCCCCACCTCCTGGCCCTGGCCCTGTTTTCCGCCCTGGTCCTCTTCCTGGCTTCGGCCCGCTTCCAAAGGCAGGTGGCGGTATGAGGAAGGCCTGGATGCTGGGGTTCCTTTTGGCCTCCTGGGCCCTGGCCCAGGGGCGGCTGGAGGCGGGGGTCTACGGGGGGCCTGGGGGCTGGACGCCCACCCTCGAGGCCGCCCTGGCCCTGGAGGGCGGGGAGGCCTATGTGCGGCTCCAGGGGGAGCGGGGGGCCCTGGGCCTTGCGGGCGGCCTCTCCCTGGGGCCCTTGGGCTTTTTGGCCTACGGGGCCCAGGGGGAGGTGGGGGCTGGGGGTCTGGGCGGGGTGGCCTTTGCCGAAGGGGGTGCCGGCCCCCTGGCCCTCCAGGGAAGGCTCGGCTACCGCCCGCAAGGGGCCTTCCCCCTCTTCCCCGAGGAGGGGCTTTTTGGCCGCCTGCACCTGCGCTACCGCCTGGTGCCCCGGGGGGTGGTGGGCCTCCTCCTGGAGGGAGAAAGGGGTTTGCGGGCCGAGGCCACCTACGCCCTGCGGGAGGAGGCCACCTACACCCTGGGGGCGGGGTTCGCCTCCGGGCCCTACCTGGTCCTGGGCTGGAAGGGGGAGGTGGGGGAGGGGATGGAGGTCTTGGACCTGGCCCTGCGCCTCGGGGGGGTGAACCGCCTCGAGGCCGCCCTTTACTTAGGGGAGGCTAGCCTTTTCCTCACCCTTTCCCATCCCTGGGCGGGTAGCGTGGGGGCGTGGCTTGGGGACCTGGGCCTGGAGGTGGGCTACCAGAAGGCCCCCTACGCCTGGGTCCGGTACGCCTGGAGGTGGCCGTGATGAGAAGAGCGTGGCTTGGCCTCTTGGCCCTCGGGGTGCTGGCCTTGGCCCAGTCGGTGGCGGAGATCCTGGACCGGGTGGAGAAGAACCTGCAAGACCCCTGGCAGGCGGTGGTCCAGGGCCAGGTACAGGGCCCCTCGGGCCCGGAGGAGTTCAGGGCCCGGGTCTACGCCCTGCCCAAGGAGAACCTCTTCCGCATAGAGTTCCTCAAGCCGGGCTCTTTGGAGGGGAACTTCACCGTGGTCACCGAGAAGGAGGTCTGGAACTACCTCTACCTCACCAACCAGCTGGTGGTGAGCCCCAAGGAGAAGGCCCAGGTGCAGGGCCTGGGCTTCAGCCCCCAGGGCCTGGGAGACCTAAAGGCCTTAGGGGAGCGGGTAAGCCTGCGGCTTGCTGGGGAGGAGCGCCTGCCCGAGGGGGTGGCCTGGCGGCTTCTGGGCACGGCCAAGGAGGGCCAGGGCTTCGCCAGCCTGGAGCTCTACGTCCTCAAGGCCGACCCCAGGCCCCTGCGCTTCCTCTTCCGCGACGAGGCGGGCAAGGCCCTGGCCGACCTAAGGGTGGTGGAGTTCCGGCGGACCCCCCTGCGGGCCCAGGACCTGAAGCGCTACCCCAAGGACGCCCAGGTGGTGCGCCGCTAGAACTCTTCCAGCAGCCTTTCCATCTCCACCCGGCCCTGGTGCACCTCCAGAAGGCCTTCCCGGTAGAGGTCCACCAGGTAGAGAGCGGTCTCGTGGGGGCTCAGGCCCAGAATGGTGCCGATCTGGGCGGCGGTGCGTCTTCCGTCCACCCACTTGAGGAAGAGGTTGGCCATCAGGCTGGAGGGGGGGTGGTAGTTGGTGCGGCGGGGCGGGCGGCTTGGCACCACCAGGCGCAGGCCAAAAAGGGCCGAGGGGCGGACCAGCCCCCGGCGGATGAGCCCTTCCGCCTTCTGCCAGGCCCTTTGCGGTTCCAGCCCGGAAAAGCGGAGCACGTTGGCCAGGGTGCGGCGGCCGTTCATGAGGCGCACGAGCCGCCACTCCGCCTCGTCCAGGTTCACGGGGGTAGGGCTGGGGGCCAGCTCCACCGGCGCCCCCAGGGGAAGGGGCAGGGTGGAGCGGGCCCAGGTGAGGAGGAGGGGCCCAAGCTCCAGGTCCGCCCCCGGCTCTGGGAGGGGGGGGCCCGGGTAGAAGGCGAAGGCCTGGCCCTGGAGGTGCTGGAGGAGGAGGGCCACCCCCATCTGGGCCTGGACCAGGAGGAGGCGCCTCAGGGCCTCGGCTTCCAGCCCCTGCCGCAGGAGGGCCTGCCCCAGGGGACGGACCCCGGAGGCCAGGGCCGAGGCCAGGCCCTCCTCGGAAAGCTCCCCCCGCACCAGGAGGAGGTCCCCCAGGGGCAGGAGGCCGGAGACCGCCTGGAGCCGCCCCTCCCGCAGGTGGAGCCCCACGTCCAGGGGGACGATGTGTAACTTCCCCGTGGCCCGCACCCGGCCCAGGGTGGCCAGAACCGCCTCCAAGGGGAACTCCCGGAAGGAACCCTTCCAGGTGGAGGCGTCCTCGAGGCCTGCCTTTTCCGGAAGGAGTTCGGGGGATACCTCCATGCCCCCATCCTGGGGGGCCATTTTCAGGGGTGGGTCAGGCCTCTTCCTCCGTCCCGTAAAGGGGGGTGGAGAGGTACTTCCAGCCCCCATCGGGGCTGATGCAGGCCACCCGCTTGCCGGGGCCCAGCTGTCGGGCCACCTGCAGGGCGGCCCAGACGATCCCCCCCGAGCTCATCCCCAGGAAAAGGCCTTCCTCTCGGGCAAGCCGCCTGGCCAGGGGGAAGGCGTCCTCCTCCCACACCTGGATCACCCCGTCCAGGAGGGAGAGGTCCAGGTTTTCCGGGATGAAGCCGGGCCCCATGCCCTGGAACCCGTGCTGGCCCATCTTCCCCCCGGAGAGCACGTTGGAGCGGGCGGGTTCCACGGCGAAGACCTTCACGTGGGGGATGCGCTCCTTGAGGTAGCGCCCTACCCCGGAAATGGTCCCCCCGGTGCCCGAGCCGTAGACGAAGGCGTCTATCCGGCCCTCCAGGGCCTGGTAGAGCTCGGGCCCCGTGGTCTCGTAGTGGGCCCGCACGTTGGCGGGGTTGGCGAACTGGTCGGGCATGAAGGCCCCAAGCTCCTCCTTAAGGCGCAGGGCCTCCTCCCGGGCGGCCAGCATGCGCCTTGCGGGGTCGGTGAGGACCAGCTCCGCCCCGAAGGCCCTCAGGACCCGCTTCCTCTCCTCCGACATCTGGGCGGGCATGGTGAGGATGAGGCGGTAGCCGCGGCTGGCGGCGATCATGGCCAGGCCGATGCCCGTGTTGCCGCTGGTGGGCTCCACAATCACCTGGCCCGAGCCCGGGCGCAGGAGGCCCCTTTCTTCCGCCTCCTTGATCATGTACCAGGCGGGCCGGTCCTTGATGGAGCCCCCGGGGTTCAGCCCCTCCAGCTTCACCCACACCTCGGCCATGTCCGGCTCCACCACCCGCCTGAGGCGCACCACGGGCGTCTTCCCGATGACCCCTTCCACCCCCATACCCCCACTATAGGACCCGGCGGGGCGGGGAAAGCGCCCCCGCCCACGGGGAAAGAAGCCTCCTCCTTTTCCCCGGGGAAAGGGTCTGCTAGGCTAAGGGGAGCAAGCCTGGCTTGCGAAAGGGTGAACATGAAGGTTGAACAGGACAAGGTGGTGACCATCCGCTACACCCTCCAGGTGGAGGGGGAGGTCTTGGACCAGGGGGAGCTCTCCTACCTGCACGGGCACGGCAACCTGATCCGGGGCCTCGAGGAGGAGTTGGAAGGCCGGCAGGAAGGGGAAAGCTTCCAGGCCCACGTGCCCGCGGAAAAGGCCTACGGCCCCCACGACCCCGAAGGGGTCCAGGTGGTGCCGCTTTCCGCCTTCCCCGAGGACGCGGAGGTGGTGCCCGGGGCCCAGTTCTACGCCCAGGACATGGAGGGCAACCCCATGCCCCTCACCGTGGTGGAGGTCCAGGGGGAGGAGGTCACCATTGACTTCAACCACCCCTTGGCGGGCAAGGACCTGGACTTTGAGGTCCAGGTGGTGAAGGTGCGGGAGGCCACCCCCGAGGAAATCCTCCACGGCCACGTGCACGAGGGCGGGCACGCCCACTAGCCCCCCGGACCCAGGCCCCAAGGCCCCAGGCTTTGGGGCTTGACTTTTTTTTCTCCCCGTGGGATAGTGAAGAGTCCCTGGAAAGCCAGGTGGGTTTTCGGGATGAAGGAGAAGCATGAAGAAGGGTACCGTTAAGTGGTTCAACGCGGAAAAAGGCTACGGGTTCATCCAGCAGGAAGAGGGTCCGGACGTGTTCGTGCACTTCTCGGCCATTGAGGCCGATGGCTTCCGCACCCTCAACGAGGGGGAGCGGGTGGAGTTTGAGGTGGAGCCCGGCCGGGGCGGCAAGGGCCCCCAGGCCAAGAAGGTTCGCCGCATCTAAACCCCAGAGGGAAGGGGGGCCCCCCTCGGGGGGCCCTTTTCCTTTAGGCTTAGGGCATGCGCATTTTGGTCTCCAACGACGACGGCATCTTCTCCCCCGGCATCAAGGCCCTGGGCCTGGCCATGCGGGCCCTGGGCGAGGTGTACGTGGTGGCCCCCGACGTGGAGCAGTCCGCGGTGGGCCACGGCATCACCGTGCGCCGCCCCCTGCGCTTCAAGCACACGGCCGCCGCGGGGTTCGGGGAGATTCCCGCCTACCGGGTGGACGGTACCCCTGCGGACTGCGTGGTCCTGGGGGTGCACCTTCTGGGCCGGCCCGACCTGTTGGTCTCGGGCATCAACATCGGGGTCAACCTGGGCCTGGACCTCACCCACTCGGGCACGGTGGCCGCGGCCCTGGAGGGGGCCTCCTTGGGCATCCCTTCCATCGCCTTCAGCCTGGACACCTCGGGGGAGGAGCTGAACTTCGCCCTGGCCGCGGAGTGGGCGGTGCGCATCGCCCGCCTGGTGGCCGAGCGGGGCCTGCCCAAAGGGGTGCTCCTCAACGTGAACTTCCCCGCCGGGGTGCCCAGGGGGATCAAGGTCACCCGGCTTTCCACCCACCACTGGGAGGACACGGTGGTGGAGCGCCTGGACCCCGAGGGGCGGCCCTACTACTGGATCGCCGGCACCCCCGTGGGGGAGGAGGAGGAGGGGACGGACCTCTGGGCGGTGCGCCAGGGGTACATCTCCCTCACCCCGGTAAGCCTGGACTTCACCGCGGAGGGGTTCATGCCCCAGGTGGAGGCCTGGCTTCAGGAACTTTAGCCCCGGAGAAGCCTCACCGGCATCCCCTCCTTCAGGCCCAGGGCCTCCCGGGCGTTCCCCCGGTTGACGGCGATCTCCAGGAGCCCGGCGCTCCCCAGGTAGGCCACCGCCTCCCCCTCCGGGACCTCGCCAAAGGTGCGGCGGATGGGGATGCGCCTTCCCCCCACCTCCACCCACCCTCCCAGGGGGGCCTGGAGGAGGGTGGTGATGGCGTTGCCGAAGCGGTCAAAGGTGAGGATCTCCCCTTCCGGCCCCGGGGTCAGGGCCAGGGGGAGGCGGAGGAGGTCCTGGGGGGATAGCTCCGGCCCCAGGGCCTCGGGGGCCAGCCCCAGGGCCAGGTGGGCGGCGGCGGGGGCGAAGCGGTCGCGGCCGTGGAAGGTGTGGCTCCCCGGGGTCCAGCCCGGGAGCGGGTCTACGCCCTGGGGGAGGGGAGGGGGCACCTCCTGCAGGAGGAAGGCCCGCCTGGGAGGGTCCAGGCGCCAGGCCAGGGTGAAGAGGCCGTTGTCGGGGCCCACGTAGGCCCGCCTGCCCAGGGCGGCGATGGCCCGCCTGGGGGTGCCCACCCCGGGGTCCACCACGGCCAGGACCACCGCCCCCTCGGGCAGGTAGGGCAGGGCCTCAAAGAGGGCGAAGGCCGCCCGGCGCAGGTCCTGGGGGGGCAGGGCGTGGGCCAGGTCCACCACCTTTACCCCGGGGGCCCTTTGCTCCAGGACCGCCTTCACCACCCCCACGTAGGGGTCCTCGAGGCCAAAGTCAGAGAGGAAGTAGACCGAACGCATCAGAAGCGCCGCATCCAGGCGGGGGGCAGGAGGGCCAGGACCACCCCCGCCACCACCCAGCCCAAGGCCACCCCCAAGACGCTCCCCGCCCGCTCCTTGGCCCAGAGGAGGAGGGCCCCCAGAAGGAGGAGGAGGGGCGTGGGGCCGGGTACCGCCAGGGCGAAGAGGAGGACGGCCAGGTAGGGGGCCAGGTCCCGGTAGCGCTCCCGCAGGACCCAGGGCACCAGGCCGCGGAAGAAGGGCTCCATGAGGGCCAGGCCCAGGAAGGTGAGGAGGTGGAGGGCGAGGCCAGGAAGCCCCAGGGGGGTGCGGACCAGCCCGTAGAGGAAGAGGAGGAGGACCAACACCGGCCCCACCCAGAACCCCTCCACCCAACTCCCCCAGGGGCCCAGGAGGGTGGGGAGGCGCTTCCTTTGCGTGAGGAGGAGGCCCAGGAAGAGGAGGAGGCCGTAGACCAGGTAGAAGCTGGGCAGGACCACCCCCTGCTGGTGGGGGGTGAGGAGGGCCAGGGCGTTGGCGAAGAGGAGCCTACCCAAGAGGGCGGCGAAGGCCAGAGCCAGAAGGAGGGCCACAAGCCCCATCAGGTAGAGCCGGCCGGGCCCCGGCAGGGGGTCCTCCACCACCTCCAGGGTGCGCAGGGGTTCAATGCGGCTTTCTCCCAGGAGGACCAGCACCAGGAAGGCGAAGAGGACCAGAAGCCAGGGCCAGGCCCAGGCGAGAAAGCGGGCGGGGAGGTTCTCCAGGGTGGCGAGCTGGGCCAAGGCCGCCTGCCCCCGGGAAAGGTCCCCCTGGCCAAGGTAAGCCAGGGCCAGGGTGGAAAGGGCCTTGGCCTGGAGCTCGGGCGCCCCAAAGAGGCGGGGCAGGAGGCGCTCCAGGTGGAGGGTGGCCTCCTGGGGCCTCCCCACCAGGAAGAGGAGGTAGCCCCGCTCCACCTCCTCGGCCAAGGAGGTGCCCAGGGCTCCAAGCCCCTCCTGGGGCTGGCCTAGGGCCAGGTGGAGCCGGGCCAGGAGGAGGCGGGCCTCTGGGGTGGAGGGGAGGCCCTGGGCGGTGTTCAGGGCTTCCTCGTACCGGCCGAGCCGCTCCAGGGCCAGGGCCTGCAGGAGCCGGGCCTCGGGCTCCTGGGGTAGGGGGAGGGTGAGGACCTGGGCGGGCTTGTTCTGGAGGAGGAGAAGGCGGGCCTTGAGCAGCTGGCCCTCGAGGTCCTCCCCCAGGCGCTCCAGGTAGGCCTGGGCCTGGCCCAGGTCCCCCCTTTCCAGGGCGATGCGGGCCAGGAGGCGGAGGCTTGGGCGGTGCTCGGGGTCGCTCACCAGGGCCAGCTCACAGGTGGCCTGGGCGCTCTCCAGGGCCCCTTGCCCATAGAGCCTTTGGCAGCGGGCAAAATACTCCTCGGCCCCCTGGGCCACGGCGAGGCCCAGGAGCGCCAATAACCCCCATATAAGCCTCATGGCTTCCAGTTTACGCCCCCTGGCCCTTGTACCGGGTATAATCCCCGCGGGTGAAACCCATGAAGCGTTGGATATCCCTTCTTGCGGCGTTGGCGTTGGCCCTGAGCCTGGCCCAGGCCCCCCAGGTGGCGGCCCTGGTGGACGCGGGGCGGTTCCAGGAGGCCTACGAGGCGGGCCTTAAGCTCGGCACCCCCGAGGCCTTGGCCCTGGCGGCCAAGGGGGCCAGCTTCTTCGCCCTCTACCAGGCCAAGCCCGAGGAGAAGCGGACCTGGTTTGAGCGGGCGGAGAAGGCGGCCTCCCAGGCCATCGCCAAGGACCCCAACTACGCCGAGGGCTACTTTGAGCGGGCCCGGGCCCTGGGGCGGCTTTCCCAGTTCAAGGGGATCCTCGAGGCTCTGGCCGAAGGTCTGGCCCCCCGGATCCGCTCCGACCTGGAGAAGACCCTGAAGCTGGACCCCAACCACGCCGGGGCCATGGTGGCCCTGGCCCTCTGGCACTTTGAGCTGGTGCAGAAGGGCTGGTTGGTGGCCACCACCCAGGGGGCGGATGGCGCCCGGGTGGAGCCCCTGATGAAAAAGGCCATAGAGCTGGAGCCCGAGGGCATCATCCACCGGGTGGAGTACGCCAAGGTCCTGGCGGCCTGGGGCAAGAAGGAGGAGGCCAGGAAGCAGCTGGAGACGGCCCTTGCCCTCCCCGCCAAGACCGCGGCCGACCGCTACGACCAGGAAAGGGCCCGGCAGGAGCTGGCCAGGCTGAAGTGAAGGGCGGCCTTTGGGGGGCCGGGAAACCCCGGCCCCCGGTTTGCTTCAGCGGGGGGTGGGCAGCCTAAGCCCCAGCCGCCGGCCAAAAACCCGCAGGAGGACCGTGGTCAGGGTGCCGGCGAAGAGGGCCACTTCAGGGTGGAGGCCGTAAAGGCCATAGACCACCAGGGCCCCCACCAGGGCGGCGGAGGCGTAAAGGTCCCCTGCCCGGTAGAGGATGCCCGGCACCTCCCCCGAGAGCACGTCCCGCAACACCCCGCCCCCCACCCCGGAGAGGATGCCCGCCAGGGCCACGCCAAAGGGCCCAAGCCCCGCCTCTAGTCCCCGCTCCGCCCCCAGGGCGGCGAAGAGCCCCAGGCCCAGGGTGTCCAGGTAGTAGATGGGCCTTTCCAGAGCCTGCACCCGGGGGTGGAAGCGGAAGACCAGGAGCCCGGTGAGCACCACGCTCCAAAGGAGGGGCTCGTTCCCCAGGGCGTTGGGGGGCAAGGTGCCCACCAGCACATCCCGGATGGACCCCCCGCCCACCGCGGTCACCGTGGCCAGGACCAGGACCCCCAGGAGGTCAAACCCCTTCTCCACCCCCTTGAGGGCTCCGGTGGCGGCGAAGACCAGGGTGCCCAGCCAGACCAGGACCTCAACCATCCAGAAGCACCACCGCCCGGGCCTGCACGTGCCCTTCCGCCAACCCCTCAGAGGTTTTGAAGCTTAGGCCCACCCGGTCGGGGGGGAGGCCCAGGAGCCGGGCCAGGTTTTCCACCAGGGTGTGGCGGTGGGGGGAGAGCTTGGGCCGGTCCAGGGTGATGACCAGGCTGGCCTGCCGTAGCCTTCCCCCCAGTTCCCCCACCCGGCGCAGGGCCTCCTTCAGGAAGACCTCGCTCCGCACCCCCTGCCAGCGGGGGTCGGTGTCGGGGAAGAGAAGGCCGATGTCCCCCAGGCCGTAGGCGGAAAGGAGGGCGTCGGTGAGGGCGTGCAGGGGGGCGTCCCCGTCGGAGTGGGCCTGGGCCCCCCGGGGGCTTGGGATCTCCAGGCCGCAAAGGTAGAGGGGCACCCCTTCCACAAGCCGGTGGCTGTCCTCCCCATAACCCAGGCGCATGGCTATACTCTAGGGCATGCCGAGCTTTGCCGAGGCCCTGGCCCTCATGGAGGCCTGGACGGAGGGCGAGTCCTTGAGGCGGCACATGCGGGCGGTGGAGGTGGCCATGCGGGCCTACGCCCGCCGCTTTGGGGAGAACGAGGAGCTTTGGGCCATGGCCGGGGTGCTCCACGACATGGACTACGAGAAGTACCCCGAGGCCCACCCCTACCGGGGGGTGGAGGAGCTCCGCCGCCTGGGGTATCCCGAGGAGGTGCTGGAGGCCATCCTGGGCCACGCCAGCTATACCGGCGTGCCCCGGCGAAGCCTCATGGCCAAGGCGCTTTTCGCCGTGGACGAGCTCACCGGCCTCATCGCTGCCGCGGTGTACGTGCGCCCGGACCGCTCCATCCTGGGGCTGGAGCTCCCCAGCCTCAAGAAAAAGTTCAAGGACAAGGCCTTCGCCAAGGGGGTGAACCGGGAGGAGATCCGCCAGGGGGCAGAGGACCTGGGCCTTTCCCTGGACGAGCACATGGCCTTTGTCCTCGAGGCCATGAAGGCCAGCGCCCACCTCCTGGGCCTGAAGTAGTTGCCCCAAGGCCCTTCCCCCGCTAGGGTGGGAGGCGTGGAGTTGCCCGACCTCACCCCCTACTTGGGGCAGATGACCTTTGGCGGCCTAGCCGGCTACGCGGTGGGCTACGCCCTGAAGAAGGTGGGCCGCCTTCTGGCCCTTGCCCTGGGCCTCCTCTTCGTGGCCCTGCAACTTCTGGCCCAGGCGGGCTACGTGGAGGTGGACTGGACCCGCATCCAAAAGGACGTGGAGCCCCTCCTGCAACAGCCCGGCCTGCAAAGTCTCTGGGAGAGGCTTCTTAAGACCCTCACCTACAACCTTCCCTTCGGGGCCAGCTTCGTGGGTGGGCTCCTCCTGGGCCTCCGCGCGGGCTAGCCCTTCACCGCCCCCGCGGTGAGCCCGGCCACGATGCGTTGCTGGAAGATGAGGACCAGGATCACCAGGGGCACCGTGACCACCACGCTGGCGGCCATGATGGACCCCCAGGGAATTTCAAAGGGCGTGGCCCCGCCGAAGCTGGCGATGGCGGGGGGTACGGTCTTCACCGCATCCCCCACGGTGAAGGTGAGGGCGAAGAGGTATTCGTTCCAGGCGGCGATGAAGGCCAGAAGCCCGGTGGTCACCAGCCCTGGGCCCGTGAGGGGGAGCATCACCTTAAGAAGGGTCTGCAGGGGGGTGGCCCCGTCCACGTAGGCTGCCTCCTCCAGCTCCCGGGGTAGCCCCCGGAAATAGCCCACCAGGACCCACACCGTGAAGGGCAGGGTGAAGAGGAGGTAGGAGAGGATGAGGCCCAGGTGGGTGTTGAAAAGCCCCGTCTGCCGCAGGAGCATGAAAAGCCCTCCCAGGACGGAGATCTGGGGGAACATGGTCATGGCCAGGACCAGGTAGAGCACGGCGTTTTTGGGGGGGAAGGGCAGCCTTCCCAGGGCATAGGCCGCCAGGACCCCCAGAACCAGGGAGAGCAGGGTGGCCCCCCCGGCCACCAGGAGGGAGTTCAGAAGGTTGCGGCCGAAGTTGGCCTGAAGGAAGACGTTCTTGTAGTGGTCAAGGGTGAAGGGCAGGGGGAGGAAGCTGGGGTCGGCGGCGAAAAGGGCGTCGGAGGGCTTGAAGCTGGAGATCACCGCCCAGTAGAAGGGAAACACGCTGTAGACCACCACGAAGACCACCAGGAGGTAGAAGAGGGCGCGGTTTAGGGTGCGGGTGAGGGCCTTCATTTCAGAGCCTCCCTGCCGAGGGTGCGCATGTAGAGCACCACGAAGGCGAAGATGAGCACCAGGATGGCCACGCTGATGGCCGAACCATAGCCCAGGTCCTGGAAGTCAATGAGGGTCTGGCGGTTGTAAACGGCAAGCGTCCGGGTACTGGGGTTCACCCCGCTCATCACGAAGATCACGTCAAAGACCCGTAGGGCATCCAGGGTGCGGAAGATGAGGGCCACCACCAGGGCGGGGGTAAGGAGGGGGAGGGTGATGGTCCAGAACTGCTGCCAGCGGGTGGCCCCGTCAATGCTGGCCGCCTCGTAGAGCTCCTCGGGGATGAGCTGGAGCCCCGCCAGGAGCAGAAGGGCCATGAAGGGGGTGGTCTTCCACACGTCCACGGCGATGATGGCGGGCAGGATGAGCTCAGGCCGGGCCAGAAAGGCCACCTTCTGCGAGAGGAGGCCGAGCTTCACCCCGATGACGTTGATAACCCCATAGACGTCGTGGAGCATCCACTGCCACATCTTGGCGGAGACCACCGTGGGGATGGCCCAGGGGATGAGGATAGCGGTGCGCACCAGGCCCCGGCCCCGGAAGTTGGAGTGGATCACCAGGGCAATGGCCAGGCCCAGAACCGTCTCCAGGCTCACCGAGACCACGGTGAACTTCAGGGTGTTCCACAGGGCCTGGCGGAAGTCGGGGTCCTGGAGGAGGTAGAGGTAGTTGCTGAAGCCTTGGAACTCCGGGGGCTCCACGAAGGCGATGTCGGCCTTGAAAAAGGACCAGTAGAAGACCTGGGCCAGGGGGTACCCGGCCACCAGGGCCACCACCAGGAGGGTGGGGAAGACCAGGAGCCAGGCCAGGCGTGCCTGCCTTTGGGTGAGCATGTCCTTAAGGATACGCCCGGGGGGCTCAGAGCCCCCCGGGCAGGGGCAGGTTCAGCGCAGGATGCGGGCGAGGCGGCCCTCGAGGTCGCGCACCGCCGCTTCCCCGGTCTTGCGTCCGGTGAGGACGCTGTGCACCTCGGTCCAGATGGCCTCGGAAACCTGGTTGTACTTGGCCCCGGCCACGTCGGAGGGGCGGGAGACGGCGTTTTGGAAGACGGGAAGGAGGTCGCGGAACCAGGGGTTCTTGGCCAGGACGTCCCGGTCGGTGTAGAGGGCAGGACGGGTGGGAAGCCGGGAAAGGCGCACGGCGTTGTCCTTCTGCACCTCGTAGGAGGCCAGGTACTTCACCAGGCTGGCGGCCTCCTTGGGATAGCGGCTGTAGGCGGAGACCATGAGCTGCCAGCCGCCCAGGGTGGCGGCGTTGGGGGCATCGGCCCCGCCCTTGGGGAGCACGGTGACGGCGAACTTGCCGCGGATGGGGCTACCCTCCGCCTGGCCCAGGGCGTAGGCGTAGGGCCAGTTGCGCATGAAGAGGCTGTTCCCCTGTTGCCAGACGTTGCGGGCCTCCTCTTCGGCGTAGCTGGTCACCCCTTGGGGGGCGATGGTGCCCACGAAGCGGCGCACGGTGTTCAGGGCCAGGGCGGCGCGGCCGTTGTTGATGCTGATGGTGCCGTCGGGCTCCACGATGCGCCCGCCCTTGTGGGAGTAGATCCACTCCAAGGCGTCGCAAGTGAGCCCCTCGTAGGCCTTGCCCTGGAAGACGAAGCCCCAGAAGTCGCGGTTGCCCCCCTTGCGCTCCCCTTCCATCACCTTTTGGGCCATCTGCTCCAGCTCGGCCCAGGTGCGGGGCGGGTTCTTGAACCCGTACTTTTCCAGGAGGTCCTTGCGGTAGTAGAGGATGCCGGCGTCGGTGAAGAAGGGCAGGGAGGTGAGCTTCCCCCGGATGGTGTTGTTCTGGACGATACGGGGGAAGAACTCCCGAAGTTCCGCCTCCGTGAGGTAAGGCTTCAGGTCCAGGGCGTGGGGCGCCACGATGCCCGGCCAGATGACGTCAATCATGTAGACGTCCACGTCCGGGCTCCTGGCCGCCCAGTACTGCTGGTAGAGGGCGAGGCGGTCGTTGGTGTCCGCGGGGGAGTCAATGTACTCCACCCGGGTGCCCGTGCGCCTGCCCCAGGCCTCCACCATCTCCTTCATCCAGCGGCCGCCTTCCCCCACGGCGGTGGAATCCCCGGCCACGCGGATGATGGGGCCTGCCTGGGCCCGCACCAGGGAAGGCCCCAGGACCAGGCTGGTGGCCAGACCCACCCCTGCCTTCTTAAGAAACTCCCTACGCCTCATATGAAACCTCCTATGGAAGCTTTTCCAGCGTGGATTCTACCGCGTCCTTTCTCGCCCGTCAACCGCCCTAGGGCTTGCCTTGCAAAGGTCAGGAGGACGGGTGTATATCTCTCTCCTGATGGGCAAGCGAGGCTTCCTTCGCAGGGAGGCAAGCCCCAAGGAGGTCTTGGAACACTGCCTGCGCCTGGCCCGGGAGGNGGCCCCTCCCNCCCCCAAAGGCAAGCGGGGCCGCCCCTGGCGCTACAGCCACGCCCTTTACCTGGCCCTCCTTCTCTTCCGCGCCTTCTTCCACCTCACCTACCGCGAGACGGAGGCCTCACTCCAGGACCTGATGGAAGGCCCCTTCCCTTCCCACCAGTCCCTGGCCC
>NZ_AQWU01000048.1 GCF_000376265.1 Thermus igniterrae ATCC 700962
ACTCCAGGATCTTGGTGACCACGCCGGCGCCCACGGTCCGCCCACCCTCACGGATGGCAAACCGCAAACCCTCCTCCAACGCCACCGGCTTGATCAGCTCCACCACAAACGTCACNTTGTCCCCAGGCATCACCATCTCCACCCCCTGGGGCAACTCCACCACCCCCGTCACATCCGTCGTCCGAAAGTAAAACTGCGGCCGGTACCCCGTGAAAAAACCCGTGTGCCGGCCCCCCTCCTCCTTCTTCAGCACGTACACCGAAGCCTCAAACTTCGTGTGCGGCGTAATGCTCCCAGGCTTCGCCAATACCTGCCCCCGCTCCACCTCCTCCCGGCTTACACCCCGCAGGAGCAAACCCACATTGTCCCCAGCTATCCCCTCCTGCAAAGTCTTCCGGTGCATCTCCACACCCGTCACCACCGTCTTCCGCGTCTCCGGAGCAAGGCCCACAATCTCCACCTCGTCCCCAACCTTCACCTTGCCCCGCTCAATCCGCCCAGTAGCCACCGTCCCCCGCCCAGTAATCGTAAACACGTCCTCCACCGGCATCAGGAACGGCTTGTCCACGTCCCGCTGCGGCGTGGGTATGTACGCGTCAATCGCATCCAACAGCTCCCAAATCTTGTCCACCCACTCGTTCTCCCCACGCCGCGTCTTCGGGTTCTTGTGCATCTGCTCCAGGGCCAGCAAAGCGCTCCCACGAATCACCGGCACCTCGTCCCCAGGAAATTCGTACTGGTTCAACAGGTCCCGTACCTCCATCTCCACCAGGTCCAGGAGTTCCGGGTCATCCACCATGTCCACCTTGTTCATGAACACCACAATGTACGGAACCCCCACCTGCCGCGCCAACAAAATGTGCTCCCGCGTCTGCGGCATCGGCCCGTCCGCCGCCGATACCACCAAAATCGCCCCGTCCATCTGGGCCGCACCCGTGATCATGTTCTTGATGTAGTCCGCGTGCCCAGGGCAGTCCACGTGGGAGTAGTGACGCTGCGCCGTCTCGTATTCCACATGCGCCGTGTTAATCGTAATCCCCCGCGCACGCTCCTCCGGCGCCTTGTCAATCTCCCCGTAGTCCTTCACCTCCACATTCGGGTTCTCCGCCGCCGCTACAAACGTCAGCGCCGCCGTTAGCGTCGTCTTCCCGTGGTCCACGTGCCCAATCGTCCCCACGTTCACGTGAGGCTTCGTCCGGATAAACTCGCCCTTGGCCATCTTCGTTCTCCTTTCGGCAAACACGGGTGGGCCCGAAGGCCCACCCCAAAGGTGTCCTTACTGCCCCTTGATCAGCTTCTCCTGGACCTGCTTGGGGACCTCCTGGTAGTGGTCAAAGAACATGACGAAGGAGCCCCGCCCCTGGGTCTTGGAACGCAGGTCGGTGGCGTAACCGAACATCTCCGCCAGGGGGACGTAGGCCCGGATCACCTGGGCGTTGCCCCGGGGTTCCATGCCCAGGATCTGGCCCCGGCGGGAGTTCAGGTCGCCGATGACGTCGCCCATGTACTCCTCGGGGGTGGTAACCTCCACCCGCATGATGGGCTCGAGGATCACCGGGTCCCCCTTCTGCACCGCCTCCTTGATGGCCATGGAGCCGGCGATCTTGAAGGCCATCTCCGAGGAGTCCACCTCGTGGTAGGAGCCGTCGTAGAGGGTGACCTTCACGTCCACCACGGGGAAGCCAATGAGGGGACCCGACTGCATGGCCTCCTCAATGCCCTTCTGCACCGCGGGGATGTACTCCTTGGGGATCACCCCGCCCACGATGGCGTTGACGAACTCAAAGCCGCTACCCCGGGGCAGAGGCTCGGCCTTGATCTTCACGTGGCCGTACTGGCCGCGGCCACCGGTCTGGCGGATGAACTTGCCCTCCACGTCCACCGGGCGGGTGATGGTCTCGCGGTAGGCCACCTGGGGCTTGCCCACGTTGGCATCCACCTTGAACTCCCGCTTGAGCCGGTCCACGATGATCTCCAGGTGGAGCTCGCCCATCCCGGAGATGATGGTTTGGCCGGTCTCGGGGTGGGTGGAGACGCGGAAGGTGGGGTCCTCCTCCGCCAGGCGGGAGAGGGCCTGGGAGAGCTTGTCCTGGTCGGCCTTGGTCTTGGGCTCAATGGCCACGTCAATGACCGGCTCGGGCACCTCAATGGACTCCAGCACCACCCGGGGGGCATCCTCCCCCACCAGGGTGTCGCCGGTGATGGTCTCCTTGAGGCCCACCACCGCCCCAAGGTCGCCCGCCTTCAGCTCCTCCACCTCCTCGCGGTGGTTGGCGTGCATGCGCAGGAGGCGGGCCACCCGCTCCTTGCGCCCCTTGGTGGTGTTGTAGACGTAGGAACCCGAGGTGAGGGTGCCCGAGTAGACCCGGATAAAGGTGAGGCGGCCCACGTAGGGGTCGGCCATGATCTTGAAGGCCAGGGCCGACAGGGGTCCGTTGGGGTCGGGGTGGATCTCCACCTCCTCCCCTTCGGGGGTGGTGCCCTTGATGGGGGGGATGTCCAGGGGGGAGGGCAGATAGTCCACCACCGCGTCCAGAAGGAGCTGGACGCCCTTGTTTTTCAGGGCGGACCCCAGGAACACGGGGGTGATCTGGATGCTGATGGTGCCCTTGCGGATGGCCGCCACCAGCTCCTCCTCAGAGGGCTCCTCGCCCTCCAGGTACTTGAGCATCACGTTCTCGTCAAAGTCGGCGGCGGCCTCAATGAGCTTCTCGTGGTACTCCCGGGCCTGGGCCAGGTACTCCTCGGGGATGGGGATCTCGCGGATGTCGGTGCCCAGGTCGTTGCCGTAGGTGTAGGCCTTCATCCGCAGGACGTCGATGATCCCCGAGAAGGAGTCCTCCCGGCCGATGGGGAGCTGCATGACCACCGGGCGGGCCCCCAGGCGCTCCTGCATGGTGCGGATCACCAACCAGAGGTCGGCCCCGGTCTTGTCCATCTTGTTGGCGAAGGCGATGCGGGGCACCTTGTACTTCTCCGCCTGGCGCCAGACGGTCTCGGACTGGGGCTCCACCCCCTGGCTGGAGTCAAAGACCACGACGGCCCCGTCCAGCACCCGCATGGAGCGCTCCACCTCAATGGTGAAGTCCACGTGGCCCGGGGTGTCGATGATGTTGATGCGGTGGTCCTTCCAGAAGCAGGTGGTCACGGCGGCGGTGATGGTGATGCCCCGCTCCCGCTCCTGCTCCATGAAGTCCATGGTGGCGGCACCCTCGTGGACCTCACCGATCTTGTGGATCTTGCCGGTGTAGTAGAGGATGCGCTCGGTGGTGGTGGTCTTGCCGGCGTCAATGTGGGCGGCGATGCCGATGTTGCGGAGCCGCTTTAGGTCGTACTCTACCTTAACCGCCATGGCTTACCACCGGTAGTGGGCGTAGGCGCGGTTGGCCTCGGCCATCCGCTCCACGTCTTCCTTTTTCTTCACCGCTCCGCCCTTGCCCTCGGCGGCGTCCATGAGCTCGTGGGCGATGCGTACGGCGGCCCCCCGTTCGGAGCGGGCGTTGGCCGCCTGCACCAGCCAGCGCAGGGCCAGGGACTGCTGGCGCCGGGGGGAGACCTCCATGGGCACCTGGTAGTTGGCGCCGCCCACCCGGCGGGAGCGCACCTCGAGGCGGGGCTTCACGTTCTCCACCGCCTGCTTAAAGACCTTCAGGGGCTCCTGCCCGGTCTTTTCCTGGATGATGCGGCAGGCCTCGTAGAAGATGCGGGCGGCCAGGTTCTTCTTACCCTCCCGCATGATCTTGTTGATGAAGGCCGACACCATCACGTCCCCGTAGACCAGGTCGGGCTGGAGCTGGCGAACCTCTGCTCTTCTTCTGCGCGCCATACCTCACCTACTTCTTCTTGGCCGGAGCCGCGCCCTTGGTCTCCTTGGGCCTCTTGGTGCCGTACTTGGAGCGGCTCTTCTTGCGGTCCTTCACGCCCTGGGTGTCGTAGACCCCGCGGACGATGTGGTAGCGCACGCCCGGCAGGTCCTTCACACGGCCACCCCGGATGAGGACCACGGAGTGCTCCTGGAGGTTGTGCCCCTCGCCGGGGATGTAGGCGGTGACCTCGTAGCCGGAGGTGAGGCGCACCTTGGCCACCTTGCGCAAGGCGGAGTTGGGCTTCTTGGGGGTCACGGTGCGCACCACCGTGCACACCCCCCGGCGGAAGGGCGAGCCCTTCAAGGCCGGAACCTTGCTCTTCTTCTGGACCTTCTCGCGGCCCCTTCTGACCAGCTGGTTGATCGTCGGCAGTGCCACCACTCCCTTCTTCTTGGACTTGCCCCCGTGTTCTCAAGATCCACCCGGGGGAAGCCTTCCCCCGGCTTTGCCCACACAGGGCCACACCCTCAGGGCCAGGGGCTGGCCCTGAGGGCCCTCAACTTGCCCAGTGTACAGGGCCACGGCCCTTTTGGCAAGAAGGCAAAGCCCCGCCCGCAGGCGGGGCCAATGGAGCCGGTGGCCGGATTTGAACCGGCGGTCTACCGCTTACGAGCTCTCCTAGGGGCTCCCCCGGTGAGGGCCCGTCCCCAGGAGGAAAGGGGTGGAAGCCCCCCGCGCCATGGAAGGCCCCTCACCCCTCCAAGGGGTGCCCTTCGCCTTGACCCGGCGCTTTGCCTAGGCCTCTTTTGTCCGGGTAGACTGAGGACATGCCTAGGAACACACGCTCCAAGCCCAAAGAGGAAGCCCCCTTCCTTATCACCCCTCCCCGCAAGAAGGGGAAGCCTTCCCTCCCTGAGCCTGTGGAGCCCAAGCCCGGTAAATCCAGCCTCGCCTACCTCCAGGAGCAAAGGCGTTGAGGCTCTTCCTGGAAACCAGCAGCCTCCTCAAGGTCCTCCTCCGGGAGGACCTTTCTGACCTGGCCCGGGAGGCCTTTTTCCAGGCACAAGTCCACGCCACAAGCGCCTTCGCCCTCCCGGAAGCGGTGGGGGTCCTCCACGCCATGCAGAGGGACGGCAGGCTCACCCGTCCTCTTTACCACAAGTCCCTCCGGGGACTCTACGAGCTCTGGGAGTACCTGGAAGTCCTCACCCCCACCCTTGAGGGCCACATGAGGGCAGCCCGCCTATGCGAAAGACACCCCCTGAAAGGGGCAGATGCGGTCCATCTGGAAGGGGCCCTCTTCCTCAGGGGCCTCTACCCGGACACCACCTTCCTCACCTTTGACCGCACCCTCTACGCAGGCCGCCAAGAAGGAGGGCCTGACTGTGGTGAGGGTACCTCCTCTGGAAGGGAGGGGCTGACCCTCAGGCCCTCACTCCCCCAGGCGGATAGGGGGGCACGTGTCCACCCTCACCTCCACGGGGCTAACCCCCGGGGGAATGGGCACCCGGCACTCCCCCCCGGAGCACACCCTGGGGGTCTCCACCTCGAGGCTCCCCCCAGACCACGCTAAGCGGATGAGGGAGGCTGGCCCCTCAAGCTGTAGCCGCACCTCCTGGTAGCCCAAAGTGGCTGCCCACACCCGCGCTTGGCAGACGGGGGAGGCCTCCTCTTGGAGAGAGGAGGGGGAAGGAGAAGGAGGAGCCCAGGGCCCCTCACGCCCTTGCAGGGCGAAGTAGAGGGCTATGAGCCCCAAAAGCACCATCCCAAAAGCTTTTTGGCCGCTCACCTTAGCCACCCAGGATATAAAAGGACGGCCTGGCATCTTATCCCCGCTCAGGAATGGGGTTTCGTCATTCCAGAAGGGGAAAATAGCTTTTACAAGCTTGCCCAACCTGGAGGCAGCCACTTTTAAGACGAAGCCTTAATGAACACAACGCTACCTCCTCCCCCGGAAGAGATGGGTGAGACCCTCCAAACGCCCCTCGGAGGCCATGGAGGCCATACCCTAGCTTATGGCAAAAAGAATCCCGCCCTCAGTAGTGAGGGCAGGGATCTTGGGTTCGGCTGTGGAGCCGGTGGCCGGATTCGAACCGGCGGCCTACCGCTTACGAGGCGGTTGCTCTACCGCTGAGCTACACCGGCCCGCCCTAAAGAGTCTAGGGCAGATGGCCCTTTTGCGCAACTAGCGGAGGACCACCCCGGGCTGAACCCTGAGGGCGCGCCACAGGGGCAGGAGGGCCGAGAGGAAGGTGGCCAGGAGGCTGGCCCCGCTCACCGTGAGGAAGTCGGCTAAGCGCATCTCCACGGGAAGGTGGGTGAGGAAGTAGAGCTCCCCGGGCAGGTCCAGGGGCCTCAGGGCCAGGTAGAGGCAGAGGAGGTAGCCCAGGAGGTTGCCCAAAAGCACCCCCCCCACCCCCAGGAAGACTCCCTCCAGGGCGAAGACCAGACCCACGGTGAGCCTCGAGGCCCCCATGGCCCTGAGGAGGGCCACCTCCGGGGTCTTCTCCACCACCTTGAGCACCAGGAGGTTGGCCACCCCCAAAGCGGCCACGGCCACGATCAGGAAGATGAGGACGCCCAGGACCTGCTTCTGGAGGGAGAGCTGCTCCAGGAGGGTGCGCTGGGTGTCCTGCCAAGCCTGGGGAAAGAAGCGGGTGCCGGCCAGGGCCACCCCCACGGCCTTGGCCCGCCAGGGGTCATGAAGGCGCACCTGGTAGCCCTGGGCCCGCAGGCCGGAAAGCCGCTCCACCGAGGCCAGATCCACGAAGGCATAGCCCGAGTCCAGGAGGTAGTTTCCCGTGCGGAAGCTACCCAGGACCTTGAGGACCACCCGCTCCTGGGTGGCGGAGAGGGCGTAGATGCGCTCCCCCACCAGCACCCCCAAAGACTGCATCAGGGCCGAACCCAGGTAGATGCCCCCGGGCTCCAGGCGCAGGCCTAGCTCGGGGTAAAGCGCCGCCCCTCCTTCCCCAAGCCCCACCAGGGTGGCGAAGTCCACCCCCGGGCCCCGGGCCCCCTCCGCGGGACGGGTGAGGAGGGCCTTGGTGGCGGCAAAGGGGGCGGAGGCGGCCACCTCGGGGTGGGGAGGCAGGGGCGGGAGGTCCTCCGTGAGGCTGAAGAGGACCAGGTGGGGGTAGGCCTTGAGGGTGGCCCGCACCAGGCCGCTCACGAAGCCGTTGGTGAGGGAAAGAGCGGCCAGCAAAACCGCCACCCCCACCCCCACGCCCAGGAGGGCCAAGGCGGTCTGCAGGGGTCTGCGCCTTAGGTGGGCCAGGGCCAGGAAGAGGGCAAAGCGCACGGCCCTAGCATACGGAAGGCCCTAGCGCCGAGGGTAGGCCACCACCTCCAGCTGCACCATGCGGCGGCCAAAGCGCAAGGCGGTGGCCCGGTCGGGAAGCCAGACGTCCACCTTCTCCCGCATCCTGGGGTGCATGACGTCGGCCACCACGAAGACCCGCCCCTGGAAGAGGTAGTCAAACTGCCCCCGCCCCCGGCCGTACACGGAACCCAGGTCGCGCAGGCGCACCTGGGTGCCATAGGGCAGGATGCGCAGGAGGTCCGGGCTCACCGCCAGGACCCCGAGCCGGGTCCGGGCCCCGGTGGCGGTGACGAAGGGCGTGCGGTCGGTCTCGCGGACGCTGGAGGTGTAGGCCGTGGCCTGGAGGAGCATGACCCTCGAGGCCTCCTTGGCCGAGGCCCCCGCAATGGCGAGGGCGAGGAAAAGCCCAATGAGCAAACCCCGCATAGCGCCCCTGAGTATGCGGGCAAACCCCGGAGGTTCCTTAGAAGGATGAGGGCCCGCCCTCATCCAACCAGGGGATGAGGCTTTTAGAATGAATCCGATTGTTAAGGAAGCCCGCCGGGCAGGGACTTCACCCGGCGGGCCACCCTGAGAAAAGAGTTAGGGCTCTTTAGCTTGGCCTCACATCCTTCAAAGACCCCCTAGGGGCAGGGGCTGGAGGAGAGGGTGAGGGTATAGCGGCCGCTACCCACCTCGTTAAACCCCGCCCGGACCAGGCCCCGGTCCCGCACCACCAAGAGGGTGGCGGGGGAGATGGGGGCGCAGTTCATCACCGGGTCCAGGGTGAGGGGGCTGGGGTCATCGGCAGAAGGGTAGAGGAGGGCCACCAGGTCCAGGGGACCAGTGTAGACGAAACGCAGGTTCAGGTCCCTTGGGGCCCCAGCCACGTCGTACCGGTCAAACTCCCCCACGAACTCTATGGCCCCCTCCTTGGTGCCGCCGGTAAAAGCCTCCACGTTCTCCGCAGGGTTGTTCCCCGCGGGGTTGGGGGTGAAGGGGTCGGCGTAGAGGGTCACGCGGTCCTCGCTCAGGGCGTAGTTTTCCACCCGGAGGTAGTAGGCCTGGCCCGCCTGGCCCCTGAAGTTGAGGCGGTAGCCGGGGTCCAGGGTGATCTGGGGCAGGAGGCCCAGGGGGGCAAGGAAGGGCTGGGCGGCGAACCAGTGGCGGGCCACGCTCACCGCCTGGACCACCCCCCGCTCGTCCAGGAGGGCAAGCCGCAGACGGGCCCTGAGCCCCAGGCTGGTGGAGACCGCCGCCACCCCGATGGCCCTGGTCTCGTTGGGGAGGATGCGGTAGACCACCACCCCGGGACGGAGCTCTCCGCCGCGTTCCTGGGCCGGGGGAAGGTTGGCGATGACGTAGCCCCCCACGGGTAGGTCCCCGCTGGCGGGAGGGAGTGCCTCGAGGCCGCAGGCCCCCAGGAGGAGGGCCAGCAGGAGAAGGGTAAACCTGAGCATAGGAAACCCCCTTTCCCTCAGGATAGCCGGGAAAGGGGGAGAAAGGCCTTGGGTTTTCCTTTAACTACTCCAGCACGCCCAGGTAGGCGTAGAGGTCGGGCCCCCCGGGGAGGATCTCCACCGCCAGCTCCGGGAACCTCTGGGCCAGCGCCTCGGCCGCCTCCTTGGGGCTGTTGGGGCCCAGGAAGAGGGTGAGGACCTCCTTGCCCTCGGCCCCCAGGCGGATGAGGCCCGCCAGCACCTCCTCGGGGGTCTCCCCCACCAGGACCAGCCTGCCGTCCAGGAGGCCGATGGGCTGGTCCTTGAGGACCTTGATCCCCTCCACCTCCGCATCCCGGCTGGCCCAGGTGACCTCCAGGGTCACCGCCCCGCGGATGGCCTCCTCCATCTCGGGGAGGAGCTCTTCGGGCTCGGCCTCCGGCAGGTAGCGCACCGCCGCCGCCAGGCCCTGGCCTATGGTGCGGGTCTTGAGCACGTACACCTCCTTGCCCGCCTCCTTGGCTAGGGCCGCGGCCTTCTCTGCCGCCAGGAAGACGTTGGGGTTGTTGGGCAGGAGGATCACCTTGGGGTTGGGCACGCTCCGGATGGCGGAGAGGAGGTCCTCCACGCTGGGGTTTTGCGTCTGCCCCCCTGCCACCACCCGGGCCCCCAGACTGCGGAAGGCCTTGGCCACCCCGTGCCCCAGGGCCACGGCCACCAGGCCCGTGGGGGGCGGGGCCTCCTCCAGGAGGCCCGCCATGGCCAGGATCTCCGTGTGCTGCTCGGTCATGTCCTCCACCTTGGTGCGCACCATGCGGCCAAAGCGGGCCACGATGGCCAGAAGGCCATCGGGGTCATCGGTGTGGATGTGCCCCTTCACGTAGCCCTCCGCCCCCACCACCAGGAGGGAGTCCCCGAAGGGGGCCACCGCCTCGCGGATGCGCTCAATGGGCACCGCCACCCCTTCCATGAGGAACTCCGTGCAGTAGCCGAACTCCTCGGTGGCAAAGGCGGTCTGGGCGTAGCGCTCCACCTTGGGGGGCTCGGGCAGGGGAAGGCGCAGGGCATAGCCGCGGAGGCCCTCGAGGAAGCGCACATACCCCGCTCCCCCCGCGTCCACCACCCCCGCCTGCTTGAGCACCGGCAGGAGCTCAGGGGTCTTGGCCAGGGCCTCCTGGGCCGCCCGCAGGGCGCTTTCCAGGACCTCCTCCAGGGCGCTTCCCCTAGCCCCCTCCCCCGCCGCCCTGGCCACGGTGAGGATGGTGCCCTCCACCGGCTTCATCACCGCCTTGTACCCGGTCTCCGCCCCCAGGCGCAGGGCCTCCACCAGGGTGGGAGCGTCCAGGGCCTCCCGCTTGCGCAGGGCCTCGGTGAACCCCTTGAGGATTTGGGAGAGGATCACCCCGCTGTTGCCCCGGGCCCCCAGGAGGCTCCCGTAGGCGATGGCCCGGGCCACCTCGGCCATCTTGCTGGTGTCCGCCAGGTCCAGCTCCCGCCTGGCGGACTGGAGGGTGAGGAGCATGTTGGTGCCCGTGTCCCCATCGGGCACGGGGTAGACGTTGAGGGCATTGAGCTCCTCCACATAGACCTGGAACCAGTCCGTGGCGTAGCGGAAAGCCTCGGCCAGCTCCCCTGGGGTCCAGCTAGCCACGCCCCACCCCCACCACGTGGACGTGCACCTGGGAAAGCTCCACCCCGGCGAACTTCCTGGCGGCGAAGGCCACCCGCTCGGCCAGGGACTCCACCACCGTGGGGATGCGGGTGCCCACGGCCACCACCACGTAGAAGTCCGCGGTGTACTTGCCGGGGTTTGCGGGGTCCTGGCGCACCACCACCCCCTCGCTGGCCTCCTGCCGCCCCAGGATGCGCACCACCTGGTCCTTAAGGCCCGCGGGGGCCATGCCCACCACCCCTGGCACCTCGTGGGCCGCCAGGGCCAGCAAGGAGGCCAAGGCGTTCTCGGTAACCGTCACGCGGCCAGGCATCCTACCTCCTCAGGGCTTCCTCCGGGGGAGTATACGGCAGGCCGAAGGCCTCGGCCACCCCGGGGTGGGTGAGGCGTCCCCGATGGGTGTTCAGGCCTTTGAGGAGGGCGCCGTCTTCCAGAAGGGCCTCCAGGCCCTTCTCCGCCAGCCTTAGCACGTAGGGCAGGGTCTGGTTGGTGAGGGCAAAGGTGGAGGTGCGGGGCACCGCTCCCGGCATGTTGGCCACCCCGTAGTGCACCACCCCGTCCACCACGTAGGTGGGCTCGGCGTGGGTGGTGGGGCGGATGGTCTCCACGCACCCCCCCTGGTCCACGGCCACGTCCACGATCACCGCCCCCTCCTTCATCAGGGGGAGCATGTCGCGGGTGACCAGCTTGGGGGCCTTGGCCCCGGGGACTAAGACCGCCCCGATGAGGAGGTCCGCGTGCTGGATGCTCCGCTTGATGTTGGCCTCGGTGGCGGTGAGGGTGATGACCCGGCCGCCGAAGACGTCGTCCAGGTACTGGAGGCGCTTGTGGTTCACGTCCAGGATGGTCACCTGGGCCCCCATGCCCAGGGCGATCTTGGCGGCGTTGGTGCCCACGGTGCCGCCCCCCAGGATGACCACGCTGGCCGGGGCCACCCCCGGCACCCCGCCCAGGAGCACCCCCCGACCCCCGTGGGGCTTCTCCAGGAACTGGGCTCCCACCTGGGGGGCCATGCGCCCCGCCACCTCGCTCATGGGCACCAGGAGGGGAAGGGAGCCGTCGGGAAGCTGCACGGTCTCGTAGGCCACCCCGGTGACCCCGCTACGGAGCATGGCCTCGGTGAGGCCGCGGTCGGCGGCCAGGTGCAGGTAGGTGAAGAGGATGAGGCCTTCCCGCAGGAAGGGGTACTCCTCGGGCAGGGGCTCTTTCACCTTCACCACCATCTCCGCCCCCCAGGCCTCCTCCCGGCTCACCAGGTGGGCCCCGGCCCGCTCGTACTCCGCATCGGATAGGCCGGAGCCCACCCCGGCCCCCCGCTCCACCAAAACGGTGTGGCCGCGCCGCACCAGGCTCTCCACGCCCCCAGGGGTGAGGGCCACGCGGTTCTCCAGGGTCTTGATCTCCTTGGGCACGCCGATCACCATGATTAGGCCTCCTTCACAAAAACCCGCTTGATCTTCAGCTTGAAGCCATCCCCCTCGGCGATGGCCAGTAGCCGCCTGCGGGAGTCTACCAGGGTCACGTACCCCAGGGCGGGGATAGGCAGGGGAACCCCCTCCAGCACGCGCCGGGCCTCGGTGTGGGAGAGCTCCACCACGGGGAAGGGCAGGATGTCGGGCTCGGAAAGGGCCTTGTCGGGGGAAAGCTCCGCGAGCTTCACCGCCCGCTCCAGGCCCACCTTGCCGATGCGGGTGCGCACCAGGCCGGAGAGGAAGGCCTTGGTCTTGAGGCTTTCCCCCAGGTCCCGGGCGAAGGCCCGCACGTAGGTGCCGGGGCCCACCACCAGCCGGATGACCGCGGTGGGATAAGGCCCCAAGGGCTCGGGGAGCTCCACCTTGCGCCCCCCCTTCTCCGCAAGCCGCCACCCCTTGGCCGAGGGGGTAATGGGGTGGGGCCTGGGCTCGGGGTCCAAGGCCAGGAGCTCCACCTCCAGGTACTTCACCGGCCTGGGGCCAAGCTCCAGGGGCTTCCCCTCCCGGGCAGCCTCGTAGGCCCGCCTTCCCCCCACCTTGATGGCGGAAAAGAGGGGCGGTACCTGCTCCTTGAGGGCCAGGAAGGAGGGGAGGACGCTCTCCAGGTCCTTGCGGTCAAAGCGCACCGGGGCCTCCTCGCTCACCGGGCCCTCGGCGTCCAGGGTAGGGGTGGTGGCCCCGAAGGAGACCCAGGCGATGTACTCCTTTTCCTCCCCGGAAAGAAAGGGCACCAGCTTGGTGCTCTCCTCGGAGACCAGGAGGAGAAGGCCCGTGGCCAAGGGGTCCAGGGTGCCGGTATGCCCCACCCGGCGGGTTCCCAGGCGCTTCCTGGCTTCCTCCACCACGTCGTGGGAGGTGAGGTGGAGGGGCTTATCCACCGCGTAGAGGGCCATGCCTAGGGGATTGTATCACCGGGGAAGCGGGGAAAGAATGGAGGCATGGACCTCCACGGGCGCTACCCCAGCCTGGACTTCGCCTGGCCCCGGCCCGGGGTGCTGGAGATCACCCTCAAGGGGGAAAGGCTGAACGCCTTAGGCCCGGAGGCTCACCGGGACCTGGCCCGGGTTTGGCGGGACCTGGAGGAGGTGGAGGGACTGCGGGCCGTGCTCCTGCGGGGGGAGGGCGGGGTCTTCTCCGCCGGGGGCTCCTTCGCCCTCATTGAGGAGATGCGCGCCTCCCCTGAGGCCCTGATGCGGGTCTTCTGGGAGGCCCGGGAGCTGGTCCTGGGGCCCCTGAACCTGTCCAGGCCGGTGGTGGCCGCGGTGGAAGGGGTGGCGGTGGGAGCAGGCCTGGCCTTGGCCCTGGCGGCGGACGTGGTGGTGGCGGGCAAGAGGGCCCGGCTCCTGGACGGGCACCTGCGCCTGGGGGTGGCCGCGGGGGACCACGCGGTCCTCCTCTGGCCCCTGCTGGTGGGGATGGCCAAGGCCAAGTACCACCTCTTCCTGAACGAACCCCTAACGGGGGAGGAGGCGGAAAGGCTTGGCCTCGTGGCCTTGGCCGTGGAGGACGGAAAGGTTTACGAGAAAGCCCTCGAGGTGGCGGAAAGGCTCGCCCGGGGCCCCAAGGAGGCCCTCGCCCACACCAAGCGGGCCCTCCACCACTGGTACCGCACCTTCCTGCCCCACTTTGAGCTCTCCCTGGCCCTGGAGTTCTTGGGGTTTTCGGGCAGGGAGCTGGAGGAGGGCCTCAGGGCGCTCAAGGAGAAGCGCCCCCCCAATTTCCCATGAGGGAGCGCCTTCGCCTCCAGGCCTTCCTGGCCCGGGCAGGGGTGGCCAGCCGGCGCAAGGCCGAGGACCTGATCCGGAAGGGCCGGGTGCGGGTTAACGGCGCCTTGGCGGTCTTGGGCCAGCGGGTGGGCCTCGAGGATGTGGTGGAGGTGGATGGGCGGCGGGTGGTCCTGCCCGAGCCGGTGGTTTTGGCCCTTTATAAGCCCCGGGGCTACACCACCACCCGCAGGGACCCCCACGCCGAGCGCACGGTCTTTGCCCTCCTTCCCCCCATTCCCGGCCTCCACCCGGTGGGCCGCCTGGACCGGGACTCGGAGGGGCTTCTCCTCTTCACCAACGACGGCGACCTGACCCTCCGCCTCACCCACCCCCGCTACGGGGTGAGGAAGGTCTACCGGGTCTGGACAAAGGAAGGGACCCTAGCCGAGGCTGTGTGCCGGAGGCTGGAAAGGGGGGTGGTCCTGGAGGACGGCCCAGCCCGGGCCCTCTCCTGCAAGCCCGCCCCCGGGGGCGCTCTCCTCACCTTACGGGAGGGCCGCAAGCGCGAGGTGCGGCGGATGCTCCAGGCGGTGGGGTTTTCCGTGGTCCGCCTCCTTCGCCTCCGGGTGGGGCCCATCGGCCTGCGGGGCCTTCGTCCTGGGCAGTACCGCAGGCTTTCTCCCGAGGAGGTGAGGGCCCTCTGGGCCGCAGCGGGCCTACCAAGAGAGACTGGCCTGGAGGAGGGCGGCCTCGAGGTGCACGGACCACATCCGGTCCAGGAAGAGGGTGTGTCCGGGGAAGGTCTCCTGGGGGATGGGCTGATTCCATGAGAAACCCCAGGCCTTCGGACCTGGGGTTTGCCTGTGCGATGCCTGCTTTACTTTGTCTGCATACGAGACTGGAGGCTTCTAGTTTTGATGGTGAGCAGGGGCGCTTCTGGCGCAGCGACGTCATCCTCAATGCCAATGGCGTACCCTGGCTGGTCAGAAATGGAGAACTCGGCAGGGAACCGCGCGATCTCCTCTATCGGCCTGTCCGCCATCCTGAGCAAAGTGACGTGACCGCCTTGCCTATCGGGGCGGACGCGCAGGTTGTAGAAGGGGTCCCGGTCGGGCGGGCACCAGACCCCCATCGGGCCGCAGTCGGTGGTGGTTCCGGTCGGGGGTCGTTTGCGCATGTAGAGCAGCGCAACGTCAGCGTTCATGACGTCGTCAATAGTTCTGGGCGCGTTGAGCTTCGGGTTCTCGTAAGGCACCGCCACCATCGTGAGGTCGTTGCGCAGGAGGATCGGCCAGGGTTCTTTAATGGGGGGGAAGGGTTTGGGTCGACCGCAACAAATCTCCTTGAACCTGGCCAGGAAGCCCTCCGGGTTGGTCCTGTCCTCAATGGGGCGGCCCGGCAGTTCTCGAGGCGGTTTGGAAGTGACCAGGCGCAGGTTTACGGGGGGGTCGTCCAGATTGTCCTTCGGGTCCTTCGGCTCAATGATGATGATGATGTCCACTTCTTTCGTGATGGGGTTGAAGGAGAATCTGATTTTGATTTTAGGTTTTTCTTTTCCTGTTGGGCTGCCGAGCTGCCCGTCCTGTTGAACAACAACCGGCGTGCGCACGGGCTGGCTGCCCTGCCGCCCGTACCATTCCACCTCGTAGCCGGTTCCTCGTGAAGACCGCCGCAGAACGCCCAGGTAGGTCATGAGCCCGGTGTTCGGAGCTTTCTCCGCCACCAGGAACAGCGGTTTGCCCACCAGGTCCTCAATCCCGGTATTGATCGGCCAGGGGAAGGGGGGTCGCCAGGGACCGCCAATGAGCACCTTCTCCGCCCCGTTATAGGCCAGAAGCATGGGGCGCTCCTCGGTGGAGGCCTGGGCCGCGGCGGAGGCCGGAGCCAGATCGCTAAAGGCGTTCAGAGCGCCGTCCATGGTGGCGTTGGCCTCTCCCAGCAGCTGGTCCTCAGCACTGCGAATCTGCTCCCCAGGAGTTGCTGAGGGAGCCGGGCTGCACCCGGCAGAGAGGAGAGCCAGAAGACCTAAAAGCCCCACATACCTTTTCATTTGCGTACCTCCTTTCTCCCCGGTTTCCCTTTGGAAACCTGCCGCCAGGGTAGCCGGGAGGGCCTGAACCAACCCTGAACCAAGGCTGAACCGCACCCGGCAAGAAAAGGGGGGCCCCGGAAGGGCCCCCGGGCCGGCTTGGCCCCTAGGGCTTAACGGAAAGGTCCACCCTTCCCTTGCCCACCTCCTGCGGGGAAAAGGGTAGGGGCTTGGCGTATTGCTCCAGGCTCTGTTGCACCTGGGCCGGGGTGAGGTTCGGCTGGGCCGAAAGCCAAAGGGCCATGGCCCCGGCCACCAGGGGGGTCGCGAAGGAGGTGCCGGTGCAGCTTCCCGTGCCCCCTCCGGGGGCGGTGCAGGGCAGGTTGGTCCCGGGGGCCGAGAGGTCCACGTAGGCCCCCCGAGTGCTGTAGGGAGCAGGGGCGAAGGTATGGCCCTTGGGATCGTAATCCAAAGCCCCCACCGCCACCAGCCCCGGCAGGTCCAAGGCGGCGGGGTAGTGGGCTGGGCTCCCTTGGGTCCCCTGGTTCCCCGCGGCGGCGGCCACCGGGATGCCCTGGGCCAGCGCGGCCTGAAGGGCGATCTTGAGGGCTTCCACCGGGGTGTCGCCCCCCAGGCTCAGGTTGAGCACGGTGGGGCCCTGGCGGGTTTGCAGGACCCAGCACACCCCCCGCACCACCCGGCTGGCCCGGCAAACGCCGTTTTGGTCACAGACCCGCACCGGGACGATCTGGGCCTGGGGGGCCACCTCCTTCACCAGGCCCGCCGCCCCGGTGCCGTGCCCGCCCGGGAAGGCGTCCTGGGGCGTGGTGTCCTCCTCCACGAAGTCGTAGCCGGGAAGCTGGGGAACGGCCCCATCCACCCCGGTGTCCAGGACGGCCACCCGCACCCCCCGCCCCTCTACCCCTCGGGCGTGGGCCAGGGGAGCCCCCACCGCCTCCCCCACCCAGCCTCCCAGGCTCCAGAGGCTTTCGGGGTCCGCCTTGTAGCTGGGGTCCTGGGCCTCCAGCTCCTCCAGGGCCTGGCCCAAGGCCTCACCCCCATACCCCAGCTCGGCCAGGGTAAAGCCACAGGCCGCAAGGTCGCTTTGGCGTTCCAGGGTGAAGCCGGCAGGAAGCCTTGGAGTCTGGCCCAGGGGGAGGCGGAGGAGGATGCGCCGGGGGTCCACCTGGCCCAGGACCCCGAGGACCGCCCGGATCTCCCCCCTCGAGGTCCGAACCCTCACCTCCTGGGGCCCTCCCGGGACCGAGGGCACCAGGAAGCGAAGGCGGGGGCCTCCGGCCTCCAGGACCTGGGCCTCCACCCCGGCCACCCAAACGGCGGCCCCCTCGGCCGAGGCCCCCCGAAGCCCCAGGGTCACCGCCTCCCCGGGACGGGCGCGGACGGGGGAAAGGGAGGCCGTGGGCGGGGCAGGAAGACAACCCCAGGCCATAAGGACCAGAAGGAGCCCGAAGCGCCAGAGCCGTTTCATCCCCCCACCCCCTCCACCCAGAGGCTCAACCCCTCCACATCCCAAAGGCTCAGCGGCATGGGGCAAGCCTAGCCCCTCCCCCCTGAACCAACCCTGAACCAACCCTGAACCCGCCCCTAAAGCGTCTCCAACCGGTCCCGGTAGCGGCGGGCCAAGCTTTCCTGGCCGCTTTCCTCCAGCACCCGCACCGCTTCCTCCAAAAAGGCCCGCTCCCCGGTGAGCTCCGCCCGGTTGGCCAGCACCGCCGCCAGGAGGACCAGGTCCCGCGCCTCCCGGGCCAGTTTGAGGGCCTCCTCATAGGCCTTCTGGGCCTCCTGGGGGCGGCCCGTCCGGTGGTAGAGGGCCCCTAGGTTGTTCCAAGCCCGCCCCATGGCCTCTAGGTTCCCCGCCAAACGGGCCAGTTCCAAGGAGTCCCGGTAAAGGCCCTCGGCCTCCTCTACCCGTCCGGCCCGCTCCCGCACCACCCCCAGGTTGAGCCGCACCCGGGCCTCGAGGAGGGGCCGCCCCTCCACCAGGGCGAGGAGCTCAAAGAAGGCCTCCTCCCCCTTCCCCAGCTCGGCCAAGGCCACCGCCCGGTTGTTCAGGGCGCTCAGGTGGCGGGCCTCCTCCCCCGCCAGGAGGAAGCGAACCGCCGCCCGGCTAAAGGCCTCGGCCGCCTCCCGGAAGGCCCCCTCTCCCAGGAGGAGAAGACCCTCCAGGTTATAGGCCTCCCCCTGGGCGTGGGGTCCCCCCGCCTCTGCCTTGGGGAGCTCGTTTTTCGCCTCCCCTACCCGGCCCATGCGGTAGAGGGCTATCCCGCGTAGGGCGCTCCGCTCAGGGGTGTCGGCCAGCTCCTCCAAAAGCTCCAGCGCCTCCCTGAACCGGCCCAGCCGGATAAGGGTCCGGGAGCGCAGGAGCAGGACCTCCGGGTCGGGGGCCAGGGAGGCCAGGGCCTCGAGGGCCTCGAGGGGCCGGTCCTCCAAGTCCTGGCGGACCCGGTCCAGGAGGGCCCGCCGCCCCCGCTCCACGTCCTCGGGGCGCCAGAGGGGCAGGGCCAGCCGGTAGAGGGGGGCGGCCTGGGCCAGGGGGAGGTGGCGGGCCAGCTCCAGGGCCGTCTGGCGGGCCTCCAGGTTGAGGGGCGGCCGGAAGGTGGCCTCCCCCCGCCCGTCCAAAAACCCCCGTTGCCAAAGGGCCTCCAGGGCCTCCGGCGCTGGCTTGAAGACGGCGGCCGCCTGGGGGAGGCCCACCAGGGCGATGGCGTGGAAGAGACGGCAGCAGGCCTGGTCCAGGGGGGGATCCTCATCCTCATCCCCTTCGGAAGCCGCCTCCTTTACCCCAGGAAGGGCCAGGGCCAGCGCCTCCAG
The DNA here is from genome assembly GCF_000376265.1 of Thermus igniterrae ATCC 700962. GTDB lineage: Bacteria > Deinococcota > Deinococci > Deinococcales > Thermaceae > Thermus > Thermus igniterrae. Next base: position 18,258 of record NZ_AQWU01000048.1, read on the forward strand.
GCGGTGGGCCTCCTCGGGTTCCCCCAGGGCCTTAAGCCGCCGGGCCCGGCGCCGGTGCCCCTCCCATAGGGAAAGGGCCAGGCGCTCCCGGGTGCTCCAAACCCACTCCTCCAGTTCCTCGGGCAGGCCGTCATCCGCCCCCTCCAAAAACCGCCCCCGGTAGAGGTCCCGGGCCCGCTCCAGGGCCTCCTCCTTGAGGGCCTGGAGGAGGAGGCGGGAATCCACCTCCCCCTGGGCCTCCACCACCTCTTCCCCCTCCACCTGCACCCCCAGGCGGCGCAGGGCGGAGAGGGCCACCGAGAGGCTGTTGTGGGCGTCCTGGGCTCGAGGCCAGAAGAGCTCCGAGAGGAAGCGGCGCGAGGCTGGCCCCTCCAGGAGCAGGTAGGCCAGGAGGAGGAGGGGCCTTCGCTTGGCGAAGGGAGCTCCCTCCAGGAAAAGTCCGCCCAGGGTGCGGAGCATGGCCTTAGGGCCTAGCCTACCACCGCCTTGCCCCCCCGCCAAGGCCTTAAGATGGGACCGATGTTGGGCCCAGGCAACGGACCCGTCCAGATCCCCGAAGATGCCATCCGCCGCCGGGTGGCTGAGCTGGGGGCGGCCATCGCCCAGGACTACCAGGGGAGAACCCCCCATCTGATCTGCGTCCTGAACGGGGCTTTCATCTTCATGGCCGACCTCGTCCGGGCCATCCCCCTCCCCCTCACCCTGGACTTCATCGCCATAAGCTCCTACGGCAACGCCTTCAAGTCCAGCGGCGAGGTGGAGCTCCTTAAGGACCTCCGCCTTCCTATCCACGGCCGGGATGTGATCGTGGTGGAGGACATCGTGGACACCGGCCTCACCCTCGCCTACCTCCTGGACTACCTCGAGGCCAGGAAGCCCGCCTCCGTCCGGGTGGCCGCCCTCCTCTCCAAGCCGCAAAGGCGGCAGGTGGAGGTGCCCATCCACTACCTGGGCTTTGAGATTGAGGACGCCTACGTGTACGGCTACGGCCTGGACCGGGCCCAGTTTGACCGCAACCTGCCCTTCATCACCTCCATCCGACCGGAGGAAGAATGAGGTACCTGGACCTCATCACCGCCCTCTTCGCCACCGTGCTCCTGGTCTCCAACGTGGCCTCCACCAAGCTGGTGGTCCTGGGGCCCTTCACCTTTGACGGGGGCACGCTTCTCTTTCCCCTGGCCTACATCTTCGGCGACGTGCTCACCGAGGTCTACGGCTACCGCAAAAGCCGCCGGGTGATCTGGACAGGGTTCTTCGCCCTCCTCCTCGCCACCCTTACCTTCCAGGCGGTGGCCGCCCTGCCCGCCCCGGAGGACGCGGAAAGCCAACGCTTCGGCGAGGCCTTCGGCCTCCTCCTGGGCCTCACCCCCCGGATCGTCCTGGGAAGCCTCCTGGCCTACTTCGTGGGGGAGTTCGCCAACGCCTACGTGCTGGCCAGGCTCAAGGTGCGCACCGAGGGCCGCTTCTTCTGGCTGAGGGCCCTGGCCTCCACCCTGGTGGGCCAGGGGCTGGACACCGCCATTTTCCTCCTGGTGGCCTTCTACGGCGTCCTGCCCCCGGAGGTGCTCCTGGCGGTCTTCCTCTCCAACTACCTCTTCAAGTTGGGAGTGGAGGCCCTCATGCTCCCCCTCACCTACGGGGTGGTGGGCTTCCTGAAGCGGGCTGAGGGCCTGGACGTCTACGACCGGGACACGGACTTCAACCCCTTCCGCCTGGCATGAACCCCCTCTTCACCCATCCCATGGGCGTGGGCACCTGGGCCTGGGGAGACCGGCTTTTCTGGGGCTATGGCCGGGGCTACCGGGAGGAGGACCTAAAGCAGGCCTTCCGGGAGAGCCTGGAGGCCGGGGTGAGCCTCTTTGACACCGCGGAGTTCTACGGGTTTGGCCTCTCGGAAACCCTCCTGGGGCGCTTCATGGCCCAAAGCGGGGCCAGGCCCTACCTGGTGACCAAGTTCTTCCCCTACCCCTGGCGCCTCTCCCGCAAAAGCCTCCTCCAGGCCCTGCGGGGAAGCCTGAGGCGGCTTGGCGTGGAGGCGGTGGACCTCTACCTCCTCCACTGGCCCTGGCCCCCCGTCCCCTTGCGGGTCTGGGCCGAGGCCCTGGCGGAGGCCTACGAGCGGGGGCTTGCCCGGGGGGTGGGGGTCTCCAACTGCTCCCTGGCCCAGCTGGCGGAGGCGAAGGCCGTCCTGGACCGCCACGGGGTGCCCCTCCTGGCCAACCAGGTGGAGTACAGCCTCCTGGTGCGGGACTGGGAGGCCCACCTGCCCACCCTGCGCCGGGAGGGCATCGCCCTCATGGCCTACAGCCCCCTGGCCATGGGCTGGCTCACGGGGAAGCTGGACCCCAGGAACCCTCCCAAGGGATACCGGGGGAGCAAGTACCGCCCCCACCTGGGGCGGCTGGAGAGGCTTCTGCCCCTCCTAGAGGAGCTGGCCCGGGCCAAGGGCACGAGCCCCGGGGCCATCGCCCTCCGCTACCTGATGGAAAAGGGTACCCTCCCCATCCCCGGGGCCAAAAACCCGGCCCAGGTCCGCGGGAACGCCGAGGCCCTCAGGCTTAGCCTCGGTCCAGAGGAGATGGCCCTCCTGGAAGGGGCGTCGTAAGCTTAGGGGGATGCCGGGGATCGCCATCATCGGAGCGCAGTGGGGGGACGAGGGCAAGGGCAAGGTGGTGGACGCCCTGGCCCGGGAGGCGGACTACGTGGTGCGCTACCAGGGCGGGGCCAACGCCGGGCACACGGTGGTGGCCGAGGGGCGGGTCTTCAAGCTGAACCTCCTGCCCTCGGGGGTCATCCACCCCCACGCGGTGAACGTCCTGGGGGACGGGATGGTCATTGACCCCTTCCGCTTCCAGGAGGAGCTTCTCGCCCTTCAGCGGGAGGGGTTCAACCCCAAGGTGCTGGTCTCGGAGCGGGCCCACCTGGTCCTCCCCCACCACAAGCACGTGGAGAGCCGGCACAACTTCGTGGGCACCACCGGCCGGGGCATCGGCCCCGCCTACTCCGACCGGGCAAGGCGGGTGGGCATCCGCGCCGGGGACCTCCTGGACGAGGGGACCCTGCGGGAAAGGGTGCGCCGCCTCCTCTTTGAGAAGCCCAACTCCACCCGGGAAGCGGGCTGGGACACGGAGGAAAAGGCCCTGGCCGACCTCCTGCGCATGCGGGAAATCCTAAGCCCCTACATCGCCGACACGGGGAGCCTGCTGCGCGAGGCCTGGCGGAAGGGGAAGCGCCTCCTCTTTGAGGGGGCCCAGGCCACCCTCCTGGACCTCAACTACGGCACCTACCCCTACGTGACCAGCTCCCACCCCACCGTGGGGGGAATCCTGGTGGGCACCGGCCTCTCCCACAAGGCCATCACCAAGGTCTACGGGGTGGCCAAGGCCTACGCCACCCGGGTGGGGGAAGGCCCCTTCCCCACGGAGATCCACGGGGAGCTGGCCCACCACCTGCGGGAAAAGGGAGGGGAGTACGGCACCACCACGGGCAGGCCCCGGCGGGTGGGCTGGCTGGACCTGGTGGCCCTGCGGTACGCCTGCGAGGTGAACGGGTTTGACGGCCTGGCCCTCACCAAGCTGGACGTGCTCTCGGGCCTGGAGAAGGTGCGGGTGGCCGTGGCCTACCTGGATGGGAGCCGGCCCGGGGAAGCCCCCCCGGAGGCGGTGCGCTACCTGGAGCTCCCGGGCTGGGGGGACCTTTCCGGGGTGCGGAGCCGGGAGGACCTGCCCCCCTCCCTCCTGGCCTACCTGGAGCTCATTGAGGAGCACACCGGGGTGCCGGTGGTCCTCTTCTCCACCAGCCCCAGGCGGGAGGACACCTTCGGGGCGGTGAGCTGGGTCTAGCCCTTCAGGAAGGCCACGTAGCGCTCCAGGAGGAGGTAGGCCTCCCCGGAGGCCAGGACCTCCTGGGCCAGGCGCACCCCTGCGGCCAGGCTTTCCGTCCGCCCCGCCACGTAAAACCCCGCCCCCGCGGCCAGGGCCACGGCCTCGGCCAGGGGGCCCTTTTCCTCCCCCTTGAGGAGGCGCCGGGCCCGCTCGGCGTTCTCCTGGGGGGTGCCTCCCTTAAGGGCGGAAAGGGGGGCCCGCCCAAGCCCCACGGCCTCCGGGGTGAGGAGGTAGGCCCCCTTGCCCACCTCCACCACCTGGTTCTCCCCCAAGACGAGCTCATCCGCCCCCGAGCCGTGGACCACCATGCCCCGGGCCCCCAGGCGCTCTAGGGCCTCGGCCATGGGGGCAAGCCAGCGGGGGCTGTAGACGCCCAGCACATAGCGGTCGGCCCCCGCGGGGTTGGTGAGGGGGCCCAGGAGGTTGAAGACGGTGCGGATGCCAAGCTCCGCCCTTACGGGAGCCACGTGGCGCATGGCGGGGTGGAAGGCCCGGGCGAAGAGGAAGCCAAAGCCCAGGGCCTCGAGGGCCTCCCCCACCCGCTCCGGAGGGGCTTCCAGGTTCACCCCCAAGGCCTCCAGGAGGTCAGCCGAGCCCGCCTGGGAGCTCGCCGCCCGGTTCCCGTGCTTGGCCACCGCCACCCCCCCGGCGGCCGCCACCAGGGCGCTTAGGGTGGAGAGGTTCAAAAGCCCCTGGTGGTCCCCCCCGGTGCCCACGATGTCCAGGAGGGGCCGCCGCCCCACGGGCAGGGGCCGGGCCGCCTCCCGCATGGCCCGGGCCATGGCGGCGATCTCCGAAGGGGTCTCCCCCCGGAGGGCCAAGGCGGTGAGCACCCCCGCCACCCGCACCGGGGAAACCTCCCCCCGCATCATGGCCCCCATGAGGCCGTAGGCCTCCTCCTCCGAAAGCTCCTCGCCCAAAAGCGCCTTCCTCACCGCGTCCATGGGTCCTCCAAAAAGTTCTTAAGGAGCTTTTTACCGGCCTCCGTCAGGTAGCTTTCCGGGTGGAACTGCACCCCATGGGTGGGGTGGAGGCGGTGGCGGAAGCCCATCACCGTGCGCCCTCCCGCCTCCTCCACCCAGGCGTTCACCAGGAGGTCCTGGGGCACCGCCTCCACCACCAGGGAGTGGTAGCGGGTGGCAGGGAAGGGATTGGGGAGCCCCCGGAAGACCCCGGTGCCGTCGTGGTGGATTTCGCTCACCTTGCCGTGCATGAGCACCGGAGCGGGCACCACCTTCCCCCCGAAGGCCATACCGATGGCCTGGTGCCCCAGGCAGACCCCCAGGATGGGGTACCGGGGGGCGTAGCGGGCGATGAGGGGCAGGGAGAGGCCGGCCTCGAGGGGCGTGCAGGGCCCGGGGCTGATGAGGATGCGGTCGGGATTCAAGGCCTCCACCTCCTCCAGCCGGAAGCGGTCGTTCCGCCACACCACGGGCTCTGCCCCCAGCTCCCCCAGGTACTGCACCAGGTTGTAGGTGAAGCTGTCGTAGTTGTCTATGACCAAAACCCGCATGGGAACCCCCTTACAGCCCCTCCTCCGCCATCTCCACCGCCTTGAGGAGGGCCTTGGCCTTGTTCAGGCACTCCTGGTACTCCCGCTCGGGCACGGAGTCCGCCACGATGCCCGCCCCCGCCTGCACGTGCATCCGTCCCCCGGCGATGACGAAGGTGCGCAGGGTGAGGGCCACGTCCATGGCCCCGTCGTAGGCCAGGTAGCCGAAACTCCCCCCGTAGGGCCCGCGCCGGTGGGGCTCCAGCTCCTCAATGATCTCCATGGCCCGGATCTTGGGGGCCCCGGAGACCGTGCCCATGGGGAGGACGCTGGCCAGGGCGTCCAGGGGGGTCTTGCCCTCGGCCAGAACCCCCTCCACGGTGGAGACCAGGTGCATCACGTGGGAGTAGGGCTCCACGTGCAGGGGCTCCAGGACCCGCACCGTGCCGAAGGCACACACCCGGCCCAGGTCGTTGCGGGAGAGGTCCAGGAGCATCACGTGCTCCGCCCGCTCCTTCTCGTCCGCCAGAAGCTCTTCCGCCAGCCTCTGGTCCTCCTCGGGGTCTTGGCCCCGGGGCCGGGTGCCGGCGATGGGCCGGGTCACCACCTTGCGCCCGTCGGAGCGCAGGAGGCTTTCCGGGCTGGCGGAGACCAGGACCACCTCCCCCAGGTCCAGGTAGCCCATATAGGGGCTGGGGTTCACGCTCCTTAGGGCCCGGTAGAGGGCGAAGGGGTGGACGGTGAGGGGGGAGGAAAGCCTGAGGGAGAGGACCACCTGGAAGATGTCCCCCGCGCGGATGTAGGCCAGGGCCTTTGCCACCGCCTCCAGGTAGGCCTCCTTGGTCATGTTGGCCTGGAAGCGGGCCCTCCCCCCCGCCCGCTCCCCCGGCACCCCGGGAAGGGGGCCCCTAAGCCTCCCCTCCGCCCAGCGGAGCCGGGATTCGGCCTCCTCGGGGTCGGTGCCCGGGGCCACCAGGTGGAGAAGGTTTTTCAGGTGGTCAAAGACCACCACCACCTCGGGCTCCACGAAGAGGAGGTCGGGCAGGCCCAGGTCGTCCGGCTTGAGGGCGGGAAGCCGCTCGTAGTGGCGGATGAGGTCGTAGGCGGCGTAGCCCACCACCCCGCCGAAGAAGGGGGGAAGGTCGGGGTGGCGCTCCAGGGGGGCCTGCACCGCCTGGTAGAGGGTGCGCAAGGGGTCTTCCGTGGGCACCCTCTCCCCGTTCACGGTGAAGACCCCCTCCTTGAGGCGGAAGGTGCGCCGGGACCCCACCCCCACGATGGAGAAGCGGCTCTGCCGCCCCCGCTCCACGGATTCCAGGAGGAAGCTCACCGGGGCCTTTTCCGCAAGCTTCAGGTAGGCGGTCACCGGGGTCTCCAGGTCCGCCAGGAGGGTTTTTCGGAAGGGTCTGATGGTCTCCATGCCGCTCCCTAAGGGAAACCCCCGGGGTGCACCCCGGGGGAAAGACCGCCTCCGCCCCGGGGCCTAGCCGGACCACCAGCGGGCGAAGGGACGGACCATGCCCCAAGGATAGCCCAAGCTACCCTTGGGGTCTAGCCCCCTCCTGGGGGTCAGCCTAGAAGCGCTCGGCCACGCTCTTCATCTGCAGGAAGTGCAGGAGGTAGTCGGGACCGCCCGCCTTGGTGTCCGTACCCGAGAGGTTGAAGCCGCCAAAGGGCTGGACCCCCACCAGGGCCCCGGTGATCTTGCGGTTGAAGTACAGGTTGCCCACGTGGAACTCCCGCCGGGCCCGCTCCAGGTGCTCCCGCTTGCGGGAGTAGACCCCGCCGGTGAGGCCATAGACGGTGTTGTTGGCCACCTCCAGGGCCTCGGCGAAGTCGGAGACGCGGATCACCGAAAGCACCGGGCCGAAGATCTCCTCCTGGGCGATCTTGGCCGTGGGCGGCACCTCGGTGAACACCGTGGGGGCCAGGAAGTAGCCCTCCCCCTCCAGGCGCTTACCCCCCAGGACCAGCTTTCCTTCCCCCTGGCCGATCTCAATGTAGGAGAGGATTTTCTCCTCCTGGGCCTTGGAGGCCACGGGGCCCAGGTCGGGGTTCTCCTCCGCGGGGCCCACCACCAGGCGCTCCGCCCGGGCCAGGACCCGCTCCATGAGGGGTTCGTAAGCCTTTTCGGTGACGATGAGGCGGCTGGCCGCGGAGCACTTCTGCCCCTGGAAGCCGTAGGCGGAGACCAGGATGCCCTCGGTGGCCGCCTCCAGATCCGCGGTCTCGTCCACGATGATGGCGTCCTTACCCCCCAGCTCCAGGAAGACCCGCTTGAGCCAGCGTTGCCCGGGGGCCAGCCTGGCCGCCGCCTGGTGGATCCAGAGGCCCACCTCCAGGCTCCCCGTGAAGTTGATGAAGCGGGTCCTGGGGTGCTCCACCAGGTAGGCCCCCACCTCCTTCCCCTCCCCGGGGAGGAGGTTCACCACCCCCGGGGGGAAGCCCGCCTCGTGGAGGATCTCAAAGACCTTGGCGGCGATGACCACCGTGTCCTCGGCGGGCTTGGCCACCACGGTGTTCCCCACCACCACCGGCCCGGCCATCATCCCGGTGAAGATGGCAATGGGAAAGTTCCAAGGAGCGATGACCACCCCGGCCCCCAACGGGATATAAAAGCTCTCGTTGTCCTCGCCGGGGTAGGGCACCACCTCCACGGAGGGGTACTTGTACTTCAGGGCCTGGCGGGCGTAGTACTCCAGGAAGTCTATGGCCTCGGCCACCTCGGCGCTGGCCTCCACCCAGTTCTTGCCGATCTCGTAGACCAAGGTGGCCTCCAGCTCCCGCCGGCGCCGCTTCATGAGGGCGGCGGCCTTCAGGAGGAGGCGGCTACGGTCCTCCTGGGGCCAGTCCTTCCAGGTGGCGAAGGCCCGCCAGGCGGCCTCGAGGGCGGCGTCCGCCTCGGCCCGCCCCGCCTTGGCCGTGCTCCCCACCACCTCGCTGGGGGCCGAAGGGTTTAGGGAGAGGATCCTCTCCCGGGTGTCCACCCAGGCCCCGTCCAGGTAGAGGCCCCAGTGCCGCCCGAACTCCGAGCGGACCCGCCTGAGGGCCTCCCGCATCTCCCGCCTGGCCTCTTCGGTCTGGAAGGTCTCTATGGGCTGGTTGCGAAAGGGTTCCACCGTCATGGCCTGCCTCCTTAACCCTGCACAAGGCTCCTGAGGACCAGGAGCAGGTTCTCCGGCCGCTCGGCGATGCGCCGGCTCAGGTAGGGGTACCAGTCCCGGCCGTAGGGCACGTAGGCCCGCACGGTGTACCCCTCCTGGGCCAGGCGCCGCTGCTCCTCCATGCGCACCCCATAGAGGAGCTGGAACTCAAAGCGTTCCTTGGGGATGGCCATGGCCGCGGTGTAGCGCTTCACCTCCCCGATGAGCCGGGGATCGTGGGTGGCGAAGGCCACGTAAAGCCCCTCCCTGAGGGCCAGCTTCCCCAGGTGCAGAAACTCTGCGTCAATGAGGCGCTTGTCCTGGAAGGCCACCTCCTTGGGCTCCCGGTAGGCCCCCTTGACCAGGCGCAGGTTGGGCCTGTAGGGGAGGAGGTCCAGGAGGTCCTTCTCCGTGCGGAAGAGGTAGCTTTGCAAGACCAGCCCCACCTGGGAGAAGCCTTCCTCCCGCAGGGCCTTGTAAAGGCGCAAGGTGGCCTCCACCCGGGGGGAGTCCTCCATATCCAGGCGCACGAAGACCCCCCGGGGCTCGGCCTCCTGGAGGATTTCCCGCAACAGGGCCAGGGCCAGGTCCTGGGAAAGGTCCAGGCCCAGCTGGGTGAGCTTCAAGGACACGTACTTGGGCCAAGGACGCCCAGCCACCGCCCGCACCAGCTCCAGGATGCCCGCCTGGAAGGCCCTGGCCTCCGCCTCCGAGCGCACCATCTCCCCCAGGAGGTCCAGGATGGCGTGGACGCCTTGGGCCTCGAGGGCCTCCGCCGCCCGTAGGGCCTCCTCCAGGGTCTCCCCCGCCACGTACCGGCGCACCAGGCTCCGGGCCCGCCCCTTGATCAGGGCCTCCACCCGGGGGTTCCCCGCCACGCTGAGCACCGCCTGCCGATAGGCCAGGTCCAGGTTCATAGGCCTCCTTTCCGCAAGGCTCCCACCACCAGGTCGCGGAAGCGGTACACGTGGGCCTCCACCGCCCGCCTGGCCTCCTCGGGGGCCCGCCGCTTTAGGGCCTCGAGGATGGCCTGGTGCTCCTGCCGGGTGGCCTCCTCCTGGGAGAGGGTGGGCAGGGCGCTCCGGGCCAGGGCCAGGGTGGAGAGGAGGTCCTCGTAGAGGCGGTAGAGGGTGCGGTTGCCCGAAAGCCGCACCAGGGCCCGGTGGAACTCCAGGTCCCGGCGCATCTGCTCGGGGTAGTCCTCCGGTGGGGCCTCGTCAATGGCCCTGAGGCGGGCCTCCAGCTCGGCCAGCTCCCAGGGGGTGGCCCGCAAGGCGGCCTCCCGCGCGGCTTCCCCCTCCAAAAGGGCCCTCACCCCGTAGACCTCCTCCACCTCCTCCGGGGTGAAGACCCTCACCCTGGCCCCCCTGCCGGGCACCAGCTCCACCAGCCCCTCTTCGGCCAGGCGCATGAGGGCCTCCCGCACCGGGGTGCGGGACACCCCGAGCTCCTGGGCCAGGAGGGGCTCGGAAAGCCGCTCCCCCGGGGCGAAGCGCCCCGAGAGGAGAAGGCCCTTGAGGTGGCCGTAGACCGCCTCGCGCACCTGGTTAGGACGACGGAAGCCCAGGGCTTGCATCCTGTGTGCAGTATACCAAAAGGTCGAAAAGGCAAGGGGACACCCCTAGAGGTGCCCCCTGGCCTCCCTCGGCCTTAGTAAAGGAACACCCCTAGATGGATGGTCGGGAAGATAGACCAAAGGCTAAAGGCAGCCAAACCAGCCCCTCCTCCAAGTAAACCCCCCAAAAGCAAGTGCAGGGGAAAAACGTTCACTCCTCCGCCCACGTAAAATTGCTCATTAAAGCGATAGTCGTATCCAATACCCAGATAGGGGTCAAGCAACGCCACCGTTCCCACTTCCCAATAAACAGATCCCTTCTCAGGGTAGAGGGGCTCGAAATAAGAGGCTGTCGTAAAAGTCCTCCACGGCCAGCTACGCGGCCCTAGCCAGCCGCTTCACCAACAAGCGTAGCATGCCCAGATACACCCAGGCCTCGCTCACCCGAGGGTTAGCTTCGTAGTCCTTGGCAAGCCGCCGATTCCGCCCAAGCCAGGCGAAGGTCCGCTCCACCACCCACCGCTTGGGCAAGGGCTTGAACCCCCTCTCCCGCGGAAGCTCCGGCGCCTCCTCCCCCTCCCGCACCCAGACCCCACGCACCCCCGCGTAGGGACGGGCCACCACCTCAAGCTCCAGCCCCAGGGAA